>JBAQAF010000017.1:0-43706 GCA_049285595.1 Thermoplasmata archaeon
CTTGACGGAGGCGCGCAGCTCCCTGGTCCGGGCGGACACGCGGTTGGACGGGGAGGTTCGGCGCGTTGCCTCCGCCGAAAAAGGCCGGGCGGAGAGGGCGGCCCTCGTCGCCGGGGCCGACGACCTCGAGCGCAAGGCGGCGTGGGTCTCGGGTCCGTTCCGGTTGCATCTTCTCGCGATGGAGCAGGAACTGCTCGCCCACGCCCAAGCTACGTTCGACCGCGCGTTCCAGCGGTTCTTTGCCTCCCTGATCGACGATCCGTCGTTGATCGCGCAGACCGACGTCGGCTTCACGCCCGAGGTGATGATCGACGGCGAACCGACGCCGGCCGAAGCGCTGAGCGGAGGGGAGCGGACCGCGTTGGCCCTCGCCTTCCGCCTGGCGCTCGCGAGCGTCGTGCGATCGCTCGGGGACGTCCGCCTCGAGTGCCTCCTACTCGACGAACCGACGGATGGGTTCTCCGCCGAGCAGGTGATCCGGATGGGGGAGTTGCTCGGCGAGCTCTCCCTGCCTCAGGTGGTGATCGTATCGCACGAAGGTCAGCTCGCCTCGATCGCGGACCGGACGATCCGGGTACGAAAGATCGACGGCCGCACGGTCCTGGAAGGCGACCGAAGCGGGGAAACCGACCCGTTGCTCGGGGAGAGCGCCCCGCGTCGGAGCCGCGCGACGAAGCTCCCCGACGCGCCGACCGACCCTACGTGAGCAACGACTCGAACGTCGCCCGATCCCAGGGCCGGCGAACCGCGAGCTCGAGATTCTCGGATAGGTGCACCGGGTCTTTCTGCCCGACGAGCGCCGCGAGCGACCCGGGGGCGGATCGGGCGAACTGGAGCGCGGTTTGAGCGGACGAGAGCCCCGAACGTTTCGGGCCGGATCGAGCGAGCCGGCCCTGCATCAGGGGGATGCTCGTGAAGCAGGCGATCCCGAGCTTCCCCGCGGCCGAGAACAACGGTTCGACCCCTTTTCCTGCGGGTTGGTTCGCGAGGGTGGCGGCTTCCGGCATAGCGACGTTGAACGGGAACTGAACGAACCGGAACCCGTGCTCCTCCCCGCCGACCTTGCGGGCGAGCCGGGCGGCGGTCTCGAGGGGAAGGTACGACGGGTCGCTCTTCGGCGCCCGGAGGGAGTCCCAGGTAGCGAGCCCGTAGCTCCCCAGACGTCGAGCGTCCCGAAGCTCCTCGTAGACACGGAACGCCTCCTCCAGTCGGCCGAGGAACGCCTCGCGGCCGATGGACGGGATCTGGGCGTCGGGCGCGTTGTGCAAGTACACGAGATCGATCGCCTCCAGCCCGAGGTTCGTACGGCTCCGTTCGAACTGGTCGAGGAGATACGACCGGCTCATCGAATGGCATCCGTCGACGATGTCCGCGGGGTCGAGGATCCCGGGCCGAACGAGCTGTTCCTCGATCCATCGATCGGGAGGGGTTTTCGACTCTCCGTCGGGGGCGAAGTATCCGCTCTTCGTGGCGACGAACACCGAGGCACGGGGAACCTCTCCCTTCGCGACGAGGCGACCGAGCGCCCGGCCGATCGAGCGTTCGGCCCGCTGGTGCCGGTAATTGATCGCCGTATCGAGGACGTTGACCCGGCCAGAAGCGACCGATACGGTCACCGCCTGCTCGACGGCGTAATCGGTCGGGGCATCCGGGGCTCCGATGTACGTGCCCAGCCCGAGGGAGGAGAGGGAGAGTCCGCCGGGGGCCGAGCGGAAGTGCTCGAACGCGATCGCCCGCTGGCTCACCGCGCGGTCCCGGAACTGCTGGGTCCCCTCGACGGTCGCGAGGCCGGGAAGTGGCATCGGCCGTTCACGGACGCCGTGCAGAAAAGCTGTGCCCGGAGCACGGATCTCCCTCCGCGAAGCGCCACCCTGAATACCGTTCGAAGAATCCTCGCTCCCCTACGCGACACCCCGTCGCAAGTACGGACGCCGGCGCCAGCCGATCCTCCCGCTCTCCCGGGAGAAATGCCGGCTCGGCCGGTGAAAGTGCCACTGCCCGCTGCAGTCTCGCGAGCGGTCCGACTGACCCCGGGATCGGCGGCTCAGATCCCGCGAAGGCGTCGCGGTACCGGCCGGCCTCCCGAGATCGCTCCGACGGGGCAGTACGGTACGCACCACCCGCACTCCGTGCAGTTCGAGTGGACGACGAGCCGCGTCGACGTGAGTTCCATGGCGTTCGGGGGACAGACGCCCGTGCACAGTCCGCAGAGGACGCAGATATCGGGGTCAATATCGACCACGAGAACCTTACCGGTCGCCCCGGGTCTCCCGCGGAGCGCTCATCCTTCGGTTCGGGGAACGGGGGTCGAACGCGGCGCGACCGAACCGAAAACCTCCGGGTGCAGCGCGCGGCCAAGGGCAGCATACCCGGTGAGAGCGCACTTGGTACGGACGGGAGAGAGAGGGATGCCGAGTCCGGTGAGCACGTCCTCCTGGGAGATCTTGCCGGCTCCGTCCAGGGTCAGCCCCTCGATCCGCTGAGTGAGCATCGAGGCGCTCGCCATACTGATCGCGCAGCCGTCACCCTCGAACCGGATCTTCTCGATCTTCTGGGTGCTCGGGTCGACCTTCAGGCGGATCGTGATATGATCGCCACACAGGGGATTGGACTCCTCGCCGCTGTGGTCGGCCTCGGGCAACGGGCCGAAGTTCCGGGGCGAACGATAGTGGTTGAGAATGATCTCCTGGTACATGTCGTAGGCCAAGGATACTCCCCCTATCCGGTTCACCGTCCCACTGTATAAATCGCCCGCGCCGGCGGGGGGGGCCGTCCGAGTTCTACCCTGACGAGGCGGGCGCGGCGTTCATCTTATAAACACCCTACTGTGTGTAAATTCGATGGCTGCGTCCGTCGCCCGCCATGCCGAGTGGGTGAGTCCCCAAGAGGTGCGTCAGCTCTCGTCGGCCCTCGCGGACCCCCCCGCGATCGCGGCGAGCCGACTCGACGCGTACGACCGGTTCCAGAACCTCCCCCTCGAGCCGAATCCCCTCTACCGGGGCTACGGCTATTTCTCGAACGTCGACCTGACCGGGATCAGTTCGCTGGCGAACGGGGGGGCCGCGCCCGTCCCTCCGCCGATTCCCGGAGCGATCCGGATCGTTCACGATGCGGCCGGCACCCGATCCGAGCTTCCGAGCGCCCTCGCCCGAAGCGGAGTTCGAGTGCGGACGCTCTCGGAGCTCTGGTCGCTCGGGCCCGACGGAGGGAAGGAACTTCTCCAGGACGCCGAGGAGCCGACCGATCGGCTCACCGCGCTCTCCACCGTGCTCCTCAACCGGGGGTACGTCCTCGATGTGCCGGACGGGTTCGCCGAGCCGATCCGCGTCCAAGAGCTGACGCTCCTTACCCAGCCTCACGAGGCTCTGTCGGTCCGACGCTCGATCCGTGCAGGGAGCGGGAGCCAGCTCCTCGTGAGCGAGGAGACGTACAGCACTCCACCCCCCGACGACGGCCAACGGCTGGTCGCCTCGAGCACCCACGTCGACGTCGGGGCTCGGGCGAAGGTCGTCTTCCTTTCCGTGCATGCCCCCGACCTCCGCGCGGTCTCCGTGTATCGTCGCAGCGGAACCGTCGGCGAGGCCGGTCGGCTCGCCTGGATGTGGAACGGTCTGGGCGGGTTCCGGACCAAGATCCGGAACCGCACGACCCTCGCCGGTACCGGCGCGGACGTGGTCGATCTGCAGACGTTCTTTGGGGCCCGCGACCAGTCCTACGACAGCTCGGTCGAGCTGACTCACGTGGCCACGGATACTCACGGACAGTCGATCACCCGCGGCGTGTTCACCGGCGAAGCCCGCGGGATGAGCCGCGGGCTGGTGCGCATCGAGCACGAGGCCCGGCGCACGCTCAGTTACATCTCCGAGCACGCGATGCTCCTCTCCCGGGGGGCGCGCTCCGACACCATTCCGATCCTCGAGATCCTGTGCCGGGACGTGAAGGCAACGCACTCGACCTCGGTCCACCCGGTCGATCCGGAGCAGGTCTTCTATCTCGAGTCGCGTGGGATCGCGGAGTCGGAGTCGGTCCGGATGATCGGTGAAGGGTTCCTTGCCTACGTGCACGAACGGGCGCCGATCGCCGGCATGCGGGAGACCCTCTATCCGTCGCTCGAGGCCCGGTGGAACGGGGAGGCCCTCGTCTGGAGCGGCGCGCAGTCTCCGATCCTTCCGGCGCTCTCCGTCGCCGGCACCGATTCGACCCCCGAGTGGCGCTTCGACGCGAAGCTCCGCTGAGCTCCTCGAACGCCCCCCGACAAACGCTATCCCAGACGCCCGTTCGAACCCGGGCGTCATGCCGCTCGTCCTCGATCCCGCCGCCGTGCCGGCCGCGACCTTAGCGGAACTGCGTCGGTCGCTCCGAGAGGACCTCGGGGAGACGAGGTCGTTGGTCGACGCCCCGGGGGCTCGGGTCGTGGACCCGTTGAGCCTCGTCACCGCCCGCGATCTGTTGGAGAGCGCGCTCGCGCTCCTCGATGCCCCCGGGGACCGGGACCCTCGACGCGCGGCGGACGAAGCGAACCTCGCCTACGCAACGCTCCTCGCCGTGATCGACCTCGTGAAGTCGCACACGGAGCTCCCGCGCGTGCCGCGCGGGAAGGGGACGGGCTAGGCGAGGCCGCCTATCCGACCGAGCCGGTCATCTCGAGCTGGATCAGCCGGTTCAGCTCGAGGGCGTAGTCGATCGGGAGCTCCTTCGCGAACTCGGCCAGGAACCCCATCAGGATCAGGTGGATCGCGTCCGACTCGTTCAGGCCGCGGCTCATCAGGTAGAAGATCTGCTCTTCGCCGATCTTTCCGACGACCGCCTCGTGCGTGATCGTCGCGTCCTCCTCGTGGATCTCGTTGTACGGGTAGGTGTCCGACCGCCCGAACTCGTCCGGGAGCAGCGCGTCGCACCGGACCGCCGCCTTCACCCCGGTCGCCCCCGGGGCGACGTGGAGGAGACCGCGGTAGCTCGTCTGGCCGCCCCGGATAGCGATCGACTTTGAGATGATCTTGCTCGAGGTGTCCGGCGCCGAGTGGACCGCCTTCGCGCCCGAGTCGATGATCTGACCCTCACTGGCGAACGCTACGGAGAGAATGTCCGCACGCGCCCCACGGCCCTTCAGGTACACCGACGGGTACTTCATCGTCACTTTCGAGCCCATGTTCCCGTCGACCCACTCGACGAGCGCCTGCTCGTAGGCGACCGCCCGCTTCGTGACCAGATTGTAGACGTTCTTCGACCAGTTCTGGACGGTCGTGTAGCGGACCTTGGCGTACGGCTCTGCGACGACCTCGACGACCGCGGCGTGCAGCGAGTCGGTGGAGTAGACCGGAGCAGTACACCCTTCGATGTAGTGGACCTTCGCGCCCTTGTCGGCGATGATCAGCGTCCGCTCGAACTGGCCGACGTTCTTCGCGTTGATGCGGAAGTACGCTTGGAGCGGGATGCCGACGTCGACCCCGGGCGGGACGTAGACGAAGCTGCCCCCCGACCAGACCGCACTATTGAGCGCCGAGAACTTGTTGTCGTTGTACGGGATGATCTTGCCGAAGTACTTCCGGACGATCTCGGGGTGCTCCTTCACGGCGGTATCGGTGTCGCAGAAGATGACCCCCTTCGCAGAGAGATCCTCGCGGATCTTGTGGTAGACCGTCCCGCTGTCGTACTGCGCCCCGACGCCGCCAAAGAACTCCCGCTCGGCCTTCGGGATGCCGAGCTTGTCGAACGTGTTCTTGATGTCGGCCGGCAGGTCGTCCCAGCTCCTCTTCGGCTTGTCGTCGCCGAGCGGGTCGGCGTAGTACGTGTAGGAATCGAAGTCGATGTCGGCGAGGCTCGGGCCCCAGTCCGGCATCGGGCGTTGGACGAAATGGTCGTAGGCCCGCAGGCGGTACTCCAGCATCCAGTCCGGCTCGTGCTTGAGCGCGCTGATCTGGTGGACGACATCGCGCGAAAGCCCCTTGGCGATCCGGACGCGGTACGTCTCGGGATTCTTGAAGTCGTATCGAGTGTAATCGAGCGGTGTGATGTCGGCCGATGACTGCGCCATGACGTCCTCACCGATTCCACCACACCGGTGTATTTAAATGAGAGGTCGTGGCCCAGGCGACACTCCGGCCCTCCTCGAAAGGGGACGGGCGCATCGCCCGTCCTGTAGGGGAGCGCGCTACAGAACGGGACGGGTGGGTTCCACGCTCTTCGACCCACTTCCGGCGAACAGACGTACGACCTTCTCGAGGGCGTCGAACAGGCGGTCGACCTCCGCCTCGGTGTTGTAGACGTAGGGACTCGCCCGGGTCAGCGCGGAGACCCCGAGGCGCTCCATCAACGGTTGAGCGCAATGATGGCCCGCGCGCACGCAGACCCCTTCGGCGTCGAGGAGGCTCGCGATGTCGTGCGGATGCACCCCCGCGAGGGAGAACGAGAGGACCGGTTCCCGGTCCGCGGCATCCGGCGGACCGAAGACTCGGATCTGGTCTCCCAAGCGGGCCGTCGCATCATGGAACAGCTTTCGTTGCAGGGTCCGCCCGTGCGAGCGGATCTCTTCCCACCCGAGGGAGGTCAGATAGTCGATGGCGGCGCCAAGAGCGATCGCCCCCGCGACGTTCGGAGTTCCGGCCTCGAACCGCGCCGGCGCCTCACGGTACGATACGCGGTCGGTGTGCACCTCCCGGATCATCTCGCCACCGCCCATGTACGGCGGGAGCGCCTCGAGCTGCGCCGTGCGACCCCAGAGGACGCCGATCCCCATCGGGCCGAGCATCTTGTGACCGGAGAAGGCGACGAAATCGACGCCGAGCTCCGCGACGTCGATCGGGCGATGCGGGGCGGATTGCGCGGCGTCGAGGACGACGAGCGCGCCCGCGTCGTGAGCCTTCTCGGCGATCTCTCGGATCGGGTTCACCGTCCCGAGAACGTTGGAGACGTGGGTGACGGTGACGACCTTCGTCTTTCCCCCGGCGAGCAGCCGGTCGAGATCGTCCAACCTCAGGCGGCCCGTGTCGTCGATCCCGATGAACTCGAGCTCCACGCCCGAAAACTCTCTCAGAAAATGCCAGGGGACGATGTTCGAGTGGTGTTCCATCACCGTTGTCACGACACGGTCCCCGCGGTGCAGGAGCGAGCGGCCGAAGCACGTCGCGAGGAGGTTGATCGCCTCGGTCGTCCCCCGTACAAAAACGATCTCGGAGGGGTCGGCGGCGTGAACGAAGCGGGCGACCTTCTCCCGGGCCGACTCGAAGGCGTCGGTCGCCTCGACGCTCAGTTCGTAGACGCCGCGATGGACGTTGGCGTTCGACTTCGCATAGAACTCCTCCTCGGCGCGGAGGACGGCGGACGGCTTTTGGGAGGTCGCGGCCGAGTCGAGGTACGCGAGCGGTCGGCCGTGGAACGTCCGAGAGAGGATCGGAAAGTCGCCCCGGATCCGCTCGACGTCCATCGGCCGGGGTCCCCCGGGGCGCGTTAGGTCGAGGCGCCCGGGATGCCGAGCCGAACCCAGTCGTATCCTTTCGCCTCGAGCTGCTCGGCGAGGTCGCGGCCACCCGAGAGGGCGATCGCCCCATCGACCATGACGTGGACCTGGTCGGGTTTGAGGTACTTGAGAATCCGCTGGTAATGCGTGATGACGAGGATTCCGGCATCGGGCCGGTGGAGCTTCGCCACGGTCTCCCCGACGGCGCGGACGGCGTCGATGTCGAGGCCGGAGTCGGGCTCATCGAGGATGGCGAACATCGGGCGGAGGGTGGCCATCTGCAGCACCTCGACCCGTTTCTTCTCGCCACCCGAGAACCCTTCGTTGAGCGATCGCTTCAGCAGCGTTTCGTCCATCTCGAGGTAGCTCAAGTGCGTCTTCAGGTCGCGGTCGAACCCGGCGGTATCGGCGTCCTCGGCGGTGTGGCGTTGCATGTAGGACGTCCAGAGGAACTTCGAGAGCGAGAGCCCCGAGACCTCCTGGGGGTACTGGAATCCGAGGAAAAGGCCCGCGCGCGAGCGGAGATCGACGCTGAGCTTGAGAAGGTCCTTCCCGTCCAGCAGGGCCCGTCCCTTCGTCACCTTGTACTTCGGGTGGCCCATCAGGGCGTAGGCGAGGGTGCTCTTGCCCGAGCCGTTCGG
The DNA here is from genome assembly GCA_049285595.1 of Thermoplasmata archaeon. GTDB lineage: Archaea > Thermoplasmatota > Thermoplasmata > Lutacidiplasmatales > UBA184 > Lutacidiplasma. The sequence goes on from JBAQAF010000017.1 coordinate 8,098, forward strand.
GCCCATCAGGGCCGTGAGCTCGCCACTGCGCAAGGTGAGGTTCACTCCCTTCAGGATCTCCTTTCCTGCGACCTCGGCGTGGAGATCCTCCACCACGAGGGTATGGGCCTGCCCCAGGGTAGTCGGTGACATCGGAGCCGTATCAGCCGATACCGTTATTTAAGCATGGCGCGGTGAGTAAATCCCCGGTCGATCGGGGAGATGCAGATTCATGTCCGGTGACTCCAACGCGTTCGAGGGGACGCGGGGCCGCATCCTGGAAGAGCTCGCCATCGCTCCCCGCACGGCCGGGGACCTCGCGGAGAAGATCGGGATCCAGGAGAGCGCCGCGCGAGGGCACCTCGAGCGCCTCGAAGAGCGCGGGCTCGTGATCCCGGCGTTCCATCGGGAAGGGGTCGGTCGCCCGCGCAAGCGGTACATTCTCACTCCGTCCGGTCAGGAGCTGTTCCCGAAGAAGTACGGGATGATCCTCGACACCGTCGTCGACGAACTGTTGGCCCGGGAGGGGGAGGGATACGTGAGCGCCCTGTTCGCCGAGGCCGGCGTACGAATGGCCCGCGCGGTCGCGGACGAGCTGCCGAGCACCACGTCCATGGACGAACGCGCCACCAACCTGGTCCGCGCCCTGAACCGGATCGGATTCGGTGCGACCTCGGAGCGGATGCCGGACGGGCGGTACCGGATCGTTCGGACCAATTGCGTCTTCCGCCAGAGCGCGCTCTCCCACCCGTTCCTTCTCTGCGAGGTGTTCGATAAGCACCTGACCGAGGCCCTCCTCGGCGAGGCGGGCGTCGACCTCGAAGAGTCCATCGGTCGCGGGGGGATCCGGTGTACGCATCTGATCCCGCTGCGCTGACCCGAGGGGTCCCTTCGCCCATCCCCGAGCGTCGGGCCCGAACATCGGACGACCCGTTCGTTCGCTCGATCGGGGGCACGCCGCTCGTCCCCCTCCATCGCCTCGCCCCGCCGTCCGTCCTCGGGTTCGAGCTCTGGGGAAAGGCGGAGTTTTGCAACCCGACCGGCTCGGTCAAAGACCGGGCCGCGCTCGGGATCGTCCGGGCCGCACTCGCGGAGGGTCTCCTCGGCCCGGGCCGCGTGTTGATCGACGCGTCGAGCGGGAACACCGCGGTCGCGTACGCCATGCTCGGAGCGCGCCTGGGATTCCCGGTCGAAGTGTACCTCCCGCGGAACGTCTCGCCCGACCGGCTCCGGCGCCTCCGCGCCTACGGAACCCAGGTGGTCTTCACCGACCCGGCCGAGGGGACCGATGGCGCGCAGAGCGCGGCCCGAGAGAAAGCCGCGGGCGATCCCGCCCGGTACTTCTACGCCGACCAGTACAACAATCCCGCGAACCCGGCGGCCCACTATACGACGACCGGTCCGGAGCTGTGGCGGCAGACCCAGGGACGGATCTCCCACCTGGTCGCCGGCGTCGGCACCGGGGGGACGATCTCGGGCACGGGCCGGTACCTCAAGGAACGATCCGCCTCGATCCGAGTCGTAGGTGTCGAACCTTCCAGTCCGATCCACGGGCTCGAAGGGCTCAAGCACCTGCCGACGGCGGTCCGGCCCTCGACCTACGACGAGAGCGTCCTCGACGAGACGCAGCGGGTCGAAACGGAAGAGGCGGTCGCGATGACGGAGCGCCTCGGGACGGAGGAGGGGCTGGCGGTGGGACCATCGTCCGGGGCCGCCGTCGTCGCCGCGCTCCGAGTCGGGGTCGATGGACCGGGGGCGTTCGTCGTCGTCATCCTGCCCGACGGCGGTCGGGGAGATACGGAGGAGCGCGGGTGAAGGGGCTCGCCGTGAGCGCGCCGGCGCTCCGGGCGATGCGTCGTTACGCCAACGCGGCGTATCCGGAGGAGTGCTGCGGTTTCCTCCTCTCGCCACCGGAGGACGCGAGCGTGCTGGAGATTCGGCCGATCGTCGGCTCCGAGCCCGCCCCGAATCGGTCGACCGGCGAACGACAACGGCGATTCGTCATCCTTCCCCAGGAGCTTCGGGAGGCGGAAGCTCGGGCGGCGGAGAGAGAGCTCGTCGTCTCGGGATTCTACCACTCGCATCCCGACCATCCCGCGCGACCGTCTGTCTTCGATCAGGAACACGCCTGGCCGTGGTACGCCTATCTCATCCTTGCCACGGATCGCGCGGCGCGCGCGTCCGAGGTCGGCGCTTTCGAACTCGACCCGGAGCGACGCGAGTTTCAGACGATCTCTCTGACCGTCACCCCTCCCACGGCGGAGGCACTAGGAGTCGGCCTCCCGTAGGGGGCCGAGGAGGATCCCGCTCGAATGCCGACCGTGACGGTTCGAATTCCCACTCCGTTACGGGCGTTCGCCGCCGGTCAACGCGAGGTGACGGTCGAAGCGACGGACGCCGGGGCGGCGATCCAGGCCCTCTGCAACTTACACCCCGGTCTGCTCCGCCATCTGTACGGACCCGACGGAAAGCTCCGCAACTTTGTCTCGGTGTTCGTCAACGAGGACGATATCCGAAATCGGGAACGCGAGGCGACGCCCCTGCGGGAGGGCGATGTCGTGTCGATCGTGCCCGCGATCGCCGGCGGTTCGATCCACCAAGGCGCGAACGCGCCGAGCCGCGCGACGCCCTCTCCACGGGAGGAGGAACCCCTCAGCCCGGAGGAGCTTCGTCGCTACAGTCGACACCTTCTGCTCCCCGAGGTCGGCCTCGCCGGGCAACGGCGCCTGCGACGAGCCCGGGTGCTGATCGTCGGGACGGGGGGGCTCGGGGCACCGGCCGCGCTGTACCTCGCGGCCGCCGGCGTGGGGACGATCGGGCTCGTGGATTTCGACACCGTGGACGCATCGAACCTCCAGCGACAGATCCTCTACTCCACGGCCGACGTGGGTCGACCGAAGCTCGCCTCCGCCCGCGACCGCCTCTCGGGACTCAACCCCGGGGTGAAGTTGGTCCTGCACGAGCAGCGCCTCGACTCCACCAACGCCCTCGGGATCGTGGGCCAGTACGACGTCGTCCTCGACGGGACGGACAATTTCCCGACCCGCTACCTCGTCAACGACGCCTGCGTCCTCAGCAAGATCCCGAACGTCTACGGGTCGATCTACCGCTTCGAGGGGCAGGTGAGCGTCTTCGATGCGCAACGCGGGCCGTGCTACCGTTGCCTCTACTCCGAGCCTCCCCCGCCGGACCTGGTCCCGTCGTGCGCCGAGGCCGGAGTGCTGGGCGTGCTCCCCGGCGTCGTCGGCGTCCTCCAGGCGACGGAGGCGATCAAGCTCGTGCTGGGGATCGGGGAGCCGCTGATCGGCCGACTGCTGCTCTACGACGCGCTCGCGCTCCGGTTCCGCGAGTTGAAGCTGCGGAAGAATCCGGAGTGCGTCCTCTGCTCTCCGCACGCGACGCAAAAAGGTCTCATCGACTATCCCGCGTTCTGCGGTGTCCCCGCTCCCGGGACGGTCGTCGCGGCCGGGGTCCCCGAGATCCTTCCGCGGGAGCTGGCCGCGGCGCTCGCCGCCGACGACCCGCCGCTCCTGGTCGACGTGCGCGAGCCCGAGGAGCTCGCGATCTCTCGGATCGCCGGCGCCCTCCCGATCCCGAAGGGGGAGATCGCCGATCACGTCGACGAGCTCACCGGGGCGCGGTCGATCGTGCTGTTCTGCCGGGCCGGTTCCCGGTCCGCGGACGCCACGCGGACTCTCTTGGACCTCGGCTTCACGAACGTGCGCAGCCTGAAGGGCGGGATCAACGCCTGGGCCGAGCAGGTCGACCCATCGCTCACGGTCTACTGAGAGCTAGCCCGAGAGCGGGTGGCCCACGTCCACCTCGAGCGGCCCGGTGTAGGAGCGGACCCGACGGGAGAGCTCGCGCGCGAACGCCTCGGGATCTCGCGGCGAGAAGTACAGCGGATGGTCGGGTCCGGTGACGAGGATACCGTTCGCGGGATCGGTGAAGATCGAGTCGAAGGGACCGATCACCGGGCTCCACATCCGTCCGCGCCATCCCCAGGGTCCGAGAGCCGCCATGAGACCCGACGGGGCGAGGTCCCGGAGCGCGGAGTACTCGATGCGACGGACTTCCTCGAGCGCCACCCGCCGGCCGCCGAGGATCCGCGACGCGCGAAGGAACGAATCGTCGATCGTGTAATGGGTGGAGAAGTAGCGGCCGAGGAACAGCGCGATGAGGATGGCGAGCGCGTACGGCACCCACCAAGAGGTCGACGGTTCCCGCGGAATGAGAACGAAGATGATGATCAGGAGCAGCACGACGTACGTTCCGACCACGCCGGCGGAGAGGCGTCCCCAGGACCGAAACTTTCCTTCCGGGTCGAGCTCCGGCGCCGACGTGGACTTTGCGGGGGGGGGCGACGCGGAAGGAGCGCTCACGGTGCGGCTTCGACAGAACCTCATGCCCGGGCGCTCTTAGAGACACGCCCGCCCACAGATTCCACCCGTCCGAGCACCAAACTGAGTACCTTGGGACCCGCCCCTCCGCCGACCGGAGCCGAAATCGTACCGTCCCTGTCGCAGTACGCAGGTGGTCATGCGAGGAGTGCCCCGCGGGGCGCGGCCAACGTAGTTCAGTTGCCCTGTCGCTCGTCCTCGGCGGGTTACTCCGGAGATCTTTGAACGAGTCCAGTCGCTCCGAGCCCGAGGACTGACGTGGATCGAGATTTCGCGCCGGGTAGATCTCCCGGGCGACACCTCCAGCCCGCTCCAAGAGCCTCGGCGAAGCGCGATGCACTCGACCCGATGACCAAATCCGGCCGGATGAGGTCGAGGCTCGCCGCATCGCTGTGGATGGTCTTAGACGCACCCCCGAAACTTCGACTGACCCTAAACGTGGTTACGGTGCAGAGGTCCGGGAGCTGTACCTCGGTCAGGGATCCTATCTTCTTCGGATCGAGCGTGCGACGCGGGTAAGAACCTGCCGAGGGCGCTACTCGAGGGCCGAGTGTGTGGCAGGATCAGGCACGATGCCGGGGGCATTCTCGAGTCGATTCGGGCAACGTCTGGACACGAGTCCCTCTCACCGTAGTGTTCTACATCGGAGCCGAGGCGGGCCGGATGGCCGGCGTACTGAACCGAATGGCGGAGGTCGTCGCGAAACCCAGGAAGCCTTCGGAAAGGGCGACGCCCACGTCACGCGGCGGCTTCGTAGTAGTACTCTCCCTTCGCGCGCTGTTCGCGGTCGAGCACCGAGCCTTCGCGATTGATCCTCGGGCGGAGCGTCTCCGCATCGCGGCGGAACGTGATGTCGACGTCTTGGAGCAACCGGTTCATCCCATCGCGCATCGGGAAGGGGCCGTCACCCCGTCCCTTCGATCCGTCGTCCCCCTCGGACTGGAACACCATCAGTTCGTCGCATGCGAGATCGAGGAAGTAGACGTCGTGGTCAACGACCAGCGCCGTCACCGCCTGGCGCTCCACCTGCCGCCGCAGGAGGCGGGCCATCGCCATTCGCTCGTCCGAATCCAGGTAGGCGGACGGTTCGTCGAGCAGGTAGAGCGACGCGGGGCGGGCGAGCGCGAGGGCGACCGCGGCGCGCTGGAGCTCCCCGCCGGAGAGGTCGGGCATGGCCACGTCGAGCACCTCGTCCAGATGGAGACCGGGGACGAGCTCGCGCTCGAACAGCTTCGCGTCGAACGCGGGGTCTCCTGCCAGCGCCTCCGACCGGGCCCGCAGGCTCGTGCTCTGCGTCGCCTTGAGGTACTGGGGCTTGTAGCTCACGGTGACCCCCGTAGGAGGGGCGCCCCGGGTGGGGGTCTCCGCCCCGGCGAGCATCCGGACGAACGTGGTCTTGCCGGTCGCGTTCGGCCCGACGACCCCGACGGTCGTTCCGGTGGCGAGGGCTCCGGCGCCGACGGAGAGCGAGAACGATGGGAACTCCTTCTCGAGCGCGGGAAACTCGACGGAGACGTTGTGTCGGCCGGGCGCCTTCGGCGGGTGGGCGACGAACCGTACCGGCTCGGTACGGAAGCGGACGTTCTCGTCCTTCAGGTAGCCGGTCAGGTAGGTGTTGATCGCCGAGCGCATCGGGATCGGGTGGCTGATGACTCCGAACGCCGCCGGCTCGCCGTAGAGCAGGTGGGCTTGATCCGCGAGATAATCGAGCAGCGCGAGGTCGTGCTCCACAACGACGACGCTCTTCGTCTCCCCGAGGCGGCGAAGCAAACGGGCGATCCTCAGTCGGTGGACGATGTCGAGGTAGCTCGATGGTTCGTCGATCAAATACAGGTCCGCGTCCGTCGCGATGGTTCTCGCGATCGCGGCCATCTGAAGCTCCCCGCCCGACAACTCTCCGAGACGACGCCCGCCCCGTTGGCCGAGGCCGACCTCCTCCATCGCGCGGACCGCCCGCGGACCGTCCCCCACGAACTCGGAGGCCGTCGACGCCTCGTCCGCGAGCCGGTCCACGTACTGTGGCTTCACGGCGGTAACCAGGTTGCCGCGGGATACCCGCTCAAAGTGCGCCCGAAGCGCGGTACCTCGGTAGTGGTCCAGCACCTTCGCCCAATCCGCGGGATGCTCGAAGTCGCCGAGGTTGGGCACGTCCCGGCCCGCCAGCAGCCGGAGCGCGGTCGACTTTCCGGTGCCGTTCGGGCCGAGGAGACCGGTGATCCCCCTCTCCGGCGGGACGGGGAGCCGGTACAGCCGGAAGCCGTTGTAGCCGTACCGGTGGACGATCTCCGCCTCGTTCGCCTGGGGCGTGTTCAGGATCTTGATCGCATCGAACGGACACTTGTGCACGCAGATGCCGCAGCCGATGCAGAGGGTCTCCGAGATGATCGGACGACCGGTCGGCCCCTCGACGATGCACTCTTGGCCCATCCGAACGGGGGGGCAGTACGCCTGGCACTCCCACTGGCACTCCTTCGGATGGCAACGATCCTCGAGGAGGATGGCGATCCGCACCACGGGCTCACTCTCCCCGGCGATCGCCGACGACCCGGCCGTCCTCCATGACGACGTGGCGGGACGCCCGGGCGGCGACGGTCGGATTGTGAGTGACCAGCACGAGCGTGGCGTGGCGGTCGGCGCGCACTCGCGTGAGTAGGTCGAGGATGCCGCGCGTGTTGCCCGAGTCGAGCTCGCCGGTCGGCTCGTCGGCGAGCAGGAGACCGGGCCGGTTGGCGAGCGCCCGGGCGATCGCTACTCGCTGCTCCTCGCCCCCCGACAGCTGATGCGGGAACGACCCCTCGCGGCCGGAGAGGCCGACCTCCCCGAGCAGCTCGGACGCGCGCGCGAGCCGTTCGGCCCGGGGCAGCCCGAGCGCGCGCATCGGAAGCTCGACGTTCTCACGGGCGGTCATCGTCGGTAGAAGGTAGAATCGCTGGAAGATGAACCCGACCCCCTCGAGACGAAGCCGGGCACGTTCCCGATCGCTGCGATCGCCCACCGGACGCCCGTCCCAGCGCATCGCCCCTGCGGTCGGCGCGTCAAGTAACCCGAGCAGGTTGAGGAGCGTGGTCTTGCCGCACCCGCTCGGTCCCTCGACCGAGAGAAATTCACCGGGGTCGATCCGCAGGGAGACCCCGCGCAGGGCCCGGACCTCGTCGGCGGAACCGGCCGAGTAGACGCGGGCGACGTCGGTCAGCTCGACGGTCGGTGCGGGAGCCCGGATCACCGCAGCGCCTCCACGACCGGGATCCGGAGGGCGACGCGGGTCGCGATCGCGCTCGCAACGAGCGAGAGCGCCACGATCCCGACGACCAATTCCCCGAGGAGGACCACCGGGAATACGGCGAGGCTCGCGGCCGCGCGCACGGTCGAGCTCCCCTCGGAGGAGAGCCCCACCACCATCACGTAGCCCCCGACGACCCCGGCGAGTGCCCCGCCGCCCGCGATCTCCGCCCCGTCCCGAACGATCCCTGCCGCGATCGCGCGGGACGGAAGCCCCAACGCCCGTCGGATCCCGATCGATCGGCGCTCGCCCTCGACGCGGCGCAGGAGGACGAGCGTGAGGAAGATGACACCGATCGCGATCCCGACCGACGAGAGCGCCAGGTAGAATCCCGTCAGCACCGCGCTCGCCGACTGGAGCTGCTGGGCCTCCTGGGAGAGCGTGCTGACGATATACGCGGGAACTAGGGCTTGGATCGCGGCCGCGATACGGTCGATCGCTTCCGGGTTCCCCGCGATCGAGCCGTTCACGGCGACTTGGATCGAATCGGCCGCGTCCGGCACGATCGTAGCGTGGCCGGCCGCGTAGCCAGTAAGGGTCTGCAGGTCACTGAGCGGCACGACGATCGCGTACGCGGCCGTCGGCTCGAGCAGGGAGAACGGCGGTCCGAACAGCCCGGTGACGTTGAACCGGATCCCCGAGGAGAGATTGTCCGCCGTCGCGAGGACGACTGAGCCGCCGACGCCAACATTGAAGTGCTGGGCGTACGGAGCGGAGAGGAGCACGTCGTACGCTTCCGGCCCGAGATAGGAGCCGTTCGCGAAGTGCCCCAGATCGCTCGGGTCCCCCAGGGGCAACGGATCCGGGAAGACCCCGGTCTCGGTCGGACCCACCGTAGGCGTGAACTGGGCCGGGATCACGCCCTCGGCGAGGACCGGGGTGACGTTCCCGCTCCCGTTGAACGCGTCGATCGCGATGCTCAGGGTCGGCGAGGCGTACGCCACGCCGGAGATCGCCCGCATCTCGTCGCTCAGATTGTGAGCTCCCGTGATCCCATGGTCCCCCGCGGCGCTCACGACGATCTGGTAGCCGGCGTTCTCGAGCGCGTGAAGCTCGTGATCCGCGACCCCTCCTCCCACCGAGATTAGCACCACGGGGAGGGCGACCGCGGCCCCGATCGCGGCGATGGCGAGGATCCGCTGGAAACGGACATGGCGCAGGCCGTGGCCCCACGGGGAACCGCTCACGGGGCCCGGAGCTCCTCGGCGACCGGTAGGCTCATCGCCCGGAGCGCCGGGGCGACCGCCGCCACGAGTCCGAGCGCGAGCACGGCCGCCACGCCGGTCAGGATCACGGCCGCGTCGAACGACACGAACGAGAACGCCGAAGGAAGCCCGGGGAGAAGTCCGAGAAGGAATCGGTTGAGCAGGAGCGCACCCGCGTACGCGATCGGAAGGCCGAATGCCAGGCCGAGGCCCGAGAGGATCAGCGACTCCTCCACGACGCGGAGCCCGACCGATGCGCGGGTCGACCCGATCGCGCGCAGGAGCGCGAGCTCGCGACTTCGATCGTCCACCGACATCTGGAGGACGGTCGTGGCAAACAGCGCCGCGACGACGACGCCGACCGCCCCGACGAGGAGGCCGAACGTGCGATAGAGGTTGACGACGTGCTGGATCTCCCCGAGAATATTCCCGAGGGTGTACAAGCTTAATCCTGGAACGGCGACCGCGATGCGCGCCTCGTCGGTGGTCGGGTGGGTCGGGTCGGTGAGGTGGATCAGCACGAGAGTGGCGTAGTCGGTCGACGGGGACGCACCTCCGTAGAGCGCCTGGAGCTCCGAGAGATAGACGAAGCCGAGGAGCGCGGAGGGAACGAGCCAGAACGGGCCCGAGATGCCGACGACCGTGAACTCGGTCGCGCCGGCGTACCACGCATCGAGCCCCGCGTTCGAAGGGGGCTCCGAAGCGCCCGCCCAGACCTGATCGCCAACGCCGACGTGGAGGACCCCCGCCAGGCCCTGGTCGAGGACGACCTGGTGCGTCGGAGTCCCCGTGTAGCTGCCGTTCGCGTAGAACGGGTCCCCCGGCGCAGTGAACCCGGTGCCCTGGTAGACCGTGGGGGTCTCGATGCCCGCGTTGTCGGAGGGGATCCAGCCGACCGTGCCGGATTCGGTGTAGGTCCAGCCGGCGGGGAAGCTCGAGTGGTTCGCGGCGCTCCAGAGCGAGGCGTTGCCGAACGCGAGGTCCTCGATCAACCAGGGGCTCGCGGTGGCGACGTTTGGATCGGCCGAGGGGATCTTCGTCACGAGAGTGTGCGCGAGGGAGAGCGGGGGGAACTGTCCGGCGGTGATGTTCGACCCCGGGCTCACGGCGAGGAGGTCGACGCCACTCTCGTAGGCGAGCGTCACCGCGCTCGACTGAACGCCTGCGGAGAGCGAGACGAGGAGGACCACCAGCCCAACCGAGAGACCGATCCCGAGGACGGTCAGCGCCGAGCGGCCGGGCCGTCGCCGGATCGCATCGATCGCGTAGCGCACGGACCCACCTCGCCGGGACCCCTACGCGGCGGATTCTCGGCGCAGATCGCCGAGAGAGACGCGGTGGGCCGCCTCCACGTTGTACTTGTGGATCGACTCCTCGCTCACGGTCGACGCACGGACGATGACCGAGTCCGGGAGGTCGGGAAACCGGGCCGGGAGACTGTGGAGGAGATCGCGCACGACGTCTTCCACGAATCTGGGTCGGCGATGGGCATCCAGCACCACCTGGCCCTCATCGCCCCGCTTCAGGATGGCGTACGTCGGGCTGGACTGGGCCGCCTCGATCGCCTCGATGATCTTGTCGACCTCCGCGTCGGCCTCCTCCGCTAGATCGAAGACGAGCGTCGTGCGGTTGCGCTGGTTGTGCGTGATCATCGGCAGGTCACGGAGCGTAGGGTCGGCGAGCAGCGGGTATTCTTTGAGGAGCCGTTCGCGGCACGTCTCCATCGCGCACGGACAGGCGGTCATCCCGACCGCCTCCGCCCCCACGGCCCGGAGGACCACGATCGACCCGTCGGTCGAGCGGCTCGCACGGGCCTCCGCGAGGAGCGTGTAATCCTCGAAGCTGCGTCGCTCCTCGGAGATCCCCCGGCGGAGGAAGTACTCGGCGGACGCGTCGACGGACGCCTCGGTCGCGTAGCCGTGGCGCACGAGCAGTTCCCGGGCGATCGCCGAGCAGGCCGCCTCGAGCCCGGCGGCGGGGCGAGCGACGGTCGCGTCGACGATCTCCGCCAGGATCTCCGCGTTCCGCGAGAGGTCGGACCCCTTGCGGTCGGCGGGGAGGTCGACGCCCACCCGGAACGCTACGGCGAGCGTGTGGACCCGGCCGGGCCGCTCGATGACCAGCGGCTTGCGGATCGACGACAGACCGACGGACCGAAGTCGGAGACGGCCCCGGGCCGGGGCCTGCGCGTGGACGTCGGTGGACGGAGCCATCGCATCGTCCACGGTCGGCGGCTTCAAATGAGTTCCCGCCCCCGGGAGCGCAGGTAACCGCCCCGTGCCCGCACCCTTATACGCACGGGGTCGATTGTTCGGGCCGATGAGCGACGCCGCCCCCGAGACCGCCGCCCCTCCGGCCCCGGCCGCCGCGGTCCCCCCGTTCGCCCCGACCACCTCAGGTCCGTACGCCGACCGCGAAAAGCAGATGACGGAGAAGCTGAAGCAGATTTACGACCCCGAGATCCCGATGAACATCGTCGACCTCGGGCTCATCTACGGGTTCGAGTGGCAGGGGGATGACGTCAAGCTCAAGATGACGCTCACGGCACCGGGGTGTCCGGTGGCCGGGATCCTCGCCGAGGAGATCAAAGCGGCCCTCGAGAAGGTCCCCGAAGTGCACAGCGCGACGATCGACATGATCTGGGAGCCGCCGTGGACCCCGGACCGGATGAGCGATTTCGCCAAGAAGCAGTTCGGCTACGCCTGATCGTCGAGCGCACGAATCCTCGGCCGTTCTAGGCCCGACCGCACTCCAGGATCGGGACCCGGGCCGTCCTGGTTCGTCGGACTTTTCAACGGGATTTCGCAGTCACGACACCGGGTCCGATCGAGCGACCCGTCTCCGCCGGCGGCCGGCTGGGCTACCCGCCTCCCCGCAGGACGAGGGCGGAGAGCGCGAAGCCGAGGGCGAACCCGGAAGCCGGCCCCGCCGCCCATCCCAGTAGAATGCTCCGCACCGGCTTCCAGAGGACCGTCGACTGGCCGCGGGCGACGCCCGTGCCGATCATCGCCCCGACGAGCGCCTGATTGAGGGAGGTGAAGAGACCAAAGCTCACCGAGACGAGCACGACGATCGATTGGGCCAACTGTGCGCTGATCGCCATCCGAGGGTCGAGTCGGACGAGATCGAACGCGACCCGTTGAAGGAGCGGCCGTCCCCACGTGAGGACTCCGACCGCGAGTCCCAATCCCCCGATCACGGCGGCGAGGAGTAGGGGGACGACCCCGGTCATGACGAGCGCTCCCGAGGCATTCGCCACATCGTTCGCTCCCATGGCGAACGAGGCGGCCCCCCCCATGGTGACGAGGCCGATCACGGCGCTTTGGCCGAGCTTCGTTCCGACCGGTCCGGGAGGTCGGCTCCGGTCGGCGACGCGGACGATGATGTACCCGAGCCCAAAGGCGGCGACCGGCGCGACGGCCCACACGATCAGCAGCGAGCCGATCGTCGACCAATCGACGGCGACCCCGGCGCCGAGGCCTCCACCCACGGTAGAGAATACCAGGATCTGGATCGTGGACGTCGGGATCGTCAGGAAGTTGTACGCGCTGGTGAGCAGCAGCGCGGATACCACGATCGCCAGGGCGAGGGCGAGCGTGACGGTCGGCGTCGCCAGGATGCCATGACCCACCGTCGTCTCGACGCGTTCGCTCGCCAGAGCCGCCCCGACGAACGCCAGCGGAGCCATGAACAGCAGCGCCTGGGTCGGGCGTATCGCGCCGGCGGCGTACGGCATGCCCATGCAAGCCCCCGTGTAGTGGGCCCCGATGCTGATGGCAAAGCCAAACGCACTTGCGATCAGGAGGAGTACCAGGAGGGAGATCATGGTATTCCTGCGTCGGTGGAAGGATCATGGGCCGGGAGCCGATCGAGACGATTCACGGACGCTCGCTCCCCGGAGCCGGGAGGAGAGCCGAGCGGACGGCTCCGAATAGCCCTATGCCCGGGGGGTTCAGCTTTGGTCGAACTTCTTAACCCGTAATTCGATGACCGGCTCTGATGACGACCTCCCGACGATCGACCGGTGGTGCGCCGAAGTCGTCGCCGTCCAACGCTTCTGAAATCGCTGACGGAGTCTTTGTCGGCGGTTGGACAGATGCGGCCTCGTTCGTCGGCGCCCGCTTTTGCGTCCTGGACGAGCGACCGGCCGAGTTGGACCGAATGTCCGGGACCGAGCACCTGCCGATCTACGACGTGGCGACCGGCGCGCCGCGCGTCGAGAATCTCGACCGGATCGTCGACCTGGCCCACCAAGCCCGGGAGGGCGGCCTCCCCGTCCTCCTGTTTTGCGGACATGGAGTGCGTCGGGGGTCGCTGGCGGGGGCGTGGTATCTGCACCGCTACAGCCGCCTCACCCTCGATCAGGCGTTCGACCGGGTCGCCGCGGTCCGTCCCCAGATCCAACGACCCGAGGAGTGGATGAAGGGATGGAAGGCGCTCCTCGAACCGGCCCGACCGAAGAAGCCGGCGGGCGGCCGGTAAGATGAGGAAAGAGACCGATCCGGATGTAGACTGGGTCTGCGCGCTGTCGGCGAGCCCACGGTCGTCGTCCGAACGGCTCCTCCGGGAGGCGATCGAGGAGACGACGCTCTTCCGGCATCTTGATCGCGAACACCGAACGGGAGGACGCACGGGCTACGTGGAGATCGACGCTCCCCTGGAACTCTACGCACTGACCCGCCTGTTGCGGCCGCGGCACATCCTGGAGGTCGGGGTCTCATCGGGGGTATCGTCCGCCTACCTGCTGCGCGCCTTGGAACGGAACGGTCAGGGAACTCTCCACTCCGTCGATCGTCCAACGCTCGATCGGCACCCGTCGACCCGCTCGGCTCGCCGACCGGCATCGTGGGCGCTCCCGTTCGGCCGGGGGCCCGGTTGGGCGATCCCGATGGCGCTCCGCAAACGGTGGGACCTTCGATGGGGCGACAAGGCCGAGGTGCTGCCGGTGCTCGCGGAAGAGCTCCCCGAAGTGGGGCTGTTCGTCTACGATGTGCCGCACCGTGACCGCGAGACCCTTCGCGAGTTCCGACGGCTCGACCCCCTCTTCCCCGTCGGGGCGGTGGCGATTGCCGACCATGGGCCTTCGGGCGAGTTGTGTGCCGCGCTGAGCCGGTGGGCCCGCCTGCGTCAGGCCACCCCCGTGAGGCGAGCGGGGCTCGGGCTCTATGGATTCCGCTGTGGGCGTCGGCGGGTCCGCCCGTAGGGAACCCCCGATCCATCCGCTGTCGTCCGCAACGAACCCTACCCGACGTGCGTCGGGCGCCGCCAGCGCTCGTTGAGGGTAAAGTATAGGCCCGCGCCCAGGGCCACGACGGCCGCCGCCGCGACCGGCCACCCCACGAACGGCAGGACCGCGACCGATACCCCGAGCGATATGATCGCGAGCCATCGGGTCGAACGTCCGGGGAGCCCCTCGCGGGTGTAGATCCGAACCCCGGCCGCCGAGCCGATGATGTAGACGACGATCGCCGCCCCGCTCGCCACCAAGAGGGCCGTGGCGAGCGATACGTTCGCGAAGTAGTAGAGGGCGAAGACGGCCGCTTCGGAGAGGAACAGGGTCAGGAGCGCGCGGCTCGGGGCCTGGGTCCGCGCGTCGAGACGGGCCATGACCCCGGGGAAACCCCCGTCGCGGGCCGTCACGTACGTCACGCGGGACATCCCGGTGGTGTAGGCGTTCACCACACCGAAAACGATGAACACCGCGAGGAGCGCGGTCCCGGCCGCGGCGTACGGGCCGAGGACATTTCCGAGGAGCGCCGCGAAAGGTGCGACACTCCCCCCCGAGAGATACGATGCCGTTCCGACCGTGACGAAGGCGACCGCGAAGTACAACCCGCCGACGATCGCCACGCTTCGGTAGACCGCTCGGCGGAAATCGCGCCGCGGGTCCTCGAACTCCTCGGCGACGTTCGAGACGTTCTCGTAGCCGAGGAACGACCAGAAGATCAACGCCGCCGCCGTGCCGATCGGGACGAGGCCGTGCGGGTCGAACGGCTGGAAGTTGGCCGCCCGAACGCGCGACCCGGCGACCGCGACCGCGGTGACCAGGAGGCCGACGATCGAGACGATCACGGTGAGCTGGACCCGGCTGCTCAGACGGATCCCGCCGTAATTGACGGCGAACGCTGCAAAGATCACCGCGAACGCGAGCACGAACGTTTCGGCCCGGTCGATGGGGAACGCGTAGCGCAGGTACGACGCGGCGATCAGCGCGACGGCCGGAGCTCCGGTGACTTGCCAGAGGGCGAACAACCAGCCGGTGGTCAGGGCGGCCGGTCGGCCGAACGCCTCCTTCGCGAACGCATAGACCCCCCCGGCCTGGGGTCGGCGCGCGGAGAGCGAGGCGAACATCAGCGCGAACGGCAGGCTCGCGACGGCGAGCAACCCCCAAGCGAGCAGCGAGGCAGGCCCTGCGAGGTTCGCGACCAACCCGGGGAGGATCAAGATCCCCGAACCGAGCACCGAGCTGACGTAGAGCGCGACCGCGTGGCGCATCCGGATCACCTTCCGGAACTCGCGCGACGGCGCACTCCGTCCCGGGTCGAGTGCCGTTCGGCCGGTGTCGATGCTCCCTACCGGATCGGTCATCGGGCCACCGTCGGTCGCTCCGCCATCGGCGCTGGGAAGAGTCCCCCTCCGTTCCTACCTCGTGCCGGCCGAAGCGGTCGGGCCGCGATCACTTCGCGGCGACCCGTTCGACGATCGCCGCGTGATCCTGGTTGAACTCAACGGCGAAGAACCGGAGCACTTCGGATTCGAGGCGAACCGCCGGGATCGACGGCGAGAGGAACTCCCCCACGACCGATACTCCGGTCCGGGCGCCCAACGGAGTGTAGTAGAGAAAGAATCGCGAACCGGTGAACGGACCTTCGAGGACGTCGTACGCGACGCCCAGCGGATGGTAGGAGACCCAGTGCATCGTGAACCGCGCCACTCCCCCCGCGAACTCCTGCTCCCAAGAGTACGTTCCCGAATTGCCCTCCCCCCTTTCTCGGCGCCAGGCGCGGTGCCGGTGCGCCTCGGAGTGTGCATCGCCGGAGCCGACGAACTCCCAGACCACGTCGAGGGGCGCGTCGATGACGCTCCCTTCGTCGCGCACGAAGACCATCCGTCCTCCACGGAACGAGGTCCATTTACGTCCTGCGGAGTCGCCTCGGAGCGAGTCGGTCCGGCCTGCGAAATGAGATATCGGGACGAACCCTGCGCGGCTCGGCATGCTGCGCGAACTTCGGTGGGAGGATTTCGACGCGATCACCGAGGCGTACTGGGAGCTCTACGACGAGCGGGACCGAGGGGAACCGGTCGGGGTCGGGCTGCTCGCGAAGCGTCCGTCCCGGGAGGAGGAGGCCGCCTGGTTCACAGGGGTCTACCGGCGGGTCCTGGCCGGCGACGGGATCGCGGTCGTCGCGGACGTGGAAGGACGGGCGGTCGGGCTCTGCAATGTCGGCCCCACGTTCCCGGGAGGACGTGATTCGGATGGGGGCCACGTCGGGGAGCTAGGGATCATGATCGACCATCGGTATCGGCGGCGAGGATTCGGTCGGGCGATGATCCTCCGGGCGCTCGAACTTTCCCGGAACCGCTACGAGATCGTGCGGTTGTGGGTCCACGCCAATAACCTCGGAGCAAAACATCTGTACTCCACCTTGGGATTCGAGACGGTCGGACGGATGCCATCGGCGGTGCGACGCGGGGCGACCTACATCGACACCGAGCTGATGTACGTCGACCTGCGCCGTGGGGCGTCGCCCGGTGCCGCCGAGAACCGTTAAGGGGAGCGCCCCTTCCCGCCGTCGATGACCGACGCCGACGACTGGGAGCGCGAGCTCGTCACGGAACGCGAGATGAAGGACGAGTTCATGGCCCGGCACCCGGAGTCGCCGTTCATCGGAGGGCGCGTGCCGTTTCACGCCTTGCGCTACTTTCCTCCCGATCCCGCCTATCGGGTGACCGCGACGCTCGCGCGTCGCACGGTGCCCGAGGAAGCGTACCTCCGAACGAACCGCGACAACCAGGCCGTGATGCGCTACCTCGGCGACCTCGAATTCCGCCTCGGAGGTCGGGCCGTCCACCTCCGGGTCTACCACGCGGGAGAAGGGGTCGGCACGTCCGCGTTCGTTCCGTTCCGCGACCGTACGAGCGGCAAGGACAGCTACGGCCCCGGTCGCTACCTCACCCTCGAGCTGAACGAGGCCGACGCCTACGATCTCGATTTCAACCGGGCGTTCAACCCGTACTGCGCCTACACCGACGACTACGAGTGCGGATTCCCGCCGGCCGAGAACGACCTGGCGGTGGCCGTGCGCGCGGGCGAGATGGTCTGGGCCGCCGAGCGGAATCCCGCGAGTCCGTCCGCGCACGCCATCGCGCGACGCGGTCCCCCCGCCGCGAAGACCGTGCGGGCCGCTCCGGCCAAGCGCCGTTCCCAACGGAAGGTCACACGTGCGCGACCACGCTCAGCACCCCGTCGATCACGAACTGCACCCCGACCGCGGCAAGGATCAGCCCGAGGACGCGCGTCATCGCCATCACGCCGACGCGCCCCATCGACCGGAGGATCCCGTCGCCGAAGCGCAGGATCACGAACGTCGCGACGCACGTGATGACGATCGCCACGAAGGTGGCGAGCACGATCAGCGGATCGTTCCCGGCGTTCCCCTCGTAGATCATCACGACCGAGATCGCCCCCGGGCCCGCGAGCAACGGGATCCCGAGCGGCACCACCGAGAGCTCGTCCCGTCGCTCGATCGCCTCGTCCCGATCCTGGGGAGTCAGCCGGACCTGGGTCAACTCCCCGCGCAGCATGTCGAAGGCGACCAGGAACAAGAGGGCCCCTCCCGCGATCTCGAAGGCCCCGAGGGAGAGACCGAAGACCGCGAAGAGAAACCGGCCCAGTAGGGCGAACAAGGCAAGAACCCCCCCGAGCACCAGGACCGCCCGCGACACGATCACACCGCGGTCCGCCGCGTCGAACCCGTCGGTCAGCGCGACATAGAACGGGAGCGTGCCGAGCGGATCGACGATCGCGAAGATGCTGAGGACGATCTCTGCGAAGAGGGCGACGTTGAGGGACACGACGATGCGCTCCGCGCGGGACGGGAGCGACCGGGACCTTCAATCCTTCGGGCCGAAGCCGGCGGCTACGGCCGACGACCCGGGAGCCGTTCGGCCGGGGGCCGGCCCCCGCGCGGACGTCCGGAGCGTGAAGGGGACCGCGTCCGAACACCGCGCCGGCGGTGACGGGCCGGGGGTGGACGGGTCCGCTCGGTCGCGTCCTCCCCGAGGCGGAGCGCGCTCTGGCGCCCCTTCAATCGAAGCACGAGGACCTCCTTGACCGGGTTCGCGAGCACCAGCACGTAGCGCCCGGGGCTCTTCGGCTCGAAGACGATCCGCGCCCGCCCCGACAGCCGAAGTCGCTGCACGAACGGTCCGCCGCGGTGACCGATCATCACCACGAACGACCGGCCGGGTCCGGGGTTCTGAAGCTCGACGTCGATCTCGCACGACGGCCGGTCGAGTTCCATCTCGAGGCGAACGGTCGACACCGGCTCGATGATGAGGAACCGCGGGAGGCTCCCGAGGCCGCCGCCCATGAGGAACGGAGCGCGGCCGTACGTGAAATAGCTGACCATCGAGCGGCCGCCGCGGGTCGGGAACGTTAAATCGGCCGCCCGGCTCGTCCGACCGATGACCGCGAAGCGAACCGCCCAGGCCGTCTGGGAAGGGACTCTGGCCCAAGGATCGGGCCGCGTGAAAGGGACCAGCGGCGCGCTCCTTGAGACGTCCGTCTCCTGGGCATCCCGCACCGAGGCGCCCGCCGGAAAGACGAGTCCGGAAGAGCTTCTCGCGGCGGCGCACGCCGCCTGCTATTCGATGGCGCTTTCGGCGGGTCTCGGCCGCATGCAGAAGCCGCCGACCCGTCTCGCGGTCGAGGCGACCGCGACGTTCGACAAGGTCGGCGACGCGTGGAAGGTCACGACGATGGATCTGAGCGTCACAGGGAAGGTCGCGGGGATCACCCCGGCCGAGTTCGAGACGGCGGCGAAGGCTGCGGGCGAGGGGTGCCCGATCTCGGGCGCGCTCAAGGGCAACGTCGTCATCTCCGTCCACGCGAAGCTCGAGTAACGGGTCTCGCACGCCGCTCGGGGGCTCGTCGACTTACTCCGGCACAACGTCCGCGAAGACGAACCCGTCGCGCTCCACGATCTTCCCCGTCCGAACAGCGAGCGGTCGCTCCCACATCGGCCCGGCGGTCACACATGTGTGGAACTCCCCGTTCTCCCCGCACGGGTCGACCCCCCGCGGGAGGTCTCGGAGGAACTGCGCATCGAACTGCCGGCCGCAGAACTCGCGAGGCAGGCGGCGGGGATCGACGCTGACGATCGTGGCGCGCAGCCCGCCGGCGATCATCTCCTCCGCGAGCGGCCGGGTCGGGCGTCCCCAGAGGGGAAAGATCGGCTCGATGCCTGTACCGCGAAGTCGATCTTCCCGGTAGCGTCGGATATCTTCGAGGTACAGATCCCCGAAGACGATCCGTTCGACGCCGTCAGAGCGGAGCTGGCCGATCACCTTCGCCATCGCTCGGTCGTACATATCGTTCGGGCAGGGGGACGGGATCTCCACGCGATAGACCGGGAGGCCGAGCGCCCGGGCTTGTAGTTCAAGGACCGTGCGTCGGACCCCGTGCATCGAGACGCGATCGAACGCGGTCGTGACCGTCGTGAGCAAGCCCACGACCCGGACCTTTCCCTCACGGCGCAGCTCATGGAGCGACCACGCGGCGTCCTTGCCCGTGCTCCAGGAGACGATGGTGGGGGGACGAGAGGCGGTATCGGGAGCCGGCCCCGGGCTCACGTCCCGAACTCCGACAGGCTTCGCTGGACTCGCTTTCGCCCGCTCTCCGTATCGGTAGGGAGCGCCGGGTCGCGCTCGGCCTCCTTCTCCGATGGGAGTTCCTCGCCCGACGGGAGTGGCGCCGGAGCCTCCTCGTCCTCCGCCCCGACGATCCCGACCACTTCGGGGTCGTCGATCGAGACGCCGTAGAGGAACGCGGCCTCTTCGGGGGAGAGGCCGAGCTCACGGGCGATCGCCCGACGCAGCGCAGTCTCCCGAGCCGTGCTCTTTCGACCGTGGGGCACGTACGATAACCCCTCGAGCTCCGAAAGGAGCGTCGATCGAACCTTCCCTCGGGACAGGTGGAAATGGGCTCCCATCTTGGTCGCCAACGAGTCGCGGACTTCGCGAGCCCCCCGTGATTGCCCCATTTCCCCGAGGAACCGGGGGAACGCTGCCTCCCCCCGCGCCGGTACGGCCTGTTCGTGCAGCGCGAGCCCGACCCCGCCGGCCAACAGCTCGGAAGCGTAGCTCCAGAGCCCATACACGCGTGCCCGACGCGCCCGCATCAACATCAGCTCCGCTGCGGCGAGCGTGCGGAACGCCTCCGCGCGGTGCCGGGCGTCGGGAGCGTAGTGGACGATGTTCTCCTCGATCCACGGCAGAAGGTCGTCGGGGGTCGCGTCCAGGCGCTCGCGGATCTCCACGCCCCGATAGAACCGAGCGCTGGTGAGCGCTTCCGCGGTGAAGCCCGCAAAGTCCGCGGTCCGGTCCCGCACGCCGAGAACCTCGAGCTGTGCCGGGCCGGCGGGGAGGGGAGCAACGGCATCGAGGTCGTTGAGCGCCGCGCGAAGGTCGCCCCGCGCCCGCGCAACGATCGCCGTCAGAGCTCCCGGGGCGAGCTCGATACGTTCCGACTGGGCGATCCGGCCCAGTCGCCCGAGAAGTTCCTCCGGACCGATCGGCTGGAAACGAATGCGCAGCACGGACGTCCGAAACACCGCAGAGTACCGGTTCAACGGGCGATCGTCGTTGACGGTGAGGAGGAGCGGCTGGTGTGTATTCTTCACCAACCGGGCGATGGCGCCGAGTCCGCCCCGGTCGGAGGTGTCGACCGGACGCCCGCTCGCCCGCCAGTCCTCGAGGTCACGGCGCGACGATGGAAGACGGCCCCAGGCGAAATTTCCGGGGGAGCGAGGGACCGTCGACCACTCCGCGAACGGCTTCGCCTTCGCTCCGGTCCCCAATCCCCACGCGGCGTTGAGCGCCTCCACGGTGCCGTACCGACCCCGCAGAAACTCACGAAGGGGAACGGGTTCGAGCGTCGTACGACCCGACTCCACCGCGCGCCCGGTGAGGCAGTCCGCCTCGTCCAAGAGGATGAGCGCTCGGCGAGGCGCACCGGGCTCCGTCGAATCACCGAGGGAGTGCGACACCGAGGCGCGGCCCGCGACCCGGTCGATGGCGCTCTGATTACGCGCATCCGATGCGTTCATCTCGACGAGGCTCCAGCCCATCTCGTGGGCGAGAGCGAGCGCCGCGGTCGTCTTCCCGACGCCGGGCGGTCCTGAGAGGACGACGGCGCGCCGCGCCGGGGGGGTGGGAGCCCGCCATCGCTCCGCCCAGGCGCGTAGGTCGGTCAGGGCACGAACGTTCCCGGCGATCTCGGCGAGTCGGCGCGGGCGCAGCCGCTCGGAGAGCGGGAGCGTCGGGGCCGGCGACGGTGTCATCGTACGCTCGAAGGCGTGGGACGGATAAGGCGGCGGGCGAAACGTTCAGGAGCCGCTCGCCCCTCACCGGCGCAGGCTCGAAGGCCGTGAACGACCACCAGGTGCCGCAGCGGATCGCCCCGGGAGCGAACTACAGCCTCTCGGAGGTCACGATCTCGATCGACCCGCCGGGTCCGGCAGCCCCGGGCTGGGCCTCGATGGCGGTCCCCCTGCTCCAGAAAGCGAGATCCGTAGGCGTGACGACGTTCGACCTCACCGGCGCCTCGCCGGCGGCGCTGGCCGAGGAGATCTTCCTCCGCGCCTTCCCCTATCGGGATCCGGAGCTCGTGGCGATCGTCGGCTACGGAGAGCGTGCGACTCCCCGA
Organism: Thermoplasmata archaeon; assembly: GCA_049285595.1. Taxonomy (GTDB): domain Archaea; phylum Thermoplasmatota; class Thermoplasmata; order Lutacidiplasmatales; family UBA184; genus Lutacidiplasma. The sequence continues at coordinate 29,890 of JBAQAF010000017.1, forward strand.
CCTCGGGGGCTGAGCCGGAGTGCGTCGGGCTCAGGGGCGCCGGCCGATCCTCCGATCGAAGGCACCCTCGGGCGTCTCGGCGATCGATGTCGGACGATCGTCGAATGGAGCCCGCCGGAACGTTCGGGACCGGAGGCTCTTCGAATCCCCGAGCCGCTCGTCGCGATGCACGGCGACGGGCGGATCCTCGACGTCGTCGTGCCGTATGCCGCCCGCGAGGTGGCCGGACCGGCGCCGTTCCGATCGGGTCCGCTCTCTCTTCTCGACCTCGAGATCGTGAACTCGGTCCGTCGAGGCGAGCTCCCCACCGGTTTCTCGCTGATCGCCCGCGATGTCTTCGCGTCGGGGAGCCTCGATGGCTCCCTCCTCGCGGGCTCCCCACTCTCTCGTGGGCCGGCGGAGCCTCCGCCGAGTCTCGGCACATTGCACGCGCGTCTCAATCCGATCCTTCGGTTGGGGTTCCTGACGCACGGCACCGGCCGGACCCTGGCGCAGACCGCCCTCCGGTTCGCGCTCCACTGGCCGTGGGTCCGATCAGCGGTCGTGCCGCTCCCGTCGCCCGAGCGGTTCGGGACGCTCTTTGGAGCCGCCCGGGGTCCGGAGCTCTCGGAGGAGGAGATCGACCGGATCGGGGTCGAACGACCGGCGGCCCGACGCCCGCACGCCGAAACGGAGTGATATATCCTCGACCGCTCGCTCCGATGTGCTGGCAGCGGGAGACGCGGCCCCTGAGTTCTCTGGCGTCACCGCACGGGGAGAGACCCTCACCCTCGGCAGCCTGCGCGGTCGGCCGGCGGTGCTCTACTTCTACCCGAAGGCCGGGACGTCCGGCTGCACGATGGAGGCGAACGACTTCGCCCGTCACTATCCGGAGTTCGAACGGGCGGGCGTGGCGATCGTGGGGGTCAGCGTCGACTCGGTCGAGGCGCAGCGGCGATTTTCGGAGAACTGCAAGCTGCCGTTCCCGCTCGTCGCCGATGCGGACCGGTCGATCGCGCGGAAGTTCGGGGCGCTGGGTCTCCTCGGGATGGCCAAGCGAGTGACGTTCTGGATCGGTCCGGACGGCCGGATCGAGGAGGTCGTTTCGGGCCTCACGCCCGGCCCCCACGTACGCCGGGCCCTGGAGCGACTCGCGGGTTCGGGCACCGTCTCGGGTGCGACCGCTCCGCCGAAGTGACCGCGCGGTCCACCCCGAGCGACGGACCGTGGGCGGGGGGCGCGCCTTCCGAACTCTCTTGAACTTCCCCGTTCGTGGCGCTCGGAGATACGGGGGCCGATCACGATGAGGCTCAGCTTTCTCGGGACCGGGGCCGGCAATTTTCGCGGAGGGGCCCGCCACCCGTCCGGCGCGATCGTCGATGGTCTCCTACTGGATTGCGGCGCGGGGGCGACCGGGCGACTCCACGACCTCCAGAGGTTCGACGAGGTCGAGGCCGTCCTCATCTCCCACCTCCACACCGACCATGTCGCCGGGTTGTTCGACCTGCTCCTACACACCTTCCTCACCGGCCGCCGCCGTCCACTCACGATCGTATCTCCGCCGGGCCTCTCCCCCATCCTCCGCGCCTTCGTCGACGTCCACGCGATGGTCCGCGACCCGGCGCAGCTCTACGATCTGCGGATCGTTGAGGAGGACCGTCCCTCGGTGACGATCGGAGCGTGGACGGTACGCGGCGTGCCCCTCGCCCATACGGTCCCGGACCTCGGGTACCTCGCGACCTCGGACCGGCTCTCGCTCTTCTACACCGGCGATACCCGGGAACCGAGCGCGGCCCACGAGCTCCGCACGGATGTGCTGATCCACGAGGCGACGTTCGACGAGGAGCACCGCGAGCTCGCCCACCGATTCGGTCACAGCACCGGCGCGGACGCGGCGGAGGCGGCGACTGCGATGAAGGCACGGCGGCTGTTCCTGACGCACCTCGGCGACGCCCCGGACCTGGAGTCGAGGGTCGCTCGGGAGAGCCGTACGCGATTTGCCGAGACGGTCGTGGCGAGCGACGGAGCGTCGTTCGATCTGTAGGCCCACCGTCCCCTCGCGGCCGCGAGCTAGGCGGTCAGGGGCGGTTCGCTCTCCAAGAGCTCGGGGCGGGCGAGGAGGGCGGTCACGAGGAGGATGACCGCGACGAGGAGGCCGCCGACGACCCCGGTCGGGACCCGGGTCGGGGGCAGCAAGAACGCCGACACCCACGTAACTCCGAAGATCAACCCCACCACCGCGATCGCGGGCACGGCCCGTCGCTCGCCTCCCGTGACGCGCCCCGGTTCGTCCGCGAGCCATCCGAGGAGGGCGAGGACTCCTACCCCGGCAGCGAGCCCGGCGCTCCAGGAGTCCGGGGCGGCGAGCGCGAGGACCCCGAGCGTGAGGAGAACGATGAGGCTCGCCGCGTCGGTCCGGCCCCCCCCGGAGACGAGCCGGAGGGCGATCGCGGCCGCGGCCCCGGCGCCCGCGATCACGAGCGCGATCTCCCAGCGGAAGTCGGTGGTGAGCCCGAACAGGACGAGCGCACCCGCCAAGATCCCGGAGGAGAGGCCGAGCCGGGACGCTGCGATCGGCTGAGCGCCCGGGACCGCCATCTAGGTCCTCCGGCGGATCGGCCGCTGAAGGACCAGCCCGAGGTCTGCGAGCGAGGCGAGGTCCTCCCAGTCGACGACCGAGGCGTACGCCCGTGTCGCGGTGAGCCGCATCTGCCGCTCGAGCTGGGCGAGCCGCCCGGAGAGGGCGTCCTCCCGGGGGGGGAGGGTCGTCTTCGGCGGCACGAGCGCTCGCCAGGACGGGTTGAGGACAACGACCGGGTACCCCCGATGCCGAAGATGGACGACCAGGTCGCACGCCGCATCGCCCCCAAGGCTCGAGAGGAGAATGGTCGTTACGCCGGTCGGAAAATATCGGCGCAAGGAGACCGCACAACGTTCGGACGGCCCTTCGACGCTACTGCGCCGGGTCGCGCGGATCGCCCGACGGATCCGCACCCCCTGGGTCCGGCCCGTGGAGAGCGGGACCGCCTCCAGGAACTCACCGAACGAGGCGTAGCCGAGCCGCGTCTTCTGGCGAAGGAATGCGCCCGAGATCCCGGTCGCGGCGGCGCGGGCGACGCCGAGAAACCGTTCGTCGAGGACGTCCCCGAGGACGGTCGGGCGTGCGTCGACCAGGATGATCAGGTCTCCGGTCCGCTCCACCTCGAACTCGTTGGCGAGCCACTTGCCGCTCCGGGCGCTGGCGCGCCAGTTGATCCGGCGCGGCGGCTCGTTCGGCGCCGCTTCACGGATCCCGAAGAACTCGCCGGTCACCCCGATGTTCCGGGTGCGCGACTTCCCGGGGAGCTGCCGCGTCCGCTCGAGCCGCACCGCCCCGAGTCGGTGCAGGTCGAGCGGGTATCGTTCCAGGACGAGCGCGGACCGGGGACCGGTCGCGCTCCGTTCGACGAGGCCGATCGGGTCCTGCCAGACGATCGACGGGGCCGGGACGACCTGGACGGTCGGACGGGGCGAGCTCCACCGCAGCTCGAACCGAACCGCCCCGGGCCACCACTCGATCCGCGGGGGCTTCTCCTCGTTCAGATCCGCGGGGCGCTCGAAGGCGAGAGTGAAATCGTCCGTCGAACGGGGGGGGTCACCGCGCACCTCGCCCACGATCCTCACCTCCCCGGCCACTCCGACCGATCGCCAGGCGAGCGCCGCCCGAGGCATCGGTCGCGGACTGACGAGCGCCGAGGCGACGGGAGCGACCAGGAGCGGGACCGCGAGAAGGACCATCACGGCGTCCCGCGCCGCAATCGCAAGGACCAGGAACGCAGCCCCCGCCCCCGCCAGGAGATACCCACGGGAACGCCACCGGAACCCGGGCGGCGTCGTGGCCGCCGGGTTCACGAAACAGCCTCGAGTTCGGCCATTCGGGACTCGAGATATCCGAGGAACTGTTCGCGGGGGAGAGTTCGCATGCGGGCGAGATCATCGGTGCTGCGATTGGGCAATGATGGGTGGAGGAGGGCGCGATCGATGCGGTCCAGGAGGAGGACGATCGCCTCCTGACCCAGCTCACCCCCTTCGAACCAGACCTCGCTCCCGACCGGCGCAGCGACCCGGTCCCTCTCGGCCGCATCCCCCGCGTCGGCGGTCGGGCTCCGCACGGAGTCCCAGAGCGTCATCGCCCCCGCCGCGACCGCGATCGTCGCGGCCGGGATCGCCACGCCGGGGGTGTCGTTCAACAGAACGGCCGCGACGGTGGCGAACAGCGCGATGATCGGGTACGTCCAGCGGAACGGCGCGTTCATCAAATCGCGTGGGAAGCGCGGAGGTCGTACTCGGCGAGCTGGATCGACTCGCGGGCGACGCGAACCTCATCGACGGAGAGGGCATGAGACGAGTAGCACGCCTCCTCGAAGATCCGGGTCAGGTGGGTCGCCGCCTCCGTGCGCACCCCCAGGGGCAACAGATGGGCGCTCCGGATCTCCTCCGGCGTCCGGCTGGACGGGATTTCGTTGCGCGGCTCGAGGCGCGCGAGAAGCTGGGAGTAGAGGTCGAGGATCACGCCACGGGGATCGCTCGAACCCGCGAGGCTGGACGCTGCGCGGGAGAACGCCTTTGCCGCGCGGCTGCGCGCCTGACTGAGCGTAAGCGGGGCCGCCCGGCGACGACGGGCACTTCGGCTGGCTAGCTGGGGAATGACGAGCGCCCCGATCAGCAGCGAAAGACCCGCGACAGCCGCGAACAGCGGCCAAGCAGTCGCTGGAGGAGTGGCGAGGGCACCCACGGTCGGAGGGGTAGCGTTCGTTCCCCCGTGACCCCCGGTTCCGTTGCCCTTGCCCCCGGTCCCACCCCCACCGGTTCCGCCCGAGCCGTTGTGGGTGCCGTTCGTCCCGTTCGTACCGTTCGTACCGCCCCCCGACTGATTGGTAGAGTTGTTGCCGGACCCGCCGGTACCGCCACCGGTACCTCCCGTGCCTCCGCCGGATCCGTTTCCGTGACCACCCGTCCCGTTCGGCGAGCCCGATCCGCCCCCGCCGCCATGGCCCCCCGACCCGCCGCCGGAGTCGCCGCCGTTCGGAAGCGTGCCGACCGCCGTATCCGTCAGCGAAGGGGACTGGTGAAGGACCCAGACCAGTCCGACCAGCACGATGGCGACCACGATGATCGCCCCGATCGCCCCTCTCTTTCCGACCCCCGTGCCGCCGGTCGAGAGGATCGACCACAAGATGACGCCGATCAGCACGACGACCGGTGAGATCAGTATCGCGTCGATCGCGAGCCCCGAAGAGATGGTCGCCCCGGCGGGGCTCGAGACGAGGGACGACGACGGAGATTCCACTCCCAGCAATGCGGCTGCCGACCCGGCCACGACGGCAAGGGTGCCCATGACCAGCAGCGTCGGCGAGAACCCGGTACCTCGGGCCATGTTGAGGGCCCCCGAGAGGGTATTCACGCCACCCGATATCTTCCTTCCCTCCGGGCGTGGGGGGAGAGTTCGCAGATTGATGGTCCATTTTTAGACTTCTAAACACCGCCCGAAGGGCGAGTGGTGGGCCGTGCGAGATCTCGCGAGGGGCGGGCCGGCGGGCGGAATCGAGCTCGGCCGCCCCGATCGCGGCACGGGACGTACCCAGGTTCCGAACTGGATCTATCGGGTCCTTCGTGAGGTCCTGTCGCTCGCCTCCGACAACGACGCCGGGTCGGAGGGTGATGGAGCCGAGATCCGATCGATCATCGGCCCCCGCCTCACGCGAGCTTCTGCCCGCAGCCGGGACAGGTAGTCGACTGCACCGGCACCACGCGCGCGCAGGTCGGGCATCTCTGATGGGTCCGACCCCACAAGTCGGCCGACGGAATCGGGAGCGGGGGGGCCCCCCCGGTCGCGGGGGGGACGGCTTGGCCGCAGGTGTGGCAGTAGATGGCCCCCGGCGCGAGCGGAGATCCACACGCGGGGCAGGCCCGCTCGCTCCATCCGCTCACCGGCGCGTAGGGAGCGGGCAGCGGCGCAGGGTCCACGTGGAGTATCGCCAGGATTCCCCCGAGTGACCCAAGGATGGCGCCGATCACAAAACCTCCTCCGCCGAGCAGGCTCAAGAGGGAGAGGGAAAGGATCGCAATTCCGAGCCCGCGGTGGGCGTCGGGGGATTCGTAGACGGCCAGTGCAAGGACGAAGACCAGGATCCCCATGAGGAGACCAGCGTCCGCGAGGTCCCCGATCAGGCCGCCGAATCGGGAGTATCCGGTCGCCCGGACCGCTGCCCCGAAGGATGAGAGGACGGCGCCATCACTGAAGATCAGTATCCCCCCGATGAGGGAGAGCACCGAGGCCACGAGAGGCCGATCCTCCTCCGACATGTCCGATTTCCCTCGGATCCCCGTTCCCCGCTCCCTCGGGGAGCGCGACTCCACTCGCCAGAGAACCTGACTACTTAGGCCAGAGCGACTTGCGATGTCGGAGCGGGTCCGTACCGCCCACCGATGACGCGCTCGCTATGGCCCATCACGAGCCGAGCCGACGACCGTCCCGCGGCGTTACAGTTGTGGCGAGGAAGTGGTTCTTTGGCGAAGCGTGCGCGGGGTAGAGCGAAGGGGCGGCGTCCTAGTCTCACGGGTCGCGGGACCGTGCCGGTCGGCCCCGCTCATCCGGGCCTCAAGTTCGAGCAGACCGGGTACTTCCGCTGCCTATCCGCGGCCGGGGTACGTCTCATCGATCCCGATGCAGCCAACGATCAGTTGCCGGCGTCATACGCGCAACCGTGGGGGGTGCCACAGATCGCTCGCCCGCTCGCGCGTTCTACTATCGTGTACTGGGCGAGTGAACTAGTCGGGCGTTTCGAAGTTGCGCGGAAGTTCTTGGGCGGGCTCAGCGAGCGCGTGCGTACCTGCCTCATCGCCCACCCACGCGCAGAACCGGTCCTGAGACCCGGCGTACTCGACCTAGACTCAATCGAGGAAGTTTTCGAAGTCGGTGGGCGTCATCGGCTCGACGTGCGCCTTCTCGGCCTCTCCTCTCCCCGCCATAGCGCACGACAGGCAGGCCGTAACGGTCGCGTCATGGGCCCCCGGGCGGCCCTGTCCCTCCGGTCTGTCCTCCGTTGGCTCGGACGGCGCCGCGGGCGAGCGACAGCAGAAGGTACCGCACCGAACTTCAGGCAAGGGAACCCCGGTCAATCTGCCGTAGAACCTCCGGCCCGCACGCGACCTGCGAGTACCCCCTCGGCCAGACGCTGCCGGATCAGTTCGCGCTACATTCGTTCGTTGCCCCGTAGATCTTCGGGAAAGCGCGCTGATTCGCGATCTCGGGCAAAATACGCGTCACCGTGGCATCCCGCGCGGACGGTCGACGCACCCCGCCTCGAGTCACCTCGTAGTAGCACCGCCGCCCGTCACGAACTGTCAACGACCTCATCTCTGAGGCCCGACGGGAGTGTCATCCTGGTCTCAGCGAATCGCCCCCGAGCCGGGCAAATCCCGCAAGCGAGAGCCGCCGATGATTTCGACCCGAGGCTCTCGCGAGAGTCACCGTCCGACCATTCCACTGCCGGACCTCAGGAACGGCCTCGGGGCACTGGAGGGTACTCTGCACGTTCAGTCTGGAACGATTAGATTGCCTGGCGAGAACAGACCGTCCGCGAGAGCCAGCCGCAGTCGGGGAGTTGGACCGGGGCCGACTCAGGTGGTCGAGCATCGCAAAGAACTAGAGTCGTTATGTGCCGAGCCGCCCTTGCCCTTACTGCGGCGTCGGCGGCCGAGGCGAAGAGGCGAATCTGATGAACGGCAAGATCACGCTGATCACCCTGGTTGTGACCAGTCAGCCCCGATCGCTCGAATTCTTCACCGATAAGGTGGGTTTCGAGAAGAAGACCGACGTCAGTCCTCCTGGAGGGCCCCGATGGGTGACGGTCGGCGTGAAGGGACAAGATCTGGAGATGGCGCTGTGGGAGGTCGGTTCGGCCGCCGACCCATCTCAGAAGGAATTCTCGAAGAACTGGTCCCCCGGAAGGGCCCCTCCGATCCTCCTGCAGGTGACGGATTGCCGAAAGACCCATTCGGAGCTGACGGCGCGGGGCGTAGAGTTCGTGATGGCGCCCGTTCAGCACCCTTGGGGCACGGTTGCGACTTTCAAAGACCCCGATGGGAACCTATTCTCAATGAACCAGCCCCCCGGCGCTTGGCCGAAGACGTAGAACTCCGGAGCGCGGTGGGCCGGCCAACGCGATGAATGCGAAGTTCATCTACACGGGAATCCGCGTCAAAGACCTCGATGCGACCGTCACTTTCTACACCACCATTCTTGGGTTGAGCGCCCGGTCACGGAACACGATCGCCGCTACGAAGGGAGTCGTGCTCGACGTTGTGAACGAGGACGGAGGTCACCCCCTTGAACTGAACTTCTACGAGAAGGGAAGCCGGTTTGATACGGAATACGAGGTGGGGGAGGCTCTCGACCATCTGGGGTTCAACGTCACCGACCTTGACGCCTCAGTCGCGGCGGCCGAGAAAGGAGGATACCCGGTCGTCCAGGAAATCAAGAATGATGGCAGCCGGTGGGTCTACATCCAGGACCCGAACGGAATCTGGATAGAGTTGTCCGTGTGACCCCCGGAGCGAAACTTCGCCGGTAGGCATACCCCCGTTCTGACACGGGATCCAAACGAGGTCGGGCAGCCGTCAGAGAGCTTCATTGAGGCGATCCAAACCGCCGGCGATTTCGAGGAAGGACGAGCGACTACCTCTCCCGTCCGTCGAGGACGGCCGGTCCATCGGCACGCGCTCGGGGCACTCTTCATCGGATCTCCGAGCGTCCCTCCGATCAGGGTGCGTCCCATACGACGTAGATCGCACCGACCTCGCTGTCATATGCGATCCCTTCGGGAAAGCCCTCGAGAGCGATGGTCGACACCACCGCATCGGTCGCATCCGATACCACGCTCACGTTACCGGATCCTTGATTCGCCACAAAGCACTCAGCCGTCGAGGGATCACATGCGATCGCCTCAGGGACGGAGCCGACAGCGATCGTAGACACGACGGTGTCGGTCGTGTCGTTGATCACGCTGAGGTTGTGGGTCCCTGCATTCGAGACGAACACCTCCCCCTTCCCCGGGTCGTACGCCACCCCTTCGGGCCCCTCTTGGACCGACACGGTGCCCACGACCCGGTTGGAGCTGGTGTTGATGATGCTCACATTGTCGGAGGCTTCGTTCGCAACGAAGATCTCGCCCTTTGCACGGTCATACGCTAGGGACCGGGGTGCGTAACCGACCGGAACGGTGGCCACGACCCGGTTGGTCGTGCCGTTGATCGTGTTTACCGAGCCCCCTCCATTCGCGACGTAGATGAAGTCCTGCCCGCGGTCGTAGGCGACGGCATCCGGATTCTCGCCTACAGAGATGGTCGCGCTCACGGTGTCGGTCGAGTCCTGGATCACGCTCACGATTCCGTCGGATCCACCTCCGGTACTCACGGTAACGAAGATCTCCTGGTCCCGACTATCAAACGCGATCCCTCCGGGATCCTCTCCCGGAGCAATCGTGGCGACGACCCGGTCCGTCGAGTCCGAAATCGCGCTAAGATTGTTCGAGAGGCTATTCGAGACAAAGATCTCCCCCATTCGCCCGTCGTATGCGATGCCCCAGGAGTCGTCGCCCACGAGCAGCGTTTTGCTGACAGCTCCAGTTCCGTCTGGAACTTCGCTGACGTGACCAATCAAAGCCGGGGGGCATCCATCGCATGATTGCCAAGGTGCGGACTGCGGGAGCTGGTTCCAATACACGAGCACGGCGGCCCCCGTGACACTTGCAGCCACCAAGACCGCCAACGTCACCCGCCATCCGCGCTTGAGACGGTGGATTTCGAATCTCCCTGAACGGGATACTGCCAACGGGAGCAGCGCGTTCCCGGATCCGCTCATTGACCGGTATAGGACGCGGACCACAATGACTGCTTTCCTCTCTCACGCGCTCGACGTGGTGATTGAAATCGGGCGATACGCGCGGTCAGGCAGCCGCCAGAGGACTTTGCCTGTTAGTTCGATTCCCCTGGCTTGGTGTTGCGCGGGGTCCCCTTACAGAACCCCTTCCGTAGAGAAAGGTCGGCGAACCAGGGGAGGCACTCGACCGTACCCAAAGCGCCCGTCTCAGAACCCTTACGCTCGCCGCGTACGGGCTTTCCGGGCACTTCCGCTCGGCTCGTGCCGACTCCCCCGCGGCAGAAGCACCAAGTCGGCCGCTTCCTCTGCATCCCTTAGAAGCGCCTTGCGCGCCGTGCCCATTTTCGCACGGACGGTCAATCCACGGACTAGGTCAGTGACTTGGCTCGCCCGCGCGGCCACAGGAAAGTCCGACGGGATTTCTCCCGCGTTAATCCCGTCCCGGAAACGAAGTTCCACCATCGCCACGCCGCCAGTTGCAGTGTTCTGAAGGAATTGCTTGACCTCTACGTCGTCCACAAGCGGCGCGACGCACACGAGAAGACAACCCGCAGGACAGCCTTCCTCGGTCGCACTCTCGACGGAGTACCTCAGGAAGCTGGCGAGCGAGTCGCGAAGAGGCTGCGGCGAGAAGATGGCCTTTGCAGCGACAGCGCCCTTCTTCTCCGCGTACGCCCTGAGGACTCGCAGGAATAACGTCCGCTTGCCCCCGAAGACTGCATACAGGCTCGGCCGACCAACGCCCATCTCGGCGACGAGATCGTCGATCGTCACTCCGTCGTAGCCCTTTGACCAGAACACCTGGGTCGCCTTTTGCAGCGCTTCCTGCTCGTCGAAGCTGCGCGGTCGTCCACGCGGCCTAGTGGACTTGTGAATCATATGGTTCCAAACTCATTGTACCTTACCAACTGCTCTTTCTAACTGTTGGGTCACGACTTGTAGACGAGTGGCCTGATCGACAAGGACAGTTTGGGCACGGATCCCCCCCTCAAGAAGGTTCGGACGGCCCCCCATATGAGACGGGTCTTGTCTTGAGGGTCAACAACAGCTGGGGAAAGTTCCCCAGCCCACTGTTCCAATGCGCTCACTTCGGCGAGGCCTCCCCAATCAACAATCCTTGGCACAGTACCTCTTATTATAGTACCAATCAGTTCTGAATTGGCAGGGCCACCATGTCGTCGCGAGGAAATCATCCTAGGCACTCGATAGCTCTCGTCACAGGCACCACTTCCGGGCTCGGTTACGCGGCAGCCAGTATGCTCGCCGCTCAGGGGTCCCGCCAGGTCTTCGTCACGGGCCGCACCCTGGCCCGGGTCGAGGAAACGGCCGCTCAGCTCGCAGCTGAGACAAAGACCCAGGTCTTCACGCCGCTGGAGCTGGATCTGGGTTCGCCGACAAGCGTTCAGTCCGCTCTAGCCGAGCTGGTCAAGCTAGGTCGATCGATCGATTTTCTTCTGCTCAATGCGGGGATGCTCGGCGGCAAGGAGCGTGTGGTCACCGTGAAGGGAATTGAGGCGGCTCAGGCCCCACTGATCGGCCATCATCAACTGACCGTGGGGTTGCTCCGCGCCAATCTGCTTAGCCCCAGCGCCCGGATTGTTATCGCTGGCTCGGAAGCTGCCCGAGGGGACGTGCCGATGTTCAGCTACACCGACGTGGCGGCCCTCGCGGCCACTCATCACCAGGGTGACCGAATTGCCGCCGTGGAAGCCCTGTTGCGTGGCGGGCCGAACGTGAAGTACCGGCCCAACCTGGCGTTCGCCGACGCGAAGCTCATCGTCGCTTGGTGGGCCGCTGCACTGGCGCGTCGCCTACCCTCCGGCATGGCTGTATACGCCGTCTCACCCGGTGCAGCGCCCGACACCCAGGCGGTGCGGAACGCTGGGGGGGCCACGAAGTGGCTGTTGATTCCGCTGTCAAAGCACATCCCCGGCATGTCTCATACGCCGGAGACCGCGGCTCGTCGCTACCTCCAGGCATCGGAGTTCGGAACCGACGTCTCGGGCCAGTTCTTCGCCTCGGCGCCGAAGAAGCTCACAGGCCCAATCGAAGCGATGCGCCACCCGCACTTTCACGATCGCGCCAATCAGGAAGCCGCGTGGCAGGCCGTCGTCAAGGTCTCCGGCGTCGACTTCTCCTCCGCAACCCCCTCGAGCGCTTTGTCCTGAGCGTTCACCCGACCCTGGGCGTGATCAGGGCGTGGCAGCTCAGGGAAGAGGATCTCGCCAAGAACGTCTACGCGGCGCCAACTGAGCCACGCCCCTGTCGGGGCTAAGGACGTACTTGCCACAAAGTCGCCGCAAGCTTAGAGAGGGCGAAGGATCGCGACTCCGGTGCGGGATCGCTCCGGTTGGCCTACGCGGTTACCGCCGATTAGGCAGGTAAGGGTAGCCAAAGCACAGGTAGTCTACGCCCAACTCGAACCTCGGACCTGCCGTCACGGAAGGTGCCCGTTTCCAAACCCTCTCGCAGACGATTTCGACGGACGCGGCCTTAATCTAACGGAAACGGTCTTCCGGACGTGGCATCAACTCGACGCCTCTCCGCCATCATGTTCACCGACACGGTCGGTTACACCGCTTCCACGAATGCGGACGAGGGCAGAACGCTCGACCTGCTCCGCCAGCAGTCCGAGCTGGTTCGCCCCTTGCTGGCGGTGCACCAGGGCCGAGAGGTCAAGTCGACCGGGGACGGTTTCCTGGTCGAATTCGACAGCGCGCTCAAGGCCACCCAGTGTGCAGTGAGCATTCAGCGGCGAATCTACGAGCGCAACGCGGAGGGGGGTCTCGCTCCGATCCAGATCCGGATCGGCATTCACTTGGGAGATGTCGTGCAGAGCGGCACCGACATCCTCGGAGACGCGGTGAACATAGCCGCTCGTATCGAACCAGTGGCCGAGCCCGGGGGCATTTGTGTATCGGGCGCGGTCCACGAACAGGTCCGGAACAAGATCCCGGAGAAGCTCGAGAAGCTCCCGCCGAGGGCGCTAAAGGGGCTGGAGCTTTCCATGGAGATCTACAGGGTCGTGTTGCCCTGGGTTGTCCGCAATCCGTCTGCCGCGACGTCCGGACCGACCGGGATCGCCGTCCTTCCCTTCACCAATATAAGTCCCGATCCGAAGGACGAGTACTTCGCGGACGGTCTCACGGAAGAGCTGATCGCGGTGCTCTCCCAGTTGCGAGAACTTCGCGTCATCTCTCGTACGTCGGTGATGTTGTACAAGGCCAGCCCCAAGTCGGCCTCCCAGATCGGGGCGGAACTGGGGGTTGTTTCGATTCTTGAGGGGAGCGTGCGAAAAGCGGGAAATCGACTAAGGGTTACCGCGCAGTTGATCGACGCCGGCTCCGACCGACATCTCTGGGCAAAGACGTACGACCGGGAGCTCGATGACGTGTTCTCAGTTCAAGCCGAGATCGCCAGGCAAGTGGCGGACGCTCTGGAAGTCGAACTGCGACCGACCGAAGAGGCAAGGCTGGAAGTGAGACCCGCCGTACGGTCGGACTCCTATCTCGCCTATCTGAAGGGGCGCACCCTGATGCACCAACAAAACGAGGTCTCCTACAAGGCGGCTAAGGAACAGTTCGACCTCGCTATTTCCTTGGATCCCCAGAACGCGGCCGCCCATTCCGGCTTGTCGGATCTCGTTCGCCTGGTCGGCGCGTATTACCTCGGAATGTCGCGGAAGGAGGCCGATGAGACCGGTCTACGATTGGCAGAACGGGCGATTGAGCTCGACCCGAATCTCGCCGAGGCCCATGCTTCCACGGCAGCCACCCTCTGGTTGAGCTACGATTTACTGACACCGGACGAAATAGGTTAACACTCTCCGAGAGAGACTCACCCTGAACCTCCTGAGTGACCTCCGTCAGTCGGTCAATCGTAGAGGTGGCTGGCGGCGACGAACGAGCGGATCAGC
>JBAQAF010000018.1:0-18573 GCA_049285595.1 Thermoplasmata archaeon
GCCGAGGTCGGTGCCGCGAGCGCCGGCGCGGCGTACCGGGACGGGGCGCTCGGGGCGGTGGAGAGCGAACGTTGTACCGTCGAGCCGACCGTCCCCGATGCGGAGGAGAACCCGAGCCACGCCACGTTCGTCCCCGCCAGGGAGAGCAGGAACGGGGAGGCGAGCGCCGCCCCGAGATACGCGACCAGCATCACGGGGCTTGGGCTGTGTACGGCCAGTTCGAGCGGAATGACGAGGACGCACGGAAGGAACGCAAGTTCGACGAACAGGAGCCATGCCCGCCGGGCCAACGGCGAGAGCGGGCGGAACGGCCATACGAGGGTGAACACGGGAAGGACGACCAGGAGGACCGCGAGGAGGGCGTCCCGAACCCCGATAGAGAGCACGAGCGCGAACACGAGGGCGAACTCGACCAGCGAAAGGACGAACGCGAGGACGCCGTTGTCCCAGGAGAAGTCGAGCTCCCCCCACCCGGCGAGATTGACCCAGTGCTGCCAGGCACCCCCGTCCCAGCCGGCGATCACCGGGTAGAGCGCGCCGGCGACCCCGAGGAGCGCCCCGGCGATCGGGACGGCGAAGTTCGCCCCCACGACCGCCAGCACGAGCCGGGGTAGCAGGCTGTCGAACATCTGGTGCCATCGAAGCGATACGGTCCGGCCGAGGTAGAGGACCGCCACCGCGAGGGCCACGAGCGCGAGTGCCGGATCGACGACGTTCGCGACGAGATAGTCGGAGAACCGGGCGGCGACCGCGAGGAAGTTGGCCGGGTTCGAGGCCGACCCCGCGAGGGACGGGTAGAGCGAGGACAAGGCGAGCTCGGGGACGAGGAGGTTGTCGTACGTCGGCCCGATGATCGCCGCTACCAGCGCCGTCAGGTCAGCGAACAGGAGGAACAGGACCGTCTGTACGATGTTCGGGAGGTCGAGCGCGTACATGCGACTCCTAGGCCCCGGTGATGACCCAGTGAGCGAGTCCCCAGGCGAGCCCCGTCACGGCGGCGGTGAACAGCAGCGATCCGACGAGCGCGTCCCGAGCGCGATCCTTGGCCTGGATCTTCTTGGTGACGTCGTTCGAGAACCAGCTCAGGGCGACCCGAGCCCAGACGAGGGCCAGGATGCCGCTCCCTGCGAGGCCGACGAGTTCGACCATCCGGTTGATCGCGGCAGTGAAGTTCGCAACCGCGCTCGGGGTCCCGGTGTGCGCGGCCGGAAGTGGGCCGTGCGTCGAACCGGTCGCCAGAGGTCCCGGGGTGCCGCCGATGCTCGAGAGGAGGAGCGCCGCGGCGATCGCGCCGAACGCGGCGGGGGTGATCCGGATCATGGGAGGGGCCTCCAGGCGAGGATCTCCTCACCGTCGCCGCCCCGCTCGGCGCGGATCGTCCCTTCGGCGATCAGCCGGTCGAGCGTTTGACGGACCGTGGCGATCGGGATCCCCTGCTCTTCCGCGAGGAGCTCCACGACCGCCCGATCGGCGCCGTCGGCCGGTGCGATGATGGCCCGGAGCGTCTCCGTCGCGTCGACGCCCGGGGTGGGCCCCGGTCGGGCGGATCGGCGCTTCCAAGCGTACGCGATCCCTCCCAGGAGCAGGACGAGCCCTGTCGCGCTCCCGACGAGGAGGCTGGAGGGGAGGGGAGCATCCCCAGCTCCGGCCGGGACGACCACCGTGGCGGACGCTGTCGCCACGATGCCGAGGCGGTCGACGACCGCCACGCGGAAGGAGAGGTTACCGGAGGCCTTCGTCTCCGCGTTGAAGTTCCAGTCGCCGTCCTCGAGCCCGGATCGGTTCCAGGAGTCACCGTCGGAGCCGTTCACGTAGACGACGAACGGCGGTTCGCCCCCCGCGACCTCGAGGGCACCGGCCCATCGACCCGGACCGTCGGGGGTGGCGCGCAGGCTCACCGTCAATTGGGGAACGGTCTCCTCCGACCGGGTCGCGGTCCAGATCGCCCCCGCGGCGTCGGCGACGACGGCCGTCACCGTCAATGGGCCCTCCGAGCGGGCCGTGCCCGACCAGCCGAACGAGCCATCGGAAGCCAGGGCTCCGTCGAACGTCGAAGTGTTCACGGAGACCGATGCCCCGACGATCGCCCAGAAGAACGGCGGCGTTCCGGAGACGACCGTTCCCGAGATCGAGAGTCCGGTCCCCCCGTGGGTCGGGAACGCTCGGGCCGAAAGCTCCCCCGCGAGAGGGGCGTCGACGTCGATCGGGACGCTCGCCGCCGCGGCGGGCTCCCCCAGGGAGTCGCTTCCCACGACGACGATCGATTCGGAGCCCGCGACGGCCGGCCGGACCGGCGCCAGGAACGTTCCGTCCCGGGAGACGACCGCGGTCATCTCGGTGTCGTTGCCGACGAACCGCCAGGCGAGACGGTACGGCGGCACCCCTCCGATCACGTCGAGCGGGACGTACGTTCCGCGGCCGACCTCGCCGACGGTCCCGTTCGTCGCCGCCCGCACCGAGAAGGTCGGGACGACCGGCTCCAGCAACTGCGCGTAGGAGGTGGCGAACGGGAACGAGTTCTCGACCGCGACGACCGTTACGTTGCCGATCCCCGGGCTCGCGAAGGCGCAGGTGAACCCGTTCGCAGTGTCGGGGGTGCGGTGCGCCGGGATCCCCAGGGCGTTCTCGCAGACGTCGATCGTCGAGTAGTTTCCCGTGGTCGTGGCGCCGACCTGGAACGTGACGGGCACTCCCACATCGGCGACGTAGGTCGACGGCTCGATCAGGACGACGAAATTGCCGGATCGCGTGGAGTTCTCCTCGACCGTCCCGTGAGCGACCAGGCCGGCCCCGTCGGTCACGACGATCGACGGTCCGCGCGGATCTGGGCCGGGGGCTCCGGTAACGGTGAAGTTGCCATCGACGGGGAGGTCGGCGCTGGTGACGTTCCCGTCTTCCCAATCGACCCGGAGCGAGAACGGCGGCTCGCCGCCCGAGAGGGTTCCGGCGACCTCGGCCACGCCCCGTGTGCCGACGGGGGGAACGACCGTCCGTAGCTCGTCGACGACGAGTGGGGCATCGACCCGGAACGTGGCGTTCGCGCTCCGAAACACCGAGCTCTCGTTCGTCCCGCAGTCGATGTCGGCCGCGCCGTCGACCGTGAGCTCGGTCTGTCCGCTCGCGCCCGACACGGCGGTAAAATTCACGGCCGACCGGTTCGTCGGAGTCAGCCATCCCTCCGAACCGCCCGCGTCGACCGACCAGCGATACCACGCGGGGGTAACGGTGCAGCCCGGCGGGATTCCCGTCCAGTCGGCCGAGACGGGGGTCGACGTTCCGCCGGTCATCCACCAGTCGACCGGGTCGATCGTGAGATTCGGGCCGACCCCGTCTCCGGTCGCGACGTTCTCGACCCCCCGTCCCGGACCGAGGTGGGGCGGCGCCCCGGGCGGCAGGCCCACGAGGAGGAGGCCGACCGAGAGGATCGAGACGATCCGGTACGTTCGCGGACTCGGGTGCCCGAGGTTCGATCGAAACACTCCGCCACCCCGCCCATCGAGCGGCGGTGGGTATTTCGGGGCGCAGCGCCCGGCGAATCGTGGAACGAGCGCCTACCGCCGGACGAGCAGCGCGACGTGGTCCCGGGAGAACGGCGCGAGGGAGGTCTCGGAGGTGACCTTGAGCCCTCCCCGAACTAGTTCTCCGCGCGCCTCGCGAACGACCGAGGCCGACGGGCGTCGCTGAGTGACCGAGCGGACTTTCAGCATCAGGATCCCCCGCCCTCCGGGGGCGAGGACGGTCCGGGCGTTGTCGACGAAGATGCGCGCTTGATCCCGCTGGGCGACGTCCTGGTAGAGGAACTCGACCTCCGGGAGCTCCGCGCGATACCGCTCGGGGAGCTGGGCGTCGGCGAGGATGGGGAGGAGGTTCGACCGCCGTCGGGCGAGCGCGAGGAGGGGAGCGAACGACGAGGGGCTCTTCTCGACGAGGAAGATCTGCGACTCCCGCCAGAGGTCGGAGAGGTGGCTCGCGGTCGTCCCGTGGGCCGCCCCGAGATAGAGCGCGGCGCCGACCGGATCGAGGAGATCGTTCGGAGCCCCCCTCGCGAGGAGGGCCGAGAGCTTCGAACGGAACGGATCCCATTGCCGGTACTCGATCCCCCCGGCGGTGCGGAGCAGTTCGCCGTAGAGGCGCCGGCCCGGTTCCCCGTTGCGCGTGAACAGATCCCGTCCCTCGCGGTACACCCCGGCCCAGGCGGTCGGATCCACGGTCTACCTATCCGGTCTCGACAAGCAGTTCGACCTCAACCGGCGCGCCAAGCGGTAGGCCGGCGACGCCGACCGTCGACCGGGCGGGGCGGCCGTCCTCGCCGAAGAGATCGACGAGAAGTTGCGTCGCCCCGTTGGCGACCTCGTGCTCCCGGTGGAACCCCGGCGACACCGCCACGAACACCCCGACTCGGACGGCCCGGCGGATCCGGTCGATGCTGCCGAGCGACTGCTCGAGAGCGCTCAGCGCCTGCAACGTCGCACGGCGAGCGATCCCCTGCGCCTCCTCGACGCTGAGGTCTCGGTCGACGGAGCCGGGCCGGACGACCGTCCCTGAGTCGGTCGCGATCTGGCCGGAGACCCAGGCCAACGTTCCCGAGCGGACCACGGGAGTGTACGTCCCCGCCGGCCGGGGCGGGGGGGGAAGCGTGAGCCCCAGGCGCGCCAGGCGATCGACCGGAGATTCGGCCACGGACGGCCAACCCCGTGCGGGAGAAAAGGTGCGCCGCCGATGGACGAGGAGTAAAGAAGCGACGGTCTCCTAGGGCACCGGTGATGTTCTTCCGTCGTCGCCGGCCCGATGCCCCTTCGTCGGAGTCCGACCCACCGACCGAGGGGGCCGCGGCTCCTCCGTCGGAGGCGCCCCCGTCCCCGCCCCCCGATCCCGTTCCTTCCCCGACGCCCGAACCGCCGTCGTCCCCGCCCGATCCCCCGAGCGTTCCGTCCCTTCCCCCGCCGCCGCATCCTCCGGCCGCGGCCGATCCGGTCCCTCCGGTCCGCCGGGCGCCGTCCCCCTTTGGGACCTGTTTCGTCTGCCGGACCCCGCTGCAGAACGGGAGTTGCCCCAACTGCCGGATGACGTGGGTGGAGTGACGAGCGGGGCCGTTCCCGTCGGCACCATCCCTTTTGAACCCGTCCACCTCCCAATCGGCTGAGCCATGGCGACCGGAGCGCTGATCGATGCGATCGAACGAGAGATTGCGGACCGCCTGTTCGAGTTCCAACCGGCGATCGCAGTCGGGCTGGGGCGTCACGAGTTCGACGGCCGACTTCCGGACTACTCGAGCGAGTCGACCGACCGCTGGAGCGCCCGGCTCACGGCGCTGCTCGCGCAGATAGACGCGCTCGAGCCCGCGGGCCTGACGCCGGACCGCCGGGTCGACCAGTTCCTGCTCCGGCTCGTTCTCGAAGGATCCCGATTCGACCTGCTCGAGGCGCAGCGCCTCGAGCGAAACCCGATGACCTATCTGAGCGCCCTCTCGCTCACTCCGTATCTCGTGCGAGAGTACGCGCCGGCGGCCACCCGGGTGGAAGCGATCGCCCACGCGCTCGGGGGAGTCCCCCGGATCCTCGACCAAGGTCGGCAGCGCCTGGTCGGGCCTCTCCCCCGTCCGTTCGTCGAGCTCGCCATCGCCATCGGGAGCGGACTCCCCTCGCATTTCCGCGACGCAGAGGCGTTCGCCGTTGCCCACGACCTCGGGCCGTCGGTCGCTGGAGCGCGGGAGACCGCCGAAGCCGCGCTGAACGGTTTCCTGACTTGGCTGAAGGAGACCGAACTGCCCCGCGCCGACCCCGGGTTCGCACTCGGGCCCGAGAAGTTCCAGCGCCTCCTGTTCGTCCGCGAAGGGATCGAGGCACCGTTCGCGGACCTCGAACGGGCCGGGGTCGCGGACCTCGCCCGCAACCGGGCGCGCCTCGAGGAGATCGCGCGGGGAGAGCACCTGCCGATCTCCGCGCTCCTTTCCCATCTGCAGCACGACCATCCGGGCGCCCCGGAGCTGTTGTCGGCGGCTCGGGAGTACGTAGAGGAGTGCCGGAAGCTGGTCGAGGCGAAGGAACTCGTGACGATCCCCGGGCCCGTCGCGTGCCGGGTCGAGGAGACCCCGGTGTGGGGTCGCGCAACGACGACCGCCAGCATGGACCCGCCCGGGCCGTTCGACGCCCAGACGACCGAGGGGATCTACTACGTCACGCTGGTCGACCCGAGTTGGACCGCCGAGCAGCAACAGGAGTGGCTGCGGACGATGAACCGGCCGATGCTGCGGAACACGGCCGTGCACGAGGTCTATCCGGGCCACTACCTGCAGGCGTTGCATTTCCGGGCGAACGCCGGTTCGCTCACCCGGAAGATCTACAACTCGCCCTCGTACGTCGAGGGGTGGGCCCACTACTGCGAGCAGCTGGCGATCGAAGCCGGGCTGGGCGCTGGGAGCGTGGCGGCGGAGGCGACGCAGCTCTTGGACGCGCTGCTAAGGGATTGCCGCCTCCTCGCCTCGATCCGAATGCACACGCAGGGATGGACCGTCACCCAGGCGACCCAGTTGTTCGAGCGGGAGGCGTTCCTCGACCAACTGCCGGCGGAGCGGGAGGCGATCCGGGGGACGTTCGATCCCGAGTACTTCTGCTACACGCTGGGGAAGCTCGCGATTCTGGATGTCCGGCGGCGTCTCCTAGAGTCGAGGTTCTCCGGAAACCTCCGGTCATTTCACGACACCCTCCTGCGGTTTGGATGCCCTCCGGTGGGCCTGCTCGACGCGCTCCTCGAAGGGGCCACGGCGCCCTCCCGCTCGTCGCCCCCGTAAGCTCCGCCGCGTCGAGGATATACGGCCGGGGGGGTCCCGGGGCGGGGGACCTTCGTTGGCCGGCGCGACCACGGCTCGGACCGTCACCCTCGGCCGTCTGCCGTTCTCGCTTTCCGCCGAACGGCTCCGTCGGGAAGCCGGAGAGATCCTCGGGGAATCCCGGGCGCGCGTGGAGGAGCTGCTC
Source organism: Thermoplasmata archaeon (assembly GCA_049285595.1). Classification (GTDB taxonomy): domain Archaea; phylum Thermoplasmatota; class Thermoplasmata; order Lutacidiplasmatales; family UBA184; genus Lutacidiplasma. The sequence goes on from JBAQAF010000018.1 coordinate 6,975, forward strand.
TCACTTCCGGCGACACCGACCATCGCAGGGTTCTTGCAACCCCTCGACCGGGCGCTCCTCGCCGCGCGGGACGTGGGCAACCACGGCTCCTTCCTGTTCCAGGTCCATCCGGACGCCGAGATACGGGGCGCCGGTCGCGAGGTCTCGGAAGCGTCCGACCGGTTCTTCAACGAGTTGAGGCTCAACGACCGACTCTTCCGCGCTCTGCGCGCGCTCGAGCTCGAAAACTCCGGCCCCGACGAACGGTTCGCCGTCGAGAAGATGGTGCGGGAGATGCGCCGAGCGGGGGTCGAACAGCCGCCCGAGCGCCGGGAGCGCCTTATCGCGCTGACGAACCGGATCGATCAGACCGCGAACCAGTTCAGCAGCAACATCGCGAAGGGGGAGCGGTCGATCGAACTGGACGGCGGCGCCCGCCTGAAGGGGCTCTCGGCGGACTACATCGCCGCCCACGCGCCGGCGGCGAATGGGTCGATCCGGATCACGACGAAATATCCGGACGTGGTGCCCGTGCTCGCAAGCTGCGACGATTCCGAGGTGCGCCGGCGACTCCTCGCCGAAGTGCTGAACGTCGCCCACCCCGAGAACCTCGAAGTGCTGGACCGTCTGCTCGGCGAGCGTCACGAACTTGCCCGATTGCTCCGCTACGCCGACTACGCAGAGTTCGCGACGGAGGACAAGATGATGAAGCGGCCCGGGGCGGTCGCCGACTTCCTCGAACGCCTCGCCTCCCTCCTCACCGAACCGGCGCGCCGCGACCACCTCCGGTTCCTCGAGCGCAAGCGCCGTAGCGAACCCGGCGCCGAGACGCTCGAACCGTGGGACGCGAGCTTCTGGGGGGACGGCTACTACGATACCCGGATCCGGGGCGAGGAGTTCGGTGTCGACCCTCGCGTCCTCCGGTCGTACCTGCCGTACGCCTCGGTGCGGGACGGCCTGTTCCGCCTCTGCGGCGAACTGTTCGGGCTTACGTTCCACCCGTGCTCGTCCGTAGCGCTGTGGCACCCCAGCGTGGAAGCGTACGACGTCGCCCGCCACGGGATCCCGCTCGGTCGCTGCTACTTCGACCTCGTTCCGCGCGCGAACAAGTACTCTCACGCCGCCCAGTTCGACGTGCGGACCGGGCTCGCGACCGGGGATCTCCCCCAGGCCGCCCTGGTGTGCAACTTCCTCGACCCCGGGACCCCGGTCGCCGACGCCCGGATGGAGTACCGGGACGTGATCACGTTCTTCCACGAGTTCGGCCACCTTCTGCACAACCTCTTCTCCGGGCACGGCCCGTGGCTGTACACCTCGATGGGGTACATCGAGCTCGATTTCATCGAGGCGCCGTCGCAGCTGTTCGAAGAGTGGGCCCGCGATCCCGCCACGCTCGCCCGATTCGCCCGCAACCCGGACACCGGGGAGGCGATCCCTGCCGACCTCCTGCGACGACTCGCGGCGGCGGAGTCGGTCGGACGCGCGGAACGGCAGCTGCGGCAGGTCGCCCTGGCCGGTGTCTCCCTCGACCTCTACCGGCGCGACCCGGCGGGGATGGACACCACGGCGGTGTTCCGGACGGTCTGGGATCGACGGTGCCCCGTGCCGCTCGACCCTGGCTACCATCCGCAGGCCGCGTGGGGCCACCTGACCGGCTACTCCGCCTGCTACTACACCTACCTCTGGTCGGCCGTGATCGCCCGCGACCTCCTGACTCCGTTCCACCGCAGCGGGTCGCTGACGGACCGGGCGGCCGCCGAGCGGTACGCGGACGAGATCCTCATCCCGGGCAGCCGTCGCCCGGCCGCGGAACTGGTCCGTCGATACCTCGGCCGGGAGTTCGATTTCGCCGCCTACGAACGGTGGGTGCTCTCCGACCCGGGCGCGACGGCTCGTGGCACCATGGGAAACGACTCCGGGTGATTCGCGGTCGTTTGCCGCCGTTTGGTCCGTACCGGGGGGGTATAACGGCGTTCCGGTTCGGTCCGCGGGAAGTGATGCAGCGAATGACGGCGCGGGACCCTGCCGAGCGATGCGTCCTCGGACCCCGACCCGCCCGTCGGACCGAGCCCAGGGTGGCTCGGCGCTAGAGCGTCTCTCTCTCCCGGCGGTCGGGCCGTCCTCCCCCGAGGGACGGTCCGGCCATATTTTGCCGCCGGTCGGCGTACGAAGGCGCCGATCCCGGGTCAGGGGGCCGATGGCGGAATAGGGTACGGGACAAACGGTCCCTCGAGATACTCAAGGACCTTCGGCTCGCCGTGCTCCCGGCCGAGGTCGTACGCCCGCCGGAGCGTCGCGGCGGTTTCGTCCGTGGTCGGCGGAGGGACCGTCAGGAGATGCGAGGTGACGGGCACGGCGTGCCGGTCGAGGCAGATCAGGATCGACTCGAGGCCAGGGAAAGCGAGCTGGAACAACTTCAGCTGGAGCGCCACGTCGGGCGGGGGCGGAATGGCGAGGTAACTCTTCATCTCGAAGAATCGATGAGCGCCGTCCCAATAGTCCGGCTGCGCGTAAATCCCGACCTCGTTGCCGATCACGATCAACCGGCTTTTGGGGCGCGGGAGGCCGAAGATCGGACTCGACCGGTAGGCTTGCAAGACGCCCTGGATCTCCGCGATCGTTTTCGACCGAAGCTCCGGGGTCAGCGCTTCACCGGCGACCTCTATCTCCTCGTCCAGCAGCATCTCGGCGCTCGCCCGCATCGCCGACACGGTCGGACGTCGCCCGACCCGGGCCTGGTGGCCGATCTGGGAGAGCGCCCCGTCGATCGCCCGCCCGATCGCCTTCGCGATCTCCTCGCCGTCGCGGGGCGGGCGGGGGTAGGTGCGCCGGACGATTTCGTACGCAGGGAGGGTTCGCAGTGTGCTCATGGGTGAGTGATCGATCACGGCCCGATTCCTGATAGGGTTCCGGGAGGGCCGGTGCGCGCCACTTGGACGCATGCCCCCCATGACCGACTGCGACCGAAGGGACTTCGTGGTGATTCGAGGCGCCTGTCGGAGGGCGGCGTACCCCCCCGTTGCCGAGACGACCCTCCCTCGCCCAAGCTGGGGCGGACCGCCGAACCATTCCATCATTCAAGTGTCGGAGCGGGACATTGCGGAACAGTTCGAATCCGTAAGCGCCCCATCGTCGAGCCGTGGGGACACTTTCCCCCTTCCCTGACCGACCAAATAGAAATCTATATGCGGTCTATATGCTATCACATGGTGAATGATCACAACGATCCAGATCGCGCCGGAAACGCGCGAACGCCTGGCCGCCCTGAAGGGCTCCCGGCGGGAGACCTACGACGAGTTGCTGAACAAGCTCTTGGCGCTCGTACCGGCGGCGGACGACGAGGGACGATACACCGACGGATTCCGGGTGGGACTGCTCAACGCTCGGCTGGACATCCGGGCCGGACGGGTGCTTGACCACGAGCAGGTGAAGAAGCGGCTGGGTCTCTGACGCGCTGGACGATTGCTTGGTCGGAAACCGCCGTTCGCGATCTCCAGAGGCTCGACCAGGCGGTCGCCCGCAGAATCGTCAAACGATTGGAGACCGCGGCCTCGGGCCCGGAACGCTACTTCGAGCGGCTCGTGGGATCCGACGATCATAAGCTCCGAATCGGAGACTATCGCCTGCTCGCCGCTCTCTCCCTGGCCACTCGTACCATTTTGGTGGAACGCGTGGACCATCGCTCCCGGATCTACAACCGGCAGCAGTGATCCTTCCGGGCCAAAGTTGGTTCAAATCCCCACGGTCCCACGTTCGAACGCAACCGATCCTCGGCGAGAACTCGGCGAAAAGTGTCGGAGAGGGACATTGCTGAACGGGTCAAATCCCCAACGCTCCCACCCTGAGGCAGGGCCAGCCCTCGGTGAACGCCTTCCATGCAAGAGGCGAAATAGCCGGAGGTCCGGTCCTATTGCCGAGTGTGCGGCCCGAAGGGGTTCCCGGGGGAATCCCTTCGATTCGGTGCGGCAGCCCCTAGGGTCGGAGTTGCGTCGCGACCCACGCAAGGATCCAAGTCGCGCTTTGCCGTATCTCATCGGCCTCCGGTTCCGTGAACTCGCGCGCCTCGTACTCGACCCGGTTCTTCTGGTCGAGCACGTTGGAAATCTGTCGAAGCACCGTATCGGACTTGGGCAGATCCAGCGACCGGACGACCCCAGATACCCCCGCATGGTCTTGGCCGCTCCACCGCTGCCCCGCGCGCTGTACCGTTAACGCGTCGCAGGCGGAGATCACGCAGTGAACTCCCAGCAATCCAACCGAGTTCCAGGCACGGTCCGCGACGGCGTGGTCCATTTGTTGGGCAAACTCTCGGGCCCGTGCGAGAAACACGCGGTGACGGGATTTGGGGAGGACCTCGGTTCGCCCCATCCTCAACCCGCGCGCCTCCTTCACGTCGATCCCTTCTGTCTCGATCGTCTTCAACAGCCCCGGGTTCGGCGGTCGCTTGACCTCGGCTCGGGTATAGACTAGGGCGGAGACCGGGTTGCCAAACCGGCTCCAAATGCGCGAACGAACCCGGTCAATCGCCTCCTCCGCGCGGCCCCGTTCTGCGGGTGCGCGGATCTGAATGAACAGGTCCACGTCGCTGTCATCTCTTTCCTCCCCTCGTGCCACGGATCCGAACAAACGGGCTCGTTCGAACGGCGTGGAGCCCAGGGCGCTGGCGACCTGCCGAACCATCTCCGCCCGCAGGTTTGCTTCCCGTGAGAAGAGATCTTCGAGCGTGGGGAGCAAGACATGGGTGGGGTTCAATTCCCAGGAATAGGACCTTCCGGTCACGTCGCGAAGCACGAGGGACGTGTTTGCCAACTCTGCAAGATCACGCGCTGTTTGGGCCGTCGAACGGTGAGCGGCTCTGGCCAATTCCCGGCCGGTCCACCGCCGGTCTGGAAATTCGAGCATCGTCCGGATCAATCCCAGCTTGGTCTTGCTACCCAGGATCGGATCCAACCCCCGTTCAAGCCGCATTGTATCTTAAACGATACATGTAAATCACACCGGATACATAGGTCCTTCCGACCGAGACGAGTGACGTGGCCCCGCGCGGAATCGGAGGCTTACGTCGCCGCAGGCCGGAGCGACTTGATTCCTATCCGCAACGCCTGAGGGGGCGGCCGATTCCATCTTTCGGGGAGGACTCGGTACAATGTGTCGAAGGGAGGAACCACTGGACCCTTCAAATCCCCAACTCGGCCGATAGCGGGGAGGCGCGACGACGTGAGGACACGGGATCCAGAAATCGCAATGACAAGGCGACCCGGTGGGGCCGGGCTCTCCGGGCCCCGAACTGCTCGACAAGTGAGCCCGCCCGCCGCTTCCTTCAGGAGCCGGGCCTTAATCTAACGAACTCCGTTCTCGGGCCGTGGAGTCGATCCGTCGCCTGTCCGCCATCATGTTCACGGACATGGTCGGTTCGACCGCCATGGCGCAGTCGAACGAAGCGGAGGCGCTTCGACTGCGGGATGAGCAAGAGGAGCTGGTTCGGCCCCTCTTCGCGGCCCACCAGGGACGCGAGGTAAAGTCGCTAGGCGACGGGTTTCTCGCCGAGTTCGGGAGCGCCTTACGTGCGGTTCAGTGCGCACTCGACATTCAACAACGCCTCCACGAACGCAACGCGAAGACGAGCCATTTCCCCATTCATCTGCGAATCGGAATCCACTTGGGGGACGTCGAAGTACGCGGAACCGACGTCCTTGGAGACACGGTCAATGTCGCTTCCCGGATCGAACCCCTGGCGGAGCCGGGAGGGATCTGCATCTCTGATCCCGTGTTCGGTCAGGTCCGAAACAAGGTCTCGAACCCGATCGAGAAGCTGGAACCGAAGACCCTCAAGAACGTCCAGTTTCCGATGGACATTTACCGGATCATCCTGCCTTGGACGGTTCGGGAGTCGCCGCCCGATGCAGCCGACCCGGGCCGGTTGGCCGTGCTACCCTTCACCAACATGAGCCCGGACCCGCTGGACGAATTCTTCGCCGAGGGGCTGACCGAGGAGATGATCAGCGAGCTTTCCAAGCTTCGGGGCCTCCGAGTGATCGCCCGCACCTCCGTGATGAGGTTCAGGGATGAGCGTAAGGGCGTCTCCGAGATCGGAAAGGAACTGAACGTCGGGACGGTTCTCGAAGGGAGTGTTAGAAAAGCCGGAAACCGAATCCGTATCACCGCACAGCTTATCGACGCCCACACCGAGGAGCATCTGTGGTCGGACCGGTACGATCGGGAACTCACGGACATCTTCGCCGTTCAGGGAGATATCTCGAGAGCGGTAGCCGCGGCCCTGAACGTCCAGTTTCTGCACCCCGTCCGGGAACGTCAACAGCCCACCCTAAGCTTGGGCGCGTACTCCCTCTATCTCCGAGGGAGAACTCTCTGGAATCAACGCGCCCCCGGCGCGCTTCGGGAGGCTCTGCGCTGCTTTGAGGAGGCGCGGGACGACGATCCGAAGTACGCCCAGGCGTACTCGGGCATTGCCGACTGCCACGCCTTGTTTTTTGACCGGAACATGCTTCCCTGGGCCGAGACGATTCCGAGGGCCAAGGCGGCGGCTCGCCAGGCGCTTCTTCTGAACGATTCTCTTGCCGACGGCCACGCCTCCCTCGGTCTGGCCCTCTACTGGGAGTACGATTGGGATGGAGCGATGCGAGAACTGCACCGGGCGGTCGAGCTGAATCCCTCGTATGCATCGGCTCATCAGTGGCTGTTCCAGATGTTGGGGGCCCTCGGACGGGCGCAAGAAGCCGAGAGGGAACTCGCCCTCGCGGAGGAGGCCGACCCTCTGTCACCGGTCATCCTCCGGTACTCCGGCTACCTCTCTTGGGTCCGTGGCCAGCAGGAGGACGCCAAGAGAAAATGGGACCGGGCAGCGGAGCTCGGAGGGGAGCCCGAGTGGATCGCGGTCGATATCGCGCGTCTCTTCGCGGGACGAGGCATGACCGCGGAAGCGACGCTCTGGCTGCGACGATACGAGACGGCTACCTCGGACAATCCCCTCAGGGCGATCTGGCTGGGGTACCTCTACGCGTGCCTGGGTTTGCGTCAGGACGCGACCCGGCACCTCCAGCGCCTCCTCACCGGTTCCAAAGGGGCGTACGTGCCTCCAAATGCAATCGCCTGGACCTACGCTGGGCTCGGCGAGGCGGACAAGTTCTTCGAGTGGATGGCACGAAGCGCTGAGCAGAGGTGCATCGATCCGTACGAAGTCGTCTCATTCCCCCCGATCGAAAAGTGGCGCAAGGACCCTCGATATTTCGAGCTGCTGCGGCGATTGAACATCCCAACATGACGAGCGACCGCCGAGCGATACCGGCCCCCTTGTGAGAAGGAGACCGAAGGGGCCAAATCCCCGTCACGCACGTGGCCAAACGGAGCTGTTTCTCGGCGAGAACTCGACGAAAAGTGTCGGAGGGGGGATTTGAACCCCCGGCCCCAGGATCTCTCCCGGAACGTCAACGGCGTTCCGCTATGAGTCCCGTGCTCTACCGGGCTGAGCCACTCCGACAGCGAACGGTCCCGACATACGGCTCCCCCTCGGCGTTCACGCCGCGGGTCCGCCGTCCTCCGCCATCTCGGCGGGGGCCGCCGGGGCATCGGGGATCGCCGCGGGTTCCGGAACGGGGATCTCGTCCGGGATGACCCCGAGCACTTCCGACCGGCGGATCTCGATCTTCTTGAGCGGGTAGAGCGACTTCACTCCGTGGGAGAGGGCCTTCGAGAGCTCTCCCTGGAGCATATCGCCGACGAACTGGGGGGCGGTCCGCTGCTGGGCCTGGGTGTTGAGGATCTCCACGATCCGGTGCCGGAGCTCGGCGCGCAGGCGGGTCTGGAGTCGTTGCTCGCCCACTGCCACCGGCTTCAGGATGAACTTGACCCCGTCCTTGGTCGTGACCTTGACGGAGATGTCGATCTTCGACCGCTTGCGCCGGGCGAGGCGTCGTACGTAATCGGAGGTGAGATCGTGCCCGATGAATCGGGCTTCCGCGACCCCGTCCCCGCCCAGGCGGTCGATTTGGAACCGGAGCTTGACATGCGCCTTCCCCGCATCCGGAGTCCCCGAGAGCTCGGGAAGGGTCGCCTCGATCGTCCGGCCGACGACCTGCTCGGGCTCCGTCGCGACCGTCTCCCCGAGCTCCACGTGCTGGAACAGCCCCGGCGCCCGGACGCGGATCCAGTGCTTGGAGCGCCACTTGTCCTTGACGCCCCGGGCGAGGGCGGGTTTGCGGGAGGAAGGCGTCTCCTTGTCGGCCATCGGTCGCGGGCCGCGGAGCGGGGTAGCCTACTTAACCATGTCGCGAACGGTACGGCGCGCTCGGGACGCCGGCGGGGCCGCCGGGCCGTCGCGCGGCGCCGGACGGGCCGGGCGCACAAGGCAAACTCATATCCTGAACCCAACTGCGCGGCCCGTGGCCGCCCCCCGAGAACCCCCGGCATTGGGAACGCGGTCGACCGCTGCCGAGGTGAAGGCGGCGTTCCCGACGCTCGAATCCCCCGCCGAGCGGTTCCGCCACGCCATTCTCCGCACGATCGATGCGCTGCGTCGCCAGGGGTACAGCCACGATGAGGCGCTCCGAGCGCTGTTCCCCCGCACGATCCTGCCCGAAGGGACGTACGAGGACCTCGTCGCGGCGCTCGTGGCGGGATCGCATCTCCTGTTCTTCGGACCGTCCGGGGCCGGGAAGACGAGCCTCGCCAAGGACCTCTGGGAGCTCTTCCCGAAGGACGTGTGGGTCGTCCAGGGCTGCCCCGTTCTCGACTCGCCGCTCAGCCTCGTCGACCGAGCCGCGGCCGCCCGATTCCCCCCCTGCCCGATCTGCCGACGCCGGTTCTCGCCGGGCGGCGATCTGGGGCGGTTCGACCCCGCGACGGTCGATGCGACGAAGGTCCCGGCCGAGTTCGTCCGTCTCCGCGAGGGGTATGGTTTCGCTCGGTTGCAAGGGAGCTCGGAAGTGTTCCCGGACCATCTCACGGGGAACATCAACCTTCGAAAGCTCGAGGAGGTCGGCGATCCGATGAGTCCGCTCGTGCTCGAACCGGGGAAGTTGCTGCAAGCGAACCGAGGGTTCCTGCTCGTCGACGAGATCGGTAAGCTCCCCCTCGGAACCCAGAACGTGCTCCTTCAGTCGCTGCAGGAGGGGACCGTCACGCCGTCGAAATCGCGCGAAAGCTTCCCGGGATCGTTCGTCGCGATCGGCACCTCGAACCTCTCCGACCTCGACAATATCAACGACCCGCTCTCCGACCGCCTCACGAGCGTCCACATCGGGTTCAACGACCGTCACGCGAGCAATCGCCGGATCGTGGAGCTCGGCCGTGCCGACGAACCGGGGGCGTTCCTGCCCGAGATCCTCGTCGACGCTGGGGTCCGGGTGGTCGAGGCGTGGCGTCTGCGGATGAGCGACGAGAACCCGGACATCGGCGAGGTCGGTTCGAACCGAACGTTGGTTGACGTCGCCCAACGGACGGCGGCGATCGCGATCCTCGGCGGCCGCCCGATCCCCTCGAGCGCCGACCTGAAGGCGGGACTGCTCCACGCCATGCGGGGCCGGATCCGGGCGCGCAGCGGCGACTCGTTCCGGCAGAACGAGAAGCGCGTCCATGACTTCATCGACCAGTACCTCGCCCCCGCCCTGAAGCGCAGCGCGGGGGTCTACTGGTGCCGGTACTACCGGACCGTCCTCAAGGAGAACAAGGGCGAAGCGGAAGAGCTGGTCGGCGAGGGCCGCCGCCTGAAGGACGACGCGACGCTCGCCGCGGGCCTCTCCTCGGACGGACCCCTCTTCCCGCGGTTCCGCGGCTTCTCCCGGTTCGTCGCCGAGCGGGAGCACGCGGGGGCGGGGATCTCTCCGACCGACGCCGCCCTGAGCGTCTATCGGCTGCTCGAGGAGTTCTCGCTGTTTTCCTGCACGGAGGAAGACAACGACGACGCTCCCCTCTAGCGATGCTTTCGAGCTGCCGGACTGCGCCGAGTTCGCAGACGACGTCGTCTCCGACGATCTGATCGATGCGCTCGATCGCCAGGCCCTCGTCCGCGCGCTGGCGGAGCGGGGGGTGGACGGGGCCCGCGACCTCCTACGGGAAAAGGCTCGGGACGACGCCGCGCTGAAAAGCCGGCTCGACCGCCTTCGGGAGAGGCTGCGCCGGCAATCGACCCGTCGGGTCGGTCGGCTGATGGGGGAGTACGACCGCCGCGCGGGGGAGCTCTCCGAGTTCGAGCGCAAAAGCGACGCGGAGATCGCCCGCCAGATCGCCGAGCTTGAAGCGCGCCTCGCGAAGACCCGGGCGATCGACTGGTCCCGCCTCCCCCTCACCGACCTCTCCGGCGACTTCGAGTCGGCGCTGCTCGCCCCGGACGCCTCCTGGAACCGGCCCCCGCCCCGGCCCGGCCTGATCGCCCGGATCCGGGCGGCGTTCGCACGGTTCGTCGCCTGGCTCCGCCGACTGTTCGGCCGCACCGGCACGGCCTCCCCGCCCCCTTCCGAGGGCCGGAGTCTGACGATCGCGTATCCGAGCGGCACGGGCCGCTCGCTCGGTGCCTCACCGCTCGGCGAGACGCTCGCACGCCTGTCGGCCCCCCAACGCGAGGAGCTGACGGACCGGGTCTCGAAGACGCTCAAGGGTCGGGAACGGGAGCTTGAACGGGAGGCGGAGGAGCGCCGCCGGGCCACCGAAGCCCAGCGCCGCCGCCTTGAGGAGGAGCGCGCGGAGGCCCGCCGCCGGGCGGACGCGGAGACCGAGCACCAGCTCAAGGACGCCGAGGAGAAGCGGTTCGAACGCGAGCTCAAGGAGCGGGGGTTTGTCGCCGAGCGCGGCGGGGAACTCGCCGTCACCTACGGCCTCGTGGAGCGGTTCGCGAAGCTCCTGCTCGAGGAGGAGAGCCGGCGCCTGCCCGGCGATGTCCGCCTCTCGCTCAAGGGTGGAGGGGCAACCGGAGTTTACGAGAAGGCCCGCCTCCGTCAGTCGGACGAGATCGCGCACCTCGACGTCTCGGGTTCGCTCCTCGCGGCGCGGCTGAACGGCTCCCGGCATATCGACGAGTCGACGAGCTACGTCTACCGCGAGATCACGTCCGAACGGGTTCACGTCGTCCTCGCCTTCGACCGCTCGGGGAGCATGGCGGAGGGCGGGAAGCTGGAGGCGGCGAAGAAAGCCCTGCTGGCGCTCTACGTCGCGGTCCGGCGACGTCACCCCGACGCGACGATCGACCTGCTCGCCTTCGACAACACCGTGAGCGTGCTCGACCTGGTCGAGCTGTGGGAGTGCAAGGCCGGCTCGTTCACGAACACCGCCGAAGCGATCCGGGCCGCCCACCTGCTGCTCCAGTCCTCCCGGGCGAGCCGCCGGGAGGTGTACCTGATCACGGACGGCCTGCCGGAGTCGTACACCGCCGACGACGGGAGCGTCCGTTCCGGACAGCTGGACGAGGCGCTCGAGCATGCGCTCGCCCGGGCGCGTGAGCTCGCCACGGTGACGCCGCTGCGCAGCACGGTCGTCCTTCTCAAGTCCGCGAACCCCGAGTTCGAGGTGGCGGCGCGGTCGATCGCCCGGACGCTCGGCGGCGACCTGGTCGTCACCGAGCCGACCCACCTCGGCGTCGAGCTGCTCGTCCGCTGGGCCCACGGCAACG
>JBAQAF010000019.1:0-61437 GCA_049285595.1 Thermoplasmata archaeon
GGTGAGTCCGTTCAGCCGACGTTCCTCGAGAGTGGCCGTGTCACGACGGCGCAGCGCCCATCGTCCCATGAGGAGGGCGATAGCAGAGGCCGGACATTAACCCATTTACGCAAGTGTCAGTAGGTCGTTGAAACACGATGGCTCGGAAGAGAACTCGCACCCTTCGGCTACCGATATTCATCCACGCTCCGCCGAAGCGAGTGTTCAAGTGGATCTCAGATGGGAAGCGGCTTACACGATGGTTCTCGGACACTGCCGCTCTATCAGGCCGAAGGGGGGGCCGCTACACGCTGGCCTGGGAGGGCGGTCCGACTCATTCAGGTAGGGTCCTCGAGTTCGTTCGAGGAAGGCGGTTGACTCTGAGCTGGCAATGGCCAGAGAAGGAGCACCTTGGCTCGACGAAGTTGAAACTATCTCTCGAAGCGAAGGAGAAGGGGACGATCCTTAGATTCACTCACTCAGGCTTCCAGGGATCTGAGGAATGGGTTGAGCTGTACGAAGGAGCGATTCGAGGTTGGACCTACTTCATGATGAATCTCAAGTCGGTCCTTGAGAACGATCGCGACCTCCGCTCACCCTACGACTGGTAACGAAATCACCCCGTATTGCACGGCTCGACCTGACGACTGGTCCTCCGTTCGTAACCTGCGGGTTGATCCGTTCTAGGAACTTCCTAGGATTTGGGAGAGGGCCCCTCGACGCAAATCATCTTCGGAGTAGTGGCGCCCTCCTTCCTAAGTTTCAGCACCGGCGCATACTCAGCGGAGCCATACCATGCCCGGAGGGATTCCGCGTTCGGGAATTCTAGGACCACCACCCGCGGGGGATTCCAATCCCCCTCGAGGACATGGGGAGGGCCCGCACAAAGAGTCCGGCCCCCGTACTTCTCAAGGGCTGGCCCGAACTTCTCCCGATACTCCTTGGCCTTGTTCTGGTCGTGCCAATCGATTTCGGTAATCAGATACGTGACCATTTTCGGATCCCAGAGTGGTCAGAGGGTTGTTGGTAATAACGGGAATCCTGAGCGGTGGCCAAACGATGATTCAGAGTGTGTTCAATGAATTGTACGCAGTGCCTTCGAGCGGACGTTCGATCTATTCCCAGCGAAGGTGGCGGGCGCCCCCATCGAGCCTGGACGACTCAGGGGTTGTTCAGTGAGACCGAACCGATCCGCGTTTGGCCCAGACTTGGGCTCGCCAAGCAAGGGAGAGGAACGTACCGAGGACGAACAGGAACCCCAGAACGAGGAGAATATAATCGAACGGAAACGCGCCCGTGATCGCGCGGAGGAGCGACTGAACACTGGCCAGGGCTCCGATGAGAACGATCGCCTGCTCTAGAGCCAGCGGTGCGAGGAGTCCCACGACCAATCCAACGAGCAACCGACCACCGGTAAAGACGACCTTTCCGCCGGCATCCTTTGAAACCGGAATCCTTCTTCCGACCGCGGCCCCGATCACAGCGCCAATCCCCGCCGCAATCACGAACGTTCCAAACGCAGGCATTACGGCGAGCAACGGCTGTGATTTGATCGCCTCGAAGAGGGCAAGGAGGACGGCCGCCAACGTATAGAGGTGGAAGATCGGACCGACCCATAGACCGCCGGACACCGCACGAGGCCCAAGCAGGCGGAATGTTAGGCCGATGAGCACGAAGACCAGAAGGTCCCCAACAAGGACCACGGGGAAGACCCCGACCGGGACATTGCTCGGAAGTGCGATCATATTGAGAGAGTCCACGGCGGCACGGTTTCCGACACGCGCCGGCTCAGGTCAGGCGATTCGTCCGGCCTTGGCTAGAGTCACTCCGTCGAGGGAGATCGTGCTCCCTCCGAGCATGGCGAACGATGTGAAGGGGACCTTGGACCTTCCTCCCGCGACTTCATTCCCCCCGATCCCAACGAGGATCGCCCCTTCTTCGCAGTCCTCACACGGCGGCAGGTCCTTGGCGTAGGGGTTGAGACCGATCGACAGGTAGCTGATCCGATCCCGCCCCTTCGGCGCCGCTCGGAATGCCTTTTCGAACACGGCCCGGCCGATGCCCGTGCTGTGTTCGGTGAGGCGCCCGCCTCCGAACTTCCAACGGCTCCCGCCAAATCGTTCGTACCGCCCCATGTCGTAGACCGAACGATTGCTCACGAGAACACCGGAAGCGTCGCACCCATCGAGAGGGGCGAAGACCTGCCCCGAGGGGTTACCCTCGAGCATTCCTCGAGGCCGCTGTTTGGTCGCTCCGAGGGGAAGCCCCGACGAGATGATGGGGTGAGACCCACGGAGGGTGACCCGAAGGTCCGTCCCATTGGAGTTGCGAATACGCAGTTCGGAACCGTGCGCGAGACGATTCGCGAGTCGATTGCCCTTCGCGAGCATCTTTCGAGCGTCGACCGCTCCCGCGACAACGAGCCGTTCCCGCCACGCCGGTCCTCGCAGGCCGAATCGCCTTGCGGTCTCATCGCTTGCGAGACCGAGGGACATCCGGTACCCTCGCAGGCCACTCTTCCTTGCTGCGACATACCACTCATCGTTGAACCCAATGAACTTCGAAGCGAACGCCCCCACGTCGATGGCCTTACGCATGTCGGCGGGGCCCCAGAAGTACACGTACGCCGCGGCATTCTCGACGGCCCCCCGCTCCGCCCTCGACAGATGTTGGAACGGACCGACTGTCTTCGAGGTGACGGCGCTCCACCAGGCCGCATCGTCCTCGAACAGGACCGACGGCTGGACGCCCATGCGTCGGGCCTGGTCCACGAAGGCGCGAGTGTATTCGAGGGTGTGGTTCCACGACTCGATGATGACTGAGTCCCCGCGCTTCAGTCGCAGATTACGATCCAGGATCGTGCGGGCGAGGGAGGCGACAGAATCGGTCACGGTTTTCCGAATGCCGGTGAGTATTTACGCGGGCTTTCTAGGCCCCCCACCTCCCGAGTGCGCTCCGCTCCGTAGAGCTCCCCGAGGTTAGGCCGTGCTAGCTTCATCCCTCTACGCAGCATTCGGTGGAGGTTCCCATGCAGAAGCGATCTCTCGGCACGAGCGGGTTGGAGGTCTCTGCGCTCGGGCTCGGGTGCATGGGATTGAGCTTCGCCTACGGCCGGACCCCCGACCGCCGGGAAATGATCTCCCTGCTCCGCACGGCCGTTGACCTTGGGGTCACCTTCTTCGACACCGCCGAGGCGTACGGCCCCTACTCGAACGAGGAGCTCGTCGGCGAGGCACTCGCCCCCGTTCGTGATCGCGTGGTCATCGCTACCAAGTTCGGTTTCCGGTTTGATCCGCAAGGAAAGCAGATCGGCCTCGACAGTCGACCGGATCACATCAAGGAGGTTGCCGCGGCGGCGCTGAAACGACTCAACGTTGACGCGATCGACCTGTTCTATCAACACCGGGTCGATCCGCACGTTCCGATCGAGGACGTTGCAAAGGCCGTGAAGGAGTTGATCCGAGATGGGTTGGTCAAGCATTTCGGACTCTCCGAGGCGGGCCTGCGGACCATCCGCCGCGCACACGCGATCCAACCCGTCACGGCCGTGCAGAGCGAGTACTCGCTCTGGTGGAGACGCCCGGAAGAGGAGCTGCTGCCAACCCTCGAGGAACTCGGGATCGGATTCGTGCCGTTCAGCCCACTGGGGCGAGGGTTCCTCACGGGTACGATCGACGAGCGCACGGCGTTCGAGCCGTCGGACTTTCGGAACACGCTCCCTCGATTCGCGCCCGATGCCAGAAAGGCGAATCGAGCGTTGATCGATTCGCTCCGCGAGATTGCGTCACGGAAGAACGCTCCTCCTGCCCAGATCGCCTTGGCCTGGTTGCTCGCCCAGCGACCGTGGATCGCCCCCATCCCTGGGACGACGAAGGCGGACCGGTTACGAGAAAATCTCGGGGCCGTGGCACTTCGACTGTCTGCCGCCGACCTCGAAGAAATCGGAGTCTCTGTCTCGCGGGTCCAAATCCACGGCGAGCGCTATCCCGAGGAACAAGAGCGGCGAACCGGCCTCTGAAGGTGGAGGCGGCCCGCGAACGCGCCGCAGATTTCTAGGTCGAAAGCTACCGTCGCCCTCACGCACATCACCTAATGTATTACCGAGCGTATCGGGAAGTAGTTATGCCGAAGAAGCAGACGAAGAGTAAGAAGAAGAAGTAACGGCCCTAACCGGCCGTTTTCCTGCGCCGAGGGGATTGCTTGCGTTGACCTCTCACCTTACTCGAAAGGAGTGGGGGATGTTTACGGATCCCCGTTTGGAAATCTCTTGCTGAGGAGCACTACCGCTTCCGGCGGGTCTCGGTGCAAGATCGATCGTGCGATCGGGAACACTTTCAAGGACTCCTGCACGGCGGCCCGGACTGCACTCCGTGTCTCGTCGACAAGCCTGGTCCGAGCTGAATCCTGTTGATCCTCGACCGATCACGATGAATCTCGGCGAAGCGGAGCGGGGAGAATCGCCTGATGCCCCGCGGACCGGAAGCGACGTCAGGCACGGCGGCCGTGCGACCAACCCTTCTTGTCGATAACGTCGAAGAGGTTTCCGTCGGGATCGGCAAGCGTGACGAAGTCGTGATCGCCGTCGGCCGCTCGCTTCAGCGTTGCGCCGAGCTGAACGAGCCGTCGGACCTCGGCCGCAGGATCGGATGAATAGAGGTCCAAGTGGAGGCGGTAGTCCGCCAGCGGAGCTTCGGAAGTCCGGTTGAGGGACAGATTGGGACCTTGACCCGTCGGATCCTTCAGGACTACACCATCCTCCTCCGGAGGATCTCGCGGCACGTAGTGAAGAGCTTCCTGCCAGAACGCGATCATTCGAGGAAGGTCGCTGCAGTCCACCACGACCGATCCGACCCAAATTCGACCGGGGGGTGCCTCTGGTTCTCGTCTCATTGATGACACTCTTCCCGTCCCACCCCACCGCCTATCGCCCCGCCCGTAGGAAAGCGCGACTATACCTACCTCGGATAGGGCCGGGCGACCCTACCCACGTAGTACAGTCATACGTCAGCCGGTTCAAAGTCACTTCCAAGGGTAGAGGAATCCGGTTCGAGACAAAGAATCCGTTCGCGCAACGTTCGTATCGTCGTCATGCCCTGCCGCAGTCACGAAGTCAGAGTCATCGAAACGGTCCGGGGGACCTCGGCAGGCGGGATGCTGCCGTGCCGATGGTGCGAGGGGTTCATTAGGAGGAACCGGCGAGAAGAGCGACGGAGAAGGAATCGGTCCAGGTCTCTCGGGGGAGGCGTCGGTGGAACTGCAGGTGCATTGCGAGCAAGGGGATCCCGTCGAGCACGCCCTAGGCCAGGTCGGAGCCGTCGTAAAGTACGGATACCCGCCGACGGGAGCCGGACCCCTGTGGGAGCACCTGAGGCACGCCGGTTTCCGAGTGATCCCCCGTGATGCTCCACCGACCAATCCTCCCGTCGATTCCCCGGAAGCTTGGCGATTTGGTCGACAGTTCGCCGCGGCCATCCTCTGGACCGCCTACCGCAGCGGCGGGATCAAGTGGGATCCGAAGACGGGTCTCTACTTTGTTCGTTAGATCGCCGCGAGCCTTTGGTAGCCGCCGTTCGACGGCCGAGTCGAAGGTTCTCGGGCCGGAAGAAGTTTCAGCGACTCTCTCGCTCCCGGACCTCCCGAAGCTCGCCGAAAGGCAACCACCAGATTTTCTCCATAGCGGAGTCTGCCCCTCGGACGATGAGGGGAGAAACAAGGACTAGATTTTCGTCACCCATATCCCCAAATAGCCAGAGTCGAGTCAACGCCTGAATCTGAGGCCGATCGATGGCAAATCCCCAATACGGATTCCAGCCGTTCCCTCAACCCCCCAACGTGCCGACCGCGCCCCTCGAGAAGCCCACCGCGGCGTTCGTGCTGTCTCTCATCGGTGGGATCTTCATTCTCCTCTGGGGCTTGGTACTCGCTGCCCTAGGAGTCGCGGCCGAGAACGAGACGCTGGGGCTCTACGGGGGAGGCGCGATTTGGCTGGGGGTCATCGAGGCGATTCTGGGCCTGCTCGTGATCATCTTCGGAGTACTTCTGTACGTCCTGCCCGAGCACCACGTCGTCTTGGGGGTGTTCGTCCTTCTCTGCTCGATCTTCAGTCTGATCGGCCTCGGCGGCCTGCTGATCGGATTCATTCTCGGGCTGATCGGCGGTGTTCTGGGGATCGTTCACAAGCCGACTCCTCCTCCCCCGACCGTGGTCTATGTTCATCCTCAGCGGATGTGCGTCCGGTGCGGACGGGCGGTGCAGCCCGAAAGCAGATTCTGTCCGAATTGCGGGAACGCTCTCACCTGACCAACCCCTGGAGATCGGGACTGGAACTCGCCGGAATGGATCAAGCGGTCCCACCGAAGGCGCACGCTGCCCCCGGCCGGAGCTTCCGGCACCGGGAGAGACGGGTCGGTAGGTGCTCAAACATGGTGGAACACTGTTCAACGGCGTAGCGAGCGGGAATTCGTTCTACTCCCCGAGTTAGGTAGGATGGGAGCGCGGCACCCTTGCCGAGGTGATCGCCCATGCTTACTCAGTTTGAGCTTGGGGCCTCCCTCATCTTCCGAGTGCTCTTTCGCGTCGGCGCCGGGGTAGGGCGGGTGATGTTTGGCCATTCGACCTACCGGCGCCGAACCACCGCCGCCCTACCGCCCTGCAAGAGTTCGTGCGGTACCGGAGTCAGGTCGCCGGGGGCCTCGGCGCTTCTTGGTACGTGTTCGCCCTTCTCTTCCTCCGGCCAGGCATAACGAGCGGCGGCGTGATCTCCCTCGTGGTCTTCGTCTCGGGTTGGTTCGTGGCTTGCTTTGGAATTCCGATGACCCTCGTCGCGCGGAGGTTCGGACGTTGGAGTCTGATGTGGGATCGGGACTCGTTCCGAGCCGTTCAAACGCCTTGAGACCGCCCAGCGCGGGCCGGTCGTGCTCGCTCGTGAGTTGAAGGATAGATCGACTCGGGCCTGCCGGGCCCGAGTTGCAAGAGATACGGTTTGTTCCGACCCGATTCCGCTCGGATCGAGGATTTCGCTCTCGAGTGAGTCCTTACGCCGGCTCGAGGTCCGAACCCTCGCCCTTCCCCCGTTTGGACAGCCGGATCCGTTGGACGGAGTCCGGCGCAGGGTCGGGAGTCGTGCCGACGGGCTCCGGGAGCGGATCCGGCGGAAGCGGGATGCTCGGGTCCTGTCGCGGGGGCGTTAGAGTCAACGGGGAGACATAGTCCGGCGCTTGGGTCGGGGAATACCGGGTCGCGGTGGCCTGAGATTTCTGTGCGAGGAGCGTGGCCAGGTAGGCGGAGAACATCGTGTTCGTCCCGTCCGCCCCCGATCCCGCCGTGACGAGCGTATCGGGAGTGATCCGGACCTTCCCCGCCTGCAGGAGGTCGACCGTCTTGATCAGGGCGACCTTGTCGGAGCCGATCACGTCCGCCTGAGCGTGATACGCGTCCGCCTGGGCCTCTCCGACCCGGCGGATCGCGGCGGCATTCCCGTCCGCGACGATCCGCGTGGAGTCGCGTTCCCCTTCCGCTTGCTTGACGGCCGCCTTGGCATTGTTCTCGTTGATGACGATCTGCAGATCGGCCTGAACGACCTGCGATTGCAGGTTCGCCCGGGCGGTCATCTCCTGAACGGAGATCCGCTGACGCTCCGCGGACGCCTGCTCCACGTACTGCGCCTGCTGCTGGACGGCGATCTCTTTGTTCGTCTGCGTGGCGAGGAGGGTCTCGTCCACCTGGATGTAGGAGATCAGTAGATTCTGAGCCTCGACCATGTAACGCTGGAACGCGAGCCGCGCCTTGTCGAGCGCCTCCTGCTGCAGTTGGGAACGACTACGGACGAATTCGAGCGCCTGCTTCTCTCCCGCATTGTTGCGGAACTCGGCGTCGATCAGCGGGTGGACGATCTGCTGGATCAGGTTGAACACGGAGCCGAAACGGGCGATGACGAACGCAGCGTTCTCGGGCAGGATCCGGATCACCATCCGGACGTCCACCTCGAGCTGGAACCCGTCCTTGGACGTCACCTTGAGCTGGTTGAACTTGAAGAACTCGACCCCCGCGGCCGAGTCCGGAGTCAGATACGGGTAGGCGGACTGCTCCCGGACCGGAGCGGCCGACGGCCGCGACATCCCCGGGGCACTCGGACGGTCGGAACTTGCCCAGTCGACCATGATGGCGCTCGTCGGGACGAGGTAGGCGGTGAACGCCTTCGTGTTGAGATTGTACTTCCCGGGCGCGAGAGGGTTGCGCCAGATCCCCCGACGGTTGCGGTCGGTCGTCAGCAGGCTCTCGACCTCGGCGGTCAGCTTCTGGTCGAAGTCGGGGGCCGAGGAGACCGGCATCGGCCGGTCTTGGGGTCGGTCGAGCTCCTCGCCGATGTTCGAACGCAGCACCGCGACGAACCCGGGAGGAACCTCGTAGTTGTCGATCACCCCGACCTCGAACAGCAGCGGGTTGACGTAGTACGTCCCGGGCTGGATCGTATCGATCTGCGGTCCACGGAAGCCGCCGCTGTCGAGGAACGCGGGCCCATCCTGGAAGAAGTTGTGGTCCCGCGCCGCCGGGAACCACTGGGACGGGGTGCTCACCGGCTGGGGTGCCACGAGAAGCCTCGAGGGCAGCGGCCGTCCGTCCTGCGCTGTCACGAGGCCGACCTTACCGGCGGTGACCTGGATGGCGCCTCGCAGGGTAGGAGCAAAGAGGCGAGTATTGATCCGGTATCGACCCGGCCGTAGGAATGCGACCTGGGGGCCCTTGAATCCCCCCCCGTCCAGGAACCGCTCGCCGTCCTGGAACTGATTCGATTCGATCTCGTCCCCCAACCGCCGGCCCTGCTTGAGCGGTCGACCGTCGATCGCCTCGATCGTGGCGATGTTGTCCGGTCCGACTTCGATGATCGGGACCTTCTGCACGCTCCAAATGATCGGGGCCCGGTAGTAGAGTCCCGGAACGAGCGTCCCCGCCTGGACACCGACCTGCCCGTGACGAGCGATGACTTGCCCGGGGGGCATGCGCCTCCCTCCCAGCTTCCGAGTCACGATGCCCACCTGACTTTCGTGGATCAGGTAAAGCCCCAGGAGGAGGAGGACGATCAGGACGAGGGCGACGATCAGGACGAGCGCAACGAGGACCCCGGTGTAATCCATGCTCCGTTCCCGTCCGGGGCCTGACCATGCGCCCTGACGTTCGCCGCAACCGTCTAGAGTAATTTAGCGCACCGTCGCCGTGAGCCCGGGCCGTGAGCCCATATCGATCGGCGGGTGACCTAAGAGGTCCCACCCTGAACGGCGGGAACCACGCTGAGCGAGGGCCGTATCGCGCGTAGCGCCGCTGGGAGATCTACCCGCTCTTCCCGGCGAGCTGGTGCTTGAGCTGCGCGAACTCCGCTTCGAGGTCCGGCCGAGCCTTGAGCAGGTCCCATCCTTCCAGTTCCACGACACACTTCTGGGCGTCCGCGGAGTCTCCTCGCGCCAGGTACAGCTGACCCAAGCGGAGAACCACATCGATCTCCTCGAGAGCATGATGCAAGCCCCCCAGGAGGCGTCGAGATTCGAGAAGATCGACTTCCGCGAGGTCGTAGGTACCGCGATCCATCGCGATCTGGCCCCGAACCTTGATGGCTACGCTGAGACCTACCCGGTCGCCCATCTGAACAAAGATCCCGCAGGCCCGCTGCACGTTGTCCAGCGCTTCCGTCCACCGACCCTTCTCCCGGAGGAGCTCGGCGCTCTTGTAGAGCGCCCAGGCGATGCGTCGAGGTTCGTGCGCCTTCTCGGCGAACCGAATCGCTTCCTGGAGCTCCACGAGCGCGTGCTCTCGCTCGCTGGGCGGCGATCGGGCGTCGGCGAGGATGTCCCCGAGAAACAGATGCGCCTGGGCGGATTCCCCGGGGGAGCCCAAGCGGTCGCGGGCGACCGTCACGGCATACGCCTCCGCGATGGCTTCGGTGGTCTGCCCCATCATCGCGAGCGACGCCGCCCTCCACCCCATCGCCCGCGCAATGACGAGAGGGTTGCCTATTTCCCGCGCCAGGCGAAGCTCCTCGGTATGGTGCGCCAGCGCCTCGCTGTACTGCGCTGCGTAGTAGAGCCCCTGGCCCAGCTGGTGGTGGGCGCCGATCAGGGCCGGTAGAAAATCCTTCAGTCCCGGAGAGTTGAGCACCTTCGTCGCGAGGGCGGACGCCCCGGGCAGATCGCCCCGAGCCGTCAGGACGCGAGCCAGCAGGATCTCGAGCGCCGCCGTGGTCTGCGGGGGTAATCGCTCGCGCACCCCCGGCCGTTCAAGGAAGTGCCGGAGCGTCTTCTCTGCATCCTCGAGCCGGCCCAGCTCCTCGGTCACACTCGCCAGGTCGAGGACGATCTCTGCTTCCCCGGCCGGCATCGTCTCGCCCAGCTCGATCTGACTCTCCCAGGCGCGGACGAGGTGATCCCGGGCGACGTCCGGCGCGAGGGCCAGTTGAGCGATCTGGGCGGCCGATCGATTGTACCGAACCGACTTGCCGGCCAACCCTCCGAAGTAGAAGTGGCGGGCCAACGCATAGATGGTGGCCGGATCCGGGTTCCCGAGCGACTCGAGCGCCTCTCCGGCGCGCTGGTGGAGGAGACGACGGGATTCCTCGGAAAGCCCGGCGTACGCCGTCTGTCGAATCCGTTCCTCCGGGAATTCGTAGTGCTCCCCGGGACGTTCGAGGATGATCCGACGCCCGGTCAGCTGGTCCAGGTTTTCTGCGAGCCGCTCCTCCTCGGCTCCGCTCGCACGGAGAAGGAGGGCGAAGGTGAACTCCGGTCCCAGCACGGCCGCGAGATCGAGCGTCCGCTGCGACTCCGCGTCGAGGGGAGGCGTCGCCATGCCTGACGGCGTGGAAGCCGCGTCGCGGGCGGCGGACTGGCGGCCCAGCAACTGGAGCAACAGGGGGTTCCCGCTGGACTCCGAATGGAGTCGAACCACCTGCTCTCGCGAAAACTCACGGGATGGATCCTCGGTCCGCAGAAATTCGGCCACGTCCCCGGAGGTCATCCCTTGCAGCAATACTCGTTCCGCGCCCGTGTCGAGCGCGAATCGCTCGATCCTCGCTCCTCCGTGTTCCGATAGAGCGTCGGTCGGTCGGCAGGTCGCCAGGATCCAGAGCGGGCGGTCCCGCAGCTCGTTGGCAAGGAACTCGATCGCGGTCAGCGACGACTCGTCGGCGCGGTCGAGGTCCTCGAGGACGATGACGGTGGGGCCGTAGCGGGTCAGCTCGAGGATGCGGGCCGAGATGTCGCCCAGGACCCGCTGCGGGGCGGACTTCCCTCGGTTGTCCGAACCCCCGAGCACCTCGAGCAGTCGATCCTCGATCCCGATCGGAGTAGGGAGCTTGGCCCGGCCCATCGGGTAGGCAAATCCGATCAGGAACTGATCGCCGCCGATGGGGGGGTCCTGGTCCAATCGGATGGCTGGGTCGTCCGATGCGCTCGCGATGACGGCCTGGACGAGGGAGAACGGGAGCGGATCTTCCGTCACGAGGGCCCGGCCAATCAGCACGCGGGCGCCCCGCGTCCGGATGTCACGCAGAAGGGAGGCCACAAGGGCCGACTTACCTAGACCGGTGTCTCCGACCAGAAGGGTGACCCCGCCTCTACCCGAGCGGGCGTCTTCGAAGCGTCGGCGGAGGGCTTCCACCGTGACTTCTCGACCGATGAACGGCCGCAACATTTCGGCTGGCATCTGGAGACCGTACGGAGAAGTGGCGAGTGCCGAGTATATACTTAGGAGCAGGATTCGAATGAAGCGAGGAGACTACTGCCGGGGAGTCCCCCCCCGAGACCTCGCGCCCGGGCGTCAATCGCCGTTCCCGTCGAGTGCTGTAGCATAACGGCGGAGGGACCCGCCGGTGCCCGAGATCTTCTGATCTTCGAGGGAGCCGCGACGGCTACACCGCGGGTCTCCCTGCACCAGGAACACGCCGCGCCGACCCGAGCGACTCCCTGGGGGTTGCTCCGGTTCGGGAGAACCCCGACGTTACTGGTCAAGATGGGCGGACGCTCGGGGTGTGTGGGCGGACGCTCGGGGTGTGACCCCCCTACGCGGAGCGAACCCAGTTGGTCTCGTCACGACCCGCGCGGGGCGCTTCAGCGCACTGAGGCAGGGTGCGTTGGATCAGTGAGCCGCAGCCGGGGGCGCTTCTCAGAGCGGACCCCGATACGGTGGCTTACCCTCAGGCGACACCACCCCGAAACCGGCAAGTCGTTGCTGCCCCTCCAGGAGCTTGGCCTCATCCTCGGAGCTCACGCTGGGTTCCACCGAGGTGGGATCCGCCACGGACGCGCCGGGTTCTCCCGCGCCACCATCGACGCTCGAGACCGAAGCCTTGGGCTCAGCCCCGGAGCCCGTCCCCTGGACGGCGTCCACGAAATTCGTAGCCATCTCCTCTGCGGCTCCGGCGACGTGGTCGGCGAAGGCGGTGATGTCGCTGACGGTCAAGTTCCCGGCTCCCGTGGGCGGCGGGCCGACCCTAGGGGAAGTCTCCATGGTCGTCTCCTCGGTATTCTGCTGCATTCCTTCCACCTGGTTCCTGGGCGAGTCCCCATCCGGCGGAGGAGTGCTATTCTTTCCCTTAGACCGAATTGAGGAAGTAGGTGAGGGAGACCGAGGTAACGCTCTCCCTTCGGGGGAGGGGCTTGGGGTTGCCTCCGGACTCTAGCGCCCGCGGTCTCGCTTGGCACCGAGCGGGGCATGATTCCGAGGCGTCGGCTCGATAGTAATCAGGGCGCCCGTGAAGCGGATCCGAACAGGGCGTGGTACGCGAGGAACGGTACTTCGAGGTGGATCCTCCGTCATCCCCGGTAGAGATGCGCGGGTCGGCAGCCGGCCGACATCGGCCGTCTGCCGTAGAGGCGGCTCTCATCGAACGAGAGCCGCCCCCTTCAGGGCCCGAGGCTAATCCTCAGGTCGCATGATGCGTCGGCCAGCCGGCCGATTCTTGACCAAGCCCTTGCCGCCCTTCCCCACTGCCGCCCGCCGCTTCGCCGCTCTCATCCTGCCGCCCCGGCGCTTCTTCGCCATGGGAACGAGGGGGGTCGGCAAGGTATCTCCTCCCGTCCTTAAGTCGAGTTAAGCACCGCCGAGGCCCGACGGGCGGGATCCCTGGAGCGGCCGTGATCGGAGCATCGGGGCCATCGAGCCAGGGGACCGCCGGGCAGGACCGTGGTTAACAGTCTCAGAGCGCATAGGAGGTCTCCATGCCCGACAAAACCCGACGGCTCGAGGCGGCAAATCAGGAACGTGCGGAGACCGCGGTCCGGTGGGAGGAAGCCGAGAACCACGCGGACGAGACAGGACGCGCTGCGGACCAGGCAAAGGCCTCCGGCGAGGATAGAGCGTTGGCTGCCGCGGATCGAAAGATCAAGCAGATCGAAGAGGAGCCGTAAGGGCGGCGCCGGTTGGGTGAGCCCGGGTGCTTGCGCCCGGTCCCCTCACCAAGGGGCAGCGAGCACCCTGACTCGAGAGAAAGGTTTCCTGTAGATCTGCGCGAGTAAGCAGGGCGCGTCTCGAACGGGATGGGTGATCCCTCCACGTTCGAAGGGACCGCGTGGGAACGTTACGAGCGTGGGCGGTGCGCTTTCTTCTTGGAGTCTCCCCCGCTCGTCGAAGGCGCCGCTCGCACGACCAGGGCAGCGTGACGGAACGTCGCCGACTTCGGAGGGTCCACCGTGGGAGGCAGCTGCGGCACACTGACGTTCAACATCACCACCGGGCTCTTCGAGCCAACGGCAAAGCCGTGGGGGATCCCTCCCGGAATGTAGAATGAGTCGCCCTCCCGCAGCGGCCGTTCCTCGTCCACGATCAACAGCGTCCCCTCTCCCGCGAGGACCACGCCGAGCTCGGCGAACGGATGGTCATGGAGCTCGAACCTTCTCCCCTGCTCCATGTGGTACAGATTGATCGAGGTTCCGTTCCCGTCGACCATTCGCCGAACGTGGACTCCGCCGGCGAGGGCCGTCCACTCCGGGGCGGGATCGAATCGCACTCGGGAGGTCGGCTTCTCCACCGGAACACCGGGTCGCTGCGCAGGATAATAGGGTACGTCCGGAGAGTTCCCGATTCTCGGGGGGTCACGCGCGCCAACGCCCTCCCACGGGCCCCGTGCGCCAGCGCGGCAGGGAGGGGCAAACCGAATTAACCCTGCCCGGCTCCCGAAACTCGCCATGGGTGACATCGCAAGCATCCGCGCCAACCAGAACGCGACCTTCGCCGCAACGATCACCGAAATCTCCGCGCCACGTGAGGTCACCACCTCCCGGGGCACTTCTTCGGTGGCGGACGCCACGCTCCAGGACGACACCGGCACCACCACGCTCACGTTGTGGGGCGAGGATATCACGAAGTACAAGGTCGGCTCCAAGCTGCAGATCACCGACGGATGGGTCAAGGACTTCAAGGGGAAGCTCCAGGTCTCGCTCGGCCGGTCCGGCAAGATTACCATCATCCCGTAACCGCCCTCGGGGCTCTCCCGAGCGTCGGCGCGGACCGCCGACGCTCTCGGAACCCGAGCGAAGCGGTCGCCCGTCTCCGCGATTCGGCGAGCGTGGACGGCGGCGCCGGGGCCGCGTTGGCCGCGAGTGCTCGGGCGTGCTATGGTGTGACATGGTAATAAGGGACGGGGCTCACGTGTAGGGTGTATGCCCTCGTCCGCTCGCGAGCTGACTTCGTATCGGAGAAGGATCGACCGGCTCGACCGCGAGATCGCCCACGGCGTGCGGCTTCGCCTCGAGCTCGCGCGCCAGGTCGCGAGGTCGAAGTCCCGTCACGGTCTCCCCCTGCGGGACTACGAGGTCGAGAGGGCGGTGGTCGAGCGATGGGTACGTCGGCTGAGGGGCGCCGGTATCGAATCGTCGCGGAGCGAGTCGTTCGCGCGCTGGCTCATTGAGGAGTCGGTGCGGGTCCAGGAGCCGATCGTCCATTCCGCCCGACGCCGGAGCCGCGCCGGGGCGCTCGACCTCTGCATCGTCGGGGGGGCGGGCGCGATGGGCCAATGGCTCGGGGAGTTCTTCGAATCGGGCGGACACCGCGTGTCGGTCATCGATCCTCGAGCCCCGTCCGCCGAACGGCCGTCCTTCCCGAGCATCGCCGCGGCCGCCGACTCCGTCGATGGGCTCGTCTTCGCCACTCCGATGGCCGCGACGGCGACGCTGTTGAGCGAAGCGATCGCCACCGGGAAGGACGTACTCATGTTCGATATCCTGAGCGTGAAAGCGCCGATCGCCCCGACGCTGCGTCGCGGGGTCCGCGCGGGCCGATCGATCACGAGCATCCACCCGATGTTCGGGCCGTCCGCCCGGACGCTCTCCGGCCGGAACCTCTTGGTCGTCGGGTGCGGGAACCCCCGGGCGGACGCGGCCGCGCGGTCGCTGTTCGCGCACTCGGCTCTCACGATCAGCGAGGTCAGCCTCTCCGAACACGATCGGCTGATGGCGGAGTCGCTCGGTTTGAGCCACGCGGTGAACCTCCTCTTTCTCGGCGCGCTCGCCGAGAGCGGCACTTCGGCAGCGAAGCTGTCCCGCGTCGCGAGCACGACGTTTCACCGTCAATCGTCGCTCGCGCTCTCGGTGGCGCGGGAGGGGGTCGAGCTGTACCTCGAGATCCAGGCGTCGAACCCCCACTCCACCGCCGTCTACCGGGCGCTTCGCTCGCGGCTCAACGCGCTCGAGAGGATCGTCGCGGCTCGGGACCTTCCGCGTTTCCGGCGATGGCTTGCCGGGGGGCGGTCGAGGCTCGAGCCGGGGTCGGCTCCGATGCGGCCCTAGCGCGGCCGCCCCGGGCCGGGCGTTTCCCTCCGTCGGACCCGCCCCCGGGTGCGGCCTAGATCCCCTCGCTCCCGCCCTGGGCCGGGATCCGTTCGCTCGCGGAGCGCTTAACTTGGGGAGCGTGAATCCACGCCCTGTGACCGACTCCGCCCGCCGGCTCGCGGCGATCATGTTCACGGACATGGTCGGCTATTCCGCCCTCGTTCAGGCGGACGAGGCGGCCGCCCTCGCCGTCCTCGACCGGCACAATCGACTCCTCCGGCCGCTGTTCGCTCGCTTCCACGGCCGCGAGGTCAAGACGGTCGGTGACGCGTTCCTGGTCGCGTTCGGGAGCGCGCTCGAAGCGACCCTGTGTGCGCTTGAGATCCAGCGCTCGTTGCACGAATACAATGCGGCCGCCCCGGACGACTGGAAGATCCGGATCCGGATCGGGGTCCACGTCGGGGACGTGATCGAGACCAACGGCGACGTGCTCGGTGACGCGGTGAACATCGCGTCGCGTATCGAGGCGCTGGCCGAACCCGAGGGGATCTGCCTTACGCAGCAGGTCGTCGACCAGGTGCAGAACAAGATCCCGAACGGGCTCGCGAAGCTCGCTCCGGTGGCGCTCAAGAACATCCGAACCCCCGTCGGTGCGTACCGGGTCGTGCCAGCCTGGGAGGGTTCCCGAACGGAGAGTAGCGAGCACCCTCCCCGGACGGGTCGTCACCTCGCCGTCCTGCCGCTCGCCAACATCAGTCCAGACCCCGGCGACGGGTATTTCGCGGAGGGCCTCACGGAGGAGCTAATCTCGGTCCTCTCCCACGTCCGAGGGCTCAGCGTGATCGCCCGGTCGTCGGTCGCTCCGTACAAGCTCGCCCCGAAGTCGATCGCCCAGGTCGGCGCCGAACTGGGAGTGGATACCGTGCTCGAGGGGAGCGTGCGGAAGTCGGGGAACCGGATCCGCATCACCCTCCAACTGATCGACGTGGCGACCCAGGGGCACGTCTGGGCGAGCAGCTACAACCGGGAGGTCGGGGATGTCTTCGCGGTCCAGACCGACATCGCCGAGCGGACCGCGGAGGTCCTACTTCTTGAGCTGGTCCGGGCCGACTCGCCCGCGACGAAGCGCCGTCCGACCGCGAACCCTGCCGCGTACGACCTGTACCTCCACGGCCTCGTCGCGGCCAGCGATCTCGATAAGAACGGAAGCGAGGAGGCGATCCGATGCTTCGAGGAAGCGACCCGCCTCGACCCGACGTTCGCCGAGGCGTACGCCGCGTGGGCCAACCTCTACGTCATCGCGGCGGGCGACAGCCTGCCGATGCGCGACGTGATGCCGCCGGCCCGGGAACTGGCCCGCCGAGCCCTCGATCTCGATGCGGAATCGTCGGACGCCCATGCCGCACTCGGAAACATCGCGCTGCAGTTCGACCACGATTGGGGGCTCGCCGAGGCCGAGTTCGCACGAGCGATCGAACTGAACCCAAGCAACGTCTCCGCACACTACTTTCTCGGGCTCCTCCTCGGCTCGCAGGAGCGGTTCGAGGAGGCGAAGGAGTCGGTGCGCCGGGCGATCCGCCTCGACCCCGGCGGCCGTTGGCCGACGACCCTGATCTGGATGGAGCTCGAATCGGGCAACTTCGAGGTGGCGATCGCGGACGCAACGCGGCGCCGGGACGACGATCCCACCTCGACCAGCCGGCACACCTTCCTGGGTTTCTGCTACCTGGGCGCGGGGCGCCTCGCCGACGCCCGCGCGGAGGCCGATACGCCGACGATCGGAGCGAACGACGGGGAACGGTTCGACCGGGCCCTCCTCCAGGTGCTGGTGGGAGAGCCCGGGGCCGCCCGGGAGGTCGCTGCGGAGGCGGAGCGGGGCGAGTCGAAATCGTACACCTCGGGCACCCACCTCGCGATGCTCTACGCCGCACTGGGCGAACGAAACCGAGCCCTCGATCTGCTCGAACGGGAGTTCCGCGAGGGCGACCGGGTCCTGTGGCTGCACTACCGGGGCGTCATGTATGATTCGATCCGGGACGATCCCCGGTTCATCGCCCTCCTCCATCAGTACGGGGTTCCGTCCCACCCGATCCGCCGGGGCGCCGCACCGGCCCCCTGATACCGGTCATCCACGGGAAGGTCGTGATCCCCGCCCTGACTTCCGGCTCCACGTATTCCTCCGGGGGGAGCGTCCAAGAGCTTACCTCCAACCCACACCTGAGAGAGACGCCCGCGATGCCCGCCCACCGGATCGCTCAGATCGAGTGGCACGACCCCGCCAAGGCGACGGAGTACCGGGAACGGCTGGGTCCCACGCTCGCCCCCTACGGCGGCCGGACCGTCTACGCGGGCGAGCCGCTCGTTCTCGAAGGGAAGTGGTACCCGGGACGGGCCGTACTGGTGGAGTTCCCGAATATGGCGGCCCTACGCCGCTGGTACAGCTCCAAGGAGTATGCTCCACCGATCACGCTCCGCAACGAAGGGTCGACCGCGAACCTCATCGCGATCGAGGGAACCCCGCCCGGACGCTCCTGATGGCCCCGGGGCGTGCGCTGCCGTCCCGGTTTCGGGGCAGGCCGATCGGCTTCAAGGTCGGGATCGTCGATCGATCGCTACGGGGTCGATCGGGTGATCTCGTCCAAGACCCGATCGAGCCGATCGTCGCTCGCCAGGATCTTCCATGGCTCGAGGCGGCCGACCCGCAGGATCCCCGAGCGCATCCACGGGTCTTCTTCGAGCCGGCGTCTCGCCTCGGAGAGGCCCGGGGAGCTAACGATGACGAGGGCGCGATGGGGGGGACCGTCGCCGAGCGGACCCGCGACGATGATGAACCCCTCGGCGACGAGGGAGTTCACGAACGTCGCGTGCTCCCTCCACCCCTCTTGTTCTCGCATCGAGCGACCTTCGACCCACGCGGTTCCTTGTTCGCTGACGAGCACGAAAAACGTCATCGATCTCTTCTCGGCGGAACCGTTCGGACGGAGTCGAGCTAGATTAGGAGCGCGAGGGCGAACCGCCGTCGGGCACGGCGTCACCGACCGTGACGCTTTCCAGGGATCGGCTGCCCCCCGTGGGTCAACGGACCGTTCGGATCCAAGGGCGACCCCAGGGAAGTTGCCGACGAGGATCGGCCGTTGGGGTCAGCCGACGCACCGAATCCTCGATCGTCCGCTCGGCGGAGGCGAGCGAGCCGCGGAACGCGGGAGTCCGTGTCCTCGCGCCCCAGTCGGCCCAACTCTCTACTGTGAGGGCATGCGCGCCCCCCGAAGTGTGCACCGACCGGGTGAGAACGAGCAGCCGCCGTTCGAGGCCGCGAACGGCCGCCATCTCCGACCGCGCGTCCATCCGTTCGACCAAGGCGGTACGCGCCCGCCGGACCGAGGCCGTCCCTTCGAGGTGAGCGAGGAGTCGAAGCTCGATGACGTTCAGACCGGTCAGCTGCCAGGCTGACTTTTCGGTTCCGATCTTGCGCAACGCCGGCCACAAACGGCGGTGGACGAGCGTCACCTTGCCGCGCCAGAGCTTCAGGGCGAGGATGTCCGGGTCCGCCTCCAAGGCCTCGGCCACCCGGTAGATCTCCGGCCCGGCGGGGTGGCCCCACCAGGAGCCGGAGATCGGGGCGCCCGCGACTCGGGAGACGAGCGAAGGTGCGTTCGGGTCGGAGACGGGTAGGGTGCCGAACCGGAGAAGCTCCGCCCGAAGTCGTACCACGGTCCGAGGTCCCTTCCGATCGACCAATGTTCAGCGGAGAGGACGGATAGGGGATGAAACTCCCCCCTCTCGCCTCGCGAGAGACCGGGGTCAGCGGCGGCAGGGAGATTTTCAGTTGGAGGGCCCCGGTGCCGGGACCGAGTCGAACGGCCCGAACGACATGGGGCCCGGCCCGACGAAGGCCGGAGAAAAGGCTCGGGGGTGCGAACGGCCCGGAACGACGGCCGAGCCGCTGGGGTCGATCTACGTCGAAAGGCCCAGCTGGGTGTAGAGCACCGACGGATTGTCGAAGGCGCGGAGCGGACCGACTCGCCGGATCGGGCGTTCCGGGCCTCCCGGACCCGGAAGGGTCTCCGGGGAGGGGGGGTGGCGGACTTATATAGGTATTTAAACAGTATATAAGCGAACCATGATGCGGGTCCGGATCGAGAACGTAGTCGCCTCCGCTTCGCTCGGTGTCAGCCTAGACCTCGAATCGATCGCCCTGGCGCTGGACGGCGCCGAGTACGAGCCCGAGAGGTTTCCGGGCCTGATCTATCGCCTGAAGGAACCGAAGACGGCGATGCTTCTGTTCCAGTCCGGCAAGGTCGTCTGCACCGGCGGGAAGAGCTGGAAGCAGGTCGACACGACCCTGCGGATCGTCTCCGAGCTGATCCGCCGCACCGGCCAGAAGATCCCCATTCATCCGAAGATCCAGGTGCAGAACATCGTCGCGACGGCCGACCTTCAAAGTGAGATCAACCTCAACTCGGTCGCGATCACGCTGGGCCTCGAGCGCGTCGAGTACGAGCCCGAGCAGTTCCCCGGCCTCGTCTGCCGGATCAACGAGCCGCGCGTCGTGGTACTCCTGTTCGGGAGCGGCCGACTCGTCTGCACGGGCGCCCGCCGCCCGACCGACGTTCAGCTGGCGGTCCAGAGCATCAAGGACGAGCTCCAGGCCTCCGGCCTGCTCGGACGAGAGCAGAAGAAGCCGTCCCCCGGGCCGGGTTCGGCCGCTCGACCGCCTCGACCCCCCGCGCCCGTCGGAACGTCGAAATCGATCCGCGCGCTCCCCGCGTAAATGACCGACGTGACGCATCGAGCGACCGCCCGGCCGAGGGGAGTATCGGATCGCGAGATGGTCCGATCGGGGATCCTGGGCATTTCCTGGTCCTAAAACGTCGAACCGGAAGTACAGAATGAAGAAGATCAAACAGAGCTATCCCCGAAGAGACCGTATGCTGGGAACGCCGTTCGCCCCCCTCACCGACGCCGACTTCCACGTTCTGGTCTCCGCGGGATTGGCCGTCCCGGGCCAGCAGGGCTCGTCGTTGTTCGTGGCGAAATGGCGTGACGGACCCGGGGTGGACGCCGACGTGTTCCTGAAGACCCTGCATGCGCAGGGAGCGTTCCTCGAGGTCCGACGGTACATGACGGACGTCAACGTTCGGGTCGTCCGGAAGACCCCGCCGAAGCGCGGGGGTCCCCGAGCCCCGATCCCATCCCGGCCGCGCACCTCGTCGTAAATCCCCCGCCTCGCCGGCCCCGTAGCTCCGCCGTCGGCTCGGGGCCCACCGGCGGAAGACCGGGCCGGTTCGTCGCCGAATTTATCTCGCCCGCCGGAGTCCCCCCGGTCGATGCCGAAGATCCGCGTCCGGTTCGTCTACGCCGGTCTACGGACCCGCAACCTCGCTCGATCCCTCCGGTTCTACCGGAAGCTCGGGTTCAAGGTCTTCCGTCGCGGAACGATGGGTCATGGCGGTCGGTGGGTCCATCTGAGCTATCCGGGCGCGGTCCAGCGTCTGGAGCTCAACTTCTATCCACGTTCGAACCGATTCTACGAGCCGATCCGAAAGGGTACCGAGTTCGACCACCTGGGATTCCGCGTCTCGGATGTCGAGGGGTGGGAGCGGGAGTTGCGTCGCCGGAAGATGCCGATCGTAGCGCGCATCCGGGAAGAGCATGAGAACCTGGTCTACACGCGGGACCCGGACGGCAACTGGATCGAGTTCTTTGGCCCGGTTCCGGTATGACGCTCGCCGCCCGGGTCCCGACCCGTCCCCGATTCCCCCCCGCGGGTATCCGTTCGGTGACCCCACGATCTGACTCGGACCTCGGTGCGGTCCACGAGGGTCCCGCGTCGGCACCGCGGTCCCGGGGCCGGTCCTCCGCATGAGCGAGATGAACTCGGTCAGCCGATTCTTCATCAATCTCGGCAACACTCGCCGTTCGGCGCGCCTGCTCCGGGCCTTGGACTCCGCCCGGGTGGTGCCGCTCGCCGGCCGCATTCTAGAGCTGGGCGCCGGGAAGGGGGGGCTCTCCGCGCTCCTTCAGGCGAAGTACCGGCCGAGCCACCTGGCGATCACCGACTTCGACCCCCGGCAGGTCGACGTCGCCCGAGCGTTCTTCTCGAATCGGCTCGGCACGGTGCCGACGTCCGTCGAGTTCCGCGCGGTCGATGCGAAGTCGTTGCCGTTCGACGACCACTCCTTCGACCTGGTCTTTGCGATGCTGATGCTCCACCACGTGGAGGAACACCATCACGAGTACCAACAACGTCCGATCGCCCTGCGGGAGATCCGCCGGGTGCTCGCCCCGGGGGGGTATCTCGTGTACTCCGATTTCTCCCGGACCGAGGACGTTCGTCGAACCCTCGGTGAGTTGGGCTTCACCAGTGTGTATCGCCGACAGCGTTGGCCCCACCTCGAGCTGGCCGCGTTCCGGTCTCCGGGCGCACCGCCGCCGTGACCGGCGACGGCCTCGGCCGGCCCGACGGTGGGAACGTCCCGAGGCTCATCGAGGAGCGGGCGCCGGGGGAGGGGAAGGGATCCTCGAGAACCCTCCCCCGATCCGAACGACGGGGCGTTCGACGAAGGAACGGCGGGCGCGCTCGGTCCGACCTACGGGACGACCCGCGCTTCGACCGTGATCGCTCGCTCGTTCGGCCGCTTCCACTTCACGGCGAGGAGACCCCCGATGACGGTGAGGAGGAGCCCGATCAGGAACCCGCCGAGCGCCACCGGGATGCTCGCGATCCCGAGCGCGATCGCCAGAACTCCCCAGACGACATGGCCCGAGGGGACCACGAGCATCAGCAGTCCCACGAGGAGGGTGAGCAGTCCGATGAGGAGACCGAGAAAGAAGATACCGCTGAGAACGCCAAATGCAGCGAAGACGACCCCGATCGCCGCGAAGAAGAGTCCTCCAACAAGGACGAAGAACCCTCCGATGATCGTGAGCACTCCGGCGGCGACGGGCCTGGGCATGCGCGCCGCGAGGTCCCGACTCGCAGAAATCAGTTTCTCCGCTTCCCGGAACGAATTCGGGTGGACTGGGGACGCCCCTCCAACGAACGGGGTGCCCGGCCACCGACCGTTTCAGCCCCTCCCGGGGCCTTCATTAACCCTGGGACTTCTGAGCGAAGCTACCGATGAGCGGC
This sequence comes from Thermoplasmata archaeon, assembly GCA_049285595.1. Classification (GTDB taxonomy): domain Archaea; phylum Thermoplasmatota; class Thermoplasmata; order Lutacidiplasmatales; family UBA184; genus Lutacidiplasma. The sequence goes on from JBAQAF010000019.1 coordinate 22,861, forward strand.
GAGGTGGCCCACTTTGAGATCCCAGCGGAGAACACCGAACGCGCCCGAAAGTTCTATTCCGCGACCTTCGGCTGGAAGCCAACTCCGGTCCCCGGAATGGACTATACCATGGTGAGCACGGGGCCGGTCGACGACAAGGGCATGCCTTCGTCTCCCGGTCACATCAGCGGAGGGATCGGCAAGCGGGGCGGACCGCTCGAGCATCCGGTCGTGACGATCCTCGTCGACGACCTGGTGGCCGCTACGAAACTGGTCGAGAAGAACGGCGGGAAGATCATTCAACACCGCCAACCGATCGGTGACGGAAGCATGGGATTCACGGGGTACTTCAGGGACACCGAGGGGAACGTGGTCGGTCTGTACGAGTCGCCGAAGCGCTAAGACCGGGTCCCGCCGACTCTCGAACGACTCGCGCCGCCCATCTGAAGCCCACCACGCGGGCGGTGCAGTGGCCAGGGTGGAAGAGGTTCCGAGGAGATCCGAGCGGCTACTTCTTCGAAGTGAACTGCTTGATCGCGTCGCTGTCCTCGTGATAGACCTTCTCGAGGTTGGCCCAGACGGCCTTCTCGAGCATTGCGGGAGGGATCGTCTTCGACGTCCATTCGCCGACGACGGTGACCTCGGTCTTGCTGCCCTTTGGGGTGTAGTAGTTGACGAACTTCGACCCCGCAAGGGGTCCCTCGAGCGGCTCCACGACGAACCCGAGCGGCGGCAGGAACGTGAGGCGGTTCGTCATCTTGATCCAGCTGCCCTCCACATCCTGCTCCCAGGAGAGTTCGACCGAACTCTCGCCGAGGGCCTTTCGCTGGAAGTTCCGGCGACCCTTGTGGGCCGACCCGTGCTCGATGTCGGATTGAACGTACTTCCAGACCACGTCGAGCGGCGCGTCAAAATGGCTTCCTTCGTCCTTGATGTGGACCATACGACGTAGAGGCCGCGACGGTAGATTACTCTGCCGGACGCGACGCGGGGACGTCGGTGCCTGAGCGCCGACCACGGGCTGACCCACCCGCTCGCGCCGTGCGCCCCTCCAGGCGCAGTGACAAGCCCCGTCGCCTTATCCCGTGCGGCTCCGTGGGGGCCGCTCCGAGGAACATCGAGGATGCCGGCTACCGAGGACATACTGACTCCGATCCACAAGGCGATCCGATCGATGCTGTTCGACCTGAGCGAACGGCTCCAGACGCTCGATTTCGCCGATCCGGAGGCATCGATGACGACGCTCGCGGACCTCCAGGTCGATGTGGCGACCGCTCCGGCTGCCTGTATCCTGTGCCTCGTTCACCACCACGGCGGGGACGAGGAGACCGGGGTGTTTCCCGACATGAAGTCGATCGACCCGGTGCTCATCGAGGAGCTTCTCAAAGAGCATCATGACGTCACGCGACGGCTCGCCACGATCTCCCGGTTGACCTCTGAGCTCCGAACGCGTGCGACGCGGGAAGAACGTATCGCGCTCGGCGCCGAGATCAATCGGGAGGCCGATCGTCTGTTCGCGTTCTACCTGACCCACATGAGCAAGGAGGAGGTGACCCTCCTCCCGGCGATGATGAACCATTTCACCGACGATCAGCTGCGAGCGCTCCGGTCCAAGATCCAGGGCGCGATGCCCCGAGACCGGTTCGCCGGGTACATGCGGTGGATGCTTCCCTCGTTGAATGTGAGCGAGCTGACCAAGATGCTCGCGGGAATGAAGCGGGCCGCTCCCCCCGAGGTCCTCGCGTCCGTCACGCGGATCGCGGAGCGCCATGTCGATCCGGTGCGATGGGCCGCGGTGCGGTCGTCGGTCGGGCTCTGAGGTCAACGTCGGCCCCGCGAGCGCGCGCGTCGACGGGACGCCGGCCGAGCGGGGTACTACTCGCAGTGTGGCTTGGGCTCCTGGACGCGCCCGTCGGGATCGCGGCCCGCCGTCCCACCGTAGGAAATCCCTTATCCCAACCTCGGTAGGTCCACGCCGTGATGCCCAATTCCAGCCCGAGCAGTTCGCCGATGCCCTCCGCGCCGTACGCCTCCAGCCCCTCCATGGCCGCCGAGTGGAGGACACGCGGTGGTCTTGTCAAAATGGTGGGCTTCATCGTCGAAGGGGTCGGCATCCTCGTCTCCGGGGCGAGCCTTCACTACCTGCTCCAGCTGATCAACGGCAACGGCAACAACGCCCAGACGCTCTACAACAGCCTATTCAACACGCTCGAGGCCGGCGTTATGATCGCCGGCGTCGGGGTGATCGTCATCGGGATCGGGCTGTACCTCGAATCGCGCCCGGGCTGAACCTGACGTCCTCGATCTCGAATCTCCTCAGATCCCGTACATCCGTCGCGCGGCGAGAATCCGGGGATCGTCATATCCCATCACGTCCGGGTTCCTCCCCTCTCCGACCGCGAGCCAGTACGTGAGGAACTGGAACGGCACGATATCGACGATCGGAGCGACGCACGGTTCGGTCGGTGGCAACGCGTGCACCACGCCTTCTTTCGAGGAGGATCCGCGGGCGAAGAGCGCTGTCTTCGCCCCCGCCCGAGCCGCCGCGGCGAGTGCTGTCTCCGCGCGACGCCGGTCCAGCTCCGTCACGGCAACGGCGAGGACCGCCGTTTCCGTGTCGATCGAGGGAAGGATCCCGTGCAGGAACTCTTCCACGCCGGCGGCTGCGACGAATCGACCGGCCCCCTCCCGAAGTTTCAGGGCGGCTTCTCGGGCGGTCGCTTGGGCGGCGCCGGACCCGAGGACGAGGATCTTCTTCCGGTCGCGGATCTCCTCGGCGACCGTTCGCCACTCGGCTTCCTGGTCGACCACGGCTTGCACGAGGCGAGCGACACCGTTCAACCCCGGAAACTCACGGCCGGACCACCCGCCTCCCAGCGACTCGGCGGCGGCGATCGCCGTCGTGTAGCTCACGGTGTGGACCCAGGCTCGTTCCTCCGCGTTCTGGGTCTTGAGAAGGTGGTCTGCGAGCGCGGACGAGCGGCTCGCGGTCGTCCCACTGACGAGCACCTGAGGTATCCGGGCCTCGTGCAGCGCCCGTTGCGCTTCGAGCGTGAGCGCGGTCTCGCCCGAGGACGAGAAGACCACGGCCGCCCCCGACCGTCGCATCATCTCCGGTTCGAGCAGCAATTCGAAGGCATCGACAGCCCTCCACGATCCGCTTCCGTCCCCGGCCGATTCGCACGCCCAGGCGGAGGCGAGCGCCGCGTGGGCCGAGGTCCCCATCCCCACGAAGAGGACCGGCCGCCCGGCGGCCGGTTTCGGGATCGCTCGCCCGATCACGGTCGCCGCCCGTAGCGTGGCTTCGATCGCTTCCGGTTGGGAGCGGATCATATCGTAGAGAAAGTACGGGTGGGCCGTTCGGCCGTAGGGCGGAGAAGGATCCTCGGGCCCGGGGAATTCTACGGTCATGCGAACCCCGGACGAATCGCCGGCGAACTCGAGTGAGGAGCTACATCGAGGTGCGCGAGCATCCTCGGCCAAGCTTCTGCCGGCCGAGCAGCAGATTCCGGAGCGAGGAACCCGCGGTGGGTCAGACGTAGTCGCGTGCCGTTCCCTGCGTCGGCGAGATCGCCCGTTACGATCGTGTCGGCGCCACCCGTCGCGGCCGTTACCCAGCTCAACTCCACGAGGGCGTTCGTTTCGAGCCTCGGGAATCTTCCGGGCTGCGGATGGCGCGCGCCGTCCAATTCGGTCTCGACGCAGAACCCGGCCCCGACGCGCCCCTCCCCTCGGATCGTACCGGGCACGGCGAACCGGCGGTCGAATGGCTGGGTCGAGGCCCGGAAGAGGGCGTCGGGACGAGCGGCCATCGATCGGCCCATTGTAATCTCGGGGGATCGAACCGGAGCATCCGGGGACGGCACGGCAGATCGGTAGGGGGTCATCGGGCGATCCGCCGAGCGGAGGCTCGTAGCGGTCATGACGGTTCCGTTCCGAGAGGGATGGGACGAACCCCGCGACGAGAGATCGGCGCCGTTCGTTAACGGAGCTCGCTCGTCGAAGGAGCGAGCCTCAGTCGTCCCACGAGTACGAAGGGGATCTCCCGGAAGGCGACCCATGACATCGAACGGGGAGCCGGGAGCTCGGGCGGGAACATCGGTTCCTCCAAGGCATCGAGCGCCAGCCCCGCCGCGAAGAACGGGCGGAGGAGCGCGTTGAGGGGCCGTTCGAAGTAGAACTGGGGCCGAGGCTGGCCGATCATGGCGAGTCCCTTCGCCGTCGTGGGCGTGGCGTAGCGGGAAACGAACACGCCGCTCCGCCCGACGACGGTGCCGGCCTCATCCGACTCTTCCACCACCCGTCGGGATCCGGTTCCGTTGAAACATGGGTGGGTCACCGAGAAGACGAATCGCCCTCCCGCGGTGAGCAGGCTGGCCAGCGACGAGGCGAGCGGCTCGATCGTCGCCATGTCCATCATCGCCATCGGGCAGACGACCGCCGCGAATCGCCGGGAGCCGAGCGCCCGGAGCGCCTTCGCATCGGTCGCGTCGACCCGTCGGTACTCGATCGCCGCCGTCGATGCTCCGGTGCGTTGGCGGGCATGCTCGAGCATCGCTTCGCTGAAATCGGTCGCCAGGATGGTGGCGCCGAGCTGGGCGAGTCTCCGAGCGAACTGTCCGTTCCCGCAGGCGATCTCGAGGACCTCTTGGCCCGGTCGAAGCTCGAGGAGCCGTTCCATCGTCGGCGAGACCAGGAGGCTGTGAGTCGAATTTCCCTCGCCCATCCGTTCGTCCCAGAAGGCGGCGTTCGCGTCCCAGATCTCACGGACCTCGGCGGTGGAGGGTCTCGATCCCGCGGGCGAGAGCCCCGGACCTTTCCGCGCCGGGCCGTTCCGCTTCATGGGCCGGACGACCGTGGGGGCGAAGTATTTGGGATTGCCGAGAGAGGTGCTCTCCTCGGGTCGACCGGGTCGGCGATGCCCGGGGCGAGGGGCTCTCCCAGGCGCGAGGGGAGGTGCCTACCAGATGACGACCTGCCGGCTGGGGGGCTGGCGCATCGGAGCGCCGGCGGGGACGTCGAATGCTTTCCAGAACTCGGGAAGGTTCGCCAGGGTCCCGTTGACACGATACTCCCCGGGCGAATGGGGATCGGTCGACACTCGGCGTCGCATCTCCTCGTCCCGCATCGAGCCGCGCCATATCTGCCCGAACGAGAGGAAGAACCGTTGCTCCGGGGTGAATCCATCGATCGACTCGCTCGGGGTCCGCCCGTCGGCGAGGCGTTTCCCGAGCGCCTCGAACGCGAGGCTCACTCCTCCGAGGTCGGCGATGTTCTCCCCCGCGGTGAGGGCTCCGTTGAGCGGAAGGCCCGCGAGGGGTCGAAAACGGGAGTACTGGTCGATGATGCGCTGGGCCCGCTTGCGGAACTCCCGGGCATCCGCGGCGGTCCACCAGTCCTTGAGGTTTCCGTTCTCGTCGAACTTTCGGCCCTGGTCGTCGTAGCCGTGCGTGATCTCGTGACCGATGACGACCGCGATCCCGCCGAAGTTGATGGGGTCGTCCATCGTGGGGTCGAAGAACGGGGGCTGAAGGATGCCGGCCGGGAAGAAGATCTCGTTCTGCGTCGGGACGAAGTGTGCGTTGACGGTCGGCGGCGTCATGCGCCACTCCTCCCGATCGACCGTGGCGCCGATCCGCGCGATGTTCCGGTCGATCTCGAACGTCCAGGCCCGACGTAGGTTCCCGAGCGGGTCCCGGGCCGAGAGACGAATCCGACCGTAATCGCGGTAGCGCTCGGGGTGCCCGATCCGTGTGGTGAACCGGTCAAATTTGGCGACCGCGCGCCGGCGGGTGGTCGGGGTCATCCACGGGATACGCTCGAGCCGGGCCCGGAACACCTCATGGACATCGTGGACGAGCTCGAGCATTCGGGTCCGTACCTCGGGGGGGAAGTGGCGCTCGACGTACAGTCGTCCGAGGGCTTCCCCGAGCGCCCCGTCGACCCGGTTCGCCGCGCGCTTCCACATCGGCTCGGGTCGCTCCTGGCCGAGCAGTCGACGGTGGAAGAAGTCGAAATTCTCGCGCTCGACGCGAGGACCTAGATGCGGGGCGCTATCGTGCAGCAGCTGCCATCCCAGGTAGATCTTCCAGTCCGCCAAGGGGACCGAGGAGAGGAGATGGTCGAGCGCGTCGAAGAACTCGGGTTGACCGACGACCAGCGAAGGAACGTCACGAACCCCCCGGTGACCGAGATATTCTCTCCACCGGAGCCGAGGGTACTTCCGGTCCAGTTCTTTGAGGGTGAACCGATGGTAGTTCTTGTCCGGATCGCGAAGGTCCACGCGGCTGCGGCTCGCCTTGGCGAGCGCGATCTCGATCGCGAGGACCGTCCTCGCCGATTCGCGCGCCTCGGCCGGTCGCTCCCCGGCCAATGATCGGAGCTTCTGGACGTGCCGACGGTAGTGAGCCCGTAGACCGGAAAACCGGTCGAGCAGGTAGTAGTCGCGATCCGGCAGGGAGAGCCCACCCTGACCGAGGTAAAGGGCGTAGACCGTGCTCCGTCGCTCGTCGGGGGCCACGTCGGCCGAGAACGCCCCGGGGATCCCGCGGCCGTGAAGGAACGCGAGAACGGGGATCAGTCCCTCGACCGTCCGCAGCGCGTCGATCCGTCGCTGATCGGCGGCGATCGGGCGTAGCCCCTCACGGCGTCGGACCTTCTCGTCCATCGCGGCCGCGTAGAACGTGCCGACCTGCCGACGCGCCGGGTCGGAGCGACTCCTCCGAGTATGGGCCGCCTCCTCTAGGATCTCCCGCAGGAGCCCGAAGTTTCGTTCGCGCAATTCATCGAACCCGCTCCATCGGGTCTTGTCGGCGGGGATCGGATGGGAGTCGACCCACCCGCCCGCGGCGTACCGGAAGAAGTCTTGGCGGGGATCGGCGGAACGGTCCATGTGTTGCGTGGAGAATTGTGGAAGGCCCGCGGGCGGGCTCCGGGACGGAGAGCGTCTCCCGGCCGGTGGTCGCTTCGAACCGCGGCGGGCAGCCGTCGGCATCAGGAGTCTCGGACCGGAGGGGCCGCCGGGTCACTGAACATCGTATCACTCCGGTGTCGAATTCGACCCCGTCGAATCCGGCGACGAGAGCGGACGAGAGTATTCTTCCATGATGAGTCGGGCATCCTCCTCCCGCTGACGCGTTCGGGCGATGAGCTCCCGACCTTCCCGTTCCACGTCAGAGATCTCGCGCGACAGCGCGTCGACCTGCGCCATGAGGTCGGCCCGGCTCCGACCGACCACCCGGAGCTCGGCGACCACCGCACCGGCCGCTTCGAGGTTCGCGGGGATATCGGCCCGCCGCTTGTCCCGCTCGACCCTCGCTGCCTCCATCTCCTTCACGATCCCCTCGATCGCCGCCCGAGCCGCGAGGATCGCGGCATCGGCTTCCTTGCGCTGGCGTTCGTGCTCGAGCGCGACCTCCTTGCGGGACTCGTAATGCTGGAGGTCCTTCGCTTTCTGCCGAAGCTCCGCGATGAGCGCGTTCTCCTCCTCGATCGGGAGGGCTCGGGTCTGCTGCTTGAGCTCGAGCTCGGCCATCTCCTTGCGGACCTGCTCGGGATTCAGTCGCTCGCCGCGGTCAAAGGTCAGGACCAGCTCGCGTCGGCGGATGACCGCGTCCTCGAGCGCTTGTCGGGCCTTGTCCCGAGCCGACCGAAGCTGGGCGAGGTGGCGTCCGAGCTCTCCGGACTCGTTGTGGAGCCGTTCCGCCTCCGCCTGCGGGCCGTGCTGGCCGTAGTAGAGCTCCTGCTGCTTCGAGGAGAGCGCCCGAACCTGGCCGATCAGCTCGCGTCGCCGGTCGAGGAGGGAGTTCAGCCGACTCTCCAGCTGACGCAGCCGGTCTCGTTCGGCCCGCTCTTCCCGCTGCCACTGCTCGGAGAACCCCGGGCGGGAGCGCATGGAGAGTCGAAACGCGGCGCGCCTAAAAAGAGCCGGAGCGCGCACTCAGGGCGAATCCCGTCAGGGCCTGCCCACCCCCGATCGGGCCAGTACCGCGCCCCCGCCCCCCGCCTCCGGACACATTTGGGACCTGCGCTCAGTACCGGCGAGGCCCGGCCTCTTTTGTAGGGTCGGTCGATTGGGGCCTGAGGGGAGGGGTTGATGGGGGAAACCGGTTCGAGCCCCTCAGCCGCTGCGACCGAAACCGAACGTCTCCCCCCGATGACCCGGTACGTCCTCGGGCTGTATCGCCGGGTTCCGGGCCGGCCCACCCTCTCCGACGAGCGGACCAATGAGATCCAGGAGGGGCACATGGCGAACCTCCGCCGTCTCACGGAGCGGGGCGACCTCATCACCGCTGGACCGTTCGAGGAGGACAGCGAGCTGCGGGGCGCAATGATCTTCACGACCGGGTCCGTCGACGAGGCGAAGCGTCTTCTGGGGGACGATCCGGCGATCGCGAACGGACGCTTAGTACTCGACCTCTACACATGGTTCGGGCCCGCGGGCCTCAAGGTCGGCGCGCGAAGGGTTCCCTAGGTTCTAGCGCTCAGCCGAGTTCGTGCAGCCTCGCATATTCTTTCCCCTGGGAGCCGACGGTTGGCCGAGTCGGGCCCGGGACACCGGCGGAGTTCTCTTGGTGGGCATCGTTCGCGGCCCGGGCGCAGGGTCTCTACCGAGGCACTCGGCCCAATCGAGTGACTCCCCGCCTATGGGACCTGCGGGAAACCGTTCGCCGCGGGGGGAAGCCGGGCGACTCTAGGACTGCTTCTTCTCTTCGTCCGAGTGCTTGAATTCCTTCTTCGCCGAAGCCCCGAGCGACTTCGCACCGCTCCATAGGCCCTTGCCGACCTTTTCAGCGGCGGCTCCGGTCTCTTTCGCCAGCTTCACCGATTCCGCTTCGGCCTTCTGCGTCATGCCGACCGCACGGCCGCACGCCGCACACGATGCCGCTCCCGCCGCCAGCTCCGCTCCACATCCCGCACACTTCATGTTCTGGCCCTCTCCCCGTGACACGCCTCCCGGATATTTCCCGCTTTTCACGGGGAGAGTCGGTGGACCTCCCCCCGCCCCCCGAACCGGTTGCCCCCCCCGACTTCCGTGTTCGGGTCTCTGGTCGACTCGGCTCAGCGATTCTTACTTGTGTCTCATGCACTCTAAGTAGGCTCGGCGGGCGGTATCGGGCGATGTCCAGTTCGACGCCGTCCGGACGGCTCGCACGCACCGTGGCCTTCTTTCGAAGGCATCCGGTGCTCCTGCTGCTCGCGTTCACTCCCGGCATCCCCGAATACCTTTCCGGCTCGAGCTCGACCGCCCTCCTAGCAGTCTCTCCTTTCGTGTTCCTGCTGTTCCTCGGTCTCAATCTCGGGCTGTACGGTCCGGGGGTCCTGCTCCTTCGAGAGGCGTGGATCCGGTGCGGACGGAGCTGGGGCTCCCTCCTCCTGTTCGGGGCGGGGTACGGCATCCTCGAGGAAGGAACGGCGCTGAGCACCTTGTTCGATCCGAACGCCTCCGTCGTCAACACCCTCGGTCATTATGGGCGCGCCGCGGGGGTCAACTGGGTCTGGTTGATCGGCATCCTTGGAATTCACATCGTGCTCAGCGTCGGGCTTCCGATCCTGCTCCTCGGGCTCGCCCTTCCCGAGACCCGCGGGCGCACGCTGCTGTCGCGGAACGAGAGCTGGATCGCCGGGGGGATCTTCGCGATTGATATTCTCCTGCTGGCGCTGATCGTAGGCTTCTGGCGCGTGGAGTTGGCGTGGCTCGTGGGAGCCGTGGTCGTCGCGGTCGTCCTCTGGACACTCGCGGTCGAACTCCCTGCCGGCTTCTTGAATCCGACCCGGGAGCGTCCCCGGCTCGGGCCGGGCGCCTTCTTCCTCCTCGGCCTCGCGTTCTTCCCGATCATTCTCCTCGTGCCGGGTCTCGGCGAGGACTTCCACTTCGGGGCCCCCCTTGTGGGGGCCGTGGATCTCCTCCTTTGCGCCGGCCTCTTCTTCACGGTCCGGCAGGAGATTGGCCGACAGGACAACGCCCCGCACCTGATTCTCCTCGCGCTCGGCGCTACCTTGCCGATCGCGCTCATCGGCCTGATCAGTCAGGTCGGGCTGCCGATCGAGCTCGTCGTGGACCTCCTCTACGGGTACTTCTTCTGGCTACTCTGGAAACGATATCGCGCCCCGAGCCCGGCGGCCCCCGTGGACGCGGTCGCCGCGTAGGTTCCGTCCCGTCACCGAGTGATGCGCCTCGGGGCGGCCGGGCGGTCGGTCGGCCGTGGGCCGAGCTAGCGCGAACGGCGTCGCCGCGCTATCGCCTTCGCCTTGGGAAGAACCCCAAGGCGGCGCGCGAGCCGCCGGTGGTCCGCCGCATCGACCCACTCGACCTTCAGGTACTCCACTAGTTCGGGGTTGGTCATCCCGATCCGCTTCCCCTCTTTCACGGTGAACGCGTACGCCTCGATCTCGGTCGGGACATCGACGTACTTTCTCTTCCGGTCGAAGAGCGGCCGGCCCGCCCGGAACTGCTTGACATGGCACAGCTCGTGGACGACGTCCAGGTAGACGGTGCGCAGATCGCTCGACTTCAGGTGATGACTGCTCACGATCAGGTGACCGTCCACATCGCTCGTTCCCATGTAGCCGAACGGCGGAGAGAAGAACTCGACCTTCAACGCCCGGAGGATCTGGGCGGCCTTCGAGCCGAACAGCTCCCGGATCGGCGGCGCCTTCTCGAAGCCTCGGAAAAATCGCACGAACGGGTACAATCGGATCGGCGCGACCCTCTGGATGCGGACTCCTTGATACTTCTCGATCATGACGGACTATCCACCTTCTCGCCGGGGTGCGGAGGTTCGCTCGGGACCATAGCCACATCGTACTCAGGAGGATGGGCCTTAGACGATCCATGGCCGATATGGTGGCTCATGGTCCCGCCCCTCGCATTCGGTCCCGATCGGCCCAACGCTCAGGACCATTGTGTCGATTGTTCTGTACGATGCGTCCTATGGGTTCCTAACACGCTAGTAGCCCCTATCGAATGGCAGACCGGAGAGGAAACTCCCCCAAGGAAGAGAGATGGCGAAGAAATGGATGGTAGGATTGGTAGCTGCGGTCGCCGTAGTCTGCCTGACCGGCGTCGGATTCTCGGCGTTTACGGCTCAGGCCCAGGTCAACGGGTACGCTTCGGGGGCCTCGATGGGCCTCGAGATCGTTCAGAACTTTACGACCGGATGCTATTCGAACTTGAACACCCCGGGCGCTCCGGGCAACTACTCGTTCGGCGCCGAGAACGCGGCGAAGACCTCGATCTCGCTGGTCGCATCGAACTTGACCCCGGGCATCAACTGCCGGGCCTACATCGAGCTCGAGAACACCGGATCGGTACCCGTGAACGTGAGCGTCGCTCTCGACACCCCCGGCGTGGACGGGATCTGCACCGCGTGGTCGAACGACTGCTTTGACGTCTATACCGCCTCGGGCATTCAGGCGTCGGGATGGATCTACTGGTCGGGCTCACCGACGGCCGGGACCTCGAGCTACGCGTACTCCAACTGGGCGACGCTGGCCCCGGGCGGAATGGTCTGGGACGTCATCCTCGTGGACATTCCGTTCGGCTCCGACAACGGGACCCCGCACGCGGGCGCCTTCTCGCTCGTCTACACCGCGGCGCCGGAGTACGGCTACTAAGGTTCCCTCGCGACCCGCTTGACCGAACCTTTTCCCCCGGCCGGGGGCGGCACCGCGCCGCCCCGGCTGGGGCCCCGATTCCAGCATGCACTCACTCCGCATCGGGGGGGTGCCGCGCCGAACGGCCCCGAAAACGACTACCGAAGGTCGCCGGCCCGCGCCCGCAGTCGCACGGCGAGCAGGATTCGAGTGAGGATCACCAGGACCGCCCCCGTTGCGATCAACGCGAACACTTCGAGATTCGAAAGTCCCCAGCGCGCCCGCTCGACGGCGACCCCGAGCACGATCATCAACACGCAGAGATCGAGCAGCCCGAGGAGGATCATCACGCGACGCAACTGGAGGCGTGCCGTTCGGCTCGCCAGGGTCGATGGGGTCGAAGAGGGCGGAAGCATGACCGATCCCTAGAAGCCGCGGAACATCTCGTAGAGGATGTCCTGATCGGGGACTCCGAACGACCCCCGGAGGTGTCCGACGACCTGCTCGACCATCTCAGGAAGGCCCGCCACGAAATACCTCGGCCGGTCGAGTCCGTCCGCCGCCTCCCGGATCCAGCCGACGTCGATCCTCCCGGTCCGGCCCGTCCATCGGTGCTCGCTCTCCGCCGGCCGGGTCACGGAGTACGACACTCGGAGGTGCGGCAAGGCCGCGGCCATCGCATCGAGCTCGCCCCGGAATAGGAGCTCCTCGGGGGTTCGGGCGGAGTACAGCAGCCGCAGCTCGTGCTCGATCCCCGTATCGGAAGCGAACCTCAGCATCCCTCGGAACGGGGTGATCCCGATGCCGCCGGCGAGAAAAATGCTCGGACGCGACGGATCGAAAAGGAAGTGACCGAGGGGTCCGATCACCTCCGCGGTCGCTCCGGGCTCGAGCCGGGCGAGCGCCTGCTTGAACGGGGTGTCCGTGATCTTGCACGTCACGGCGAGAACGCCGTTCTCGGTCGGGCTCGAGGAGAGCGAAAACGTCCGTACGGCCCCCCACGGATCGTCGACCCCGGGCAGCGAGAGGCGGATCGCTTGGTTCGAGCGGTACTGGAAGCCGGAGTTGACGGTCGAGAATCGAAACGTGCGAGCCGTCGGGGACTCGACCCGGTTCTCGAGAAGAGGGAGCAGGTATCGCCCTGGGGCGAACGACGGGATCGGTCGTAGCGAGGGGTCGCTCACGGTCGCTCGAACGCCGGTCAGGGGATAACGAGCGAGAACGGCCCCCTCGCGTCACACCGCTCGACCGACCGAGTCCTGCGGAGCATTCCTCTCCGCCAGAGCCAAGCTTAAGCGGGGCGGTCGGGCTCGTGGTCCCATGGTCCGATACTCGGACGACACGACCGTCCCCGTGACGAGAGAACGGCTGTGGCGCCTGCTCGACCTCCACTCCCAGGACGCCGTGATCTCGCACATTCACCCCGAAGTGGTCTCCCAGGAGACCGTGAGCCAGAAGCCCGGGGAGTACGTCGTAAAGCGGGGGGTGAAGGTGATCCGGAAGGTGGCGAGCGCGAACTGGAAGGTGACGTACCAGGCCCCGGATCGGTTCCGCTGGGACATTCTCGACGGGAACGGTCCCTGGAGCACGGGCAGCTACCTATCCATCACGTACACAGACGCTCCCGGCGGGACTCGGATGATCACCGAAGGGGAACTGACCGTCGTCGGGCTTCCGGGGTTCCTACAGAACCGGATCGTCCGGTCAGCGCTCGGCCGGGTCGACGACGAGGATCTCGAGTTCCTCTCGAAGAACCCGTAGGCCGGCGCTGACGGCAACCCCCGTGTTCCCCGGGGGCGTGAGCGACCGACCCGCGCTCGTGTTCCCGAGCGCGCCTTCCCGGACGACGCCCCATTTGAGCGCCCCTACCGACGCGGCTCCGGTGGGGTCGCCGATAACCCTTTAGGAGCCGCACCGATGCCGGGAACCGGACAGTGCCGACCGTCTCGCCTCGAGGTCGAGAACGTTTCGCGAGCCGATCGCAGTCGCTGCCCCCCCGCCCGACCGGGGTCGACTGGATTCCGCGGGCCGGTGGGGTTCCGTGAGCGCCGCCCTCCGCCCTCGAACATCGCCCCGGTACCGGAGATCGTTGCTGGGTGAGCACCGATCCGATCTCCTTGCCGGTTGCCTTTCTGTCGCGGTCGTGGTGATCCTTCTCCTCTCCGGGGTCCCCAACGTCGTCCCGCGGGCCGCCTCCACCGCCCGGCCCATCCCCGACGCCTCGGTCCCTGCGAAGGTAACGCCCGAGCGTGCGGCGTCGTCCCCTGCCACTACCTCGGCGATCGGAGCGCGCACCGTACCGGGGCGATCCCCGAACCGGCCCGCGCTCTGCGGGATCGGCCTTCTGCAGTACTGCGCCACTCCCGGCGCGCCCCCCGCCGCTGGGGTCACTCCGTCGGGGACCGGACGCTCCTCGTGGAAGGACATCACTCCCCCGACCGGTTCGGCGAATCCCGCGAACGCCGAGGAGGCCGCCGTCAGCTACTACCCGTCGGGCCACGAGGTGATCCTCTACGGGGGCCTCGGATTCGAATCCGGGGGTGGGTTCTCGTATCTCCATGACACCTGGTCGTTCGTAGACAACCGATGGACCGAACTTTGGGACAACGCGACCTGCTCGCCGACCACGTGTCCTTCCCCCCGCGCCGGGGCGATGCTGGCGTACGACCCGGCCCGCAACGCCTTGCTCCTGTTCGGCGGAGAGACCGGCTACGACGCTAGCCCGTTCTACACGTCGGTAGCGCTCAACGACACCTGGATCTTCGCGAACGATACCTGGACCAACATCTCCAGCGACCTCGGACCGGCGCCGAGCCCCCGGTTCGAGGGGTCGATGATCTACGACCCGTCGGACAACTACATCCTCTTGTTCGGGGGAATGACCGAGAACTCGAACAGTTTGGGGGACACCTGGGAGTTCTCCGCCGGCCGCTGGACGAACATCAGTGCCACGGTCGGCACCGCGCCCGGCTCCCGGGCGGCCGCCTCGATCGCCTCGTCCCCGTCGGGGTTCGTCCTGCTGTACGGAGGCGCCTTGATGGTCGACTCGGGAGTCGAAACGACGATCTACGAGAACAACTGCGATGGGGGCGGTGGGGTCGCCTACTGGTTCGATCACGGAAAGTGGTCGGCGCTCACCTACCCCGACACGAACACCGGTCTCTGCGCGCCGAAGCGGCCGGCCGGAGAGAGCGGTTCCGCACCCACCGCGGGGACCGACCCGACGCCATCGGCCGCGACCGCGGTCGCGAATCCCCCGTGCGGCCGGGTCGGGGCGGCGCTTGGGTGGAGCCCGAAGAACTCCCGGTTCGTCCTGTTCGGGGGGTATGGTCCCGATGGGGAGGCCGCGCTCGGCGCGTGCGTCGGCGGCCCGACGGCGCTCAACGACACGTTCAGCTACGGCAACGCCCCGGGAGGGACGTTCTCGTGGTACAACGTCACCGATAACGGCGACCCGTACCCCCGAGCGTACATGGGCTACACGAGCGATTTCACGGACGACTACTTCGAGATCTTCGGCGGGATCGAGAGCTTCCTCTTCAACAACCAGACCTGGCGATTCTACGAGATCGTCCACGCCCGCCTCACCGGACCTTCCGGGATCGATACAGCGAAGGGGCTCCACCTCGAGACGCCCTTCGTCGTCACCGGCTTCGGAGGGTCGGGGCTCCTCGCGTATACGTTCGCCGTCAAAGGCGTCCGGAACTCGAACAGCCTCGACACCGGTACCGGGTGCGGGCCGTTCTATGCGGGCTCGAAGACGCTTCCCTATTCGGGAACGCTCAACTTCACCTGCCAGCCCGATCCGAGGAGCTTCAACATCTTCCGCATCACCCTCAGTGTCTCCGACCAGAACAACTCCTCCGATCGAGCGACGTCGAACTGGACGTTCAGCGTTCTGCCGCCGGAAGCGATGGACCTCTACTCCGAGTTCGTCGGGTACTTCTACGACGGCCTCTCGCTGGAGAACACCTTCTCGATCTACACCGAGGTCAACAATGGGCCGGCGCTCAGCATCTCGGCGACGCTCGCCGGCCACCGGGTCGACTTCACGCAGCGCTCGGGCCATCCGAAGTGGTGGGACGCGACCGTCCAGGTCTCCTCCGAGCCGAGGGGCGCGATCCTCGCCGCGACCGCCCAGTTCGGCAACTGGACCCAGAACACGACCTACGCCCTCTCGATGATCACGCCGCCGTCCTGGCTCCAGAGCATCTTCGACTACTCGACGGCCAATCTGACCGTCACCCCGCACGGGGCGGGGTCGCTGAACCGCTCCTACACGGTCGCCGACTCCTACGCCTGGAACCTCGGTGACGGCCTCGGGTTCAACCTCCCGATCGACCTGCTCGCGGGCTCCTACGACATGATCCCGAGCCTGAAGGTCGCCCTCCAGGTAACGTCCGTCGGGGACCTCAGCCTCGTGGGGAGCCTTCCGCTCTCGATCCCCTCGATCGACATCGGGCCCGCGTCGCTCACCATGAACATCACGCTCTCGCTGACCGGTACGTTCGACGTCGTCGGGACGGGCGTCGACTGGGTGAACGCTTCCGCGGTGATCCGAATCGACGCGGATCTCTCCGCGAGCATCCCGATCTACGGGTTCAGCATCCTCGGCCTGACGGTCGGCTTCGTCCTCGACGTCGGCATCAACGCCTCCGCAGCGCTGAGGCTGATCCTGGCGCCGACGACCGATTCGGCGGAGGAGATCGTCCACGGGATCGGCGTCATGATCCAGAACTTCATCGGGAGCTTCTCGGTCGCCCTATCGGCGGCCGTCGATTTCGGGATCGGGATCGCCTCGATCGGGCTGGGCGGCTCGCTCTCGGTCGCCTTTACCTTCGTCACCCAGCCGGATTTCGCCATTCACGACGGCTGGGTCAACGGCACCATCTTTGTGACCGCGTCGTTCCTGTTCTGGAGCGACCAGTGGGACCTCGCGAGCGGGAACATCTACATGTGGGACCCCCCCGGCGGCGGAGGACCGGCCGTCGGGGGATCCCCCGACTCCGGGTACAACACGACCGGCGGGGCCTGGACGATCCATCCCCGATACTACAATTCGACCGGCTACGATGCAACGGTCTGGGATCCCGCGACGACGAGCGGGCCGGCGATCTCGGACATCTATCCGTACACGTCGATCTCGGGCGCGACGGCGTATACCGGCCCGTACCTGTTCTACACGACCGACAACGTGAGCGACGCGCCCACCCGGGGTCTTGGGTTCGTCGGGGAGCATCTGAACACCACGACGAACGCGCTCTCCTCCATCTCCGCCCCGGCCGACCCGGGGTACGTCATCGTCTCGCCGGAAGCGACCCGGCTATCCGACGGGGACCTCTACGTCCTCTGGGACGCGATCCCTCTGGCCGAGGCGCTCCTGGCGAGCCCGCTCGATCTCACATCGATCGCGCTCCAGGGCGCGAACTTCGACCCCGCGACCAGCGCCTGGGGGCCGATCCAGACGTTCAGCCACGGTGAGTTCGCCGAGTCCTACCTGCCGGGCTCCGCCGGCCGTGCGCTGGAGCTGCTCTCTTCCGCTCCCCTCATCGGGGAGTCGACGCCCGAGCGCCTCGTGGAGTACAACCTCACGAGCGGCGCCGTGGAGGCGAACGTGAGCGTCACAGGCGTCTCGGAGATCACGAGCCTGCGGGGGACGACCAACCTCACCCTCCTCGAACTCGAGGACGGGAACTACTCGCTCTTCGATCTCGCCACCGGGTCGGCGGTCGGAATCGCGTACGTCCCGCCCACCGGCGAGTCGCTGATCTCGGCCGATTTCGTTGCGGGCACGACGACCACGCTGGCCCTCCTCTACCGGGGTGCTACCACCTCCGAGCTGGTCCTCTACGACACGGCGTCCGGGAAGACGCTCGGGAAACTGGCCCTGGGCGGATCGACCGCCGAGATCGAGGGGATCGGGAGCCACGGGACCAACTACCTGTTCGTGCGCACGGCGACCGGGATCGGGTCGTGGACGGAAAGCGGGGGAACCTTCGCGGCGCTCGCCACGATCAACGAGAGCCACCTCGAGAGCTACGGGCTCGTCGAAGCGGGAACCTCGATCCTCATCTACGGCCTCCTGACGAACGGAGCGTCGTCCGACCCGGTCAAGACGATGGTGCTCGACGAGATCGGGGCAACGTTGCCGGCGGTCACCGGGCCGTCCGCATCGAGCTCCGGAACGGCTCCGGCGAGCTCGAGCCCGACGGACTACCTGCTCTTCCTGGAGATCGCCGCCGGAGCCGCGGCCGTGCTCCTGGCCGCGGTCTACATCGGTACGCACCGGCGTCCTCCCGCTGCGACTCCCCCGCCGACCCCGGGGGCCGCCGCCCCCGCTCCGTCCGCCGCCTCCCCTCCTCCTCCCTCCCCGCCCTCGGGGTGACGAACGATGTCCCGGTGCGAACGCTCGATCTCCCGCCGTGGTCGCTGGATCGGACCGATCGTGACCTCCCTCGCGCTGTTGCTGCTCGTGGCCCCGATCTCCCACGCCGGACCCTCGGAGATCGCCGCTCCGCCGATCCACGCGCTCACCGTTCCGACCGAGGCTCGGGCTTCGCCCCACGCCCCGGCAGCTCCGTCTCCCGAGATCGTCATCCATCTCCCCACTCCGACGTGGGTGAATGTGACGAGCGCCGAACCGGGCGCGGCACCGCCGATCGCGGAGGGCGGGAGTGCGGCGTACGACCCGATCGATAACGAATCGGTCTACTTCGGCGGTTGCCTGCAGGGCGGCGCGTGCCCGAGCAACCAGACCTGGGTGTTCGCCCACGGGGTCTGGACCAACGTGACGGACCCCTACGACGCTCCGCCGGCGCGCACCGCGGCGAGTATGGACTACGACGCGAACATGCGAGCGGTTCTGCTCTTTGGAGGGGATGGGGCGGGGGGCGTCCTCCGCGATACCTGGATCTTCACCAACGATACGTGGACGAACGTGACGTTCGTCGGGGCAGGCCCGCCGGCCCTCGAGGGGGCGAGCCTGTCGTTCGACCCGCAGCCCGAGGAGAACGGTTCCGTTCTGTTCGGAGGATGCGCCCCCGAGTTCATCTTCCTCGCCTGCTCGAACGAGACCTGGGTCTGGCAGGGCTGGTCCGGCTGGGTGAGGCTTCCCACGTCGATCGCTCCCCCCCTGTCGGGCTACGGGGCGATGGCGTACGACCCGTCGCTCGGGGTGCTCGTGCTGTTCGGCGGCTACGGGGGAGTCTTGAACGTCTTCGGAGGTACCTGGGAGCTGTACTCCGGGCAGTGGTGGCCGACCGATCTGAAGGTCTCTCCCCAGAACCTCACGGACGCGGGCCTGGTGTACGACCCGGGCCTCGATGGGCTCGTCCTCTTCGGCGGGATCAACGCGAGCTTCGTCCCGAAGAACGACACCTGGCTCTTCTCGGCGAAGGGATGGAGCTCCGAAGCGCCCGCGCTCTCCCCCCCCGCGCGCTCCGACTTCGGGCTATCCCTCGAGGGCACGGGCACGACCCCGATCGTCGTGGGCGGCGAGAACACGACCCAGAGCTACGGCGACACGTGGGCCTACGAGTTCCCTCCGTCGGCGAGCCTCTCCTTCAACCTCTCGACCACCGAGGTCGGGGAGGGAGTGACGGTCGGCGTCTCGATCGGGGGCGGGACGGCCCCGTACAATGCTACGGTGGTCTTCGGCGACGGGGCCCGGGCGTTCGTCTCGGGTCCCGGACCGACGCTCCGGGTCGCCCATGCGTACAGCGCGGCGGGGACGTACCCCGTCTCGGTCTCCGCCACGGACGCGGTCGGCGCTTCCGTGGACTCGGGCCCGATCGACTTTCCGGTCTCCGCGGATCCGTCGATCACGGCGTTCGCCGTTCCCTCCTCGACCGACGTCGGAGCGGCCGTGTCGTTCTCCTCCGCGATCCTCTCGGACGGAGCGCCGCCGATGCAGTTCTTCTGGAACTTCGGGGACGGCTCGCCAGCCGCTACGGGAGCGACCCCATCCCACTCCTACGCCGCGCCCGGGACCTACCGCGTGACGGTGAACGGTACGAATGCCGACCACATCGCGGCGACCGCCTCGCTGACGGTCACGGTCGCCGCCGACCTGACGATCCTGGTCGCCGCCGCCCCGTCGACCGTGGACCCCGGGGCCCCCACGACGTTCTTCGCCAACATCACGGGAGGCACCGCACCGTTCGCGTTCGCCTGGGTGTTCGCGCCCAGGAATCTCAGCGCCTTCCCGTCCCCGGTGCACCGGTTCGCTGCCGTGGGGACCTATACCATCGACGTCTGGGTGAACGACTCCGTCGGGGGATCGGCCCACGGGTCCGTCGTCGTGACCGTGACGAGCCCTACCTCACCCACGAGCAGCGGTCTCGGCGCGGCGCCGCTCTGGTTCTGGGGCGGCCTGGGCGCTCTCGCCGCGGTGGCGGCGGCCGGCTCCGTCGTGATGGTACGTACCGGTCGCGCGAGGCCGCCGAAACCATGACGCGCGCTCGCCCCCGGGTCTCGGCCCGGGGTACCGTCGAGGAAGAGAAGGGCTAGTGGGACGGGGGGTGTGCGTTCAGGCTGGAGAGCTTGGCCTGCTCGTCAAAAAGGTCGCGCAGGTGCCCGTTGCAGAGGATGTACTCCTTCTCTCCCGCGGGCGCCGCCGGGAACGATCGAGGCTCGGGCGCCTCGGGGGAGCAGGCGTTGGACCCGCCGGTCGTCTCGGCCGGCGGCCGGCCGATCAGTTCCCGGTAGGCCCGGTCGACCTCGCAGACCGGCCGTGCGGCCCGGGTCGGGATCATCGCGCGCCTAACCGGCGCGGACGCCGTCGTGGACTTCGACGTTCCCCGGTCGGACGTCCAGACCGAGGCGGCCGAGGGAAAGAAGGCTCTTCGCGATCGGTTCGTGCTGGGGGCGGGGCAGGACCAAGTCGAGGTGGGCGACGCGGATGTGGTTGGGCCAGACGTGGATTTGTTTCACACCGTATAGAGCCCCGGGGGAGCACTTGAACTCTCCGTTCGCACTCGCTCTCCGTGCGAGCGCGGCACACGCCGGACCGTCCCGCGGCGCACGCGGAACCGGCACACGGGCGGGGGCGGAGACGGTTTCCCCCTCGATGACCTCGGGGTCGCGATGCATCGCGGAGTCGAGATCGGCCTGCATCTCCAGCCCGGACTCCCTGACGAGGGGTTCGTCGCGCTCGCGATCGGCAACCTGGCCGCGTTCCGCCTCGGGCAGATGCGCCAGGAGCGCCTCGACTGGCAGGTGATCCGGGTCGAGATGCCGCACAGCCACCACTACCGGCTCGTGATCCGTCACCCCGACCGCGTCCTGGACGTCGGGATCACCAAGGACCTCGCTGGCCTGCTCCACACCCTCTCGAACGAAACGATCGAGGAGCTGCACGCGCGCTTTGAGTCGGCCCAGCGGGAGGGGCTTCAGCCCGTCCCGCTGCGGCACCTCTCGGAAGAGGTCGACTTCTGGCGGGATGACTTCTGGAACTGGATCGGCTGATCTCACCGATCGCGGGAGACGACCGGCCAGCGGCCCAAGGAACGGCTTCGTTCAGCTGCGATGCGGTGCGCGTGGGGGGCTCGCGGCGACCGATTGCTTTCGGTCCAGCATCCCCGAGAGGGCGCCCAGCATCGTGGCCCACTTGCGCAGTGGTTCGATGAGCGGGCGGTACCGGTAGCCCGGGAACCTGGGTTCGTCCTTCGCGCCTTGGAGAGCGAGCCGTAGCTCGAGGGCGACGAAGCCAACCCCGGTGACCCCGAGGAGGATCGCTCCGGCGACGAGGGCCAGGGGCCAGGGGAGGAGGAGAACGATCGCCCCGAGAACGAGGCCGCCCGGAAGTGCCAGGTAGACCCAGTCTGCCCCGGACGCTTCATACGTCGTACCGTGCGTTCGCCAGACGACGTAGGCGCCGCTCGCGTACCGGTATTGCCGCCGGAGCAGCGAACCGAGGTCGAGCTCCGAGTAGTCGTGGTAGACGAACGCCTCGGGCACGTACGCCGATTTCCATCCCCGCTGGACCGCCCGATTCTCGAACTCCTGGTCCTCGGCGCCGTTGGTCGGCAGCGCGGCGACGAGCGGGCCGAGCTCATCGAACAGCTGCTTCCTCCACGCGGAGTTACCCATCGGGATCGCCCAGGCCTTCGATCGGACGACCTCCTCGTAGAATCGACGCAGGTACGCGTTGTAGTACTGAGCCGACCGGTTCCGCGCGGTCCCGTCGAGGGCCGGTGTCGGTCCTCCCGTGAAGCCGATCGTCGCATCCGCGAGCAGCGGCGAGATCAGCGCGCCGAGCCAGGCGGGGGGGGCGACCTCGTCCGTGTCGAGGAACGCGATCAGGTCGGTGGTGATCGCCCGTATCGCCTGATTGCGACTCTCGGTGATCGATCCGGGGGCGGAGAGACGAACGAATCGCGGGTCGAGCGCATGGAACCGCTCGCAGATCGCCGCGATCTCGGGCGAGCGGCCACCGTCCGCGATCAGGACCACGTCGGGGGGTCGTTGCTGCGCCAACAGGGAATCGAGCGCGCGCGCAAGCCGCGGGTCGTCGAGGACCGTGACGATGACGGTGACGCTCAGTAGCCCCATCCGGCGATCCTCTGGGAGACGGAGGCGGGCTCGGGCAGGCGACGGACGAGGGCCAGCTTCGTCGCGATCTCGTCGATCGCAGAAGCGGCGAACTCCGAGTCCTGCGGGCCGATGAGCTGCGCCTTCGAGCCGTTGATGCGGAAGCGGTACTCGATCCCCGATTGGTCGAGGATCGTCTTGAAGGGGCCCTGGTAGGCGGCGATCTGAACTCGGTCGAGCTCCTCGCGCCGCGGGATCGAGAGCGACCCGGCCTCCTCCGTTCCCATGCCGTCGGTGAGGGAGTAGACCGTTCGGTCCTCGGCGACCTCGGCGCCGACGAGGGATACGCTCGACGCGTCGCCGAAGGTGGCGCCCGGTTCGAGCGCGGAGGCGACGGTCGTAGGCACATCGACCAGGCTGACCCACGTCCGATCGCGCGCACCGCCCGGACCCGACCCGGGCTTCACCCAGAGCGGGATCCGCGTGATCTCCTCCTGGAGATTCAACCGATGGTACATACTCCCTCCTTCGCCGAACGTCTGGCCGTGGTCGCTCGTCAGCACCAGGAGGGTGTTCTCCCACCGACCCCGAGCTTTGAGGTGACCGACGAGCGTGCGCAGCCGTTGGTCCAGCACGCGCATCGAGGCGAGGTAATCCCGCCGGGACCAGGCCAGGTCCCCCGGGGACGGTCGGCTCGCTCCCCGCTTCCATGCTTCGGAAACCTGCGTCGTCCGAGCGTAGGCCAGCCAGTCCCGTAGACCGACGGGAAGGCCGGCCTCGGCGAGATACGGCTCGTGGGCTTCGAGGAGGTTGACGAAGAAGAAGATCGGTCGCCCCGCGTTCGCTCCGAGCGCGGCATCGAACTCTCGTTCTATCCAGGCGCCGACGTAGGCGGGGGAGGCGTGAACGACCTTTCCCCCGACCCGATTCAACAGATCGCACAAAGGGGTGAACCGGGAGAGGGCCCGCATCGTGCCGACCCGCAGCGCCGACGCGTGGGAGGCGCTATCGAGGATCGCATGGACGGCGGCATCCTCTCCGTTGAGCGACGGACAGCTCGGCTGTCGTGCCAAGATCCTCAGGAAGAACTCGCGATCGCCGCCCCAGAGGGCCCGATCGAACCCCCGCGTGAGCCCGGTGCCGGGTTGGACGTAGCCGTTCGCCGAGAAACATTCGGTCCGGTACCCCTTCGTGCGAAGGTGCTCGGCGAGCGTGGGGGAGCCCGCCCCGAGGACGGCCCCGCCTTTGTAGTGGGCGCCGTGATCCCACGGATACTGGCCCGTGAACAGGCTCGCATGCGACGGGATCGTCCAGCTGGCGGGGGCGATCGCCTTCGAGAACCGGAGGAACTCATCCTTCACGGAGGCGAGGAACGGTAACGCCCCGGCGTCGAGTTGCTGCTGGAACAGGTCGTAGCGAACGCAATCCATCACGACGAGGACAACGTCCGGGGGGTCCGACCTCATGGCCCTCAGAGTTCCGAGAGAGGGCGGGGTGGGACTAATAGCCCTGTCGCCGCCGGCGCGACCGAGCGGTCCCGGAACGCGATCGACCGCGACGGAGACCGCCCTTCCCGACCCCCGACTCGACGCGCCCCGGCCTTACGGTGGGAGCGTGCGACCGCACCGTGGGCAGAAGCCGTAGGCGGCCGTGACGGAGGCCCCGCAACCGGGACATCGGCGGGAACCGGACGGCGGCGCGATCGGCGTCGGGAGCTCGGTCGGTCGGGAGGCGGGGGCCGTAGGGAGCGGAGTGAAGGAGTATTGGGGGGACGCTGGTGGGACCTGGGGCGCCTCGGGCGTGGACGATCCCCCGAACAACGCCGTCGCGAGGAATACCATACCGATGATCAAGAGTCCCAGCCCGATCAGTGCGGAGATCTCCGAGGCGTTGCACTCCGCCGTCGTGCAGAGCGGAGGCTGGGGATAGGTGAAGACATACCCGGCGATCACGAACGAGAAGAGGACTCCCCCGAACATCACCCAGAAGCCGATCACGAGCCGACGTCGATCCAGTGCCATCGGTCCGCCCACGCATCGGCGGGTTTAATCGTTCGGAACCCTCCTCGCGAGGGATGGCGACCCCGAGGTACGTCGGCGCGGGGACGCCGAGCCGGACCGGCGGAGGTGGATCGACGACTCGACTTCGGCTGTGGGTGAAGCCCGGCAGCTCCCGCGATTCTCTCGGCTGGGATCCGTGGCGCTCGTGCTGGGTGGTATCGTGCCAGCCCCCTGCGGTCGGCGGAAAGGCGAATCGGGCAGTCCTTTCCCTGCTCGCGGTCTGGCTCGAACTCCCTTCCCAGGCGATCCATTGGGAGCGGGCCGGGAGATCACGGGAAAAGGTCGTTCGAATCGACGGAGTCTGCGAGACGGAGGTATCGCATCGCCTGGAAACGTACCGTCGGCGGACCGCGCCCTGACGCATCGGGGCAGGACCGTACCCCCTCCGCCGGCGGGCGAACGGCGGTTCAGGTCCCCGGATCGCTCGCGTTCGGCGAAATGGCGCCGAGGTACACCAGCACCAGCGAACCGACCACGATCACCATCGCGCCGCCGAGCGCGGCCCAGACCGCGGGCTCGGGGCGCGGAAGAAGGAGGCCGAGCCCCGTAACGACCGCGACGGCCGGTGCGACGAAGAGCGCGAGCCACCGGAGCGTAAGTCGCCGATCGTTGAACGTCGCGGCGTGCGGGGAAGGCGGGGTCCCGGCGTTCCTCGGGCTCCGGAGGTCGAAGAACGCGAACTTGCCGCACAGCGGGCAGCGCATGTAGCGCCGTCCGCCCAGACGCACCGCCGAGACCGACGCCCCGGGGATGTACTCGTAGTTGAACGATCGGTGGCAGGAAGGGCAATCCAGAGGCAGCGTCGGAGGGGTCACCGAGCTCCCCCCTCGTCGGAGAGATGCTCGGGGGAGGCCGGAGGGTCGCGGGACTCGCTGGCCGAGGGAGCGAACTGGGGCCCTCCCACATCGGTCTCGGACGGAAAGCCGAAGAAATCCCTCAGAACGCGCCGGGTGAACCCCCAGACGATGTGTCCTTCGAAGTAACTCGCGGGATGGGTCGATGGACCGTGCTCCCCGGGAAACCGATACGGTTGCGGGGGGTCCAGCCTCCCTTTCGGTAACCAGAACACGTGCGCCACCTCTCGAGGATTGTGGATCCTCGGGGAACGGGCCGACGTCGCGATCTCACCCACGAACACACCGACCCGAAGCCCGAAGCGGGGCGCCGGCTGGATACGGACGAACCGAACGGGCCCGGCGAGGTCGGTTTCGCACAGCCCGACCTCTTCCTCGAGCTCTCGTACCGCCGTGGCTCGAAGGCTCCCGTCCTCGGGATCGACGCGCCCGCCGGGCAGAGCGACCTGTCCCGAGGCGGGATCGGTCCGACTCTTCGACCGTTCGATCAGAAGGATCTCAGTGTCGTTCGCTCCCTCTCGGAGGACCAGCGTCACCGCCGCCCCGGCGCTCGAGACCGGAGGGTCGAGGACGGAGAAACGAGCGACCCAGTCGGGCGCCCGAGTTTTGGGCACTCCGCCCTCAGGATTGCCAGTCGTACGAGACCTTCCCCTGGACGACCGAGCGGTCGGTCGGATGTTCCGAGCCGGTGCCGACCAGCCGCTCGAGCGCGGCCAAACGGCGGCGGAGGTCGGCGACCTCGCGCCGAAGCTCGTCGATCTGCGCCACGAGTTCCGGGACGGAGGGGGCCGCCATCGTTCTCGAATCGGTGGCCGGGGACATAAGCTTCCGGTAGAAGCGGGGCTTAGGCCGGGCCGGACGCCTCGGCCGACTGAACGAAACCCCGGATCGCCTCGGCGGTTTCGGTCGGACGCTCGAGCGGGACCATATGTCCGGTCTGGGGGAGGATCCGGATCTGAGCCCGCGGGATCGACTGGCGAAGGATCCGTCCGTGGGCGGGATCGATCACCGCATCATCCATTCCTTGTACGATCAGCACCGGAAGGGTCAGGGTGGCGATCCGATTCCGTTCGTCGAACTTGTCGACGGCCCGGGTCCACGCGGTCGCCGGGCCGAGGTCCCGGTGGGCGATGCCGTCACGGACGCGGTCGGCGAGATCGAGGTGCGCCTCGATCCAATCCGGGTAGTACAGGTCCTTGAGGAGCCGGAGCGCGTAGGCGTCGGGGCCGTCCTTGGCGTACGTTTCGATGAACCGGTCCGTGATCGACCGCGTGTGGGAGTCGGTGTACGCGGCCCCACTGATCATCGTCAGGCTGCGCACCCGCTCTCGATGGTCGAGCGAACCGCGGAGGGCGAGGAAGGCGCCCCCGCTCAGTCCGACCCAGTGGGCGGAGGGGACCTGCTTCGCCGCCAGCAGCGCGAGCACATCGCCGAGGAGCTCGTCAAACGTGTACTGAGAACCCGGGGGCGAGGGAGAACGTCCGTGCCCCCGGAGATCGGGGGCGAGGACGCGGAACGACTTCGCCAGCGTCGGCGTGATCGCATCCCAGACCGTTCGATCGCCCCCCACGCCGTGGAGAAGGAGCACGACCGGCCCGGATCCTTCGTCATGGACCTCGAGCGGGATCGGAGGGGGGATCGGCGCGGCCATCGGGCGGCCGGAGTCCCCCGCCTCTTTACCTCTGCGCGCTCGGCTACGAGTCCCTAAAATAGGGCGAGGGGGCTGGAACCGGCGCGATGGCGCGGGGCGTGATGCTGATGAGCGGCGGGATCGACTCGCCGGTGGCGCTCAACTACCTTTTGCGTCAAGGCCACGACCTCCTCGCGGTCCACCTCGACAACCGTCCGTTCACCGACGACTCCCCGCTCGGGAAGGTCGTTGACCACCTCACGCTCCTGCGCGAGCGGTACCACCAGCCGATCCCGATGTACGTCCTGCCGCACGGTCCGACCCAGGTGAACCTGATGCGGAACACCGATCGGCACGTCGGGTGCGTGCTCTGCCGCCGCTTCATGTGGCGCTCCGCCGAAAAGATCGCCGAGCGGGAGGGCGCGACGTTCCTCGCTACCGGCGAGGCGCTCGGGCAGGTCGCCTCCCAAACGCTCTCCAACATGCGCACCGCGACCGCCTCCGTGAAGCTCCCGATCATCCGTCCTCTCATCGGCTTCGATAAGCACGAGATCGAAGCCGTCGCGAAGGAGATCGGCACCTACGAGATCTCGACCCGACCCGGGGTCTGCTGCCAGGCGGTCCCCGATAAGCCGGCGACGCGCTCGAACCTCGTCCAGATCCTCCAGGAGGAGGAGCGGATCGACGTCGAGCAGATCATCGACGATTGCGTTCGTAAGGCTGTTATACTCTAGGCCCCGCCGCGGCGCATATTCCACCGGGCGGGGCGGGGGTGCCCGACCGATAGTGTAGTCCCCACGTCACGATCCGTCGAAGCGCCCCTACAAGGGGGCT
This sequence comes from Thermoplasmata archaeon, assembly GCA_049285595.1. Classification (GTDB taxonomy): domain Archaea; phylum Thermoplasmatota; class Thermoplasmata; order Lutacidiplasmatales; family UBA184; genus Lutacidiplasma. Next base: position 50,343 of record JBAQAF010000019.1, read on the forward strand.
TTCCATGAGACCCAGCGGACGGTTTCCTCGCCTCGCGGGGCAGCGAAGGGTCTATCTAGGGGGTCCCAATCCTTCCTCGGGCGAAGCAATGGCATACCAGCAGAGTCCGATGGCACCGGGCATGGAACCCCCTGAGGCGCAGACGATCAAATCGATGCTACACATCGCGAGAATTCTCGCGATTATTTTCGGAATCCTCGTGCTTCTCGGCGGCATCGCGTACATTGCGCTGATCGCCTATTGGGCGAGCATCTGCAACTCGTACGGGGGGGGGGCTTTGACGCATACTGCGGTGGCGCCGCCCTCGGCGCCAGCATCTACGCGATTTGGTTCGTGATCGCCGGTGTCGTGTCGATCATCGTCTACATGCAGATGAAGTCGATCGAGCAGAAGGTCAACAACCGCCAGTACGAGGCGGCCAAGTCCCAGACGCTGATCTGGATGATTCTCGGCTTCATCTTCGGCATCCTGATTGGGATAATTCTCCTGATCGCCTACATCAAGTTCGACCCCCTGATCAACCTGCAGCGGAACCAGGGCGGAACGCCCCCCGCCTACGGCATGCCGCCCGCCGCGGCGGGCGCCCCGATGATGGCCCCCGGCCAGAAGTTCTGCTCCTCGTGCGGCTCTGCCAACGCCGCCGGTACCGCCTTCTGCTCGAAGTGCGGCGCGGCCCTGGCGCCCTAATCGAGCGAGCCGACGAGCACGCCTTTTGAGGGGGACCGGGGCCCGTCCCGACATGGGCGGGTCCTTGAGTCCGTGAACGCCACCCCGAGCCTGCCTGTCCGGACCCGATACCGGACCCTGCGGCTCTGCTCCGGCGGGGGCGGGTTTGAGGCGATTCCGATCTCGGGAGGGCGGATCGACATCCGATCGGTCCGCCGGCGATTGGAGTCGGCGGGGATCCCGACGACCGACGCACGGGTGATGCTGATCTTCGCCCTGGACGCCGAGGTGACGATCTCGGCGGCAGGCCGGATCCTCATCAAGACCTCGGATCAGGAGCTCGCCCAGCGCACCTTCGAGCGGGTCCTCTACGTACTCTTCGCCGACTCCTAGACCGCCGCGCCGGAGCGCACCCCCTCCCGTTCAGGTTAAGCCCGACCGTCCGGTCAATACGCCGGAGGGTAGCGATGCGGGAAGTCTGGGTCGTCGGAGCGACTTCGAACCGCTTCGGCAAGATGGCCGAGACCGCTCGAGAGGCGGCGACGCGCGTCTCGATGGACGCGATCCGTCAGTCCGGACTCGAGCCGCGCGACATTCAGCATACGTTCGTGGCGAACTGCTTCGGCCTCGCCGAACATCAGGCGCACGTCGGCCCGCTGATCAACAACGGGCTGGGGATCCCCGAGGTCCCCTCGGTGACGCTCGAATCCGCCTGTTCGTCCTCCAGCGCGGCGCTTCACGAGGCGTTCGTGCATGTGGCCGGAGGGTTCGCGGACGCCGCGCTCGTGGTCGGCGCCGAGCGGCTCTCCCATCTCGACACGCTCAGCGCGACCAGCTACTTCGCCATCGCGGCCGACTACGCGTTCGAGACGAAGAACGGGGCGACCTTCCCCGGCCTCTACGCGACCCTCGCAAGCGCCTACGCGAAGGAGTTCGCTACGAAGCCCGAGATGTTTGGCGCGATCGCGATCAAGAACCACGCGAACGCCGCCCGGAATCCCCACGCCCACTTTCAGAAGGAGCTCACGATGAGCACGTACCTCGCCTCGCCCATGATCGCCTCTCCCCTGCGTCTGTACGACTGCTGCCCGTTCTCCGACGGAGCGGCCGCCGTGGTCGTGGCCGCGAAGGAGTTCGTGAAATCCCCCGTGACGGAACCGTTGGTCGTCCGTGCGTCCGCCCGGGCCGGAGCGGTCACCGATATGCAGGACCGCCCGGACCTCCTCGGGCTTCCGTCCACGCGCCTCGCGGCGGAGAAGGCGTTTCGACAGGCCGGGGTGGACCGGTCGAAGATCGATTTCCTCGAGGTCCATGACTGCTTCACGATCGCCGAGGCGTTGGCGCTCGAGGACCTCGGTTTCGTCCCCAAGGGTGCGGGTGCCCTCCAAGCCATGGAGGGGGTCACGACTCGCGACGGCCGTCTTCCGGTGAACCCTTCGGGGGGGCTGAAGGCGAAGGGCCATCCCGTGAGCGCCACCGGGGCGTCCCAGGTTGTGGAGGTGTTCGAGCAGTTCAACGGACTCGCGACGGGTCGCGAGGTGCCGCGCGCCGAGACCGCGCTCACTCACAATGTCGGAGCGACGGGCGGTTCCTGCTCCGTGCACATCTTCTCGCGGCGCTGAGGGGGGATCGCTCGCGTCCGACCCCAGCTCCGCTCCTCCGCATTCGATCCAGGAGTTCGTTCGGGGGTACGAGGAGGGAGGGACCCTCCGCGGCTTCCGGTGTGCCTCGTGCGGCCACCTCACCGCCACGTGGGGCGTCGCGTGTTCCCGATGCGGCGCCGCGCGCCTCGAGGAGGCGACGCTCTCGAGGGCCGGTAGGATCGTCGCGTTCACCGTCTTGAGCATCCCGGGCGATGAGTTCGTCAACGACGCTCCGTACGCGTACATCGTCGTGGAGCTCGATGGCGGGGGCCGGGTCACGGGGTGGATGCCGACGGTCCGGGTCGAGACCGACGTGGCGGTGGGGGATCGAGTGCGGTTCTCGCCCGGCTACAAGCCGGGAGTCCAGTTCGTGAAGGAATCCACGGCGCCGGGCGGAGGCTAGGCCCCGTGGGAGCTGCGGCGTTCGAACCGATCGAACGGCCCTGGCTCGCGAAGTATCCTTCGGAGATCCCGGCCCACGTCGCGATCCCCCCGAAGCTTCTGACGGAGCTCATCGGGGAGAGCGCCGCGCGGTGGGCCGACCGCCCGGCGTTCGTCTTCTACGGATCGAAGTGGAGTTACGCCCGTTTCTGGCAGGAGAGCGAGCGGTTCGCGGCCGCGCTCGCCCGCGACGGCGTCGGACCCGGCGACCGCGTGGGCCTCTATCTCCCCAACTGCCCCGCCTACCCGATCGCGTTGTTCGGGATCCTCCGTCTGGGGGCGATCGCGGTCCAGATCAGCCCGCTCTACATCGGCCAGGACCTGGCCCGACTCCTGGACGACTCCGCCCCGAAGGCGCTCGTCACCCTCGAGATCTTGTACCCCAACCTCGAGAGGCTCGCGCCCGAGCGGTCGGTCCCGGTCGTGTACGTCGCCCGCCTTCGGGAGTTCTATCCGTTCCCGAAACGACTGTTCGTGAACTTGGTTCTTCGCCGCCAGAAGCGTTCCACCCGGTATCCCGCGGGAGCGGCGATCCGCTCGTGGGCCCTTGCGGTGCGGACCCCGGGCCAGATGCCGATCCGGCCGGGAGACCCCGCCACGACCGTCGCCGTCCTCCAGTACACGGGCGGGACGACGGGAGTGCCGAAGGCCGCGATGCTCACGCACCGGAACCTCGTCGCGAACTTGACGCAGGGCAACTCCTGGAATACGACCCGCGTTCCGGGGACGGAAGTGGTCCTTGCTTCGATCCCGTTCTTTCACGTCTACGGGCTCACGGTCGCGCTGCTGATGGGGCTCGCCGAAGGGGCCACGATCGTCCTGCAGACGCGACCGGACGTTCCCGAGCTGCTAGGCCTCGTCGTCCGCTACCGCCCGACCCAGTTCCCCGGCGTCCCTGCGCTCTATCAGGCGCTCCTGCAACGACCGGATCTCGCGAAGTACGATCTGCGCTCGATGAAGTACTGCCTCAGCGGTTCGGCGCCGCTCCCGGTGCAGGTTGCGCGCCGATTCGAAGAGGTCACGGGAGCGAGCCTCGTCGAGGGGTACGGTCTCAGCGAAACCTCCCCCGCGACGCACGCCAATCCTGTAGCAGGAGAGCGGAGGGTCGGCTCGATCGGCCTGCCCCTGCCCGATACCGACGAGAAGGTGGTGGACGACGCCGGCCGCACGGTCCCTACCGGCGAGGTCGGCGAGTTGGCGATCCGAGGTCCGCAAGTAATGCTCGGCTACTACCGCCAGCCCGAGGAGACGGCCCGGGTCCTCCGGGACGGGTGGTTCCTTACGGGGGACGTCGCCCGCCTCGACGCGGACGGATACGCCTACATCGTCGACCGGAAGAAGGACGTGATCATCGTCGGCGGCATGAAGGTCTACCCCCGCGAGGTCGAGGAGGTGCTGTTCCAGCACGCGAGCGTCGCCGACGTGGCGGCGATCGGGGTGCCGGACCCGATGCACGGCGAGGTCGTCAAGGCGTTCGTCGTCCTCCGGCCGGGAACGTCGGCCACGGAGAGCGAGTTGATCGCGTTCGTCCGCGAACGGATCGCCCACTTCAAGGCGCCGCGCTCGGTAGAATTCCGCACGAGCTTGCCGCGCAGCGGCGTCCAGAAACTGCTGCGTCGGTCGCTGCGGGAGCCGGCGGCGACCGCACCGGCCCCTACAGACCCCGCGCGATGAGGTCGCGGGCGATCACGAGCCGCTGGATCTCGTTCGTCCCCTCGAAGATCTCGCTGATCCGCGCGTCGCGGTACGCCCGCTCGATCGGCGTGCCGCGGATGTAGCCGAGCCCGCCGTGGATCTGCAGCGCCTCGTCGACGACATCGCTCGCCCACTCGGAGGCGAGGCACTTCACGATCGCCGACTCCCGCGTCTTCTCCTGACGTTCGAGCCGCCCCCACTTCGTGGGGTCCGTTCCCATCCGGTCCTGACGGGCGGCGGCGTGGTAGACGAGCAGCCGCAGCGCCTCCGCTTTCATCGCCATATCGGCGAGCTTGAACTGGATCGCCTGATGCTCCACGATCGGGAGCCCGAACTGGGTGCGGTTCTTCGCGAACTCGAGCGCGGCGGTGGTCGCGGCTTCGATCCCGCCGAGCGACGCGGCGCCGAGCGAGACCCGGCCGACGTCGAGCGCCGTCATCGCGACGTGGAATCCCTTGCCGACCTCACCGAGGACGCACTCCGGGCCGAGCTCGACCCGGTCGAGGATCAGCTCGGCGGTCGAAGTTCCGTGAAGTCCCATCTTCTTCTCGCAGCGACCGACGCGGAACCCCGAAAGCCCGGCGTCCACGACGAACGCGGTCACCCCGCCGTTCGGCCCGAGCTTGAGGTCGTTCGCCGCCATGACGACGATCGTGTCGGCCTCCCGGCCGTTCGAGACGTAGATCTTGTTGCCGGTGAGGGTCCACCGGTCGCCGTGCCGCTCCGCGGCCGTGCGCAGCGCTCCCGAATCGCTGCCCGAGCCAGGCTCGGTCAGGCTGAACGCGAGCAGCTTCTCCCCCTTCGCGGCGGGGACGAGCCAGCGACGTTTCTGTTCCTCCGTGCCGTAGTAGAGGAACGGGCTCGAACCGAGGGACGTGTGCGCCCCGACGATAGTGCCGTGCGACGCGTCGACCTTCCCGAGCTCCTCGAGGAAGATGCAGTAGCCGACCTTGCCGAGACCGAGGCCCCCGTACTCCTCGGGGATCGGGATGCCGAAGTACCCCTCGGCCTGCATCCGCTGAACGCTCGCGCGAGGGAACTCCTCCGATTCGTCCATCGCCGCAACGATCGGGGCGACCTCCTTCGCGAGGAACGCCCGGGCCGCGGCCCGGAACGCCTCCTGGTCCGACGAGAACGTGAGATCGATCGCCATCGTCACTCTCCCCGGAACTTCGGAGGGCGCCGTTCGGCGAACGCGGCGATCCCCTCGAGGAGGTCGGTGCTCGTCATCACCTCGGTCCGGAACAGCTCGAGCTCGAGGGCCGTGCCGTCCGCGAGCGGACGCTCCGACCCGCCGACGATCGCCCGTTTCGCCGCGCGCACCGCTTTGGGCGCCCGCTGGCCGATCGTGTGAGCGAGGTCCCGGGCGGCGCGGAGCTCCTGGCCCGCCGGCACGACCTTGTTCACGAGCCCGATCCGCAGCGCCTCGGCCGCCGGGATCATCGCTCCCGTGAAGATCAGCTCTTTCGCCTTCGCCGGTCCGACCGCGCGCGGGAGTCGCTGGGTGCCGCCGTAGGCCGGCATGAGGCCGTAGTTCACCTCGGGGGCGCCGAGCTTGGCGGACTCTCCCGCGACCCGCAGGTCGCAGGCGAGCGCGAGCTCGAGGCCGCCGCCGAGCGCGAGACCGTTGATCGAGGCGATCACCGGCGACGGCAGCGCCGCGATCCGAGCGAAGAGCGTCTGACCCGACCGGGCGATCTCGGGCGCTTGGGCGAGATCGAGCGTCGCCATCTCCTTGAGATCGGCCCCCGCGCTGAAGTACTGACCGTCCCCGGCGATGACCACGGCGCGCGTGGCGGCGGCCCGGCCGATCGCCTCGACGTGCGCCGCGAGCTCGGCGAGGAGCGCCGTCGAGAGAGCGTTCACCGGCGGGTTCTTGAGGATCAGGATCTCGACGCCGTCGTCCTCGCTCTTCCGGACCACCCGCTCGCCGGTCGCCATCGACAGCAGCCCCGTACCCGGACGCGCGGGGGGGCACTTAATGAGATGCGCTCGCCCGGTCGCCTCGGGCAAAGGAGGGGCGGTATGTACCGCAGCAGAGTGGCGGGCCGATGGCCGGTCGGGAACTCCTCTCGCTTTCCCTCTACTCGCTGCTCGCGAGCAACCGCGGGGGGTTGTTCATCGTCTATCTTCCGCTCTACCTGGTCGAGCTGAAGGGAGCGTCCCTTCCGGCCGCCCTGGTCATCCTGTCGCTCGCCTATCTGCCCGGCTGCCTGATCGGGCCGTGGGTCGGCCGTCTCTCCGACCGCGCCGGGCGCCGACGCCCGTTCCTGATCGCCGGGGAGGCGGCGGCGTTTCCACTGTTCTTTGCGATCCTCTTCGCCCCGGGGTACATCCTCGCGGGGGCGTTGTTCATCGCGGCGGAGTTCGCGCTCGCGATCGGGGGCCCCGCCTACTCGGCCTACGTCGCGGACGTGACCCGAAACGACGAGCGCGGGTACGGCTACGGCCTCCTGAACGCGACCTCGAGCGCGGGGGGGATCGTGGGGTTCGCCCTCGCCGGGGCGATCACGTTCTTCTACGGGCTCGGGGCGTTGTTCCCGTTCGTCGTCGTCGTGATGGTCGGCACCCTGTCGGTCGTCGTCCTCCTGGTCCCCGAGGTGAAGATCGCGCCCTCCCCGAAGGTCCACCGACCGTTCCGGGAGGCGACACCGGTGATCAAGTTCTCCCTCGCAGTCTCGATCCGAGCGATCGGGAGCGGGGCGATCGCCACGTTCTACGGGTACTACGCCGCGCATCTGGGGGCGAACGACCTCGAGATCGGGCTGATCGCGATCGCGGGGCTCGCGACCGCCGCCGTCGTCTCGTTGCCGCTCGGCCGCATGATCGACCGGCGCGGGGAGATCCGGGGGATATGGTACGGCACGCTCCTCACGCTCGGGTCGATCGGGATCTTCCTCGCGGCCCGGACGTGGTGGGAGACCGTCCCCGCCCAGGCGGTCCGCAATGCGGGGCTCGCCCTCGTCGGGCCCGGCATGCAGACATGGGTCGCCCGGATCGCGCCGCCGGGTCGGCGGGCGGAGGATATGGGGATCTTCACGCTGATCAACTCCTCGCTTTGGAGCATCGGGCCCCTCGTCGGAGCGGTAGCGATCCTGGTCGGTGGGTACCTCGGCCTCTTCGTGATGGCGATCTCCACCACGATCGTGTCGCTCGTCGTGATGGAGTTCTGGTACGGCGAGATGGGCATCCGCGCCCGGCTCCACCCGCCGGACGCCCCCGCCGCGCCGTAGGGCGGCACGCGCCGCGCACCCTCTTATAGCGAGGGCCCGTCCCGCGAACGTGCCGCGCCCGACCGCCTTCGCCGACGCGAACGCGTCGTACGGCGACTCCGAGTTCGTAGTGCTGGGCGTGCCGTTCGACCGGACGACCTCCTTCCGACCGGGGGCCCGCTTCGGTCCGGATGCGATCCGCCAGCATTCTTGGAACTTCGAATCGTTCGACCTAGAGACCGGCCTCGATCTCTCCGAGATCCCGATCCATGACCTAGGGAACACCGAGGATTTCGGGAACGCGGAGGAGATGGTCCGCTCGGTGCGCGAGGAGATCCGGCCGATCTACCGAGACGGAAAGATACCCATCGTCCTCGGCGGAGACCACGCCTGCGCCCCGCCGTCCGTCGAGGCGTATCCGGACGGCGCTCCGAGCCTGGGCGTCCTATACCTCGATGCCCACATGGACTTTCGCTCGAGCTACCTCGGGGACGCACGGAGCCACGCCTGCTCCTCCCGCCGGATGCTCGAGAAGGTCGGGGCGAGAAACATCGTCGTCCTCGGAGTTCGGTCGGTCTCCCGGGAGGAGATGGACGACAACAAGACCCTCGGCATGCCGTACGTCTCCGCGCACGACATCGCCCGCGACGGGATCCAGGCGGCGGTGCACCAGGCGCTCAATATGCTCAAGACCGAACGCCTGTACATCTCGCTCGACATCGACGCGGTCGATCCCGCGTACGCCGGCGGCACCGGCACCCCCGAGCCGTTCGGCCTCACGCCCCGGGACGTCAAGTTCGTCATCGACCAGGCCGCCCCCCGTCTTGCGGGGATCGATATCATGGAAGTGAGCCCGCACTACGATCAGGGATCGACCAGCCTGCTCGCCGCCCGACTCGCCCGCGAGGCGATCGTGCGGATCGTGGCGGCGCGGCGCAGCCGATAGTCCGACCGAGGTGCCCGTGGACGAGGAGGAGCCCGCGGGACGACCGGTTTCCCGGGGGGCGGAGGCGTCCCTGCGCGCGGTCGACTGGTGGGGGTTCCCCGCCCTCCTCAAGGAGCGCGACGCGAAGAACTACCGGCCGAAGAAGCTCGACGACCGACTCCGCCGCGAGCGTACCCGTACCGAGGTCCGACTGCTTGTCGACGCCCGCCGCGTCGGCGTGCGGACCCCGCTCGTCTACGACGTCGATCTCGACCGCCACCGGATCACCCTCGAGGAGCTCCCCGGACCGACGTTGAAGCAGTTGATCGAGGACGGGTCGGTCGCGCCCGAGACGCTCGTCGGTGCGGTACGGGGGTTCGGCGTCGCCCTCGGCCGGCTCCACGCCGGTGGGATCGCCCACGGCGACCTCACGAGCTCGAACGTTCTCTTCCCGGACGGTCCCGAACGCGCCCCCGCGTTCATCGATCTCTCCATGGGTTCGCGGAGCCCGGGGGTCGAGGAGCTCGGGATCGATCTCCACCTCGTGGAAGAGGACCTGAAGGCGCTCTCCCCACGGGCCGCCGCGCTCGTCCGGGCGTTCCTCGAGGGGTATGATGAGGGAAATCCGACCGGGGCGAAGGACGTACGGGCGCGCGCGAAGCAGATCCGGGGCCGGGTCCGCTACGCGTAGGCCGGTCGCTCACATCGCGCGGTGAATGCGCGCGAGCCCGCCCGAGAGCGCCGCCGGAAGCTCCTCGAGAAGGTCGGTCGCAAGGAGACCGAAGCTCTTCCGTGAGGCCGCGAGGATCCCGGCCTCGCCCGTCCAGTAGGCGCCGAGGCGGCTAGCGGCGAGCGGAGGGAGCCCCTGGCCGAGCAGCGACACGATCGCGCCGGCGAGAACGTCGCCGACCCCGGCGACCGTCATCGCGGGATGGTGATGCCGGTTCTCGACCACCGTCTCCCCATCGGTCAGGAGATCCGGGTCCCCCTTGACCACGAGGAAGAGCCCTCGCTCCTTCGCGAGGGCGCGCGCCGCATCGGCGCGGGCCGGTACCCCGGAAACTTCCCGGCCGAGGAGCCGGACGAACTCCCCGGCGTTCGGCGTCGCCACCGGCCCGCTCGCTCCTTCCGGCAGGCTCCACTCCTCGGCGCGGGGGAGGGCGGCGAGAGCGTCCGCGTCCACGAGAAGCGGCGCCAGTCGCGCGAGCGCGGGGAGAAGCTCCCGGAACGCCTCGAGCGTCTCGGGGTGCGCGCCCGCGCCCATCCCCACCGCCACCGCCTTTGGCGGAGCGGCCCGCAGATACGCTACGATCTCGCCGACGTCGGTCGGCCGGAAATGTTCTCCTCCGAACGGACGGACGACGAGGTTCGGGGAGAACGATTGGATCCGCTCCGCCGCGCCGCCGGGCGCGAGGATCGTGGCCCGTTCGGCTCCGGTGCGCAGCGCGGCGAGGCCCGTGAGAGCGGGCGCTCCCGAGTACGGTCCTCCGCCGATCACGACGATGCGAGCGGTACGCCCTCGGTCGGTCTTGCCGGACGGGGGCCGAAAGAAAGCGAACTCTCCGGGGCCGGTCCGGCGCCATGCGTCCACCGGGATGCCGATGTCGCGCACGGTGACGGTGCCGGCCGTCGCCGCGTCCAGCTCGACCTTCGGGGAGGTGAGGGCCACCGTCCACGACGGGTGCACTCCCTCCGCGGGCTCGCGGGTACCGGTCGGGAGGTCGATCGAGAGGACCGGCGCCTTCGAATCCCGGATCGCCCGAGCGGCCTCGAGGATCGGGGAGCGCAGGTGCTCCGACTGCCCGGTCCCGAGGAGTGCGTCAAGCACGAGCGGCATGGTCGCGAGCTCCTCCGCGCGAGGGATCCGCCGGTGGATCGGCACAGTGCGCTCGATCCGCTCAAAGCAGCGCCGGGCGGAGCGGGACCGGATCTCGGAGGGCGGGCGGACGAACCAGATCTCGGGAGAGAATCCCCACTGCTGCAGGTAGAAGGCGGCGCAGGTCCCGTCCCCCCCGTTGTTCCCCGTCGACGCGATCACGGCCACACGGGCGGGGGGGGGTGGCAGATGGCGAGCGGCCTCCTCGGCGACGGCGCGCCCTGCGTTCTCCATCAGCGTGTCGAGCGTTACCCCGAGCGCCACCGCGTTCAGCTCCGCGACCGCCATCTCGTCGGCGCCGAGCGGTCGGGGGGAGGCGGCCCACACGGGAGGCTCCCTACGTCGGGGTCGCGGGGGTCTCTTCGGTCGGAGTGTCCGGGGTCGAAAAGAGATTCATGGAGGCGGGCAGGACGTTGCGCCGGGCCAGGTACTGCGCCTGGGTGCGGCTGTAACGGAACAGGATGTCGGTCTTCCCTTCCTGGAACCCCCACGGCCGTAGGATGAGGAGATCCCCTTCACGGATCCACATCTTCTTCTTCATTTTCCCGGTGATGCGACCCATCCGCGAGACGTTGTCCTCGCACATCACGCGGATCCGGGCCGCGCCGAGGAGCTGGCTCGCGATCCCGAACACTTC
>JBAQAF010000020.1:0-21396 GCA_049285595.1 Thermoplasmata archaeon
GCCCCCGACCACCAGGATCGAGCGCGGAGAGAGATCAAACCGGTTGCCGTACGGCCCTCGCAGCCCCACGAGGTCCCCCGGCTGGATCGACTGGACCCGGCGAGTGGTGTCGCCCATCGCCTTGATCGTCAGCCCTTTCGACAACCCGCCGGTATACGAGACCGACATCGGGAGCTCGTCGTCCCCGGGCAACCAGACCATCAGGAACTGGCCGGGCTCAACGGGCGGCTCGAAGGGGAACCGAAGCGTGACCGTGGACGGAGTCTCCTGGACGCGTTCCGTCACCTGCGCGATCTGGCGCACGGGGCGGCGTAGCGGGGGCGCGATATAGCCCCCCGGCTGGCGGCGGGGTCGATCACGCCGTGCGAGGGGGGTGCGCGACCCCGACCGCCTCTTCCAGCGATCGGAAGCCGAGCTCGTCGAGGAGCTTCGAAAGGCCGACGGCGAGTCGACCGAGAACGCCGATCCCTTCGAACGCCACGGCCGTACCCACCTCGACCGCCCGGGCGCCGGCCATCACGTACTCGAGCGCGTCCTCGGCCGTGCCGATCCCCCCCACCCCGATCACCGGGATCGATACCTTTTCGAAGATCTGCCAGACACAGGCGAGCCCGACCGGCTTGATCGCCGCCCCGCTCAGACCGCCGAGACCGTGCGAGAGCACCGGGCGTCGCAACCGGACGTCGATTGCGAGCGCGCGCAGGGTGTTGATCGCACTGACGGCGGCCGCGCCGCCGCGCTCGGCCGCGACGGCGAGTCCCGCCGGATCGGCGGTGTTCGGGGTGATCTTGGCGATGACAGGGATGCGGACCGCGCCGACGACCTCCCGCACGATCTGCTCCACGTCGCTCGGGGTGCTCCCCACCTCGGTGCCGAATCCCTCCGCGTGCGGGCAGCTCAGGTTGAGCTCGAGCGCCGCGACGCCCGTGGCCTCCATCCGAGAGGCGATCCGGGCGAACTCGGCGGCGTCCCCCGCGAAGACCGACCCGATGATCGTGGCACCCGAGCTCTTGGCCGTCTCGATCTCCCGGGGATACTCGTCGATGCCCGGGTTCGGGAGACCCATGGCGTTCAGCATCCCCCACCGTTCGTACGTCTCGACGGTCGGGTTCGGATATCCCAGCCGGGGAGCCGGACCGATCGACTTCGTGACGACGCCTCCCGCGCCGGCGCTCCACGCCCCGGCCAGGGAGTCGCCGCTCTCGCCCCAGATCCCGGACGCGAGAAGGAACGGGTTCCGCAGCGGTACGCCGGCGATGCGGACCCCGAGATCGGCCACGGTACCGACGGACGGGGGTGCGGCTTAAATTAACCTTCCCGGATGGCGACCGATGCGCCTCGAGCGGCTCACCGATGCCGGGCGGCTCGCCCTCGAGCGAGCCTTCCAGCGAGCCTCCGAGCTGCGGCACCCTGCCGTCGAGCCCGAGCACCTCCTGGCGTCGCTGCTCGCGGACGCGGAAGGCCCCGTCGTCTCGCTGCTCCGCTCACTCGGCGTTCCGGTGGAGACCCTGCGCGCCCGGACCGAGGCGGCCCTGACGCAACGGCCGACCGCCGACCACGTGGCCCCCTCCGACCAGTATCTCTCGCGCGCGCTCAGCGAAGTGCTCGAAGCGGCCGAAGCCCAGGCGGGCCGGCGAAAGGACCGCTACACCACGGTCGACCAGCTCCTGTTCGGCCTCCTCTCCGTGGCGTCCCCGGCCCACGATCTCCTCGAGGAGTTCGGGGTGCGCAAAGCCGCCCTCGACGCGGAGCTCCAAAAGGTCCGGGGGGCCGACCGCCCGGTGGCGAGCCGCGGCGAAGAGGCGCAGTATCAGGCGCTCGAGAAGTACGGCAAGGACCTGACGGAGCTCGCGCGTCAGCGCAAGCTCGACCCGGTGATCGGCCGGGACGAGGAGATCCGTCGCGTGATCCAGATCCTCTCCCGGCGCACGAAGAACAACCCGGTACTGATCGGAGATCCGGGCGTCGGGAAGACCGCCGTGGTCGAGGGGCTCGCGCTGCGGATCGCGACCAAGGACGTCCCCGAGGCGCTGCGCGAGAAGCGGCTCGTGGCGCTCGACCTGGGCTCCCTGCTCGCCGGAGCGAAGTTCCGCGGGGAGTTCGAGGAGCGCATGAAGGCCGTGCTCCAGGAGGTCGAGCGCTCCGAGGGCGCGGTGATCCTGTTCATCGACGAATTGCACACGCTCGTGCACGCGGGAGCTACCGAGGGAGGGGCCCTGGACGCCTCGAACCTCCTCAAACCGGCCCTCGCGCGGGGCACCCTCCATTGCATCGGCGCGACGACGACCCAAGAGTACCGCAAGTACATCGAGAAGGACGCGGCCCTCGAGCGACGGTTTCAGCCGGTCCCCGTCGCCGAGCCGTCGGTCGAGGACACGATCTCGATCCTCCGCGGCTTGAAGGAGCGCTACGAGCTCCACCACGGGGTCCGGATCCTCGACTCGGCACTCGTGGCGGCCGCGACGCTGAGCGCTCGGTACATCCCCGATCGTCGGCTTCCCGACAAGGCGATCGATTCGATCGACGAGGCCGCGTCCGGAGTCCGGCTCGCCCTCGACTCCCGGCCGGGCGAGCTCGACCAACTTTCCCGGCGGATCCGTCAGCTCGAGATCGAGCGGATGGCGCTCTCGAAGGAGAGCGACGCCGCGAGCAAGGACCGGTTGAGCCAGCTCGAACGCGAGCTCGCCGGGCTCAAGGAGCGGGAGACGGCGCTCCTGGCGCAGTGGAATCGGGAGAAGGCGGAAGTCGAGCGGGTCCGCTCGATGCGGGCGGAGCTCGAGCGGGCGAAGGCGGAGGAAGAAGCCGCCGAGCGCGCCGGGGACCTCGAGGCGGCCGCCCGCCTGCGCTACGGCAAGATCCCCGAGCTCCAGCGCGGAGTAGAGAAGCTTTCGCGCGAAGCCCAGGGGAGCGCCGCAGCGACGATGCTCCGGGAGGAGGTCGGAGAGGAGGACGTCGCCCAGGTCGTCGCGAAGTGGAGTGGCGTGCCGGTGAGCCGCCTCCTCGAAGGGGAGAAGGACCGGCTCCTTCACATGGAGGAGGAACTCCGCCGCCGGGTGGTCGGGCAGGACGAGGCGGTCGCGTCGGTCGCACGCGCGGTCCGGCGCTCGCGATCAGGCCTCGGGGATCCGAATCGACCGATCGGCACCTTCCTGTTCGTGGGGCCGACGGGGGTCGGAAAGACCGAGCTCGCGAAGGCCCTGGCGACGTTCCTCTTTCACTCCGAGCGGGCGCTCGTGCGGATCGACATGAGCGAGTACATGGAGAAGCACACGGTCGCGCGGCTGGTGGGCGCACCGCCGGGGTACGTCGGCTACGAGGAGGGCGGGCAGCTGACGGAAGCGGTCCGCACCCACCCGTACACCGTGCTCCTGTTCGACGAGGTCGAGAAGGCGCACGCCGACGTGCTGAACCTGCTGCTCCAACTGATGGACGATGGCCGACTGACCGACGGACAGGGGCGGACGGTCGATTTCCGCAACACGGTGGTGATCCTCACGTCGAACCTCGGCACGGAACAGCTGGGACGGGTGAGCAGCGACGAGGAGCGCCGGAAGGTGATCGAGCCCGCGCTGCGCCAGCATTTCCGCCCCGAGTTCCTGAACCGGCTCGACGAGATCGTGATCTTCCACGCCCTCACGGAGCGGGAGATCGCCGAGATCGTCACCCTCCAGCTCGACCACGTCGCCGCCCGACTCACGGACCGGCGGATCCAGCTCACCGCGAGCGCTCCGGCGAAAGCGCTGCTCGCCTCCGAGGGGTTCGACCCGGATTTCGGTGCGCGTCCGCTGAAACGGACGATCCAGCGTCGCGTCGTCGATCCCCTCACCGCGCGCCTGCTCGCCGGAGAGGTCCCGGACGGCAGCACCGTGGAGATCGGCACGAAGTCGGGCGAGCTGACCCTCGCGGTCGTCACCCCGAAGAAAGGAAAGTGATCTATGACGGGATCGGTGACGGTCGCGCTGGTCGGCGGAAAGGAGCTCGCGAAGGAGCTCGGCAAGAAGGGGACCACCTCCGACCTGACCCTTTTCAACTCCGTTCGGGACGACCACGCCGTCACGATCGTCGAGCCGACGCAGTTCCCCGAGAAGCTCGCCCCGTTGTTCGAGGCGCTCGCGATGGCCGACCGTTGCCTGCTCGCGATCGTCGAGTTGACGCGCCCGGTCGCGGAGGCGATCGCCGTGGTCGACCTCTCTGATGTGCCGACCACGATCGTCCTCGGCTCCGCCATCGGTGAGGCGGAGCTCGGGAAGGTGCTGAAGGGCAGCCGCCTCGAGAGCGTACCCCGCGTCCCGCTCGACTATCCGGCGCTCCGCACCATGTTCGAAGGATGGACCGCCCCGGTGAAGGACGGCCCGGTCGAGGTTCCGATCGATCACTCGTTCCCGGTGAAAGGGGTCGGCGCCGTCGCGCTCGGGATCGTTCGCCGTGGGACCCTGCACGCGCACGACCGACTCCACCTCTTCCCGACCGGTAAGGACGTCGATGTCCGTTCGATCCAGGTCCACGACGCCGACCGGAAGGAGGCCGCCTGCGGGGAGCGGGTCGGCGTGGCGCTGCGGGGGGTCGACGCGGAAGAGATCTCGCGCGGACAGGTGCTCGCTCCCGCCGGATCGCTCCAGGAATCGCCCACGGTCGTCGGCGGTCCACTGACCCGATGCCGGTACTACCGGGGCGACGCGGCCCCCGGGGCCCAGCTCCATCTCGCGCTCGGTCTCCAGGTCGTCCCGGCGTCGCTCGATCGCTCGGATGCCACGGGGGTCACCGTCACCGCCGACCGGCCCGTCGCCATCGGGCCGGGAGCGACCGCCTTTCTCTTGGACCTCTCGGTACCGGCGGGTCCGAGGGTGTTCGGGCGATTCACCACGACCGGCGCGCCGACGCCGTAACGGTGGACGATCGTGGGTGGGGTTCGCCGCTCAGGCGAACATCGTGACCGATTCCTTGCGCAGCTCCTCTTCCCCGACGACCTTCTCGATCGCCCGTTCAAAGTCCACCAAGGTCACCGAATCGCGTTCCTCGCGGATCGCCCACATGCCGGCCTCCGTGCAGATCGCACGAATGTCGGCGCCGGTCGCGCCCTCGCAGCGTCCGGCGAGGGCCTCGAAATCGATCGTCTCGCGGATCGCCATGCCGTGGCTGTGGATCTTGAAGATCTCCGCCCGGCCACCGTAGGTCGGCACCGGGATCTCGATGATCCGGTCGAACCGGCCGGGGCGCAACAGGGCGTCGTCGAGGATGTCCGGGCGGTTCGTCGCCGCGACGATCTTGACGTTCGACAGCGGCTCAAAGCCATCCATCTCGGCGAGCAGCTGCATGAGGGTGCGCTGTACCTCGCGGTCGCCGCTCGTGGCGACCTCGAGGCGCTTCGCCCCGATCGAATCGACCTCGTCGATGAAGATGATCGTCGGCGCCTTCTCTCGGGCGAGCTGGAACAGCTCGCGCACGAGCCGGGCCCCCTCGCCGATGTACTTCTGGACGAGTTCGCTGCCGACGAGCCGGATGAACGTCGCGTTGGTGTGATGTGCGACCGCCTTCGCGATCATCGTCTTGCCCGTCCCGGGCGAGCCGATGAGGAGCACGCCCTTCGGGGGGTCGACTCCGATCTTCTTGTACAGGTCGGCGCGCAGGAGCGGATACTCGACCGCCTCCCGGATCTCGCGGATCTGATCGGAGAGGCCACCGATATCCCCGTAGCTCACGGTCGGCTTGTCCACGATCTCGCTCGCCGTCACCAAGGGATCGAGCGACGCGGGGAGGACGCCCATCACCGCGAGCGTCTGTTTGTTGAGCGCGACGCGACTTCCGACCGTGATCTTCCCGTGCTCGACGGTCTCCGCCGAGTTGACGACAAAGTCGGGCCCGGTCGACGATTTGACGATCACCCGACCGTCGGTGAGGACATCCCGCACGCTCCCGACGATCAGCGGCGGATAGCGCAGCCGGTCGAGCTCGGTCTTGAGCCGCTTGACTTCCCGCTGCAGCCGGAGGATCTCCGCCTCCATGTAATGCCGCTCGCTCTCGACCCGCTTGATCGCCTCCGCGAGCTGGGTGTTCCTCAGTTCGAGGAAGTTCACCCGATCGAAGCTCTCGTGGGGGGGATTCGCGGGGGCCGTGTCCGGATCGCTCATCGGTCTGCGGAGCCGAGCGCCCTCGGGCGCCGGTACTGATGAGAACGCTACGGGGCTTATAAGTAATCGACCATGGAACGAGCCCTCGAGGGGTGCATGGGGGCGCCGACCGGTCGCCGAGCGAGCGCGTTCGCGCCCGGCCACGTCACCGGAGCGTTCGCTCCCCGTACCGAGGCGCGAGACCCTCGGGCTCGCGGGTCGGTGGGGATCGGGCTGGTCCTCGATCTCGGCGTCGTCGCGGAGGCCGAGTGGCGGGCCTCCGATCGTCCCCGCGTCTCCGTGACCGCGTCGGGGTTCTCCAGACTATCGATCTCTACGGATGTCGCGCGGAGACTTCTCGCCCGGCGGCCGGGTCGGCTGAGCGTGCGGCTCTACCACCAGCTTCCCGTTGGCCAAGGGTTCGGCATGAGCGCCGCGGGGGCGCTCGCGACGGCGTTGTCGGTCGGTCGGCTGGTGGGAGTTCCCCGTCGACGGGCCGTGGAAACCGCCCACCTGGCCGATCTCTTTGGGGGGGGCGGTCTTGGTGGCGTCGCGGCGATCCTGGGAGGCGGCCTGGAGGTGCGGCGCCGGCCGGGGATCCCGCCGTTCGGCGAGATCGTCCACCGGGCCGTCTCCGACCCGGTCTTCGTCGTCGTTGTCGGGCGCCCGATCCCGTCCCCCCAGGTTCTCTCCGATCCGCGGCGACTCGGTCTGATCACCGCGGCGTTCGACCAGCTCGGCGACATCGGTTCTCCGCCGACGCTCGAGAGGTTCTGGACAGCGAGCGAACGGTTCACCGACCGGCTCGCGTGGGCGCCGACCGAGGTTCGGGATACCGTCCGGGCGATCCGCCGTCGCGGCGGTCGCGCGGCCCAGGCGATGTTCGGGCGCAGCGTCTTCGCAACCCTCCCTCCGGAACCGCGTCGGAGCGAAGTCCTCGGATGGATGCAGCGCCACGGTGTTCGGGCGGTCGAGCTTTCGGTCGGCCGGGGAGGCGCTCGGGTGCGGCGCTCACCCCCGCGGGATTGACCCGACGATCCACCTCGCCCGCGCAGGGGATTCGCGCATCGCAACGCTTTTCAAGCAGACGCCGTCTCGCCGCTTCCCATGACACGGAAGCCGGCCCGCATGTACCGCAAGGTCGAGGGGCAGGTCTACACGCGGCGCGAGTACATGGGAGGCGTCCCGGCGCTCCGCATCACCCAGTTCGACACGGGGAATCTTCAAACGCCGTTCCCGCTTTCGCTGTCCCTCGGAATGGAAGAGGCGGCCCAGGTGCGGGACACCGCGCTGGAAGCGGCGCGCATCAGCGCCGTTCGGGTCCTCGAGAAGGCCGCGCCGAACGAGTACCGGCTCAAACTTCGCCGATACCCTCACCAGATCCTCCGCGAGCACAAGATGGCCACGGGGGCCGGTGCCGACCGTATCTCGGCCGGGATGCGACGGGCGTTCGGAAAGCCGGTCGGTCACGCCGTGCGGGCCGAGATCGGCTCCGAGATCATCACGATCTACACCACCCACGCGCATCTCGACGCGGCGAAGGAAGCCCTGCGCAAGGCGTCCCACAAGCTACCGGTGCCGACGCGCGTGATCATCAGCTCTATCGCGTCGTAGGCGGCGGCCGCACGACCAGCACCGGGCAGGGGGCCCGGTTGACGAGCGCCGCAGAGACGCTTCCGAGCAGGATCCGCTTCGCGGTCGATAGCCCCCGCGAGCCGACGACCAGGAGGTCGACGGGGTGGTGTTCGAGTACCCCGAGGATCTCGTCGACGGCGACCCCTTCCTCGCAGATCCCCTCGACCGCCCCGAGCCCTTGGGACTCCGCCTGCTGGACGGCCGCGTCCACGAGCTTGCGGAACTGGGGGACGGTGCTCTCAGGGATCATCGCCGGGAGCATCGGCTCGTTCGGCAGCAGCATGGCGGGGGTGATCGGCGCCACCGCGATGATGGTGAGACGGGCGTCGAATCGTTTCGCCAGGTCGATCGTCCACGTGAGGGCCGTCGTCGCGTGGTCGGAGCCGTCGATGGCGACGGCGATCGAACGAACCGTAGCGTCCATGGCGGTCAGGGAATCGGAACGGCCGTACATGGCCGTTGCGTCGACCGCTCTCGGTTCGGCCCGAACTGCTTTGTAGGGGAGCCGAGCTTCGTTCGGTTGACGGGTGTGTCTTCCTTGGCTCCGGTGTGCAGCAACTGCAATGCGTCCGATTTCGTCTGGGTGAACGAACTTCGTACGGGCACGATGGGGGGCGGAAGCCTCTCGATCCGCTCCCGGGGGGAGCTCTCGCTAGGCACGCGGTTGTGCCGTAACTGCGGTCACGCGGATCTGTTCCTGAAGGACCCATCGGTCCTCCGGATGCCGCACACGTGGCGCCCCGGGGAGTTCGTCCCGATCCCGACGAAGCCGGCCCCCGCGGCGCCGGCACTCCCGCCGTCGGCTCCCCCGAGCCCCCCGGTCGCCCCGGCGCCGCCTCCCCCCGCTCCGGTCGCGGTACCGACCCCGGCGTCCCCTCCGCCCCCTCCCTCCGGGAGCATCCCCCCCTCGATCTCCCCGACGGAGAGCTCGGCGGCACCGGGGGCCGACGCGCCGGTCTCCGAGTCGATGACGTCTTCCCCCGAGGCGACGGCGAAGCCCACCGGCCGACGCCGCGGGTCGAAGACGAAAGGCTCCGTCTGATCGGCCGCGAATCCGTGGGCCGGCGCCCGTGGGGATCGGGCGACGCTCAGTCGTTTGCTGGAGGCGCCCGTCGGACCGCGCACGTCAGGCAGTGAGCCCCGCCGTATCCACCGGTGATCTCTTCCAACGAGAGGGGGATCGCCTCGACGCCGACGTCCCGGAGCGACCGGGTGTGAGGGAAAAAGCGACGCTCCTCGCGGAGCCGCTCGCGCTCCTTCCGCACGAGGGAGAGGAGGGCGCGGTAGCGGTGCGGGTTCTCATTCGCCGCTCTCCCGAGCGTGGCGATCACCCGGTCGACCTGGCGCTCGACCTCGACCGCGAGGATCTTCCGATCCGATAGGCAGAGGAAATTCGATGCGTAGCTCATCTGCTCGAGCGTCGTGATCTCCACGATCCGGAACTTCTTGCCCAGAAGGAACTCACGAAGGGAGGCGGTCTTCGGCTCCGGGACCATCGTGCCGCGACCGTTGCGTCGGTACGTGCGGGTGCGGGCCCGGTCGAGGAGAGGAGCGCACCCGACCGCCAGGCCCGACCCCGGTACGTTGACGTAGGTGTCGAGATGCATGTCGATCATCGGATCCGGGTCGTCCCCCGGCACCGCGGGGTGGGACGGTTGTTGAACTACGGCGATCTCCTCGAAGCCGATCGGGGCCCCAAGGATCTGCCGCACCGCGCTCGCGTTCGTGCGGTCGCCCGTCCCCAGAAGGGCAAACTCCCCCATCGGGAGGAAATCCCCTCCCTCGAACGTCCCGGGGGAGAGGATCTCGGCGACGACGTCCGCGCCCCAGGTTCGCAGCAGCGCGCCCGTCAGCGCCGGCTCCTCGCGTCGCTGCGGCTTCGACATCCGGCCGAGGATGTAGCCGTTCGCGGTGAGCGCCTGCTGGTCGCGCAAAAAGCAGAGGTTCGCGAGCGGCGTATGGAGCTCGACCGTCGGCAGGATCCCGCGTTCTCCCGGGTGTCGCGCGAGCCGGACCGAGGGGCGCAGGAGGAGGATGTTGAACAGGGTCTCGTCATCGAACTTGTCGAGATTCTGGTGCAGGGCCGTTCGGGCCCGCTCCACCATCGACCTCGGCCCGGAGTACCGAACGATGGAGGGCACCTGGTCGCGGACCTTCTGGAGGAACTCGGGCCGCCGTGCGCCGACCTCGATGGCGAGGTGGATCAGCCGGCGGACGGTGACCCCGTCGTCGCGGAGAGCCTGCTCGAGGGTCGCGTGCTCGCGGGTCGCTTCCTCGATCCGGAACGCCCGCTCGTACAGGAACGAGAACGGCTCCATGAGGCCGAAGAACATCTCGATCCCCGGACGATGGATCAGGACCTCTCGTAAGGTGTGCCATTCGGCGAGGGCCCGGGTCCGCCCGGCGAGGCTCGACCTCGCAGGTGCCCGGTCGCTCTCGGACCCGGTCGGGGGCGGCATCGCCGGAGGATCGGAATCTCCCTTGGGACGGCGCCGCGTCATCTCGTCCAGACCTCCGCCCCCCGGAGACCGACACGGCAGCCGAGCATCGCGTCCTCCGCACCAGATTCCATACACGCGGCCCTCGCCTCCGACCCAGGGAACGCCACCTCTCCTCCTAACGCCGCCCCGCCTCAGCGCCGTCTCCGCGCACCGTCCCGAATGGCGCGGAGGGCCGAACTACCGTAGGAAATTCTCGAGGAGGAGCGAATAGCGGGGCATGGATTTGAACCATGGATCTACGGGTTATGAGCCCGTCGGGATTTCAGGACGGACGGACAACGCCGGCCGTTTTCCTGACTACCCTACCCCGCTGCGGCGCGGCCATAGAGGCCGCCGTATATGAACGTGGAGGGGGACGGCTCCCTGCCGCCGACGGATTACAGCGACGACCGCTCGCTCGAGGCGACCGGCCGGCTGAGCGCGAGACGCGAGAGATCGGTCAGGCCGAGGAACAGCATGATGATCCCGATGAATTCGGCATAGTAGAGCACCACGGGGAACGAGGCGACATAGAACGCCCCCCCGGCGCCGAGGACGCAGGCACCCGTGATCATCAGGAGGCCTTTCGGGCGGAACGAGCGACGAAGGTGCACGACCGCTGCCGTGAGCAGGACGATCGTCGCGGGGATCGTCACGAGCGAGGAGAGGATCAGGAGCCAGAGCGTGGGGTTGCCGACGATGATCCCGTTGCGGACCATCGATAGCGGAAGGGGTGTCGTGAAGCTGTACCAGGCGACGAGGCCCATGGCGACCACCATGTACGCCGTGTAGGCCGTTTCGAATCTTCCCGGGCGGAAGCTCTTCGCCGATCCCAGGGAAAGGATCCCGACGATCGCGGCGGAGAAGAAGACGTAGGCCTCGAGCAAAGGAGAGCTCACCGCCCCGAGATATGCGACCAGTTCGACGAGCATGGCGGCGCCGGCGCAGACCAGCCCCAGACCGAACATCATCTGGTGGCGGGAGCCGTCCCGGTACGAGTGGTACAAACCTCGGGCCGCGAGGTATCCCAGGATCACGGTGAGAGCCGCGAGCGAGACGGCGATACCCGTGGTCTCGGCCTGCACGTGGGGTCCCTCTGCAGGAGTTCTAGGAGGTCTCCATGACCATCCCCCTTGCGTACGAACTACTCGAACTTCCCGTCGGCGGAGGCGCCGGATCTGGGCCGACGTTCTTGGGGCCAGCGGGAGCGAACGTACCGGCGGACTACTCGACTTTGAGGTACCGGCTCGCCACGAGCGTTCCGATCCCCACCATGACGGCGGCAAAGAGGGCGAGGTATCCGAGATACGCCCAGTTCGCGGTCCCGTTGACCAGGATCCCGCGGCCGAGCAGCGCCGAAAAGCCGACCGGGTTCACCCGGGCAATCGCCTGCATCCAGGTCGGATAGTTCTGGGACGGGAACAGCGCTCCGCTCGCGAACATCAACGGCATCGTGATGAAATTGGAGAGGACCCCCGGGGTCTGCCAATCCGTGCTCGAAGCCGTGACGGCCAGGAAGAAGGCGGAGAAACCGAACCCGAGGAGGACGAGGCCGAGCAGCCAGCCGGCCCACATCAGCGGGTCCCCCTCGAAGCGGACCCCGAAGACGTACGCCGCGGTGATCATCACCGGGATCTGCACCATTCCCCGGGTGGCCGAACCGAGCGCCTTCGACAGGTAGACCGTGCTGCGGCCGGTCGGCGTCAGGAGTACGCGCTTCATGAAACCGAACCGCTTGTCCTGGATCGTGCTCATCGACCCGAACATCCCGATCGACAGCATCGACGTCGAGAGCACCCCGGGCAGGAGGAACTGGAGGTAGCCGGTCCCTGGCGGAGCGTTGAGCAGCGTGTCGAGCTCGGCCTTCGGCACGAGCGCGAAGCTGCTGCCGAAGAACGCGAGCCACATGAACGGCTGGACGAGGGTGATCACGAGGACCCACGGATTGCGGAACGTCTTGATCAGCTCCCGAGCGTACAAGCCGTAGAACTGGCTCCCTTGCCCGATGTAGTCGCTCGACGACGCCTCCGGGCGTCGGGGCCACCAGGCGAACCGGTGCTCCGCGCTCATTGACGGGCCCTCCGCACGTTCATGTAGAATTTACGGAAGTCTTGCACGTCGCTCCCGGCCTGGTCGATCCGCTTCCCCGTGATATCGATGAAGACGCTCTCCAGGCTCGGCTTCTCGATGTTCACCCTCTGGATCGCGTTCTCCGGTAGGGCGGCGAAGAGTCGAGGGAGGGTCTCTTCCGCGGAGACGACCTTGAGGATCCACCCCTTGCCTTGCGACCGGGCCTCGAGGACCCCGGGGAGCGCCCGGAGCTCCGCCTCCGAGATCGGGACCGAGGACTCGAAATCGAGGAAGTCGTTCTGGATCCGGGACTTGAGCTCGGCCGGCGTCCCCGAGGCGACGAACTTGCCCCGGTCGATGATCGCGACCTGGTCGCACAGCGCGTCCGCTTCCTCGATGTAGTGGGAGGTGAGGAGGACCGTGATCCCGAACTCCTTGTTCACTCCGGTGATGAGCTTCCAGAGCATCCGGCGCACGTTCGGGTCGAGGCCGATCGTCGGCTCGTCCATGAAAATGACCTGCGGCTGGTGGAGGAGCGCGAGCGCGATCTCCATCTTCTTGCGCATCCCGGTCGAATAGGTGCCGACGCGGTCCTGTTTGCGATCGGAGAGCTCGAAGTACGCGAGCAGTTGCTCCGCGCGTTCCTTCCAGCCCGAAAGGCGCTGGAGCTTCGCCTGGAGCCACAGGTTCTCCCAGCCGCTCAGCTCGTCGTCGAGGATCACCTCGGCGGCGACCCAGCCGATGTTCTGCTTCACGTGCATCGGCTGGCGACGGACGTCGTACCCCGCGACCGACGCCTCGCCCTCCGTGGGGTCGCTGAGCCCGGTGAGGAGCTTGATGATGGTCGTCTTCCCCGCGCCGTTGGGACCGAGGAGCCCGAACACTCCGCCGTGCCGAACGTTCATGTCGACGTGGTCGACCGCCGTCAGTTCCCCGTAGACCTTGGTGAGCCCCCGGGCCACGATCGCGTCGCCGACCATCTCGAGACCGAGCGAAGTATCGAAATCGATGCTTTTAACGCGATTGACCTGGGGCGCCGAGGAGACGGTGTTCGGACCGACCGGGCTCGCGAGACCTACCTCGGGACTCCCCGGCCACCCGAGGGAAAGCTCCATCGCGCGTTGATCCCTCCTCGGCCCCGCCTCCGGGGACTCCTCGATGTCGAGCGATGCGCGCTGCGACGTGGTGATACCTACTCACGAACGGCCGAAGAAGCTCCGTGCGCTCCTCGCGAGCCTCGCCCAGTACGCCGGGGAGGGGCTGGGCGAGGTGATCGTCGTCGACGACTCGGCCCGCCCGAGCGTCGCTCCGCAAGAGTTCCCGGATCTCCGGCTCCGTCTCCTGCGCATCGAGCGTCGTCTCCTGATATCGGAGGCGAGGAACCGGGGGCTCCGCGAGTCCCACTCCGAGTTCGTGCTCGCGATCGATGACGACAACGTGATCGGGGCCGACACCGTTCGGCACCCCCTCGGACACCTGGTCGACCACCCCGGCACGGCGGCCGTCATGCCCTCCGTGCTGTACCGCTCACGGCCCGACCTCGTGTGGGTCTACGCCACCCCGTTTCGAGCCGACCGCTGGCACTTCGATCTCCTCGGGCGCAACCGTCCACGCGACCCGGCGCTCGAGGGACGTCTCTGGGCGACGGATGCACTGCCGAACGCGGTGTTCCTCCGCACCGACGTCGGCCGGGCGCTCGGCTGGTACGACGAACGTCGATTTCCGGTCAGCAGCTCGGCCGACTTCTGTCAGCGCCTGAAGCGAGAAGGGCACGCCGTCTGGGCCGACGCCGCGGCGTTCACGTACCACGACGTCGAACCACCGGGGGCGCCGGGGTTCGCGGCGGCGCACTCGGTCGATCCGGTGCGACTCTACTACGACAAACGGGATTGGTTCGAATTCCAGCAGGGTATCCGGCCGGGGGAGCGGGCGTTCGCCGTCCGGGCGTTGTGGCACTCGGCGCCGAGCCTCGCCGGATCGTTCGCCTCCTTCCTGATACGGCCGGATGCGCCCGTGATCCCCTTGACCGTCCAGATGATCCGCGCCGTTCGCGACGGACTAGGCGCACGGGGCCACGGACCGAGTCCAGCCCAACTCCCCGCATGACCCGGGGCCGGTCCGCCCTCCGCGGCGAGTCGCCTTGCACGGCGACCTCGACCCCTCCGGCTTGTCGCCGGCAGGGATTGGTCCAGCCGGCGGCTCAGCGGGGAGCGGGGCTCGCGGCGCTCACGGAGTGGATGCAGGGGAACTGGAACGGAACCAAGTTCCACTTCTTCCCGCCGTCCGGGCTCACGAACAGCTGGCCGGTGGTCGTTCCGACGTAGATCCCGGGGGGGTCCAAGGCATCGGTCGCGACCCCCTCGCGCTGCACGCCGAAATGGCCCGGGAACGCCGTGGGAGAGAGGAGCTTACGCCAGGTCCGGGTTCTGTCGTTCCACTCCTGGACCTGGAAGTGCCCCTCGCCGGTGACCCGGGCGCGGCCGTCGAGCCGAACGAAATAGGCCTTCCCTGGGGCGGCCGGGGGCGAGGCGACCCCGAAGCCGAAATCGTCCCCGAGGGGCTTGCCGATCCGGACCCACTTCTCCATTCGGTCGTGCGAGACGTAGATGCCCCCGTGGTCCTGACGGTAGAAAGTGTCCGGGTCCGCCGCATCGGCGGAGACGTGGTGAACGCACTGGCCGGTCTCGGGAAACTTGTTCGGAAGAAATGGGGCTTCGACGCCCCGGTTCTTCGGTTTCCAACTCTCCCCTCCGTCGTCCGAGCGGAACGTACCCACGGCCGAAAGTCCGACGTAGAGGCGGCGCGCGTCCCGGGGGTCGACGAGGATCGTATGCAGGCAGGCCCCGCCGAACCCAGGGGACCAGCCCTTCTTGTCCGGGTGGTTGTTCATGGCGTCGATCGGTTCCCAGGAGGCCCCCAGGTCCGAGGTGCGGAACAGGAGGTGCGGATCGGCACCAAGGTAGAGCGTCTTTGGCTCGCTGGCGAGCCCAGGTTCGATATGCCACAGATTGATCACAGAGCGCTTCGACTGCGCTGCTGGATCCGGGTCGTCGTACTGGGGCTTGCGTTCCTTCTTCGCCGGGCTGAGGGGAGTCGCGATCTCCTTCCAGGTCTTCCCCCAATTGCGGGAGCGCTGGACCATCGGGCCCCAGAACTGATTGTTCACGGCCGCATACACATCGCCCGGATGCCGGGGATCGGCGACGACGTGGTAGACCTCGTCTCCCTCGTGGGCCACGGGTCCGACCTTCCAGGTCTTCCGCCGAGCGTCCCCTACCACCACGTAGGTTCCCTTTCGCGTCCCGACCAGAATTCGCACCTTGTTGTCCTTCGGCATGGTCCTTGCCCTACCCTCCCGCTATGGAATGGAGGATATCTATCGTTCGGGCCCCGGTGAGACGCGTCGTGACGCCGGTCGTGGCGCTCACGTCCTCCCCGTCGACGAACACCCGGACGTACCGACGAAGCGCTCCGTTCTCGTCCCGGACTTTGAATCGAAGGCGCGGGTATCGACCTTCCAGCACGTCCAGGAGGTGCTCTACCGAGTCCGCCTCGACCGGTTCCCTGCCTCGGGGTCCGAACTCCCGAAGCCAGCTATCGAGGTGCACGTCGAGCATTTCCGTGACCCCGGGGCCGTAGTCGGCACAGGGTCTTGAAGGGTGTGCGCGGGTCATCGGGCCGCGGGGGTGCCGGGGCGGGTCGCGGTCCGGGGGACGAGGCCCTTCACAGGGAGTTGAGTGAATTCGGATTCGGGACCTCGGTTTAGGGGGTCCGTCCCTGGCGTTCGCCCTCGCGGAACTGTGCGAGATAGTCGGACCTTCGGCCGTCCCATACGAACTCTCCCTCGGCGGTCCCCGAACAGTCCCCATCCGCCCCCTATACGTGACGAACAAACGGCCGGCCGGTATGCCTAAGCGCCCGGGCGATTTCTGATCGGCGAATGCAGAGCCACTCCAGAGTTCGCAATTGGCTGACCGGACCGAGGTCCGATCCGAGCGTCCGGGCGCGGTACTGGCGGGAGATAGGAGGGCGGGCTGAGAAGGATCCTCGAGTGCGATCCGCCGTGCGGGAGATCGGACACGTTGGCTGGGCCGCATCGCTGCTCAAGCAGCAGTGGCCCGACGGACATTGGTCGACGCCGGGAACGACCGCCGCGGAGATGTACCGGCCCAAGTTCGAGGCCACGTTCTGGCCCGCGATCGTGCTGGCCGACCTCGGAATGACCCGGGCCGATCCTCGGATCCGTCGGACCGCGGAGCTGTTGCTGGACCGATGCCGTCCGAACGGAAACGGACCCGGTCAGCCGCTCGATTACCGGCCGTCACGGGGCGGAGAGATCTGCGTGACGGGGATGCTCGTACGGGCGCTGATCCGGTTCGGATATCTCGACCACGCGGACGTCCAGCGCTCGATCGCATGGATCGTGCGCACGCAGAAGCCGGATGGCGGCTGGCATTGCATCCCCTCACGTACCGGGACGCTCGACGACTGGAAGGGATTGGCCGCGCTGGCCGAGATCCCTCCGGAGCAGCGCGACGGGTCGGTACGCCGGACGATCGAGCGCGGGGCCGAGTTCTACCTGGGTCGGCACCTGATGGACGAAGGGGGGCGTCGGTATCCCCCGTGGTTCCGAATCCATTACCCGGACTTCTATTACTACGACCTCCTCGTGGGCCTTCGAATCCTGACGCGCCTCGGCTACGGCTCCGACCGACGTCTCGGCCCCGCCGTTCGTTGGCTGCGCAGGAAGCGACGGCCCGATGGGACGTGGGCGCTCGACGCGGTCCACCCGGATTTCGACCCCGCGCTCACCGAGTATCGGTACGACGAGATCCTGCACCCGTTGATCCTCGAGACCGTCGGTCAACCCAGCCGGTGGGCCACGGTGGAGGCGCTCAATGTCCTCGCCCGGCTCGACGCATCCTGAACCTGGGCTCGGTCGACGCCGGGGAATCGACCTCGGCCCGGCGAACGGTCGGCCACCGTGGAAGTCGAGAGGAAAGATCGGCCGCGGGAGGGCTTCGTCGTTGGGTTCTTAGCCCCTGGGCCGCCGGCAGCCCCGGTCGAGGTGGTTCACGTGTTCGGAAAGGGTTACGTTAGCAAAGGAGGACTCCGCCCGCCGCCCGAACCTTCCGGGGGGGTCCTATGGTCCCTTCGCCGGCCGTCCCGCTCGATATTCGGCCTCGCAGGCCGCCCCAAATCGGGCCCAAGTGGCCGCCACTCGTGCGCGAAGTTCTTCCTTTGTCGGATGGTCGGGGGTGAGCCATCGTTCGGTGACGAGCAGCTGAAGGCGGGTTCGCGCTCGACCCATCGGGGTAACACGATATTCCAGCGACTGCAGATCGGTTTCGTCGATCTGATCGAGGTGCCAGGAGTGTGGCGGAGTGAGACGCACCAGGTCGACGGCGATCGCGGGGTCGCGACCGACGCCCCGGGCCACGCGGATGCGGACCACGCGACTCGGCGAAACTCGAATCACTCGAATCGTCGGCCGAGGACGCCTCTTCGAGAACCGAGAGTCACTCGCCCGGTAGTCCGTGCACCACTCGTACACGTATCGGCAAGGGGCGCGGATCGCTAGGGACAAGCGAACCCGGGTGGTACCGTACAACCGATGACCCCGGTCGGGCATAGGGAGACGAAATCGGCGGTTCGACTTAAGCGCCCCTTACACACCCGGTGGCGTTGGGCGGTCTGCCGCGAATCCGCTCTATGCATCGCACACCCCGACGTCCGTCCTGGGCGGTGCTCAGCCGCCGGCATCGTCTTGCTCTCCATCGCGGTTGCAGGCGGCTGGTTCTAAGGGTAGGAAGAATCTAGACCCTCCGGCGGCGTGGTCCTGGAAAGGATCTTTGTGAACTTCACCTACGCCCCCGGCTCTCCTCGACCGTACGGACCCAGCAACGATTCGTGTGGCGAGTGCCCGATGACGCTCGGGGGCGGCTCCCATCCATGGGTGCTCGTCGTGAACCTACCGGTGAGCGCGGGGTGGACGCTGCTTTACAACGACACGGTGCACTCGGGTGTCGCCTTCTACGCGGAGAGCTGGGGTAGTGGCCCCGCGCCGGTCATCTACCAGTACAGGTTCAACAACGTGAGCATCCCGGGTCCCCACCTTGACTGGGGGGATATGATCCAGCTCGTCATCCCCTTCTACGCCCCGATTCCTGCCGAGGAGTTCGTCCTCACCGCTACTCTGAGGGTGGATATCGAAAAGGGTGGCTGACATCCACCGCTCCTCGACCGGTGGCCGGCGGCATCTCGGGTCTGATAGCCGGCACCCCGGTGGGACGTGGTCGGCCATGATCAAGCGGAGGCGAGGAGACGGCAGACTCTCTCGGAATTGTCCCTGGGGCCTTGGACAAGTAGGGGTCCGTTGTCGACTCCGACCCATTCGCTTAGGTAGATATATTCGTGGATCAACATCCCGCGGCTCCCCATGCAATTTCGAAGCGACTTCGAACGTATCAGCGCGTATCACAGTTGGAGTCGGGGAAAATATCTCGATCTGTACGACCGCCTACCTTGGAAGGTTATCACCCGAAACCGCGAGGCCAGCTTCGGATCGATCCGGAACGTTCACTTGCACATCCTCGCCGTGTACGCAGGGTGGCTGGTCTGGATGTTCCATCGCCGGTCGCTTGCGCCCGTCCTCAAACGGCTCGACCCAAAGAACTTCCAGCAGGTGACGAGCGTCGCGAAGCTTCGAGAGTTCGATCGAACGATCGACCGGCATATGATCGCCGTGAGCCGCACGGTCTCCTCGGCAAAACTCGGCAGAAAGCTGTGGTTTACTTCCGAAGGAAAGCGGTCCGCCTTCACCGGCGAGGAAGGCCTGTGGCATATGATCGAGGAGGACTACCTGCATCGTGGAGAGATCATTTGCATGCTTTGGCAGGACGACATCGAGCCGCCCAACACCAGCTACATGCGATGGCATTACGAAATTGATCCCAAGAGGTACGCCTACCTACCCTACCGTCCGCCGGCTCGCCCACAGCGAGTCAATGCGCGAACAGGCCGAAAGATTCCGCGGACGAGGCCCAGCGCTGCACCCTAGCGCGCCCCGAATGCGCTCCGCAAACGGTTCTCGTGGACGTGGACCGAAAGGAGCACGATGGAAGAGGCCCGGGCTGGCCGCCGACATCATCGACCGATTTGTATCCTGGGGGATTTCTATCGCCCCTTCCGGGTCCCGTTCCGTGCGAGTCGGAATCCGTCGGTCGAATCCGGGCGTCACCGCCCGGCGATTCGAGCAGCCGCGGGAGGGCTTCGTCGATTTGTTTAAAGCCCTGGGCTCCCCGAAGGGCTCGGTCGAGCTAGCCCGCCTGTTCTGAAAGGGGTCCCTTTCGCATCCTGCCCCTTCGGATGCCCGCAGCGTTAGTTAAGGTCGAATGCACGGTGCTACAACCTGACCCGTGCGGTCCCCCATGAGCGACCCGCCGATTGGGAGGCTGAGGGAGACCATGGCGCATCTGAAATAGAGAGAACCTCATCCGTCGCTTGAGAGCATTTGAGCGATAACACATCACTCCTGCGGTAGGGCTGGAGGGCTCCTTTAGAGCCCAGTGTCACAATACGATTAACTATCATAGGGGACTTCGTGTGGCCATGTGGCGTCGATCCCCGCGGGTAGTGGCAGGTCTCAGGCACCAGCCGGGCGCGCCGTTCAGCATTCTAATCGTTTCCGTTCTTGTGATAGCATACTCCGGCGTTGTTCGTAACGCAGCCGCCGACACTGACTCTGCCGCTCCTTGCTCGGGAGCAGAACTCGCACTCAAGTCGGTCGCAGCAGCATCGCTGATTGATCAGGCTGAGGCCCTCCATACTGCAATCGCCTCCAACGACTACGCACAGTTTGTGGGTTCGAACGAATCAGCAACTGGGATTGAGTACTCAGGAGTATTCGAGACGTCCAACATGTCGTTGGCCACGTGCACGGTGGAACCAGAATCGGTCAACGTGGTCTTCACCGTCCCCGAATCTGGAAGTTCTTTCACCCTAGTACTTGCCGAGAATCCTACGCTCTCCAAAGTTGTGAATGCCTCTGTTCAGGTACCCAGTCCTCGGTACGTCTTGACCGGTTGGAACGGGTGGGATTTTGAAACGGTAGGCAGAACGGCATTCGCGGCGTTTACATTGCCGACAGCGTCCGTGCCGTCCAACTCGAGCCATTGCGGCGGAGCAGAATGTATTGTTGCGATCTGGGGCGGATTGACGAATCAGGCAGGCGGGGGAACCCCGCCAACAGGATACATCGCCCAGGGGGGTGCTTCACTCTGGATGACCTGTTCGAAGAACCTCTTCAATCAGTGGCATTGTCCGGTGTACTACTCGGGTTGGTATGAATGGTTCCCTTCGGGACCAGTTACTTGCACAAGTTTTACCCCTGTGCCGGGCGACCTGTTGGGAGATTTGGTCACGTACAATCAGTCTACGAACGGCTATAGTATCTCGATTGACGATGTAACCAAGGGAAAATCATGCACGGCGCTCAGTCCTTCTAATTTTTCGATGGGTTCTCCCCAGTTTGGTAATTTCATAGCCGAGGATCCTGGGCCGGCCCCTCACCCGATTCTTGCGCAGTTCTCTGACTTCGCCTTTCAGATGGCGGATCCTCTCGGTTATCACTACACTGGAGGAATCAATGACATGTTAGGGCTCTCGCGGGACCCGTGGACCGGCCAGTCTAACACAATCCGTGACGGGACCCCATTTTATGGTCACTCATACCCACCTGCGAACTGCGTCTCGTACACTTGTTACAATGTGACATACATATAGAAAATCACCCTTAATCCCCGTGGAACTAGCGGTGGGTACCGACCCCCTCACGCGAGGAGTTAGTCCCCAGGGGTAACGCAAAACTGGGCTGCAGTCTACGGCACGGCCACCGGATGACCTGCGTCCGAACTGCGCGTGTTCACAGTCGGACTCAGTCGTTCTTACCCCTAGGGCGGCGGCCCCTGAAGACACGCGACCTACTGACACTTGCGTAAATGGGTTAATGTCCGGCCTCTGCTATCGCCCTCCTCATGGGACGATGGGCGCTGCGCCGTCGTGACACGGCCACTCTCGAGGAACGTCGGCTGAACGGACTCACC
>JBAQAF010000021.1:0-18572 GCA_049285595.1 Thermoplasmata archaeon
GGCCGAGACCTTTCGGTCCCGCTTCCCGTAATCGGTGCTCTACATCCCGAGCGAGCTCGGCCGAGACCTACCTGCGAGTAGTTTCAGGAGGAACCAGCCATCCCCAGTCTAGATTGGCCTTTCACCCCTAAGCACAGGTCATCCGAGTGATTTGCACGTCAACACCGGTTCGGTCCTCCACCTATCTTTCGACAGGCTTCAACCTACCCACGCTTAGATCGATTGGCTTCGGGTCTTCCACCTATGACTTCGGGCGAGCGCACCCCGTCCCTCACCCCTTGCGGGGCTGCGGACTGTCGGTTTCCCTGCGGCTGCGGCCGTGCGGGCCTTAGCCTCGCCATAGATCGAAACTCCCTGGCCCGTTATTCAAAACGGACGCATGGATCCTGTGTCCACGGCCTTGCGGCCGCTTCGTTCCTTGGGGACCACATGCGGCTTATCGTCAGTTGGTTTCAGGCTCTTTTCATCTCCCTTCCGAGATACTTTTCAGCATTCGCTCGCGCTACTAGTGCGCTATCGGTCTCGGGACGTATTTAGGATCGGAAGACTGTACCTCCCAGCTTCCCGCGCGATATCCAACGCACGGTACTCGGGATACCCCCAATCTCGCCTCTTCCGTTCGCCTACGGGACTATCACCCTCTTTGGTCCGTCGTTCCAGGCACGTTCGGCTTTGGAAGCCAGCGAGTACGGAGGTCCACTACTCCACATCTCCCCGTCCTCGCCGGACGGGGATTCGGTTTGTCCTCTGCCGTTTTCGATCGCCTTTACTCACGGCATCTCGGTTGATTTCTTGTCCTCCCCCTACTAGAATGCTTTACTTCGGGGGGTTCCCCTTCCTTTCGGAATGTCCCTTGCGGGACCGGAGTTCCGATTCGGTGATCGGTGGATCACAGGTTCCTTGCGCCTACCCACCGCTTATCGCAGCTTGGCACGACCTTCATCGGCGCCCGAGCCCAGCCATTCCCCAACTGACAGGAGTCAGCTACACTAACTACACTTGACAAGCGTCCAGAACGCGTGTGATCGGCGTCATCGACCCCGCGCCGGCATGGCGGGGGGCCCTCGCGCCCTTCCCCGGTGAGGCCCCGGCCTCCGCGGGTGCATGTGCCGACCGAACAGCAACGCCGTGGCGCGGCTTGTTTGGCAGCGGGAGCCTCTATTTAATCCCTGCCCGGGCGCCGATCGCTCGGATTCCGACGTCGGGGGCGGGCCCGGCCGATCGGTGGGTAGAGCAGTTGGAGCAGGTGGACATCGAGGAGCCGACCGAATTTCACCCCGACCTCCCGCATCACCCCGATCGGGGCGAACCCGGCCTCCCGGTGCATCCGCAGGCTCACCGCGTTCCCGTCCGCGACCCGGGCGAGAAGCGTGTGGAACCCATCGTCTCCGGCGGTACGAACGAGGCGGGCGAGGAGCTGCGTACCGATCCCCTGCCCGCGCTCCTCCGCGGTGACGTACGTCGACACCTCCGCGGTCCGGTCATACCCGGGTCGGTCCGACCAAGGACTGAGCGAAGCCCACCCGACGACCGAGCTACCTCGCACCGCCACGAAGATCGGGTGGCGGCGGCCGTGGGAGGCGAACCACCGCCGGCGGTCGGCGAGCGACCGGGGCTTCAGATCGAAGGTAGCGGTGGTCGTCCGGATCGCATCGTTGTAGATTCGGGCGATGGCGGGGACGTCCTTCGACCCGGCCCGACGTACACGGACCGCCGCCCCTGGGGCGCGGATCGGCACGATACTCCCCGAGGGAGCGCGATGCTTGAAGCTGCGCTCGGGGTCGTCGGTCGACCCCGACGGCCGTCCCGGACCTTACGGTCGAGAGAATCCCGGTGGGACCGACCCGCTTCCCGGGCGGGCCGCGGCGTACCGGCACAGGCCGGCGGCGTTCGGCTCGCACGAGGCGCAGTTACGTTCGGCGGGGACCGGGGCGCGGACCGCGTCCTCTCGGACCTGGGCGAGGGCGACCTTCAGCCACCGTTCCTCGGCGTCGCCGTACGGCACCTCGACCCACCCCTCGCGCTGCCCGTTCCCGGCCGCGTCGCCGTAGAGCACGATCCCGAACGGGGGCCGACGTCCGAACGCGACCTCGACCAGCCGGCACTCGGCGACCGCCTGGACGGTGTCGAAGAGACGGCCGTGCGCCTCGTGGTACCCGACGAACAGGTGAGTCTCCTTGTACTCGACTGGCACGAAGCTCCCGTCGGCGCGCTGGATCACCATGTCGGGCCGCCCGGCGATCCCCCACGCCGGATCGACGAGGTTGGAGTGCCCGCTCGAGAACCTCGGATCGAGGTGGACCTGTTCGGGGGAGAACAGCACAGGAAGATCGTCCTCCCCGACGTCCTCGTAGACGAGCCGGTCGCGCGCCCCGATATCGAGCCGACCCTCGTTGACCTTCAGGTGGCCGCTCGGAGGGGCGAACATCGGGGAGTGGCGGAGGGGAACGACATCGGCCGGCGTCCGGACCGGACCGATCGGCCCGCCGACCGTGTGGGCCCGATGCGCCCGCCCGAGCTCCATCTCGTGGGGGCATCGGAAGTACGTGACGAGATCGTGCGGCGTCAGGTGTTCGAGCGCCGGCGGGACGAGCGGTGCGAGCATGCGCGACCGTCCCCGCGAGGGGGCTATGAACCTACGGCTCGAAAGGAACCGCTCGGGACGGGCCGACGCTCACGGTGGCGCGGCGGCGGCCCGCACCGCCGTGCGCGCCCGTTCGGAAAGGGCGCTGCGGGCGAGCAGTGCCTCGAGGAGCTCGCGGTCGGCCCCCCGGCCGCGGACGAACGCAGCCAGTTTCGGGGTCCGGTCATCGGCATGCTTTTCGGCCGAGCGCACGAGAGCGTACTCCGGGCGGCTCACCCGAATCGTCACTCCGTGACGCACGAGCGATTCGAGCCGCGCGACCCCGGGGCGCCCGCTCCACTCTCCGAACGGTTCGCTCTGGCCCGACGACAGCGGGACGGACCACTCGACCCGGACTCCGGCCTGAAACGTTCCGAGGAACGCCCGCGCTCCCCGCACGATCGCACCGTCCGCCCGGTCGGTGGGGGCCACGGGCTCGATCAGGTACTCCCGCAGGAGCTCGCCGATCCGGTCGACCCCTTCGCGCGTCGTCCCGAGGTCGAGGTCGTGCGGGACGACGCCGCTGCCCAGGAGCCACGCCGCTCCGGAGCCCCCGATGAACCACTCGATCCCCTCGCGTTCGAGCGGGCCGGCCAGTCGGGCCACCAGCTCCTCCATCCCCTCGTCGAGGGTTGCGGGCGCCCCGTCGAACGCCTGGGCGATCATCGTCTCGAGAACGAACCGGTTCCGGTTGTACGTCTGTCGGACCGCGGGGGTCTCGTCGAACGGGAGCAGAAACCGCCGGTGCCAGCAGTGAGGCCCCCCGAACATGCACGCGGTCGGGGGATGGACGAACCCGAAGACGTCGAGCGGGCCCCGAGGGGGACCGTTCGCGTCCTGACCGCCGGTCTGCGCGTGGTAGGTGAACGTCGTCGTCTCCCCCTCGCGATCGCGGGACAGCTGATGCAGGTAGCCCGCCCCGAGGTCGGGACCAGAAACGAGGTCGCTCGTCACCTCGCCCCCCGCGCCATTCCGCGACGGCCGCTAGGTGCCGGGGGGACCGATCTCGAGCCCGGCAGGGAGCGGGATCCGCCCCACCGTATGCTCGACCCGCGGACCGACGCGACGGGCCACGAGATAGGATCCTCCGGCGAGGGTGGTCCATGCACCCGGGTCGCCGTCAAACGGCTCGCTCCCGACGATCACCCGGTGGGGATGGGCCTGGTAGGTCATCTCGTAGTACCGCCGCCCGTCGTCAAGGAGCCCCGTGCCGTGATCGCCCGTCCAGAGGCAGAACGCCCAGAGCTCGTCCGGGCCGCGGGAGAAGAGGACGTTGAGGCCCGAGAACGCCGGGACGGACGGACGCCCGACCCCCTGCCAGACCCGGACCAAGTCCTCGACCGTGCGGACGTAGGCGCCGAGGACGTCCCCGGTCTCCTCGGCGTTGCGGAACAGCAGCCAGAACAGCACCTCGCTATCGTTGACGCCCTGCACCTGGGACTCGTGCTTTCCTAGGAACGGCCTCGTTTCGTTCGGGAACGGGATCGACCCGTTGTGAGTGAACAGCGTAGTGTGGGTACCGAACGGCTGGGAGTTCTCGAGAGCGAGCAGGCGTTCGTGGGGGAGGCCGAGCGGATTGCTCGCGTGACGCAGATGGCCGACGACGAGCGACCCGGAGGCGTCGGCGGCGGCGCGGACAAATCGTTCGCGCTCTCCTGGCTGGAAGGCGCCCCCGACCCCCTTCTCCACGCGGCTCCGGCCGCCGTCGGTGAACCACCCGACCCCCCACCCGTCGGTCTGTGCCGTCGCGGGGGAAGCGTTCGACTGGGCGAGCAACGAGCGGTCCGAACGGACCAACCATGTCTCTGCCGGCTCCGCGCGCGACGAGAGGATCCCGAACAGGCGGCACATCGATCGGCCGACCGCGGCGTCGTAAATAAGGCTCCTCGGCCCCGACCATCGGGTGGCGCGCGCACCAGCAACGCCTTTTACTGCCCCGGGGGCTAGTAGTGGTGGAAGGTCGTTGCGATGGTAGCAGTCGAGGTGACCCCGGCGGCCCGTGATCAGGTCCTCAAGATCATGGATAAGCAAGGTAAACCCGGGGCCGCGCTTCGTCTGTACGTGCAGGGCGGTGGCTGTTCGGGCCTCACCTACGGGATGTCGTTCGATAAGCTCGAGACCGGGGACGACGTCGCCTTCCGCGATCAGACCCTCACGGTCGTCGTCGACCACGCCAGCGCCCCGCTGCTCGAGGGGGTCAAGGTCGATTTCCTGCTCGGCCTCGAGCAGTCCGGGTTCAAGATCTACAATCCGAACGCGAAGGAGACCTGCTCCTGCGGCAAGTCGTTCTCGGCGTAACCCCGGTCTCAGTGCGGGAACCGGAGCTTTATACTGGGCGACGCGTACTCGGGTCAGGGTAGGCTAGGAGGGCCCTACGCATGAGCGAAACAGAAGTCAAACTAAGTGTCACCAAGGAAGCGCAGGACCAGGTTCGGGACCTGATGAAGAGCCAGAAGCCCGGCACCGCGGTCCGCGTCTACATCCAATCGGGCGGCGGAGGCGGCGGCTGCGGGTCTGGCGGTTGCGGCTCGAGCGGCGGCGGATGCGGCTGCGGAAGCGGCGGTGGGGGCGGAACGGCGTTCGGGATGGCCTTTGACAAGCCCCGCAACGGGGACCAGGTCATCTCGGTCGACGGGATCTCCATCGTGGTCGACGATATGTCGGCGGGGCTCCTCAACGGGGCCACGATCGACTTCGTCCAGGACCTGAACGTCTCCGGATTCAAGATCACCTCGCCGAACACCCCCACCGAGGCCGAGCACGGCCCCGGGGCGGAGTCGGGCGGCGGGTGCGGTTGCGGATCCGGTGGCTGCGGCGGCGGGTAACACTTCACCCGCCTCCGTTCCAACCCTTTCCTCTATCCTTTCTCTGAGCCCGCGGGGCGGTCCGGTTCGCTACCCGCTCGGGGCGGCGCGACCTCGCCCGGAACTCGCCCCTCGACCCGTTCGCAGTCAATCCCACTCGACAGGAGAGCCATACCCTCCCCGGCGGCTCGGGAGCAAGGGAGGGGAGCGGTATGGCGGAACGGTCGTCGTTCGCCACTTCAGGGACCGCTCGTCTGCTCCTGCTCGGCCTGATCTGGGGCGCGACGTTCCCGATCGCTCGCGTCGGGGTCGAGGCCGGGGCGGATCCGATCCTCCTGGTCGCCCTCGACCTGCTGCTCGCGGCGGCGGTCCTCGCCCCGACCGCGCTCCTCTGCGCCCGTCGACGCCCTCCTCTTGTCGAGCTCGCGCGATCGGCGGGGCTCGGCGCGTTGCTGATCGCCGGAATCAACCTGCCGCTGTACTGGGGGCTTCGGTTCGCGACCGGAGGAACTGCGTCGATCCTCTACGCGACCTCGCCGGTCGTCAGCGTGATCGCGATCGCGATCCTCGGGGGGGCGGGCGGAGTGCATCGGCGCCAGCTCGCCGCGCTCGGGGTCGGCCTCGGCGGGGTGGTGCTCCTCGGGGTCGCGTCTCCCGGGGGCACTCCGGCGCTCCCGCTCGTCGCCCTCGCCGCGTTCGGAATCGGGGCCGTTTGTCAGGGCGTCGGAGCGGTCCTGGTGGGCCGCGCGCGGCCCGCCGGGGAAGGACCCTGGGGATTGACCTTCCAGTTTGTCGGAGGAGCCGTGGCCTCCTTGATCCTGCTCCCAGTACTCTCTCCGTCGCTCGCGATGCGGCTCAGCGCGGCGACCATCGGGTCCATCGCGTACGTCGGTATCGCGTCGATGGCGGTGGGGTATACCCTCTTCTTCGACCTGATCCACCGCTCGGGCGCCGTTCGGGCTAATCAGGTCACGTTCCTAAATCCGGTCGTCGCCGTCGCGGTCGGTCTCATCGCCTTCGCCGAGCGGGTCGAGCCTCTGGAGATCGCGGCGCTGGGGGTGATCCTGGTCGCGCTCATCCTGCTCCAGCCGAGCCATGGAGACCGGTGGGGAAGTTCGGCGCCTCGGAGCCGAGCGGGCCCGGCGGAGCCGTTGCCGTTCCCGACCCACCCCTGAGCGACCAAGGGCGGGTACCATCGACGGGTCGGTCAACTGACGTTGACCACGGATTGAAGGGCGGGCGGTGAATGCTCCGGCCATGTCCGAATCGCCCTCACATTCGACGCCGCCCCCGGAGCCGGTCGGAGCGGCGACCCGGGTCCACGACGGCACCCTGAGCGAGGCGTTCCATCGGGACCTGGCGGTGGCCCTGAAAGCGCTGGCGGGCCTCGGCCGCCGTCTGCGGCACCGAAGCTCCGTCCCGACCCCGACGTCAGGGGACGGCGTGCCGTCGACGGAACTCGTGGCGCGGATGGAAAAGGGGCTCTCGAAGGAGCACGAGCTCGTGCTCGGACCCCTGCTCGGGCGGCTCGAGGCGTTCGCCGAGCAGCTGAACCGGGACCGGGACGTTCCGGGGCCGACGATCGAGGAAGGGCTCGCGCTCGTAGACCGCTACCTGCTCGAACTGCACGACGTTCACCTTCGACTCCTCGAACGGGCCGGGGCCGACCCCGCCCGCGGCCCGTCGGCCGCGCTGACGCTCACTCAACTGGCGTCCGACCACGAGCGGGCCCGGGTCCGGTGGGCCACGGTTCGGGTGATGCTGCGCGGCTACGAGGGTCGGATCAGCGGATACCGAGCGCTGCTCGGCCTCACGCTCGCCCACGAGTGCCGAGCCGAGGAGGCGTGGCACGATCTCGAGGAAGAGTATGTGCGGACGAGCGTGCCACCGTCGTTCGCTCCGGCCCTCGCCGAGCGGTGGGGAAAGGACCTGGACACGTTCCGCGACGCCGGTCGGGCCGACCGGACCCGCGTCGATGCGTACCTCGCTCGGACCGAGCGACTCCTCGCTCCGCCGACCCGCCCGGCGCGCTGAATGGCGCCCTCGCGTCTCGCGACCTTCCGCGCGCTCGCCTCGGGAGAAGAGCTACGCGAGCGGGTCGTGCGCCCCGTGGGCTTCGCGAGTCTGAACACCCTGGGCAAAGAGCGCCGCGACGCGCTCCGGACACTCCTCGGGCCCCGACTTCCTGCCGGTAGCACTCCGCTCGCCCCATGACCGCGGAGAGCGACGGGATGGGTCCGCGGGAGGGAGGTAGGTAGAGCGGAGCTTCGAAGCATAGCCGCGGTTGAGCTCGGGCAGGTCGTCGTGCAGAAGGGGGCACCGGGGGGTCTGGCCCGGAAATAGGCACTTTCTCTGACGGGATGGGCCCGGACGGATTTGAACCGCCGACCGACCGGTTATGAGCCGGTCGCTCTGAGCCGGACTAAGCTACGGGCCCGAACAGAAACGACCGAAGGCGCCGCCGAGCGGAGTTTCCGGGCGGCGGACGCTCCCCGCCGGCCGTTTGAACCGCTGACCTTTCGGTTAACAGCCGATCGCTCTGCCACTGAGCTACGGCGGCACCGAGGGCGATGAGCCGGCATCGCGCTAATAGCCTTTCCGGCCGGACGGAGGCCGCTCCGCGTGCTCGGCCGCTCGGGCCTTCAGTTGCGCGATCAGCGCCTCCATCCGGTCGAGGGAGACGTTCATCACGGTCCAGAACTCCCGGGCCCGGTCGGTCACGACCGCCCCGTCGGCCGACGGCTGAATGACCCCCTCCCGCTCGAGCAGGTGGAGGGAGTAGCGGGTCTTGTGGATCGGCAGATGGAGTGCTTCGCTCAGACGGATGATCCCGATTGGGGGACTCTTCGTCAATTTCTCGAGGATCTCCACGTTCCGCGCCAGCAGCTCGAGCTCCCCTTCGATCCGAGCGATCAGTTGCGCCGGGCCCTCCTCGGAGCCGGCGAGCTCGCCGGAGGTGGGGGGAGGGGGCTCTTTTGCGGGCGGCATCTCGCGTCCGGGAGTCGGCTAGCTTTACTTGAACGTTGTCCGCGTCCCCGCGTGGGTAACCGTACGACGTTCGGGGCGAACCGGTCAACTCGGGTTAACGGGTCCCTCATCTGCCCGCGCCCCGCTCGAGTCGCCGATGACGACCGCTCCGGAAGCCCCCGCTCCCTCGGCCCCCGCGTCTCGGCGGGTCCGTTCGACCGTCCGACGGCTGCGGGACGGGAGTTTTGTGCGGATCCGCGCCGTGCTCCCGAGCGATCGGTCCGTCATCGTCGCGTTCCTCGCCCACGTCTCGGTCGACTCTCTCGAGCGTCGTTGTTTCTCGGCGGTCACACGGGAACATTTCGCCACCGAGATCCTCGGCCCATCCACCTCGCGGGAACGTGTCTCACTGCTCGTGGAGCTGTTCGAGCACAACGTCGGACCGGTGATCGCCCACGGGGAGTACGATCGGTTTCCGAGCGACCCGACCCGCGCGGAGGTCGCCTTCCTGGTCGCCGACGACCGGCAGAGGCAGGGGGCGGCCACGCTGCTCCTCCGGGAGCTCGCCCACCGAGCTGCCGTGAGTGGCATCGCTCAACTCGAGGCGGTCGTCTTGGCCGTTAACCGACCGATGCTGGATGTCTTTCTGGGGTCGGGGTTCCCGTGCTCGATCACATGGCACGAGGGGGAAGGGCATGTTGTGATCGACATTGCCCACGAACCGGCGTCGCCCAGCCTTCCCCGCGGTGCGTCGTGCGACTATCCGCTCCTACCGGCGTGACGCGCCAGTCCGGCCCCGACGTCCGTCCCGGTCACGCCGACCGCGGCGCGACCGGCCCGGACGGGGTGACCTGATCGAGGAGGGACCGGATCACGCCGAGGAAGCGCGACGGGAGCAACGGCAGCGGAACGAGCTGGAGCTTGACGCGCGCGAGGAACGGGTCGCGCGATCCTACCACCACGAGGGCGATATCGGGAAGCTCGCCGCTCGCCCACTGACGCGCGCTCACGCAGTAGTGCGTATTGCTGGCAGCCACGACCACCCGGTACCGGCGGCCCAGGGTGCCGAGCGGTTCCTCGGCATGGATATCGTCGACGTAATGGGCGCGAACCCCGCTCGACTCCAGCAGATCGACGATCGACCGCCCGAGGCTCGGGGTTTCGCCGACGACGAGGACCCGGGGAGGCTCCATGCGCTCGATTCGAGCGCCGCCGTCCACTATAATCGGCCCGTCAGGCCGGATTGACTCGCCGGCTCGCACGGTAGAGGGGCGGTCGTACAGCGAACGCCGACAGGGACATGAAGGCACGACCGGTCAAGGAGCCGGAGGCGTTCTGGTGCCGTCCGTCCCCCCGAGTCCCGAGTTGCTGGCGCTCCTCCTCGATCAGACCCCGGTCGGGATCGCGTTGATCGACGGGCCGGGGACGATCGCCTGGGCGAACGCTGCCTACTTCGATACGACCGGACGGGACCACGACATCCTCGGCGTCGACTTTCACCAGATCCTCGACGAGGACGGCACGTGGGCCGGACCGGTTCGCGACGCGGTCGATGCCGCTCTCGCCCGCGGAGTTCCGGCGACGTTCCGAGCGGTGCGAGCACGGTATCGGCGCCAAGCGGGGGGAGTCTTCCTCGACGTCGACGTGCGATCCCTTCGCGGCCGAACCGCCACGCCCGCGCAGGCGATCCTCCTCATCCGGGACGTGAGCGACCGGGTCGAGGAAGAGGAGCGGGCCCGTCTGTTCTATGAGTCGTTCCAGACGTCGACCAATCCGATGCAGCTCACCGATGCGCGCGGGGTGATGGTCGACGTCAACCCCGCCTTCGAGAGGATCTACGGGTACTCTCGGCAGGAGTGCATCGGCCGCAAGCCGAACCTCATCCGCAGCAAGCGAACGCCTCCCGAGGTATACGACCGGATGTGGGCCGATCTGAAGGATCCCGAACGGGGGTACTGGTCGGGAGAGATCACGAATCGCGACCGAACAGGTCGCGAGCGACCGGTCCTCCTGAGCATCACCGCGATCCGCAACGTCCGCGGAGAATCGACCCATTACCTCGGCGTGGCCGTCGACCTCTCCGAGCAGCGCAGCTGGGAACTGCGCGCCACCCACGCCGACAAGCTCGCCTCCGTCGGCCGGCTCGCGGCTGGCGTCGCGCACGAGATCAACACCCCCTTGGCGAACGTGATGCTGGTCGCCGAGAGCCTGCGGCGTCGCAGCGAGGACCCGTGGGCCCTCTCCCGGCTCGAGACGATGACCGAGCAGATCGACGCGGCCGCGCGCATCGTCCGTGGCCTTCTCGACTTTGCCCGCCGGACCGAGCCGAAGGTCACCGAGCTCGACCTGGTGGAGGTCGCCCGGGAATCGGTCGCATTCCTCCGCGGTAAACAGTCGCCGGACGTGGAGGTCGACGAGTCGTATCCGGCCGGTACCGTCCCCGTGCACGGCGATCGGGGACAGCTGATGCAGGTTCTCACCAACATCCTCAACAATGCGTACGATGCGATGGCCGGTAGAGGACGAATTCTCGTCAGCGTTCGGCGGCGGGGGGCCCGCGCGGAGGTCGAGATCGTCGACGCCGGCCCGGGGATCCCCCCCGAGTCGCTCCCCCACATCTTTGAGCCGTTCTTCACGACCAAGCCCGAGGGAGAGGGGACCGGCCTCGGCCTCGCCATCTGCCACGGGATCGTGCAGGCGCATCACGGATCGATCACGGCGCGCAACGTCCCGGGGGAAGGGGCGGCGTTCCTCGTCACCCTCCCGGTCCACGAACCGAGCCCGATGCTCCGGGAGCCAGTCACCGAACCGGTGGGCACGGACGGCCCGGCTGCCGCTCGTTCCGATCAGAACGAGCGAACGCCCGCGAAACACTAATCCCGACACCGGCGCTGGTCGCGCTGTGCGCATCCTGATCGTAGACGACGACGCCGTCTTCCGAGAGGAACTGACCGAGCTGCTGTCGGATGACGGTCACGTGGCGATGTCCGCCCCGTCGGTCGGAAAGGCGCTCGAGTCGCTCGCGCAGGCGGAGTTCGACGTCGTGCTGACAGACCTCAAGATGCCCCGCCAGGGCGGGCTCGAGCTGCTGCGCGAGGTGCGTCATCGCTGGCCCCGGACGTTCGTCGTCATGGTGACGGGGTTCGCCACGGTCGAGACCGCCCTCGACGCGATGAAGCTCGGCGCCTTCGATTATATTCGCAAGCCGTTCCGCATCGATCAGGTGCGCGAAACGCTGCGCCTCGTGGCGCAGGAGCACGAGTTCGACTCCCCTCCGGAGAGCTCCCGCGATCCGCTCGGGGAGGTCCGCTCGCTCGCGATGTCCGGGAAGTACGAGGTGCTGTTCTTCGCCGAGGCGCCTCCCCCTCCCGAATCCCACCTCCATCCCGAACGGCTCGATCGGGAGAACCCGAGCCTGCTGTCCGTGCGGACGCGCACGTTCCTCGCGGACCACCCGAACGGAGCGGTCGTCATCGCCGATGCCGAACGGCTGCTCGAGACGCACCGACTGGAGGATATCGTCGGGATCCTGGACGGCTTGCGGGCCGATCTGGCCGGCCACGGTCCGTTGCGCGTCGGTTTCAACCCGCGACGCGTCACCCCGACCGTCGCGGCAGCCCTCGGCGCCGCGGTCGTCGCCGAGGAGACCCACGACACGCTCGATGCCCTCGCCAATCCGATCCGACGCAAGGTGGTCCTCCGTCTCGACCAGGCGCCGGCCACCTTCGGAGAGGCGATGCAGTCGGCAGGTCTCGACGACTCGCCCAAGATGGCGTTCCACGTGCGCAAACTGGTCAGCACCGGGCTCGTGGCGCACGAGGAAGAGACGTACCGGTTGACCGCCCGCGGGAAGGCGGCTGCGCGGTTGCTGACGTACGCAACGTTCCTCCCACCGACCTCCGACTCGGGGAATCTCGCCTTCCCGGGGCGGCGGCCTCCGGCGGGGCGCGAGCACCGGGGATCGAAGACCGGCGCGAAGTAGCGCGGGCCACACCCCCGGGCCGAAGCGAGCGTCCGAAAGCCAGATGAGGGACCCTGGGCGTCCGGACGAGGTCGATCCTCCGCGGATCAAGGAGAGTGGGAATGCCTCG
Source organism: Thermoplasmata archaeon (assembly GCA_049285595.1). GTDB lineage: Archaea > Thermoplasmatota > Thermoplasmata > Lutacidiplasmatales > UBA184 > Lutacidiplasma. Next base: position 12,486 of record JBAQAF010000021.1, read on the forward strand.
AACGGAGCGGTTCTGGGTAGAGAGTGATCGTCGGCGCATCGACTGCTATGCCGCGTTCCCCGGAGCGCATCGGGGGGGCTCCCCCGCGCTCGTCGTGATCCATGAGATCTTTGGACCGGACGCACACATCGAGGACGTGTGCCGGCGATTCGCCGAACAAGGTTACGTCGCGGTCGCGCCCAATCTGTTCTCCGGGGAGCTCGGGACGGTGCTGACCCCAGAGAACATCCGTCTCGCGATGCAGTCGCTCGCGCAGGCGCCGCCGGATCTTCGCCGGGATCCCTCCAAGTTCGCCGCCTTTGCCGCCTCCCAGCCCCCCGAACGACGGCCCGTGCTCGAAGCGTTCGGCAAGGTCACGAGCCCCCCCGTGCAGTCCGGATTCGCACGGGACCTCCTCGCCGTCACGCACGTTCTTCGGGATCGGCCCGAGGTGGACCCAACGCGCGTCGGGTCGGTCGGATTCTGCTTCGGCGGAGCGATGTCGGCGCGCCTCGCGACGGTCGATCCCGAGCTGCGGGCCGCGGTCATCTTCTACGGCCAGAATCCGCCCCTGGAGGAGGTGCCGGCAGTCCGAGCCGCCGTCCTCGGGCTGTACGGAGGAGAGGATCACGGCATCACCGACACCGTACCGGCGTTCGCCGAGGCGATGGCGCGTGCCGGTCGGTCGTTCGAGTCCCACGTCTACCCCGGCGCGAAGCACGCGTTCTTCAACGATACCCGGACGGCGAACTACGACGCCGCATCGGCGCAGGACGCCTGGCGCCGCGTTCTCGCGTTCTACGCCCGTACACTGTCCGAGGCTTGAGCGGGCGCGACGGGCCTGCCGGGACTCGAACCCGCATGCTCACGGACGATCCCACTGGGTACGGCTGTGAGACTCATTTAGCTAAAATGGTAAATAATAGCGGGTCCATGGGCTGGGAACGATGGTGCCTGCCCCCACCGTGAACTACGACGCTATCTTCGGGGCGCTCGCGCATCCGATCCGCCGGGACATTCTCACCCGTCTCGCGGTCCGAGACGCGGGCGTTGGGGACCTGGCCGCTCCCTACGACGTGAGTCTCCCAACGATCTCGCGTCACCTCAAGTGTCTCGAGCGCGCCGGACTAATCGCGGTGACACGGGAGTGGCGGTATCGCACGCGCCATCTCAACGTAGGGCCCTTAGCGGACGCGTTCGGCTGGCTCGCCCAGTACCGAGCGATGTGGGAGGACAGCTTCGGACGGCTGGAGCAGGTCCTCGGAAATCCGCGCGTGTCGGGAGCGTCGGCCCCGCGAGGGCCACGGAGGTCCCGGTGAGCGCGTCCGGATCGGACGCGGCCTCGACGCCGCGCGACACGACCGTGATCACCGTCCCCACGGAGATCGACGTGATTGCGGTCCGAGTCTTCCCGGTTTCGCGCGAGCGCGCGTACGCGGCGTTCGTGACCCCGGAACTGGTCGCCCAATGGTGGGGGCCGGCGGGGTGGCGTACGATAGTCGATGCGATGGAGGTACGTGTCGGGGGTCGTTACCAGATCCGTTTGCTCGGCCCCGACGGACAGATGAATCGTCGCTCTGGGACCTACCGGGAGATCGTGCCGGGGTCGCTCTTGGTACGGACACTAGAGTTCGGTGAGATCGACGGCCTTACGGTCGTGGAGTCGATCCACTTCGAGCCGGCCCCGGGGGGGACTCGAGTCACCCTGCGTACCGAATTCCCGTCTCCGGTGGACCCGAACCGCCTGACGCCCTCCGGGATCCAGAACGGCGTGCGATCCCTGTTCCGCCGGCTGGGCACGCTCCTATCGGAGACGTCCGCGGGGGGTGGATAATCCATGCTCATCTACAGCGTTTCGATGTCTTTGGACGGCTTTGTCGCCGGTCCAAACCAGAGCCGAAGGCATCCGTTGGGAGTTCATGGATAACTTCTGCACACGTGGATGCGCGAGCTGGCGGTATGGCGGAAGGCAGTGGGCCTGAAGGGTGGGAGCACCAATGAAAGCACGAAGGTCTTTCTCGGTGAGGAAGAGGATGTTGGTGCGATCCTCATGGGTCGCAACATGTTCGGTGGAGGCCGGGGTCCTTGGGGCACACCGGCATGGAACGGATGGTGGGGCGAGGACCCCCCGTTCCACCTTCCGGTCTTCGTGCTCACGCACCACGAGCGCGAGACCTTGGTGTGCAAGGGAGGGACCACCTTTCATTTTGTGACGGGGGGAGTCGCCGCTGCGCTTCGATCCGCGAAAGGGGCGGCCAAGGGAAGGGACATCGCGATCTCGGGCGGCGCCGGGACCGCCCGACAGTACCTCGAGGCCGGCTTGGTCGACGAGGTCACCATCCATCTCGTAGACGTGTTCCTCGGCGAGGGTGTTCGGTTGTTTGACAGCGCGCTGCTATCCAAAGTCTACCTCCGGCAGGTCAAGGCAGTTGAAGCCCCCGGGGTGACCCATCTCACGTATCGGGTACGGAGGCCCCCCCACCGGAAAGCAAAGAGATAGTTCCACTCCTCCTCCGGTCTCGTGCACGACCCGCGACCCGGGTCTCGCCCAGAAGGGCGGCGCCAGCGGGAGGGGACCTCCGAGCGGGCGGGGTGGTGATGTGAGCGTGAACTTCGCGCCGGCGTGAAGGCGGTCCGTTCGACGGCGGGGACCCACCCCATTGGCCGAGAGCCGGGGGCCCGACGGCCATAAGCCGGTCAGGTTCCATCCCCGGTTGGCTTTCCCCCGGGGCTTTTTTCATGCTCGGGACGCCATCCGACACGGTGAAGGCGACCGTGGAGGGGTTGGAGGGCCGACCCCTCGTGAATCGACCAGGTGCGTGAGGTTCGTGCCCGGCGCGTGGTTTGCCTTGCGATCACGGGGTGGGATGAACGCCGAGACACTCACCTCCCGGGTGCGACCGTCCCCCTTCCCTAAGCGGAGGTGGAGGTCGCGTTCAGGCTCCGGGCACTGGCTGGGAGAGCGGCTGGTGATATTCCATCCTCTTGGCAACCTCCGAAGCCTCCTTCTTCCCGAGGAACCGTTCGACCAGGTGTAGCGCCATGTCGATTCCCGCGGAGATGCCTGCGGAGGTCACCACGTCTCCCAGGTCGATGTACCGCTGGTGGTCGACCGTGACCTTGGGGAACGCCCGCAAGTCCTCGAGCGCGGCCCAGTGCGTCGTGGCTCGTTTCCCATCGAGTATCCCCGCCGCCGTGAGGATCAGAGATCCGGTACATACCGACGCGATCACAGTCTTGCCCGGCAGCATGCCACGGAGAAGGTCGAGCATCTCCGGGTTGTTCATCTCCCGACGCGCGCCCTTTCCGCCGGGAACGACCAGAATGTCCAAGGGCAAAGCGTCCTGAGCCGCGACCGATGCCTCAATCTTGAGACCATACGCGGCTCGAACCCCCTTCCCGTCGAGCGAGAGAAGTCGTGTTTCGAAGGACCCCGGGGAAACCCGCTCCGCCTGCCCGAATACTTCCCACGGGCCCACGAAGTCCAATTCTTCGACCTCGTCGAAGATCAGGATCCCTGCTCGTCGCGACTCCCGGGGGAGCATTGGCCACTCGAAAACTGCTAACGACCTAAGCTAAGAGTCCCGCACCTGCCTCACGGTCCCGAGCCACGACCCGTGGCGCGCGCTGCGCCCGACTCTCCCGTGGCCGCGAGGAAAAGTGGGTAGCGTTTCGCTTCGTGGTTTCCTGCCGCGATGGTCCTTCTTGCGAGTTGAAGGGCGGGTAGCTGAGCCCGGAGTGGCAGTCTCGTCCTCGAGAGGGCAGTAGGGCCTGCCCGAGACCGCTTCTCCGACAATCTCGTGTCCCAGTGCTACGGGCCGGGCGAGTTCTTGTCGTAAGTTGTGAATCAGGAGAAGGTCGGTCCGACGAACATCGGCCGCCCGAACCTGAAAGATCACCTCGCCTCGACCCGGGGCGGGCTGGGCTACGACGGCGAGCACGGGCCACTCTTGGTCCTGTCGGACTCGGAGGGCGCGCACCTTCGGTTCCCGGCGTGGGTGAGGTGCCCGAGGCCTTCGCGGTTCGCCAGCAGGCTGACCCGGACCGTCGTATTCCACTCGATCGCGTCCGCACAGCTATCACAGTACCCCCGCTGAGCCGCGGGTCTGGGTTCTCTAAGGAAGGTGTTACGGGCCCGCCGGGACTCCCGAGATGGATCCGGCGGTGGGATGCGTCCGGTCGCCCGTGGTTGCCCGCGCATAATCGCCCCCAGATGGATCATCCCGGTCTCGCCCACTTCTGTGACGGTCGTCACTACCGTTCGCGCTCCAATTATCTGAGGCCAGAAGCTGATGTACTGTCGAGATGGACGAGGGTGTAGCGGGGATTGCGCCGGGTCTCGAAGGCGAGGAGCCTTCGGCTCCTCCCACGGCTCCCGCGGTCCCATCACCCGCGCACCGCGACCCTCGTTCGAACCGACGGGCTGAGTTGGACCGCTTAGCTAGGGTCATCCCGGTCGGAGCTGCGCTAGAGTTCGTGTAAACACTCAGGTTTCTGGAGCGCCTGACGTGACTCCGAACCCGGGGTAGCCCTTCCCCTGGAGCGCGCCGACCACCACATCGAGGAACTTGATCCCCCGCTTCCGACAGGTTCGATAGACCGTCAGCAGTCGCTCCAACACCCATGCGCCCATCCACGAGCGGCGGCCGCCGCTGATCTTCCGGAACAGCACGCCCTGCCTCACCTGGGTCTCGGCCTCGTTGTTGTGCCACGGAACCCCGGGCTCGGTCACGAAGGTGAACAACTGCCCCCTTCGATGTCGGAGCTCCTTCGCGATCCGGATCGCATCGGCGTCCCTCCACGGCTCGTTGAGGAGGCGCGTGAGCACTCGCCTCGCCGATCGCTCTACCCTGCGCCGTAATCGAGGAGGGGCCTCGGGGTTCGCTTCGGACCAGTGGATCACCCCTCGGAGGATCCTCCGCACTCCATCGGCGAACCGGAGGAACTCCTCGTGGGGACGTCCCGCGCTCATCAGTTTGGGCTCGACCTCCCGAAGTAGCGGCCGTGGCTCGACGCGGTGGGTCCACTCTGCCCGCTCCAACCACCGATTGACGTGGAGGAGGTCGAGCTGGTGCTTCGCCGTCGTGAGGCAGTCGTACGGGTCCCAGGCATCGCGCACGATGGTTCCCTCGTACCCCTCGAGCATCTCTCGCACGACATCCTGGCCTCGGCTCGGGGCGATCCGATAGACCACGGCCTTGAGGTGAGAGAAGACCCACATCCAGCCGTTCTGTCCGCCGATCCGGAAGGAGGTCTCGTCCCCGTGGACCACGGGGACGGTGCGCACCTGTTCCTTGAGTCCCTCGTAGAGAGGCCCGAGCGCCTCCGCCGCATGCCGTTCGATCTTGAGGACGACCGCGGGGCTCACGACGACCCCGTGGCCTTCTCTCAGGCAGTCGACGATCTTCGGGACGCTCAGCCCGAGCATCCGAAGGTGGACGACTCGAGCCATGAGCGCGAACCCGAAGGGTCGGTTCCGAGGGTAGGGAGAGGGAGGCTCGACTCGGCGGTGACATCCGGGACAGGTGTAGCGAGGGATCTCCACTTCGAAAATGAGGGGCTGGGGAGGCGGAAGGTCGGTGATCGTTCGGCGACGGACCTCGAAGGGCTCCCCGAGCGGCGAGCCGCAGTCGCCACACCGCTCGAGGCGGAGTCGGAGCGGAGGGGAGTTGGGGACGGGGCGCTCGCGCGAGCGTCCCTCGTGGCCCTCTTGGCCGCCCGTCGGCTGCGGCTCGCGAGGCCGGGAGGGCCGTCGATAGAACACTCGGCTCGAAGGGACTCCTCCGGCCTCGGCGGTCAGATCGGAGGCGGCGAGGAAAGGGGCGGAGGCCTTGATGCGACGAAGCTCCTCCTGGAGACGTCGGTTCTTCTCGCGGAGCTCGCGGTTCTCCTTCTCAAGTTCGTTCGCCTTCTCCAGGCGCTTGCGGACGGCCTTCCGCTCCTCCGGGTCGAGGGTAATCGACTCGTTGTCGTCGTCGGAGGGGAACAGTTCCGCAGCGTCTTGGGCGTACACCTCTCCCTCGAAAGGGGGAGAAGCGTTTCACCGGAAAGTACTATCGCTCGTACGGTATAGGGCTCTCAGGAGGTCCGGAAAGGTGAATGGTTACG
>JBAQAF010000022.1:0-28059 GCA_049285595.1 Thermoplasmata archaeon
GTCCTCGCGGCCGGATGAGGTGATGCGGCGGCGGTGGTGCGACGTCGTCGGCCGGCGGGAACACCGGCTCTCCGGCGACCGGGTCGACCGCGCCCTTCGCTCCCTTGTTGGCGAACGGCGAGGTGATCACGGCATCGACCGAGTCCGCCTTGATCTCGTCCTCGATCGACCGGATCTCGGTCAACAGCTCGTCCTGCTTCGGGATCGGCCCGAGGATATCGTCCATCGACCCGACCCTCGCCTCCAGATCATCGATGGAGTTGAGCGCCCGGTCCGGGACCTGCCGGCCGGTCCCGAGGTACTCACTGGCCCCTTCCATCAAGCGCGAGAACTCGAACGGGAACAGGATCTTGGTCGCCTGACCGTCCCCGACCTTCGCCACGGTGTCGAGCGATAGGACCGTCAGCGCCTTGGCGTCGAGGACGCTCGCCCCCAGGGAAAGGATTCGGAGGCGCTGCGCCTCCCCCTGCGCCTCGAGGATCGTCGCGACACGGGTACCCTCCGCCTCGAGGATCTTGGACTGGCGGACTCCTTCGGCCTGAAGGATCCGCGAGCGCTTGTTGCCTTCCGAGACGAGGATGGCGCTCCGCTTCTCCCCGTCCGCGCGCAGCACCGCCGCCCGCCGCTGGCGTTCGGCGGAGGTCTGCTCCTCCATCGCGGTCTTGACGGGGCCGACCGGGTCGACCTCCTTGATCTCGACCGCCTCGACGCGCACCCCCCAGCGGTCGGTCGCCTCGTCGAGGATGTCGCGCAGGCGGGTGTTGATCCGCTCGCGGTTGTAGAGGATCTCGTCGAGCTCCATGTCGCCGATCACCGACCGCAGGGTCGTCTGGGCGAGGGCGACCGTCGCGACGTGGTAATCCTGGACCTGGAAGATCGCCTTCGGGGCATCGACGACCTTGATGTAGATGATCGCGTCGACGTTCGTCGGCGAGTTGTCCTTCGTGATCACTTCCTGGCGAGGGACCTCGAGCACCTGGGTCCGCAGATCGATCTTGATCACCTTGGCGAGCGGGCTCTGGAAATTGATCCCCGGATTGATGATCCGCTTGTACGAGCCAAGCAGCGTGACGACTCCCTGCTGGTACGGCTCGACGGTGTAGATCGCTCGGCTGAGCAGTACCAGGATGATGATCAGGACGAGCAGCAGGACGAGGAAGACGGTCAGCCATTCCGACATCTACGTTCGTCCCTCGGACCCGGTGCCGTGGCCTGACATGGCGGACGGAGGGCCGAGAGATACGTAACCGTTGCCCCGACCCGCGCGCGGGCCGCTAGGCGGCCGGGGGCGGCGGCACGACTTCGACCGTGACGGAGACGCCCTCGCCCGCGACAATGCGCACCCGAGCGCCGACGGGGATCGGAACGAGCGCGCGCGCCGACCAGATCTCGGAGCGGACCCGGACCTTCCCCTTCAGCGTGTCCGGAACGATCGCCGTGAGGACCACGGCCTCTTCTCCGATCAGGCCGACCGTGGTGGTGCTCATCGGCCGGTGCGTCGGGGCGACCCATCGGTAGTAGTAGATCTCGATCGCCGTGGCGACCAGCGCCGACACGATCACGACCGACGGTCCGATCGGGCTGTCGAGCAGGTACGACGGGGAGAAGAGATAGAGGAACCCGGCGACCATCAACACGGTCCCGGGGATGAACAGTAGTGCGCCCGGGTGCACGAGCTCGGAGGCGAGGAGCGCGATCCCGACCCCGACGAGCGCGACCCCGATCCAGACGTCGATCACCATGCGGTCGCCCTCGGTCGGGGAGGAGCCCCCTCGGGATAAAGCGTGCCGGGGCCCTTACCGAATGTAGCTCTGCGTGGACGCCCGGTCGAACCCGGGGACGATCCGCAGGCGTCGACCGTCGCCCCGAGGCGCCTGGGCCAGGAACGGGTACATCTGCCACAGGTCCCCTTCCGCCATTCGCGTCGCGAGGTGATCCGCTCCGAACGCGGCGTGCGTGACGCGGGCCGTCACGCGACGAACGGCCCCCTCGTCGAGGTAGCCGAGCGAGTGAAGATACTCGTGGGCCAGGATCACGTACACGAACGAGTTCACCTCGAGAGGGGATTTCGAGGAGGCGCGCATGGCGGAGACGAGACCCTCGTTGAGGACGATCAGGTTCCCGGTCACCGGCCAGTAGGCACCGAGCTGAGGTGGCAGATTGGAGAGGGCGAGCCCCAGACCGGGCCGCTCGATCCCGAGCACCCGGTGCACGACCGCCCGAACGATGCGGAAGACCCCGTCGTAGTCGGCCGGCAGGGCGAGGCGTTCTCCGAGCTCCGCGAGGACGGCCGGCGCGACCGGTGCGGTCGGGGCGGCGGCGTGGGGGCCGGACGGGGACCGAGGGGAATGGAAGGCGGACATCGACACCCGTTGAATGGCCGGGAGGAGGGATAAGGCGTCGGTTGCACTCGGGCCACGAGCCTACCCGGTCGGTCCCGGGGGCGGCCCGAGGGCCTATGAGCGGGCGCCCGCTGCTGCCGGCGATGCCACGACCCCAGGACATCGTCTTCCCCCGGTGGGAACGCGTCGAGGAACGGCGCAAGGAAGGATCCGACCGTAAGCTCCTCGACGAGTTCTTTGACCACTCCACGCTGCTCACGGTCTCCCGTCTGATCACTCGCGGGGAGATCGACTCCGTCGACTTCCCGATCTCCACGGGCAAGGAGGGCGGTGTTTTCCGCGCCACCGCGGGCGAAGAGCTTCGTGCGGTGAAGATCTACCGGATCGGGAACTCGGTGTTCCGTAACCTGCCGCCCTACGCGATGGAGGCGCTCCGCCGCGAGGCGAGCGCGACGAACTACGGGGGCCTGATCTTCGCCTGGACGCGCCGGGAGCATACGATCCTCGGCCGGCTGACCGACGCCGGGGTCCGGGTTCCGCGGCCGTACGGTCACTTGAGGAACGTCCTCGTCATGGAGCTGATCGGATCGGTCGACGGGGTGGCGCCCCGCGTGCGGGACGCTTCGATCGACGACCCGGCGGAGTTCTATGAGGACCTGGTGCGCGAGATCGGACTGATGACCCGCACCGCGAAGCTCGTCCACGGCGATCTGTCGCCGTACAACACCCTCTACTTCGAGGGGAAGATCGTCCTGATCGACGTCGCCCAGGCAGTGGCGTCGAACCATCCGAACGCCCTCGAGCTCCTCCAGCGGGACCTCGCGAACTTCGCCAAGTTCATCGGCCGGCTCGGCTACCCGGTCGACCCGGTCGATTTCCTCGCTGCGGTCGGCGGCGACCGGATGGGCGCCGCTCCCGGGAAGGGCAGCTAGCGATGCCGGTGCTCTACGCCCGCGTTCCCGAAGACCGGGTCGGGGCGCTGATCGGCCCCGGGGGCCGCACGAAGCGCGCGATCGCCTCGAGCACCCACACCGAGATCGACATCGACGCGGCCGAAGGGGAGGTCCGCGTCTCGGGGCCCGACACCGACCCGATGGGGGCGTTGCAGGCGCGGGACATCGTGCTCGCGATCGGCCGGGGATTCTCTCCCGAGCGCGCGTTCCGGTTGCTGAAGGAGAATACGTTCCTCGGGATCCTCGACATCAAGTTCACGACCGGAAAGCACCGCAAATCGGTCCTGCGCCGCATTCGGTCGAGGGTGATCGGGACGCACGGGCGCGCCCGCACCCGGATCGAGGAATTGTCGGGGTGTTCGATGAGCGTCTACGGCTCGACGGTCGCCTTGATCGGTGATGAGGAGCAGCTCGAGCGAGGCACTCGTGCGGTCGAGCTCCTCTTGCGGGGCAGCGAGCACTCGACCGTCTTCCACCTTCTCGCCCGCCTCCGCAAGGAAGCGGACGCCGCCGAGGCCGGCATCCCGGCCCTGCCGGAGTTCGAGGGAGAGTAGCCGCGTGGCGAAGACCGTCCCCCTGGACGCCGCGACCCTCGCCTGGGTCCGGGGACGATTCGCCGAGTACTACGCTCGCGCGACGATCGAGCCTCCGGCCCGGCTCGCCCGACGGGAGTTCGCCGCGTTCCCGTTCGCGACCGAGACGATGATGCGTCGGCACGCCGCCCTGCGATCGCCCGAGGAGTTCCATGACTACCTCGCGCACGAGGTCCCCCGCCACGTCTACTATTCGTCCGCGTACTACCGGCGCCCCGCCGACCCCTCCATGGCCGCGAAGGAGTGGCTCGGTGCTGACCTGATCTTCGACCTCGACGCCGACCACCTGCGCGGCGCGGAGAGCCGAGACTACGCCGGCCAGCTCGCGCTCGTGAAGGATCGGTTGCTGACGCTCGTGGACGATTTCCTGCTCCGAGACTTCGGCGTCGACCCGGCCGCCACATCGATCGTCTTCTCGGGCGGTCGCGGCTACCACGTCCACATTCGGGACGAGCGGTTCCTCCCCCTCACGAGCCCGGAACGACGCGAGCTCGTCGACTACGTCCTCGGCACCGGGATCGATCCGGGACTCGCCGTCGAGCGCCATCGCTCGGATGTCCGGGCCGGTCCTACGCTCGCGCCGGTCGACGACGACGAGGTCGCCGGCGGACGGGGTCGCGCCGGACCCAAGACCGCCCGCCTCGCTCCCCCGGACGCCCCCGGGTGGCGGGGCCGAACGACCCGGGCCGTGCTCGCCGTTCTGGCGCGCTGGCAAGCTCAGGGAACGAAGGCGGCGGCCGACGAAATGGTCGCCGCCGGTATCCCGGCGGTGAAGGCGCGCCGTTGGGCGAAGGTGCTGATCGAGCTGGGAGGCGCGGAGAAGGTCCGTGCGTCGTTCACGATCGACGTCTTCGGGAAAGATACACCCGATGAGTTCCTGGCCGCGATCGTTCCGCGGGCCGCGATCGAGGTGCAGGGGGAGACGGACGCGCCCGTGACGACCGACATCCACCGCCTGATCCGCCTGCCGAACTCACGCCACGGCGGCACGGGGCTTCGGGTCGTTCCTCTCGCGCGCGACGAGGTGCGCGCGTTCGATCCGTTCCGCGACGCGCTCGTCCCGGCCACGGACGGCGGCACGACCCCCCTCACGTACACGGCCGATGTCGACTATCCGTTCCCCGACGGAGGGGTCCGCGGTCGGACCGGGGGAACCGACGAGCTCCCTACGCCGGTGGTGACGTTCCTGGTGCTGCGGGGGGAAGCGACGCTTCGGCCTTCACCGGGATGACGAGCCGACCGATCCGTTCGATCGACGCCTCGATCTGATCGCCCGGCTTCAGGCGGCGGCTCTCGTTCCCGAACTCGAATCCCGGCGTTCCGCCGAGGCTCCCGAGCGAGATGACGTCCCCGGGCTCGAACGTGATCCCTGCGGAGAAGTGGTGGATGATCTCCGGGATCCGGAACAGGTAGTCGGTGGTGTCTCCGAGCTGGCGCACCGTGCCTCCGACCTTGAGCTCCATCTTGAGCGGGTAGACGGAACCGACCTCCTCCTTCGGCACGACCCAGGGGCCGATCGCCATCGTCGCGTCGAACCCCTTCCCCATCACCCAGTCGGTCGGGCCCCCGGCCGGGTACTGGAGGTCGCGGTAGCCCATGTCGAGGGCGATCGTGTACCCGGCGACGTGCTCCATCGCCCGCTCGACGGGGATGTGTTTGCCCCGCTGGCCGATCACCACGGCCAGTTCGAGCTCGACATCCGGGAACGTCGCGACCGAGCTCAGCACGAGCGACTCGCTCGGGCCGACGAGGCTGTTGAAGTAGCGGCAGAAGGCGTACGGGCGGGGCGGCGCCGGCGTGCGCTGCTCCGCGAGGTGGCTCTTCGAGTTCTGCGCGAGGCAGTAGATCTTCTGACCCGAAGGAACGGGCGCCAGCAGCTTCACGCCCTCCTCCGCCTTGAACAGGAACCGCGCCCCCGTCGCCGCCCGAGGGGTCCAGCCCATCGCCCGCCGCCGGTCGATGTACTCCGCGATCTTTTTCGTCAGCAGGACGGAATCGGCGCCCCCCGAGAAGAACCCCTGCATGTCGCGGAACCGGCTCGGGTCGGCTCCCTTCACCGGGTTGACGCCATAGTAGTCGCGGCACGCGGTGTCGAGGTCGATGTACTCGTTCGCGTCGTTGATCATCCCGAAATGGAACTGCTCCTGCAGCGCGAAATGGACGAGCTTCACCGGCCGAGCCTCGGAGACCCGGGGAACTCCCCGCGTTGATAACGGATGCGCGCCGACGGTGGGCGCCGCGGATGCCGACCTAGTCGAAGTGCCGGTGGACCGCGAGCAGGTAGACGAACAGGATCAGGGAGACGATGAACCCCAGGCTCGCGAGATCGCGGGCGATGCCGTAGGAGGCGAGTTCAACGATCAGGACGAGGAGCGTCAGGACGAGCGCCCACATCCGCAGATGCCAGAGGCCGACGGCGAGACCGAGGACGATCAATCCCAGGATGAGCACGATCAGCCCGGCGACGATCCCGACGGCGTGCAGAAGGTGCGGCAGCCCTCCGCCGTTGAAGTACGCCACCGCGGTGACGTTCGCGAGGATCAGGAGGCCGCCCAGGATCCAGAGGAGGCCGAAGATCCCGACGAGCACGGCGAGGATGGCGACGCCGAGCGGGCGGGACGGGTGCGGGTACGGTGGGGGGTTCGATGGGGTTGCCACGGGATGCTCCGAACCGCTCCTCGCGGGGGAAGGGGGTCCACCGGCTTATGAACCTACGGTCTCACCCCGAACGCGACGCGCCTCGGCCGGTACGATGCGACGTACCCTTCGCCCCGTCGCTCGACCCCGGTAAGATCGAGGGCGGGCGCTCCGTCGAACGACGTTGCGGACGGCCCGGAGACGATCGGCGGTGCCGTCCCATCCCCGATCACGCACGGAGCGTAGTAGACCGTGAGACGGTCGTAGAGACCCTCCCGCAGCACGGTCCCGAGGATCCGGGAGCCGCCCTCCACGAGCAAGCGGCGGACGCCCGCGTCGGCGAGCCGCTCGAAGAGGACCCCGAGATCGACCCGCGAACGACCCGCCGCGATCGTTCGGACGTGGTCCGGGAACCGCCGGCGGCAGTCGTCCGTCGTCCCGACGATGGTCGGCGCCGTCCCATCGAGCACCTTCGCGGTCTCGGGCGTTCGGCCACTCCCGTCGACGACGATGCGGATCGGCTCCGTTCCGGGGGGACGACCGAGGAGCTCCCAGTGCACCCGCAAGGACGGGTCGTCCATCACGACGGTCCCGACCCCGACGAGGATCCCGTCCACCTGGGTCCGAAGCTCCTGCACGCGCACGAGGTCCTCCGGAGAGGAGAGTCGCGCCCGGGCGCCCTGGGCAAGGGCGATCCGGCCGTCGAGCGACGCCGCGCAGTTGACCCAGACCTCGGGTCGTGCGCTCTTCGTCGGCGGGGCCGTCAACGGACGGTCACCCCGCCGATCGCAGGCGCGCGATCTCGCGGTCCATCTCGTCGGTCGGGACTCCGGCGGACCGCAGGTCATCGAGGTTGATGGCGACATTCGCGAGCGCCCCTTCGGTGGCGGCCCGGAACAGAGCGAGCGCCGTGACGAGGTCGCTGCCGAGCGCCGCCTTCGTGCGGGACCTCACCGATCCGAGGAGCGTCGCCAGGGCGACCGAGACCCGGGCCGTCTCCAGCGGCACCGCCGAAGCGTGCCGGAGCGCGGCGAGATATCCCTCGCGCGCGGTCGCCTCGTCGGGCCGCTCCCGAAGCGCGCGCCGCGCCGAACGGACCGCCTCGTACGAGCGTGAATCGTCGTCCGACAGCTCGAGGAGCCGCGTCCGGCCGGCCGACAGCCGAGCGCGAGCCTCCCCGAGATCGGGGGTGGGGGCCTTCGGGTCGATGGAGTAGGAGAGGACCATCTCCCCGAGCGCGGCCGCAAAGGCGCCCGCGACGGCGGCGGCGCTCCCACCTCCGGGAGTCGGGGTCCGCGCCGCCAGCCGGGCGGCGAACGCCCCGATCGGCTCGTGCCCGGCGCGGGTCGCCTCCGCCGCCCGCACCTTGCGCTCGAGGATCCCGGCGCGATCGAACGACCGGAGCCGAAGTAGCGACTCGGCCGCGTCGAGGAGCGCGTCCTCCGGGACGAGGCCGACGATCTCGGACTCCTCCACCCCCGTCCCGTTCGCCTCGGCCTGTTGGCGGACGGCCTCGAAGGCGCGGGGGACGGACGTGGTACGGTAGTCGGTCAGGTTCATCGAGACCTGAGCGAGGCCGCGCTCCCGGATGTCGAATCCGAGCGCCTTGACCTCCGGGAGGCCCCCGTCGCGCCCCCGGACCGCCTTCGCGATCCGCTTCGCGACCGCGACGTCGGGGGTGGTGAGGTAGACGTTGTAGGCGATCAGGACGGCTCGGGCCCCGATCGCCACGGCCCCGGCGGTCGGGTGGACTCGCGCCGGACCTAGGTCGGGGGCGCGGTCCGGGTCCGACCCGATGCGATCGCGGATCCCTTCGAACTGACCCTCACGGACCTTCGCGAGATCGGACCGCTCCGGGCGCCGGGCGGCCTGAGCGTACAGGTACACGGGGATGGCGAGCTCACGCGCCACTCGGTCCCCCAGCCGTTCGGCCAAGGTCACGGCGTCCGCCATCGTCGAGCTTCCGAGCGGAACGAACGGTACGACATCCGTCGCGCCCATGCGGGGGTGTTCTCCGTGATGCTGGGTGAGATCGATCGTCGCCGTCGCGACCTCCATCATCCGGTACACGGCGTCGAGCAACGGATCGCCGTCCCCGTAGAGGGTGATGACGCATCGGTGGTGGTCTGCATTCCGCTCGATGTCGAGCACGGTGACCCCGGCCACGCCCCGGGCCGCCTCCGCGATCCGGGCGATCTTCGCTTCGTCCCGCCCCTCCGAGAAGTTCGGAACGCACTCGAACGGCGTCATTCGCCCGACCCCCCGAACGTATCGAGCAGCGTCTGCCGGGCCCGCGCCTCCGTCGGCGACGTCGCAGGGACCGGGCGGTGGCGGGCCCGGCCGATCGCGGCGGTGACCCGGTCGTCGGAGAATCCGTGCTCGTCGATGAGGATGCGCCGGACCGCCTCCTCGTCCACCGGCCCGTACACGGGCGGGGGGACCTCTTCGGTGTTCGGGTGGCGGAAGATATCCGCTACCTCCTGCGCCTCGGCCGGGTCGATCCCGGCTCGGGCCATCGTGGCGTCAAATCCGAGGTGTTCGCGCACGAGCTTCAGCGCCTTCTTCGGTCCAAACCCCTTCGCCCCGTCGTTGAAATCGGTTCCGACGACGACGCCGAGGAAGATCAGCTCCTCCGCGCTAATGCCGAGCGAGGCCAGCAGGTCGGCTCGGTCGATCAACTGAGCGTCGGCCGCCTTGCCGCCGCGTCCCCGCGCCGCGAGGCCCCGTACCAGCCGAGGAGCCCCGAACAACAGCGTGTCGTAATCCTCCGACGCCGTTCCCCAGGTCATCCCTCGGGACGACATCATCGCGGCCTGCGCTTCCCCTTCTCCGGGCGCCTGGACCGACGGGACGCCGAGCGCCTTGAGGAGCGTCACGAGCTCTTCGACCATCGGGCGGGTCAGCCGGGACGTTTGGGCCGCTTTCCGCCGGGCGGTCTCGAGATCCCCCGCGGCGAGCGCCTCCCGCCACTCTCCCTCCGCCCGCTCCTTCGACGCGATCCGCTTGCGGATCGTGCCGGCCTTTCGTTCCGGCGGCTTCCCGTCGAACACCCAGACCGGGAGAACCCCCTCGTGGAGCAGGGAGGTGGTCCGGTAGAAGACGCCCATGAGATGACTCGTCACTCTCCCCTGCGCGTCGGAGAACAGCTGGCCGTCGCGCTGCCGGAGCGTCGCCAGGAACTGGTACGCCGCATTGAACCCGTCGACCGCGAGCGTCCGGCCGGCGAGCGCTTCCCAGGGTAGCTCCTGCGCGGTGACGATCTCCCGCAACGGGAGTCCCATGCCGCGCTCGAGCGGCGCAGAGTACTTGGGGTTGGCCCCCACCGGCCGCCGTCCCGCCGGCGAAGAACCGTTCCCGCTATAGGGGGACGCGCGTGGAGGGACGACGGGAAGAAGATGGAGTTCGTGTGGCGGGATGAGTCCCCCGAGGCCGCTTTGGCAACCCCCGGTAACGTGCTCCTCTCCTCGTTCCCGAGCGCGGGCCTGGCAACGACCGTCGCGGGCCACTACATGATCCGAGCGCTCAAGCTGCCGCGCATCGGACGGTTCGATTCGCCGGACCTTTCGCCGGTCGCCGTCATCCAGGGGGGCGAGGTGCACCCGACGATCCGCGTCTACGGACGCGCGGACTTCGGCCTGGTCCTCTCGGAGTTCCCCCCCACTCCGTCGCAGGCCAACGCGATCGCTCGGGCGATCCTGGACGGTGCGGAGCGACGGAAGGCGCGCTGCGTGATCTGTCTCGAAGGGGTCGTACCGCATCCGGCCGGTGACGACTCTAACTCGGAGGCGGTCACCGCGGCCGACGCCAACGGTCAGGGGCAGATCTGGGTCGCCTTCTCCCGCCGGGAGCCCGGCCTCGTCGGCGCCTTCGAGGGAACGAACGCTCGCCCCCTCGAGGAGGGGGTGATCGGCGGGGTCTCGGGAGCGCTCCTGGTCCAGGGGATCTCCCGTTCGACCCCCGTCGCCGCGCTCCTCGTGAGCGCTCAGGCCGCGGAAGGGCTCCCCGACCACCGGGCCGGGGCGGCGCTCATCGAAGCGCTGGATCGCCTCCTGCCCGAGCTCAAGATCGATACCGGCCCGCTCCGGAACCAGGCCGAGCAGATCGAGAAGATGCTCCGTACCGCGATGAAGCACCCCACGGCACCGAGCGACCCTTCGGCCGACTCGGCCCCTACGCCGGGAATGTACGGATAGAGCGGCCCGCCGCGGCGGGTCTCCTGCTCACGCGAACGTTTCGCGGTACGTCAGAAGGTAGAACGACCCGATGATCATCAGAGCGATCAGGACGACGACGGAGACCGGGTTGGAATGGAAGAACGCGACCGTCGCACCGATCAACAGAGCGGGCATGACGAGGAACGCCAGCACGGTGAACATCCGGCCCTCCATCGGTGTCGAGCGGAGCCGACGCCCCATATAAGATTGGAGCGGCGCGGGGGGGAGGAGAGCCCCGCTCTCCTCCCGGGGGATCGCCTAGGTCGGGGTCGGGGGCCTCGCCTCGCCGACGACCTCGAACGTGAGCTCGGCCTCCCGTCCGCCGACCCCGGCCGCCGGTAGCAAGGGTAGGTGCTCGGGGCCGCCGATCGGTGGCGACGGAACGACCGTCAGCGCCGGGACCTCGACCGGGCTCGGCTCGCCAAACGGCAGCGACTGGGCGAGCTCCGCGAGGCGCGGCGCTCCGAGGATCGCTTCCGCCGGACCGAGGAACGAACTCTCGATGTGGTCCGCGATCACCTGTGCCCAGTGGCGGCCGACCTCCCGGAATGCGATTCGACCGAACGCGCCGATGAGACTCTCGTTATCGAGGGTCTGAAGCGTCGCGGCGCCTCGTTCGCGCTTGTCGGCGAACGAGTCGACGAAATGGAGCCTTCCGATCGCGCGGTCCGCGAGCGCCCGGCGGTCTCCCTCGCAGCGGAACGGCTTGATGACGAACGCGCTGACCACCTCGGCATTCCGGGACGCGATATCGAGGACATGAGGGAACGCCCCGCTCCCCGCCCCGCCTCCGAGGCTCCCGACGATGACGACGAACGTGGCGCCGTGGAAGATGCGTTGAAGCGCCGGCTCGGACGCCCGGGCCAGCATCCCGCCGACCACCGTCGAGCCACCGATGTCCCCGTCCGCACCGGAATCCGGGCCGAGGTAGACGCGTTGATCGTATTCCTCGAACCCTTCCACTTTGGGATCGCAGTTGATCGCGACCGTCTCGAGGTGACGGATATGGCGTCGGGCGACCTCGTGCCCGATCCGAATCGCCCCGCCGCCCACGGCGGCGAAGACGAGACGTACGTCCTGGCCGAGTCGCGGGCGATTCTCCCAGCCCGCGTCCGCGGGATCGAAGACGTTCGACGCGATCGGCTCGCTCGGTGTTCGCTCGGACTCGTAGGTTGCCACAACCCCCCCTCGACCGTTCCTCCCCCGCTCCGCGCTACCGTCCCACGAACCCCTTCCGCTCGAGATCCTTGGCGCTCTCCTGGAGAGCGCCGACCTTCGTGCGGGTCTCGGCCGCCTCGCGCACCTGAACGCGAGCCTTTTGGGCGAGTTCGGTCACCTTCAACTCGAGCGCGCCGCGTCGGACGAGCATGGCGAGCGTGTCCTTGACGGCGTGGCGGTTGCCGGTGTGGTGGGCGAAAGCCTCGAACTCGGCGTACTCTTCCGGGGTCAGCCGGACGGGGACCTCGATGTACCCGTCGACATCGACCGGGGGGGTCGGGGCAGTCGACAGCGCCCGGGAGCGCAGGAACGCGTGCAGCGCTGCCCGCATCAGCTCCGACCGGGTCGGAAACTCGCCCGAGGATACGAACGAGTCGACCAGGCGGAGCTCATTGCGGTTGCACCGTAGGGCGATGCGCGCGTCTTCTACGTCGTGCCGGGGGGCCTCGGGCTCGACGGATCGAGCCTTCTTCCCATTCGGAGCGTTGTCGAACACAGCCAAGCAAACCGATGTGAAATTCTGATACTTAAACTCAGGCATCCCTTTCAGTCGTTAGGCGGCTGTCCCGGCCGTGCGATAGCTCACTGACGTGTCGAACAATTCCAGGAGCTCGTCGAACATGTCCGCGGCGCCCGGTGCCATCAGTATAACCTCCCCCGGTCGGCCCGTTTCGCCGCCCGAGGAAGTTCGGGCCACGATCTCCGAGGCGCTCTACGCCGGCTCCGAATCAAACGCCCCGGGACGGGGCGCGGGGCGATCGACCCCTGTCCCTCGAGGGCAGAATCCTCTCCCCGAGGCTCGAACCGACGGGGCGAGGGGGGTCGAGCGGGAGGGTTATGAGCGAGGAGTGCGTACGGAATACTATCGGACTAGTGCGGGTTAATGCGCATTGGTATGTAATGCGTCAATTGACGATGTACAGTTCGACTATAGACGTTTCCACTGGGGTCTACATTCATATAGTGGACCTTCGACATAGCTGCACCCGAGGGTCGAAAGGCCCATCGGAGGAAACGAGAGGATGAACGTCTTTGGCGAGAAAGCGCGAGGGTGGAAGCGGGCCCGAAAGCGGGGGGTGTCGCCCATCATCGCGACGATCCTGCTCGTGGCCATCACCGTCGTGCTGGCAGCGGTATTGTATGTACTGGTATCCGGGCTGACGAAGACCGGGGCCAATACGCCCTACACTCTAGGGATGACCTCGTCGGGTGCCTCGGGCACGGGGGCCAACTGGTTCGACACTCTGACGCTGAGCCCGACGTCGGGCCTGACGACGAGCATGTTCGGCCTGACCGTCACCTCGGCTAGCTCCTCGACTGTGGCCCTGGCGTCAGCGGTGGGTGGCTCGGCTGTGAATTGCGCGGCCGGTATGACCTACGCGACCGGCGCGGCCGGCTGCAACGGTCCGACGGCCGGCTGGTATGGCGTGCTCGTCACCTCCGGGAACGTCATCGGCGCGACGTACCTGACATCCGCCGGCGTTGGCACCTGGGCGTACGCGTCCGGAACCACGACCGTCCCGGTGTCGAACTCGTACACGCTCGTCGTCATCTCCTTCGCCCAGCTTACGGGGAACGACTACACGATCTCCGCGTTCTCGACCGGCTCCTCGTCCGTCTCTGGCCAGGGGACACTCTAGTCAGGGAACAACGGAACGAGAACCATCGGGAGAAACACGGAGGAATAGAGAATGAACGTAAAGAGAAGCAAGATCCGAGCCGCCCGAGCCCAGCGGCGCAACTCCAAGCGCGGAGTGTCGCCGATCATCGCGACCATCCTGCTGGTCGCCATCACCGTAGTGTTGGCGGCGGTGCTGTACGTCCTTGTGTCGGGTCTGACCAAGACCGGCGCGAACGTACCGTACACGCTCGGGATGAACCCGTCCACCCAAGGAGGCAGCGGGGCCACGTGGACTGATATCATCGCCCTGTCGCCGACGAGCGGACTGACGACCAGCGCCTTTGGGCTCAAGGTCACCACCCCAAGTTCGACCGCGTTCCCGACGGAAGCTGCCAGTCCCGCGGGCTGTAACGTCGCTACGGCGACCGTCTCTCCGACGGTCTGTACGGGCACGGCGAGCGGATGGTACGGCGTCCTCACGAGCCCCTCGACCGGCTACATCGTAGCGCTCTATTCGGGCGCGTCGGGGACCTGGTCGTACACCACGGGGGTCACCACGATCGCCCTGAACAACGGCTACCAGCTCTGGATCGTCACGGCGATCCAGGTCGCGGGCAACAGCTACACGCTGTCGGCCTTCAGCACCGGGAGTTCCTCGGTCAGCGGTCAGTGCTATCTGTAGAGGCACCCCCGAGGCTCGACTGATCCTCCCGCAGAAGCGGGGCGGGTTGCGCCTAACCCTTTCTTTCCCTATTCTTCCACTCGTTAAGGGGAGAAGCTCGCCGCGGCAGCGCTCTTCACGCCTCGCGCCACCCGAACGTCTAAATATGGGCCGCCCGCCTTTCTTTCCTGCGGGCGCCCTCGGACGCTCGCGGACCGATGTCGCTTCCTTCCACGAACCGTGCGCGCGCGTCTCTCAATCGACGCATCCGCCGATCGCCGTTCCGTCGCGGCCGCAGCCGTCGGGGAGTCTCCGACGTCGTTGCGACCATCCTGATCCTCGCCCTCACCGTCACCCTCTTCGCCTCCATCTTCGCGTTCGTCGGCTCGTTCCCGTCCCCTCCGCCGCAGAATGTCAATCAGTTCCAGGCATCGCTGGTCCGGACCACGAACCAGTCGTATATCTCCGGTCTCAAGATCAACCACCTGACCGGCCCCCTGGTCCCGGGCTCCGACCACATCTACCTTGAATCGGCGACCCATGAGCCGAACTGGCAGTTCTCGATCAGCGGCGGGATCCCCATCTACTGGGGCCTCTCGCCCAACGCGTCCACTTCGTCGTGGAGCTTCGGACAGTACTGGAGCACTACGTTCACGAAGCTGATCAAGGTCCCGGACAACATCACCGTCTACGTCCTGACCCCGAACCAGCTGCTCTACTCCGCCGTACTGCCAGGGCTCGTCATCAGCACCCCGCCCGCGATCCTCTCCTCGGGGATCGTCCCGTCGACCCTCTCCGTCGGGGAGGGGTTCGAGGTCTACGCCTCCCTCGGCGGAACGCTCACGGGACTGATCGCAAAGGTCAACCTCGCCGCCATCCCCGGGCTCAGCGGGAACGTATCGCTGACCCTTCAGGCGAACGGATTCTACACCTACACCTCGGCGTCCGGCCCGACCTCGAGCGGAACGTGGTACGCCCTAGTGTACGTTACCAATACGCTGGGTCAAGTGGCGTCTACGACCGTTGCGGTCGTCGTTGCGGGCGCGAACACCGGATCGAACGGGTTGTCGGTGAACGTCTTCATGTCGGTGCAGCCGCCGACCGTCCCCCAGCAGGGAACGGCCGCCTATTTCTGGGCGACCGTCACCTACACGGGGTCGAAGACCGGGTTGGTGTACCTGAACTTCACCATCGACCAGCTGGCCGGCGGGCGCAAGGTCGCCTCGAGCCTCAAGACGACGATCCCCGGGACCGGATCCACCCCCCTATCGATCACGGGACCGTCCTCGCTGACGATCTACAGCCAGACGACGTACAACTTCAACTCGCTGCCAGCGTACCTCAACAGCAGCCTTCTCGTCAACGCCCCGACGACCGTCACGGGCGTCGGCCAGACGAATGGTTCGATCGCCTTTAGCACCCAGAACTTGGTGCACAGCGCGATCTACATCACGACCAACAGTGCTGGGGCGCTCGCGAACAAGGAGATTACCTTCTCCCACAACTGTGGGGCGGCCTGTCCGTACCTCTACGTCACGGTCTGGGACAATTTCTCGGTGGCGCTGGGCGGGCCTGCAACCGTTACCGTCGCGGGGCTCTCCTGGGAGAACAGCAGCGTGCACAACTACGAGCTGCCGGCGGCGGGAATCGCCTCCACGACGGTGACCGCGGGAACGGAGCTGTTCATCAACCTCAACGGCGGGGTCGTTCGCTGGAGCGGGATGCTCGCGGGCTCGTACATCTTGCACGTCTGGTTCGTGGTCAAATCCACCGCGGCCGGGACCCCGATCCTCGGCTATGTCTCGGACGGGTTCAAGGTCACGATCACGTGAGCGGGGCGATCCGCCCCGCGACGCCTACCCCGGCGACAAGGGAGGAGCAGCCGACCCGCCTAGCGTGCTCCCGCATTTCCAGCACTTCGACTCCCCTGGGTAGACCACCGCGCCGCAGCTAGGACAGGCGCTCTCCCCGGGCACCGGACCTGGCGGAGAGCTCTTCGCGGCGGTGGAGGAGCCGAGCGGAGCCGTGCCGGGGGCGCTGGGGGCCGAGCCGGTCTCCGCGCCGGAGGTGGGCGGGATCGGTCCGGCGGCCCGTAGCCGGGCGTCCTCGCGCCGGCCCTCTCGGTTCTTGAAGATGGCGTAGAGCAGTAGGACGGCGTAGAACGGCAGGGCCAGATAGAGCAAGGCCTCGAGGTAGACGGACGGCAGGACCTCTTCGAAGACGGTCCCAAAGCTTCCGATCACCGGCCCCTCGTTGCCGTTGTACTGCGGGTCCCCGACCAGCAACGAGTACGAGGGTACGTGGAAGGCGAGGTCTTCGACGGCGACGCCCATCTGCCACTCCCAGATCCCTTGAGATCCGATCGTGTAGTTGAACGTGACCTGGGTCGATTGGTTCAGGTCATACGAGGTCGCCTCGCAGGTCGCCACGGATCGGGGGTTCGAGCAGAAGAAGTCGGTCAGGACGATCAGGGGGTATCCCGGATTGCAGCTCCCCGAGTTGTTCCCGGTCGCCCCCGGGCACGTGCTGATGTACAGGTTGACCCAGAGGGGCGAGGAGGTCCCCCGCGGTAGGTACTGCGGATTGAGCATCGCGGACCAGCTGAACTCCGTGGAGGCCGATCCGTGGAACGGCGTGAGCGATGCGTTCTCGAGCACCGACCCCGAAGAGAGGCCCGACTCGGTGAAGGTGACGGTGTAGACCGTGGCCGCGAAT
Source organism: Thermoplasmata archaeon (assembly GCA_049285595.1). Taxonomy (GTDB): domain Archaea; phylum Thermoplasmatota; class Thermoplasmata; order Lutacidiplasmatales; family UBA184; genus Lutacidiplasma. Next base: position 16,955 of record JBAQAF010000022.1, read on the forward strand.
GAGATCCCCACCGGGACGGCCGCGCCCTGCACGACGATCGAGGCGTTCGTGGCCGGGGGGAGCTTACTGTCCGCCGACGGGACGGTGTACGGATAGGTCCCGTTCGTGAGCGAGAGGACGATCGAGGTCCCGCTCGACCCATGGACGATGTCGTTCAGCGTAAGATTCCAGGCGGTATCGAGCGGGAGATTGCTCTCCGTGAACGTGACGGCGTACACGACCGGTGTGTACGTGATCGTCACGAGGAGCGATGCCCCGGCGACCGTGGCGGTACCGGTGGCGGTCACGGTGTACCCCGCGATCTTCGTGATCGCGTACGGATAGGCGCCGTTCGAGAGGTTGACGGATAGGGTGCTCCCGACCGACGAGACCGAGGTCTGATTGATCACGACCCCCCACGGGGTCCCGCCGGCGAGTCCGGACTCAACGAACTCGACCGGGTGCGATGCCCCCGTCGGGACGAAGTTCACCTGCGTGCGGACCGGGGCGCCGTTGACCGTGACGGTGTTGTTCCCAGTGACCGCGGTGTTCCCGCCCGCCGGCCCGACGAGGTACAGGAACGTGCCGTTCGGTAGATCGAAGAGGACCGTCCCCGTGGTCGACTGCTTGGTCACGCCGGCAATGGAGATCGACCAGTCCGGCTGGACGGAGCCGAGGGTGTCGTTGAACGTGACCGGATAGGTCACGGTCGTGAAGGCGACGGTCTCGGCGGCGGGTGTCCCTGCGACCAGCACGCTCTGGCCCGACGGGGTCGTGAACTCGGGAGCGGACGCCGCGGAGAACGGGTCGGTCCCGTTCGGCAGGTCGAACGTGACGACGGGTCCCTGGGTGGTGAGCGTCGTGCCATCGACTGTCACGCCCCAGCGGGTCCCGAGGGTGAGGCCGGTCTCGGTGAACGTCGTGGGGTAGGCGCTCCGGGCGAACGTCACCGGGATGACGGTCGCCCCACCCTCCACGTGCGCGGTCCCGACCGGTGACAGGGGGAGATACTTCGAGGGGGTCGTCACGCGGAAGGCGAACGATCCGTTGGGGAGGGAGATCGAGAGCGAGGTCGAGGTCGAGTTCTTGGTCGTCGCCCCGATGGTGATCGACCAGGCCGCTCCGCCGGCCAGGCCGGACTCGGTGAACGTTACGGGGTACTTGACCGGGACGAAGGTGACCGACTCGCTGACGGAGGCCGACCCGACGTCGACCGTGCCGCTGCTCGCGCCCGAGTAGCCGGGGACCGGTGCGACGGAGTAGGCGTGGGCGCCGGTCGGCAACGAGAAGGCGATCTGGTTGGACTGCGAATCGACCGTGGTGTTGCCGACCGTCACGCTCCAGTCGATCCCGGTCGTCGCCGAGCTCGCCGCCCCGATCGGCGCCAGCAGCTCGCTCGTGTAGGTAATCGTGACGAGCGGGGCAACGAGCAGAATGATGACGAGGCCCGAGATCGCGAGGTAGCGGGGTCGCTTGATCCCCGCGTAGATCGGCAGCCACAGGCCGACGATCAGCATGACCGGGATCGCGAACAGGAACGTCAGGTAGAACGCCCCAAAAACGGCCCCGATCCCCAGGGCGAGGAGCGCGGCCCGTCCGATGGGCGTCTGGACGAAACTCCTAAGACCGCGAGGACGCTGCTGCTCCACGGGACCGCTCGCCAGTCCCGGGTCTCCTTATTACGTGATGGCCGCCCCCTCCTTCTCCTCGGTCCCTTCCGCCGTCGCGCGGGTCCTGATCGTCCTCGATGGGCTCTCCGATCGCCCGAATCCTGCTACCGGGAATCTCAGCCCCGTCGAGGCCGCGACGACCCCCCACTTGGACCGGCTGGCGCGCGCCGGCCAACTGGGCGACGCGATCGTCATCGGTCCCGGCGTCGCCCCCGAGTCGGATGCAGGCGTGTTCGCGCTGCTCGGCTACGACCCGGTGCACGACTCCCCCGGCCGAGGCGTGCTCGAGGCGCTGGGGGTCGACCTGCCGCTCTCCGTCGGCGACCTCGCCCTACGGCTCAACTTCGCAACGACCGACGGCGCCGGCGCGGTCGTCGACTCCCGGGTCGGGCGGACCCTCGGAACGGCCGAGTCACGTGACCTCGCCGGGGCCCTGACGGCGGCCGCCCTGCTCGCCGACCTCGGCATCCGGGCCGAAGTGCGGGCGACCGTCGGCCATCGCGGCGTGCTGTGGCTCCGTCCGATCCGGGACGGCCCCCTGTCACCGGCGATATCGAATTCCGACCCGTTCTACGATCGGGTCGGTGGGATGGGCCAGGCCCGGCGCCCCGACGTTCCCACGATTCGATCGGTACTCCCCCTCGACGGGACGCCCGCCGCCGCCCGATCAGCGGAGGCGGTGAACCGGTTCCTCGCCCTCGCGGGGCCGGTCCTCGCCGGCCACCGAGTCAACGCCCGGCGCGCGATCGGAGGAAAGAAGGTGGCGAACGGGATTCTCCTCCGAAACGCGGGGACGCTTCCGACCGTCCTCCCTCCGTCGTTCCGGTCGAAGTACGGCGTCGACGGAGGAGCGGTCACGGAAATGCCTGTCGAACGGGGGATCGCTCGGACGCTGGGTCTCGAGGACCGGTACCTGGGACCGATGACCGGGGATCGGGACGTCGGATATAGGGAGCGGGCGAGCTCGGTCCGGGAGATGACCGCCCGTCTGCCGTTCGTGTACGTGCACCTCAAGGGACCGGACGAGCCGGGGCACGACGGCGATGCGATCGCCAAGAAGGAGATCGTCGAAGCGATCGACCGCTCGTTCTTTGGACCGTTCCTCGACGGTCTCGACCTCGAGAGGACCCGGGTCCTCGTCAGTGCAGATCACGCGACTCCGTGCGTCCTGAAGGGCCACTCCGATGATCCGGTCCCCCTTCTGGTCGCCGGACGTGGGATCGCGGTCAACCCCAGCGCACCGGCGGTAAAGTTCGGTGAGATGTCGTCCGCGCACGGCGCCCTCGGCCACCTGAGGGGAAAGGATGCAATGCGCTTGCTCTTCTCGGAGCCGTTCTCCATCGACCCCTCATGAGAGCCCGGGCGCTCACGGTCCCCCGGGATCGCGGAGAGGCGGTACGTCAGGAACTCGCGGAGGCGGGCGTTCTGCGCACCGATCTCAAGATCCGAACCGGGGACGGTACGATCGTGTTCCCCGTCGTCGGCGACGAGACGGCCCTCGCGTCGTGGGGCGTCATCGGAGAGTCCGATTTCGATCTTCGGACCGCGGACGGGCCGTCCGATTATCGGGAGCTCCTCGCGGGCACCGCGGACGAGCGGGAGATCCTCCCCCGCTCGTTCGACGTCGTGGGGGATGTGGTGCTCGTTCGCCTGCCTCCCGAGGTGCACCACCGCGGCGCCGAGATCGGTGAGGCCCTCCTTCGGTTCGTTCCCCGTGCCCGGATCGTCGGAGCGGATCATGGGGTCCACGGGGTCGAGCGGCGGCGCTCCATCGAACGACTCGCCGGGGAGGGAGGATGGGCGACGGTGCACCGGGAGAACCACCTCGACCTCACCGTCGATCTCGAGAAGGCCTATTTCTCTCCCCGGCTCGCCCGGGAGCACGCGCGCGTCGCGGCCGAGGTGGAGGTCGGCGATCGCGTGTACGATCTCTGCTGCGGTATCGGCCCGTTCTCGGTGCACATCGCGCGGGACGGGCGGGCGCGGGAGATCGTCGCGGTGGACGCGAATCCCGAGGCGATCGACCTGTTGCGCCGCACGCTCTCCCGGTACCCGTTCGGGAGCCGGGTGACGCCGATCGAGGCACGGATCGAAGCGTTCCTCCCCGACCGGGCGCCGTTCGAGCGGGCGATCCTGAACCTCCCCCACGAAGGAATTAAGTACGTTTCGTCGGTGGCAGAACTCGTCGCGCCGGGGGGCCGGCTCTACTACTACGAGATCGTCCCCCGGTCGGAGTTCGAACACCGAGGGGACGTGATCGCGGGCGCTCTCGAGCCGGTCGGACATTGGAACACGGCCGGAGTTCGCGTCGTTCATCCGTACTCCCCGGACGCGGACCTCGCGGGATTCGTATTCGCGCGCCGCGAGGAGTGACGGGAACGGATGCCGGTCGTCCTCCCCCTCTCCGAGGTCTCGGACAATGACATCGCGCTCGTCGGAGGCAAGGCAGGGAAGCTCGGTGAGCTCGTACGCCACGGCCTCCCCGTCCCTCCGGGGATGGTCGTCACGACGGACGCCTACAACGCCTTCGTGGACGCCACGGAACTGAAGACGATCATCCCCTCCTCCCTCGCGTCGATCGACCCGGCCGTCCCGTCGACCGTCGAGGCGGCCGCGGCGCGGATCCGCTCCGCGTTCGAATCGGAGCCGTTCCCGTCGGCGCTGCGGGCGGAGATCGCGGCGGCCTACGAGACGTTCGCCACCCAGCACGCCGTCCGGTTCTCCGCCGTCCGGTCGAGCGGCACCGCCGAGGACCTCGAAGGGGCGTCGTTCGCCGGACTTCAAGAGACGTACCTGAACATCGAAGGGACCGAGAATGTGCTGATCGCGATCCGCAAGTGCTGGGGTTCGCTCTTCACCCCCCGCGTGCTCGTCTACCGCCAGTCCAAGGGGTTCGACCATTCGAGCGTGCGCCTCGCCGTCCTGATCCAGAAGATGGTGGAGGCGACCGTCAGCGGGATCCTGTTCACTCGCGACCCGAACACCGGCGAGAACCACATGATCGTGGAGGCGGGCTGGGGCCTGGGCGAAGCGATCGTCGGCGGTGAGGTGACTCCCGATCACTACGTGATCGACGGCGCGACGCAGAAGATCGTACACAAGCAGATCTCCGAGCAGCGCATACGGATCGTCCGTGCGGAAGGCGGGGGGAACCGGCGGGAGGAGATCCCCGCCGCGGACCGCTCGCGGCAGAAGCTTCCCGACCAGCGGCTCCTGCGACTGGTCTCGCTCGCCCGCCTCATCGAATCGAACTACCGACGTCCGATGGACGTGGAGTGGTGCGGGGACGCCGACGCGCTCTACATCGTCCAGGCCCGCCCCGTGACGACGATCCCGACCTCGACCGCCCCGCGCGTTCCGGCGCCCTCCGCCCCGACCGGCGAGGAAGCGCCCCTCGTGCGCGGCTTCGGAGCGGCCCCGGGGATCGCGGGCGGCGTTGCGCGGATCTTGCGAGGCGCCTCCGAGATGGACAAGCTCCTGCCCGGCGAGGTGCTCGTGACGACGATGACGACCCCCGACATGGTCCCCGCGATGTCACGCGCCGCCGGGATCGTCACCGACGAAGGGGGGATGACGTGCCACGCGGCGATCGTCTCCCGCGAGCTCGGCGTCCCGTGCGTGGTCGGTACGCGCGAAGGGTCGAAGGTGATCGCTGACGGCAGCGAAGTCACGGTCGACGGGAAGACCGGGGCGGTCTACCGCGGCCTCCGGGTACCCCCACCGATCCCCGCGGCATCGGGGGGAGCTCCCGGGCCGTCCGGCCACTTTTCGCACGAGTCGGCCCCCGTGACCGCGACGAAGATCCTCGTCAACGTCGGCGTCCCCGAGAAGGCCGAGGAGTACGCCCGGCTACCGGTCTCGGGCGTCGGCCTGCTGCGCATCGAGTTCATCTTCACCGCCCACGTCCGGGAACACCCGCTCGCGCTGATCAAGAAGGGAAAGCGCGAGGAGCTCGTGCGGCGGCTCGCCGACGGGATCGGTAAGGTCTGCCAGGCGTTCCATCCGCGCCCGGTGATCGTGCGCACCTCGGACTTCAAGACCAACGAGTACCGCGGGATGCCCGGCGGCGAGCCGTACGAGCCGGTGGAGGAGAACCCGATGATCGGCTGGCGGGGCTGCTCGCGCTACATCTCACCGGTCTTCAAGCCGGCGTTCGAGTGCGAGCTCGAGGCCCTGCATCGCGTGCGCACCGACCTCGGCCTGAAGAACGCGATGATGATGCTGCCGTTCGTCCGGAACACCTGGGAGCTCGAGGAGATCGCCGGCACGATGCGCGAGGCCGGTCTGCGCCGCTCGCGCGACTTCAAGCTCTACCTGATGGCGGAGGTGCCGTCGGTCGTTTTCCTCGCCCGCGAGTTCGCCAAGCACTGCGACGGATTTTCCATCGGGTCGAACGACCTGACGCAGCTCGTCCTGGGGGCGGACCGGGACTCGGAAACCCTCGGGCGGATGGGATATTTCGACGAACGCGACCCGGCGGTGCAGTCGGCGATCGAGATGCTGATCCGCGGCGCGCACGCCGAGGGCCGCACGGTCGGCATCTGCGGCCAGGGGCCGAGCGTCTATCCGGAGTTCGCCGAGTTCCTCGTGCGGGAAGGGATCGATTCGATCTCGCTCAACGCCGACACGGTCCTCTCCACGGCGCGCACCATCGCCTCCCTCGAGCAGCGGCTGAAGCTCGACGGCGTGCGGCGGCGCGAGTGATCGAGTCCCGGCGCTAGCCTTTCGGCCGCCAGCGGGCCGGCCCGGCGGGCCCGGGCGGAGGGAGCGAGAGCTCGGCGTCTCCCGGGAGTTCGTACTCGGCGAACGTCGCGGCCACGGCGAACCCGAGCCCGACGAGGTGCGAGGAGATCCGGGGCGAGTCGCTCAGGATCGAGCACCGGGTGTCGCCCCGCGACCGCGCCTGCGCCGCTGCGAACTCAACGAGCGCCGACGCCGCCCCCTGACCGCGTGCGTCGACCCGGGTGGTGACGAGGTGGATCCCGGCCGAGCCGCCGGACCGGAACATGAGCGCGGCCGCCACCGGGTGCCCGTCGACCCGCGCGAGCAACGGGGTCAGTTCCTCGCCCGGGCTGGGATGGTGGACGGCGACCTCGAGGGCGGCGTGGAGCTCCGGACGCTCCTCCTCCTCCGTCCAGAACGACGCCACGAGGTCCGACTCTCCCGGCCCGACAGGGCGGACTTCGACCCCCGGCCGGCGCGCGGGGTCCGAACGGCCCGTGTCGAGCAACAACTCGAGGGGCTCTTCGGTCGAACGGAACGCGAAGCGGCGGAGCCCGCGGTCGACGTGCTCGGGGACCGGACGGGGGACTCGGAACCGGGGCCGGAGCGCCCGTTGGAAGTAATGATCGAGCGCCCGCTCGAAGAACGCTGCCTGCCGGTCGACCGCGACCGGGCCGACCAGCACGTAGTTGAACCGGGGGCTCGGGATCTTCTCGTGCGTCACCAGGACCGCCCCGGGGATCTCGAGGGCGTACCCTCCGAGCGCGAGGACGAATCGTCGTTCGGAGCGGAGGGCCGCCTCCACCGACGCGGGGTCAGCCGGTAGATCCATGCCGACCGAACGACGAGGCGGTTTGTCTCCTTTGGGGTATCGAGCGGCCGAACGATTAATAGCCGGCCCGCCTCCCCGAGGGCGTAGCACCGTGAGCACGAGCGAGACCCCCACCGCGCGATCGATCCGCCCCCCCGCGACGGTCACCATTCTGGGCGGCGGGACGATGGGGAGCGGGATCGCTCAGACGTGCGCCCAGGCCGGGTTCACGGTACGGGTCCGCGACGTCGACGCCCCCGCGATCGCCCGGGGCCGGTCGCTGATCGAGAAGACCCTCGACGGAGCGATCGAGCGCGGGAAGTCGACCCCCGCTCAACGCGATGAGGTGATGGCCCGGATATCCTTCACGACCGATCTCGCGGCCGCGCTCGCCGGCGCGGCGCTGGTGATCGAAGCGGTTTTCGAGGAGGAGCTCGTCAAGCACGCTCTCTTCTCGGAGGTCGCGCCGCTCGTCGATCCGGGGACGATCGTCGTCACGAACACCTCGTCGTTCTCGGTGACGGCGCTCGCGCGAGGCTTTCCCGGACCGGAGCGGTTCGCGGGACTGCACTTCTTCTTCCCTGCAGCGATCAACAAGCTGGTCGAGGTCGTCGGCGGCGAGGGGACCGATGCGGCGACGCGCGCCGCCCTCGTCGATTTCTCGGAGACGCTGGGTAAGCTGCCGATCGAGACCGCCGACATATCCGGCTTCTGCGTGAATCGCTACTTCGTCCCGTACCTCAACGAAGCGACCCGCCTCGCGGAGGAGGGGGTCGCCAGTCTCGCGACGATCGAGGAGGTCGGCCGGGAGCTGTTCGGCGCCGCCCTCGGGCCATTCGAGCTGATGAACGTCACCGGTATCCCGATCGCCTTCCACGCCCAGACGACCCTCCACCAGGCGTTCGGCCCGGCGTACGCCCCTTCGAAGCGGCTCGAGGAGCAGTTCCGCGCCGGGATCCCGTGGGCGTGGAAGGAGACGACGGTCGAGCCGGAGAAGAAGACCGCCGTGCGCGAGCGGTTCCTTGGGATTACGATCGGGATCGCAACGCGCCTGGTCGAGGAGAAGATCGCGACCGCGGAGGCGACCGACCGTGGCGCCGTCGTCGGGCTGCGGCGCCGCTGGGGTCCGTTCGCACTGCTCAATTCGATCGGCCTCGCCGAGGGGCTCCACCTGACGGAGGAGTACGCCCGACGATGGCACGGCCAGTTCCCTGTTTCCCGGGAGTTCCACGAGCGCTCCGTGCGCGGGGAGCGCCGGTGGCCGATCGCCTACGTACGGGTCGAACGGCGCGGGCCCGTCGTCTGGGTGCTGCTCGACCGTCCCGAGGTACTGAATGCGCTCAGCACCGACCTCCTCGAACAGCTCGGGGAGACGTTCCGCACCCTCGAGACCGACCCGAGCGTCCGGGTCGTCGTGCTCTCGGGCTCCTCGTCCGTCTTCGCCGCGGGAGCGGATATCGCCGAGATGGAGAAGAAGACCCTGGCGGAAGGGATCGAGTTCGGGTTCGTGGGACAGCGGGTCGCGGAGCGGATCGAGCGGTTCCCCGCCCCCGTGATCGCGCTCGTCGAGGGATACGCCCTCGGCGGGGGACTCGAGATCGCTCTCTCGGCCGACTTCATCGTCGCCGCGGAGGGGGCCCGGCTCGGCCTGCCCGAAGTGACCGTAGGAATCCATCCGGGGATGGGGGGGGCCACGCGCCTCACCCGGCTGATCGGCCGGGCCCGAACGAAGCTCCTCACCTACACCGGGGTGCCCGTCAGCGCGGAGGAGGCGTTCCGCCTCGGGTTCGTCGCCACCGTCGTACCGGCGGCGACCGCGCGGGAGGAGGTGCAGGCGCTCGCCGAAACGATCGCCTCGCGCGCGCCGCTCGGGGTCCGCTGGGTGAAGCAGGTGATCGACCGCGGGATGGACGCGTCGCTCGCGAGCGCGCTCCACCTGGAAGCGGAGTCGGCCGGCCACACGTTCGGCACGAGCGACCGGACGGAAGGGATGCGCGCGTTCCTCGAGCGACGGAAACCGTCGTTCCAGGGGAAGTAGGGCGCGGGCGGGCTCAGCCGCCCGCGGCGACGAGGGCGCGGTAGGCGTCCGCCGACAGCAGTCCCGTCTCGTCGAGCGGTCCGGTAACCTCGAGGCGGAACAGCCACCCTTTCCCGTACGGCTCCTGGTTCACGAGCTCGGGGTGCGCCTTCAGGGCCGCGTTCACCTCCACGATCGTGCCGGCGGAGGGGGCGTAGACGTCCGCGACCGTCTTCACGGATTCGAGCACGAGGGCGCTCGCCCCCTTCGCGACCGATTTTCCTGGGGCCGGCAGCTCGACGAAGACGATGTCGGTCAGTTGCGACTGGGCGTGGTCCGTGATGCCGACCGTGATGCGGGTGCCGGCGATGCGGAGCCACTCGTGGCTCTTCGTGTACCGCAGCTCCGGGGGGATCGCGCCGGTCTCCATCAGGTCCCTCCCTGCCACGAATCCGCATACTTGAGCTGTTCCGCCGTCGGCTCGTCGATCGCGATCCCGAGGGGCGCGAGCGCCGCGGCGGCGACCCCGCGGTCGAGGTGCGCCGGCACCGCGTGGACCTTCACCGACATCGCGAGCCCGTTCTTGGCGAGGTGCTCCGCGGAGAGCGCCTGCAGCGCGAAGGAGAGGTCCATGATCTCGACCGGATGGCCCTGGCCGGCGGCGAGGTTGATGAGGCGTCCCTCGCCCAGCAGGTACGCCCGACGGCCGTCCGCGAAACGGTACTCCTCGACGCTCGGCCGGGCGGGGCGGTGGCTGACGGCGATCCCTTCGAGGTCCCGTTTTGACACCTCGACGTCGAAATGACCCGAATTCGCGAGCAGGCATCCGTCCTTCAGCACCCGGAAGTGCTCCTCCCGCACGACATCGGTCGAGCCCGTGACGGTGACGATCAGATCCGCGGTGCGCGCGGCGTCGAGCATCGGCTGGACGCGGAAACCGTCCAGCCGCGCCTCGATGGCGCGGACGGGGTCGATCTCGGTCACGACGACGTCACCGCCGAGCCCCCGCAGCCGAGCGGCGACCCCCTTGCCGCACCAGCCGTAGCCGGCGACGACGCAGACCTTGCCGGCGATGAGGAGGTTCGTCGCGGAAAGGATCCCGTCCATCGTCGACTGGCCGGTACCGTAGCGGTTGTCGAACAGGTGCTTCATCTCGGCGTCGTTGACGTTGATGGCAGGAAACAGGAGGTTGCCCGAGCGCTCGAGGGCGTGCAATCGGGTCACTCCGGTCGTCGTCTCCTCGGTCGAGCCGCGGATCTTCCCCCGCGATCTGCGTTCCGTGTGGACGCGCACGACCAGGTCCGCGCCGTCGTCGATGATCACGTCGGGGTCCGCGGCGAGGAGCGCGGAGATCCCCGACCGATACTCCGCCACCGACTCGCCCTTCTTTGCGTGCGTCTCGACCCCGGCCTCGCGCACGGCCGCGACCGCGTCGTCGTCGGTGGAGAGCGGGTTTCCCGCGGCCAGCCGGACGTCCGCCCCGCCGGCCTTCAGCGCGAGCGCGAGGGCGCACGTCTTCGCCTCGACGTGCAGGACGGCCGAGAGGGTGAGCCCCGCGAACGGCCGTTCCGCCTCGAACCGCCGCCGAATCCCTTCCAGGACCGGCATATGGGTCCGGGCCCACTCGATCTTCAGCCGGCCGCGCTCGAGCTCTCCTGCCATCGCCGAAACGCCGTAGCGAGCCGTAGGGCAGGATAAGGATTCTCCGGGGCCCGATGGCCCCGGAGGGGGTGGAAGAGGTTCGTCGCGCGGAGACGCCCTACTGAGTCACCGACCCGCAGAACGGGCAGACGAGGTACTCGGGAGGGATCTCCTTGCGGCAGTTCGGGCACGGCTTGAGGCCGCTCGTGGCCGGGGCGGCCGCGGTCGTCGCCGCGGCTGCGCCGGAGGGTGGCGGGGCGTCTGC
>JBAQAF010000023.1:0-6216 GCA_049285595.1 Thermoplasmata archaeon
GCGGTACCGGGAGTCGCCCGACGTCCTCGCTCGGCTCGACGACCTCGACCGTCGCGCGGGGCTCGGCCGGCGCCGGCTCGGGGGCCGGCTCGGCGGCGGGCGCGGGTGGGTCGGGCACGATGCAGAGAGCCGAGGCGAGTATTTCAGGTGGCCGCCCGCCGAGGGAAAACTCGCTCCGGGTTCTCTTCGAGCACCCGGTGCTGCAGCTCCGCGGACAGCGGCAGGGCACGGAACCGCGCAACGTTCGCGCCGAGGTCCTTCACTCCCGGCCCCGGCCAATCGGTGCCGAACAGCACCTTCTCCGCGAGTCGGGGGAGCTTCGGGAAGTAGTCGAGCAGGAGCGCGGGCGGGATCCCCGACACCTCGAGCCATACGTTCGGGAACCGTCGGGTCAGGAACACCGCCGTCTCGTTCCACAGGGGCCGGCCGCCGTGGGCGAGGACGATCGTGAGGTCCGGGAAGTCGAGCGCCACGTCCTCGATCATCATCGGGTCGCCGAACTTGTTCCGGGCCCGTGGGAAGACGGACGTTCCCGTGTGGAAGATCACGGGGATCCGCTCGCTCGCGCAGGCCCCGTAGATCTCCCGGAGCGCGGGCAGGCTCCCGTCGAGGTAGGCGTTCGGTCGGAACAGCTGGTGCGGCGGGTGCAGTTTGAGGGCCCGGATCCCGAGCTCGCGGACGAGGCGCTGGATCTCGGCGCGGGGATCGGGGTGGTCGGGTCGGATCCCGCCGGCCGCGATCAGCCGGACCGGATCCGCACGAACGTACTGGCTCACGAAGTCGTTCGCCGCCTCGGTGTATCCGATCACCTCCGGGGCGACGTAGTTGATCAGGACCGCTCGCTCGATCCCTGCCGCGTCCATCCTCGCGAGCAGAAGCTTCGGCTCCCGGACGATCCGGGCCGTCTCCGCATCGAGCCCTTCGAGGAGCGCTACCGCATCCGGCCGCATCTCCCAGAGCGGGTTCACATGTACATGGCAGTCGGTGACACCCATCGGTTCCCTGACGGGGAGTGGAATATAAGCGGCGGTCGGACCGCCTCCTCGGGGGGAGCATTTATCCCCCGACCCGCGACTCCCCGCCCGATGGCTTCGACGTCCGCCCCGCGGAAGATGCCCCGGTTGCTGAAGGCGACGTACCTCGCCGACCAGGAGTACCTGCTGGAGGAGACTCGGGCGACCGCTCTGTTCTACCTTCCCGGGCCGATCGTCTTCCTGCTGGTGTTCGGGTACCTCGCCGGGATCACGGAGGCGGCCCGGCTCCATTGGTCCGGGCTACAGTTCGGCTGGTACTCCTCGCACGTGGTCAACAAACTGCCGAAGTCCGATGCGCACTATCTCTCCTACCTCTTCGACCTTCTCGTCGTGATCGGCCTCCTGTTCCTCCTCGTGCGGTACCTTCGCTGGGTCCGCACCGTCTACGCGGTCACCAACCGCCGCGTGATCGTCCAACGGGGGATCCTAAGCCGCGACTTCGACGAAATCCCGGTGAACCAGGTCCGCGGGGTCGACGTCCACCAGTCGATCGGCGACCGGATGCTGGGGTTCGGCTCGGTCCGCGTGAGCTCGGAAGGCGGCAGCCGCCTCGGCAACGAGGACTGGAAGGGGATCCCCAAGCCGTTCCGGTTCCAGAAGCTCATCGAGGACGCCTCGCAGGGCTCGGGTCCGGCGCAGTCGCACTAGTCCGGGAACGGCCCCCCTCGCACGCTGCTTTTCGGCCGCCGTGCGCGGCGCGCGCGCACCGTTAAATCCGCCCGTCCGCCTCGCGGCGGCCGAGGATGGGCGACGACTTCGACGTCATCGTAGTCGGCGCCGGAATGGCCGGGGCCGCCGCGGCCCTTCGGCTGGCGCAGGGAAAGGCGAACGTCCTGCTGCTCGAGCGCGGAGCGGACCCCGGTACGAAGAACCTGTCGGGGGGCGTCCTCTGGGGAAACGACCTCGCTCGGGTGGCGCCCGGGTGGCAGACCGAGATGCCGGTCGAGCGCCACGTCGTCCGCAAGCGCTTCGGGGTCCTGACTCCGGACGCCGCGGTCTCGTTCGACCTAGAGGAAGGCAGCTGGAAGCGCCCTCCCCACGTCGCGCACACCGTCCTTCGCTCGCGCACCGACGCCTGGCTTGTGAAGAAGGCCGAGGAGGCGGGCGCCACGGTCGTCTCCTCCGTCCCCGTCGAGCGCCTGAACTGGGAAGGGTCCCGCGTGCACGGCATCGTGCAGGGCGGCGAGACGATGACCGCCCCCGTGACGATCCTCGCGGACGGGGCGAACTCCCGGCTCGCACTCGGGACGCCGATCCGACCGGCCCTGCGACTGAGCGCAGAGGCGACCGAGCTCGGTATCAAGGAACTGTACCGTCTCGATCCGGCGACGATCGAGGATCGGTTCCAGGTCGGGTCCGGCGAGGCCCACGTCGAGGAATGGGTCACGGGGATCTTCTCGCCCGGCGTGATGGGGGGGGGCTTCCTGTATACGAATCGCGACACGATCTCGCTCGGCCTCATCGTTAAGATCGGCTCGCTGTTTGGCACGAAGGTACCGTCGCACGAACTGATCGAACAGTTCAAGGCGCACCCGACGATCCGCGCGCGTCTGCGGGGGGCCGAGCTCGTCGAGTACGGCGCGAAGCTGATCAGCTCGGGCTGGGCGAGCCGTCCGGCGGCGTTCCACGGGGACGGCTGGATGGTCGCGGGGGACGCCGCGGGGTTCGTCTTCTCGAACGGGCTCGTCATCCAGGGGATGAACTACGCCGTGCGCAGCGGCCTCGAGGCCGCGGAGACCGCGCTGGCGGCCCACGCTACGGGTCCGGCGTCCTCCGACCGGCTCGCCGGGTACGACCGGCGACTTGAGGCGACCGGAATCCTTCCGGACTTCCGCGACTTCGCGAGCATGGACCGCGTCAAGTGGAATCCCCGCTTCTACAGCGCCTACCCGAAGTTCGCCGTCGAGCTGATGCGCTCGATGATGGGGGGGACGGACGGGAAGAAGCGCCGGGTTCGGACGCTCCTCCGCGAAGCCCAACGCGCCGCCGGACTCTCCACCACGACGCTGGTCCGGGACGGTCTCGGCCTCTGGCGCGACATGTAAGGGGATCGGTACCGCTAGGTGCCTCGGACCCGGCGTACTTCGGCGGTGAGCGCCGGAACGATTTGGAAAAGGTCGCCGACGATCCCGTAGTCCGAGACCTTGAAGATCGGGGCGGAAGCGTCGGAATTGATCGCCACGATCACCCGGGAACTGACCATTCCGACGAGGTGCTGGATCGCGCCCGAGATCCCGACCGCGAGGTAGAGCTGGGGGGATACGGCTCGTCCGGTCTGTCCGACCTGAAGGGACGTCGGACGCCAGCCGGCGTCGGTGACGGCGCGCGAGGCGCCGACCGCCGCCCCGAGCGCGGAGGCAAGCTCTTCGACGAGCCGGAAGTCCTCCGGGGTGCGCAGGCCCCGTCCGCCCGACACGACGATCGCCGCGTCGGCGAGCGACGGGCCCACGCCGGCGGTCGACGACTCGATTCCCGTCCTTCGAGGCGCGAGGAGCGCCGGGGGGATCTCCGCCCCCGGGGCCGTTTCGATCGAAGGAGTGGGAGCCGAGCCGGACGGGATCGGGAATGTATGCGGGCGCAGCGAGACGACCGAACGGGGCCCGTCGAGCCGCACCGTCTCGGTCGCGCGGCCGCCGAACACCGGTCGACGGACCCGGATCGAAGGGCCGTCCCGCCGGACCTCGATCGCGCCGGAGGCGGCCGAGGCGTTCCATCGGGCCGCCAACCGTCCGGTGAGGTCGCGACCGAACGTGGTGCCGCCCACGAGCACGAGGTCCGCCCGGACCGCCTCGGCCGCGGAAGCCGCCCCGTGGGCGACCGCGGCGGCGGGCGCCGCATCGAGTCGCGCCTCCTCCTGGACGAGGAGTCGGTTCGCGCCGCTGCCCCCGAGTTCCGCCGCGGCCGCCTTCGAACGACTGCCGACGAGCAGTACGGCCACCTCGGCGGGGGGAGGCGCAAGGACCCGCGCCACGCCGATCGCCTCCCGGGAGGCGGGAATGACGTGTCCATCCTGGAGCTCGCCGACGACGAGGACGGACGGGCTCACGGGAAGACCTTCGCCTCCTCCCGAAGGAGCCGGACGAGCTTTTCGGCCGCCTCTTCGGGGGTCTTGAACTCGATCATCTTCGCCCCGGAGCGCGGCGCCGGCAGCTCGAACCGCTCCGTGACGGGGCGAGCGCCGTCGCCGGGCCCTGCAGGGACCTTTGCGATCGCCGCCTTGCGGGATTTGAGAATGGCGGGAAGCTTGGCGGTCCGCGGATCGTTCCAAGCCTGCTGGAGAGCGATGACGCACGGTAGCGGGGACTCCCACAGTTCCTGACCGTTCTCGGTCGCTCGTCGGAACCGGAGACGGCCCGCGGCGGCATCGAAGCGGAGGTCGAGCACGGAGCCGAAATCCGGCGTGCCGAGGAACTCCCCCAGCGCCCCACCGACCAGCCCTTCCTCGTGGTCCCCGGCTTGCTTGCCGCAGAGAACGAGGTCGTGCGGGACGGTCCGGATCGCGTCGGCGAGCGCCCGGGCGGCCGAGATCGGATCGTCCGCTGCCGCGGCGGCCGCCTCGACCCACGTCGCCAGGTCCGCCCCGATAGCGATCGACGCCCGGAGCACCTCCTCGGTGCGCGGGGCAGGACCGCAGGCGATCGCGTGGACGTGCGACCCCGGGATCGCTTCCCTCAGGAGCAACGCCTGCTCGAGCGCCGATTCGTCGTACCCGGCGAGGACAAACTTGACCCCCTCGGGGTCGAGCCCCGTCCCGTCCGCGCGGACCCGAAGCCGGGTCTCGGCCTCGGGAACCGGCTTCACGCAGACGACGATCTCCACCAGGCCCTCCGCCGGCTTAGGCGTAGCCGCGCAGCAGCTCGCGGGCGATCACGGTCCGCTGGATCTCGTTCGCCCCTTCGTAGATCTGGGTCAGCTTCGCATCGCGCAGGAGCTTCTCGACCGGATATTCCCGCATGTATCCGTAGCCTCCGAACGTTTGGATCGCCTCGTCCGCGACGTGGAACGCCGCGTCCGAGGCGAAGCACTTCGCGATGGACGACTCGAGCGTCCCTTTCGCCCCACGGTCGATCGTCCACGCCGCCTGCCAGGTGAGGAGCCGCGCGGCGCGGACCGACTGCGCCATGGAGGCGAGCTTCATCTGGATCGCCTGGTGCTCCGCGATCGGTTTTCCGAACGTCTCGCGCTTGAGGGAGTACGCCGCCGCGTGATCGAGGGCGGCCTGGGCGATGCCGGTCGCGAGCGCCCCGATCGGCGTCCGGGTCATGTCGAGCGTGCGCATCGCGAGGGCGAACCCTTCGCCGTCCGCGCCCAATCGGTCGGCGACCGGGACCCGGACCCGCTCGAACCGGACCGTGCTCGTCGAGGAGGCACGGTGCCCCATCTTCTCCTCGTCTTTCCCGGGGGTCAACCCCTCCGCGGTGCGCGGCACGAAGAACGCCGTGATCCCCCGATGCCGCAGCGCGGGATCGATCGTAGCGAAGACCGTGTAGAGCGAGGCGTGGGGGGCGTTCGTGATGAAGCATTTTTCGCCGTCGAGGAGATAATGGTCGCCGTCGCGCTTCGCCCGTGTTTTGAGGCCCCCCGCGTCGCTCCCGCCGGACGGCTCCGTCAGGCAGAACGAGGCCAGGTGATAGTCGGCGCAGAATGGGTCGAGGACCCGATGCTTCTGTTCGTCCGTCGCCCCGAGGAGGATCGGTTCGAGGGCGAGGCAGTTCGCGATGATCGAGGTCGTCATCCCGGCGCAGGCGTGGGCGAGCTCCTCGACGATCAGGCATTGCTCGAGGACGGAGAGGCCGGTTCCGCCGAAGTCGGCGGGAACGTTGAGGTTCATCAACCCGAGGCCGTGGGCCTTCCGATAGATCTCCTCGGGGAACCGCGCGGTCCGGTCACATTCCGCGGCGTGCGGTGCCATCTCCGTTCGCGCGAACTTCCGAGCCATGTCGCGCAGGCTCTCTTGCTCCGGAGAGAGTGAGAAATCGGGCATTCCCGAGAAACGGGCGTGCCACCGGGACCCGCTATATCACGGCTTGGGTCGGGATGGCTTTGAAACTTAACCGTAAACACTCAGGTTTCTGGAGCGCCTGACGTGACTCCGAACCCGGGGTAGCCCTTCCCCTGGAGCGCGCCGACCACCACATCGAGGAACTTGATCCCCCGCTTCCGACAGGTTCGATAGACCGTC
>JBAQAF010000024.1:0-29125 GCA_049285595.1 Thermoplasmata archaeon
CGAAGGTGTTAAGTCTGCCGCTTGGGGAGTACGGTCGCAAGACTGAAACTTAAAGGAATTGGCGGGAGAGCACCGCAACGGGAGGAGCGTGCGGTTCAATTGGATTCAACGCCGGAAAACTCACCGGGGGCGACGGAGGGATGAAAGCCAGGCCGAAGACCTTGCCCGATCCTCCGAGAGGTGGTGCATGGCCGTCGTCAGTTCGTACCGTAAGGCGTTCTGTTAAGTCAGATAACGAACGAGACCCTCGCCCTCAGTCGCAATCTCACGAGCGGTCGTGAGAGCACACTGGGGGGATCGCTGCTGCTAAAGCAGAGGAAGGAGAGGTCTACGGTAGGTCCGTATGCCCCGAATCTCCCGGGCAACACGCGCGCTACAAAGGTGGGGACAATGGGATCCGACCCCGAAAGGGGAAGGCAATCCTGAAACCCCATCGTAGTCTGGATTGAGGGCTGTAACTCGCCCTCATGAAAATGGATTCCGTAGTAATCGCGGGTCAACATCCCGCGGTGAATGTGCCCCTGCTCTTTGCACACACCGCCCGTCAAGTCATCCGAGTTGGGTCGGAGTGAGGGTGACTCATTCTGGGTCGCTCGAACTTCGGTTCAGCAAGGGGGACTAAGTCGTAACAAGGTATCTGTAGGGGAACCTGCAGATGGATCACCTCCTAGGAACGCCCGCATGTCGCGGGCGAACCGGGCCGCGATCCGTGAGGCTGACGTCGTGGTCTCTCTCCTCTCTCCCTTGAGGCTATCAACCCATTTTTGAGTAGTTACGCTTTCCTTAATACGGCGGAACCGCTCGTTCGGACGATGCTGCGGCTCGCGTCCGAACGCGCCGTTCCTCCCGTGCTCGCCCCCGCCGCCCGGGCGCTCGCGGCCGGCGAGCCGGTGCTGATCTTCGACGCCGCCGATCGAGAGGCGGAGACCGACCTCGTCTTCCTTTCCGAGAAGGCGACCCCCGAGCTCGTCCACCTCGCGCGCAAGGACGCGGGCGGCCTGATTTGCACCGCGATCTCCGAGGAGCTGCGACGCCGCCTCGACCTTCCGTTCTACGCCGAGCTGCTCGCCTTGGCCCACCACGAGTACCCCGAGGTCGCCCGGCTCGCGGAACGGCCGCGCTACGACCGGCGCAGCGCCTTTGGCATCACCGTGAACCATCGCGAGAATTTCACCGGGGTTCCCGACAACGACCGCGCGCTCACGATCCGCACCGTCGGGGCGATCGCGGCGGAGGCGTCCCGCCTTTCCGACGACGATCTCAAGGCGCGGTTCCTCGCGTCGTTCATCTCCCCGGGCCACGTCTACCTTCTCTACTCCGCTCCGACGCTCCTCGCCGAACGAAAGGGCCATACGGAACTCGCCATCTCGCTCGCTCGGATGGCCGGGTTGAGCGAATCCGTCACGGTCTGCGAAATGCTCGGGGACTCGGGCGGGGCCCGTTCCCCCGACGCCGCCCGCCGATACGCCGAGGCGCACGGATTCCAGTTCCTCGAGGGCGCGACCCTCGTCGAGGCGTGGCGGAAATGGTCGTCCGCGTGATGGCCACGGGGGTCTTCGACCTCCTCCACCCCGGGCACGTCTACTTCCTCACCGAGGCGCGCAAGCTGGGCGACGAGCTCGTCGTCGTCGTCGCGCGCGATCAGACGGCACGGCGCCTGAAGCACGAGCCGTACGTCCCCGAGCACATCCGCCGGCAGATGGTGGAGGCGCTGAAGCCGGTCGACCGGGCGATCCTCGGTTCGACCACCGACATCTACTCGACGGTCGTGGCCGAACGGCCGGCGATCATCGCCCTCGGCCACGACCAGCTCTGGAACGAGGCCGAGGTCGAACGGGAGTGCGCCCAGCGGGGCGTGCCCGTGAAGGTGGTGCGGATCGGCCCGCTCTCCCACGACGAGCTCGCGACCCGGCGGATCGTCGAGCGGATCCTCGCGCTCTCGGCGAAAGGTCCCGAGGTCCGGACGTGAAGCGGATCGGCGTCGTCGACACGACGTTCGCGCGCGTCGACATGGCGCGCGCCGCCGTCCAGGCGCTCCAGGCGCAAGGGACCGGCTTCAAGATCGTCCGGCGGACCGTCCCGGGGATCAAGGACCTCCCGGTCGCCTGCCGTCAGTTGTTCCTGGAAGAGTCGGTCGACCTCTGCCTGGTCCTCGGGATGCCGGGGAAGGCGGAGTACGACAAGACGTGCGCTCACGAGGCGTCGCTCGGCCTCCTGTTCACCGGCGTGCTCGAGGCGAAGCCGATCGTGGAGTGCTTCGTCTTCGAGGGAGAGGCGACCGACGCGCGGGAGCTCGACGAGCTCGCCCGCCGCCGCGCGCAGGAGCACGCTGCCAACGCCTACGCCATGCTGTTCCGGCCCGAGACGCTCGCCCGACGGGCGGGCGAGGGGCTGCGCCAGGGATTCGTCGATGCGGGGCCGGTGCGCCGGTCCCGATAACCAACCACGGAGAACGTTTACCATGCCGAAGGGAAAGAGCGAAGGAAAGGGGATCTGCGTAGGGATCGTCGCGAGCGAGTTCAATTTCGACGTGACGCTGCTGATGCTGGAGCGGGCGAAAGAAGAGGTGGACTTCCTCGGGGCGGAGCTCGGGCCGGTGGTCCGGACCCCCGGGGTCTACGACATCCCGCTCGTCGTGAAGGTGCTGTTCGAGCGCAAGGAGATCGACGGCGTCGTCGCCCTCGGCGCGGTGATCGAGGGAGAGACGAAGCACGACGAGGTCGTGATGAACCAGGCGGCGCGGAAGCTCACGGACCTCTCGGTCGAGTACGGCAAGCCGCTCGGCCTCGGCATCTCGGGTCCCGGCGAGACCCGACTCCAGGCGCAGGACCGGATCGAGAACGCGGCGAACGCGGTCCGCGCCGTCGTGAAGATGGTGCGCCGGTTGCGCGAGCTCGGCTAGCGCCCCCGCGCTACAGCCCGAGGCGCGAGCGCAGGTAGTCGAACGCGGTCCGGCCCTTCGCCGTGTGGGGGGTCGCCGAGAACGGGCCGGGGGCGATCGTCTTCCCTCGGGTCGTCAGCGCCGTCCTCAGGCGTTCGTGCCCGACCTCGATCGTCACGTCAGCCGGCGCGACCGCGCCGGGCGTGACGGTGGCGACCCCGTCGGCCGCGACGCACAGGGAGGCGACCCCTTGCTCCGTCCGGAACACCCACACCTGCGGCAGGAACTGGCGGAGCATTCCACCGAAGAACCCGTGGAGACGGGACTGGACCTCCTTCTGCGCCGACGCCGCGACCGGCCCGAGCAGCTCTTCGACCGTCAGCATCGGCGCGGCAGACCCGCGGCAGGATATACCCGTCGGGGCGCCCGCGAACGGTTAAGACCGGGTCCCGCTCGCCCGGTCGGAGGCGTCGCCACGGCCGCGCGGGAGGCGTACACAGCGATCGCGTCGACCCAGGACCGGGCCCTCGATCTCGCCCGCGGAGGGGCCGAGGAGGGGACGCGCGTCGTCGCGCAGCGGCAGTCGGCCGGCCGCGGTCGTCTCGATCACGCCTGGATCTCTCCGACCGGGGGACTCTACCTCTCGGTGGTGCTGCGCGCCCCGCCCTCGCCGCTCCTCCCGCTCGCGATCGGCGCCTACCTCCTCGGATCGTACCGGGAACGGTACGGCCTCCCGGTGGCGCTGAAGTGGCCGAACGACCTGTTCGTCATCGCCCCGGGCCGCCCGGGGCGCAAGCTCGGGGGGATCCTGGTCGACCGGGTCGCCTCCCCGACGCTCGGGAACGCGGCGGTCGCGGGGATCGGTGTCAACGTCCACCTGGACACGGCGTCGCTCCCTGCCGAGCTCACCGGTCGCGTCGCGGCGCTCGAAGAGTTCGTCCAGCCGATTCCCTCGATCTCCTCGCTCGAGCAGGAGGCCGCCGAGATCGCCGTCGAGGCGGCGCGTTCGCTCCGCACTACTTCCGGCGCGGCGTCGGCGCTCCGCGCCGCGCGCACCCTCCTCTACGGGATCGGGCGTCGAGGATCGGTGGACCGCGAGATCCGGGGGACGATCGTCGGGCTGGCGGACGACGGGGCGCTCCTGATCGACCGGGGGGCGGAACGCGTGTCGATAAGAGCGGGCGACCTTCGGGTGGAGGACGATCGATGAGCGAAGCGTTCGACCGCTGGGCGGTCCTCCGGAAGAAGGTACGCGACGGCGGAGGGGCCGAGCGCGTCGAGAAGCACCGCGCCGCGGGGAAGTTGACCGCGCGCGAGCGCCTCGAGGTGTTCTTCGATCCGGGCTCGTTCACCGAGATCGACGCGTACGTCGTCCACCGGGCGAGCGCTTTCGGTCTCGACCAGCGCAAGATCCCGGGCGATGGGGTCGTGACCGGCTGGGGCGAGGTCGCGGGTCGACCGGTCTGCGCGTTCGCCCAGGACGCGACGGTCTTCGGCGGGGCGCTCGGCGAGGCGCACGCGATGAAGATCGTCAAGATCATGGAGACCGCCCGCAAGGCGGGGGTGCCGATCGTCGGCCTGAACGACTCCGGGGGCGCCCGGATCCAGGAGGGGGTGATGAGCCTCGGAGGGTACGGCGAGGTGTTCTTCCGCAACGTCCTGCTCTCGGGCGTCGTTCCCCAGATATCGCTCGTCCTCGGGCCGTGCGCCGGGGGCGCCGTCTATTCGCCCGCGATCACCGACTTCGTGGTGATCGCGCGCGGCACCGGCGAGATGTTCATCACCGGTCCCGACGTCGTCCGGGCGGTCACGGGCGAGGAGGTCACGATGGAGGCGCTCGGCGGGGCCGACGCCCACGCCGAACACTCGGGAGTCTCCCATTTTAGTGCCGAGTCGGACCGCGCCGCGATCGACCTCGCCCGTCGCCTCCTCTCCTACCTGCCGCTCAACAATCTCGAGGAACCTCCCCGGACCGAAGCGGCCGCGCCGCCCGAATCCGCGGCCCAGGAGCTCCTCCGGGTCGTCCCTGAGGACGGCCAGTTGCCCTACGACGTCCACGGGGTCATCGACCGGGTCCTCGACCCGGGGTCGTTCCTCGAGGTCCAGTCCGCCTTCGGGGCGAACCTCGTCGTCGGGCTCGCGCGACTGGCGGGCCGCCCGGTCGGGGTCGTCGCGAACAACCCCGCGGTCCTCGCGGGAGTGCTCGACATCAACGCCTCGACCAAAGGGGCCCGATTCGTCCGGTTCTGCGACGCGTTCAATCTCCCGCTGATCACGTTCGTGGACGTCCCCGGGTTCCTTCCCGGTACGGCGCAGGAGCACGGGGGGATCATCCGTCACGGCGCGAAGCTCCTCTACGCCTACGCCGAGGCGACCGTGCCGATGATGACGGTGATCCTCCGGAAGGCGTATGGCGGCGCGTACGACGTGATGTGCTCGAAGCACCTCGGCGGCGACCTGAACCTCGCCTGGCCGACCGCGGAGATCGCGGTCATGGGCGCGGACGGCGCCGTGAAGATCCTGTTCCGACGGGAGATCGACGGCGCCCCGGCCGCCGATCGGGAAGCCGTCCGGGAACGTCTCGCGGCAGAGTATCGTCGCGAGTTCCTGAACCCGTACCTCGCCGCCGAGCGCGGGTATATCGACGACGTCATCGATCCCGCGACGACCCGGGAACGGCTCGTCTCGGGCCTCTCGGTCCTCGCCACGAAGCGCGACGAGCGACCCGGGCGCAAGCACGGGAACATCCCGCTGTAGCGGGAAGGGCGTCGCCGATGGTCGGGATCACCGAGACGGTGCTGCGCGACGGCCACCAGTCGCTGATCGCGACTCGGATGCGCACGCGGCACATGCTACCGGCCGCCGAGCGCCTCGACGCGATCGGCTACCGGTCGCTCGAGGTGTGGGGCGGGGCGACGTTCGACGTCTGTTTGCGGTTCCTGCACGAGGATCCGTGGGAGCGGTTGCGGCTCCTCAAGCGGGCGATGCCGCGCACGCCGCTGCAGATGCTTCTGCGCGGCCAGAACCTGGTCGGGTACCGGCACTATGCCGACGACGTCGTCCGCCGGTTCGTCGCCGAGGCGACCCGTCAGGGGATCGACATCTTCCGGGTGTTCGACGCGCTCAACGATCCCCGCAATATGGCGGTCGCGATCGAGGCGGTCAAGAAGTCGGGGGCCCGCGCGCAGGCGACGATCTGCTACACCACCTCCCCCGTCCACACCCTGCCGGCGTTCGTCGACCTCGGCCGGCGGCTCGCCGAGATGGGAGCGGACGAACTGTGCGTCAAGGACATGGGCGGGTTCCTCGCCCCGACGGACGGGGCGGTCCTCGTCGATGCCCTCGTTCGCGAGGTCGGGCTCCCGGTGGTCGTCCACACCCACTCGACCAGCGGCATGTCGACGATGACGAGCCTCGCCGTCGCCGAGGCCGGCGCGACCGCCGTCGACACCGCCCTGAGCCCGTTCGCCGGCGGGGCGAGCCAGCCACCGACCGAGGCGATCGTCGGCGCGATGCGGGGGACCGGGCTCGACCCGAAGCTCGACCTCGGGGCGCTCGCCGAGCTCGCCGAGTACTTCCGGGGCGTCCTCGACCATTACCGGCCGCTGCTCAACCTCCGCTCGCTGCAGACCGACCCCGGGATCCTGACGCACCAGATCCCGGGGGGGATGCTGTCGAACCTCCTCTCCCAGCTCCAGGAGCAGGAGGCGCTGGGTCGCCTCACGGAGGTGCTGGCCGAGGTGCCCCGGGTCCGGGCCGATCTCGGCTACCCGCCCCTCGTGACGCCGACGAGCCAGATCGTCGGGATCCAGGCGGTGCTGAACGTCCTCACGGGCGCCCGGTATCGTCAGATCACACAGGAGGTGACCGACTACGTTCGGGGCCTGTACGGGACCCCGCCGGGTCCGATCGACCCGGAACTCCTCGCCCGCGTGACGAACGGATCCCCCCGAGTGACGGTACGGCCGGCGGACCTTTTGCCGCCCGAGTTCGAACGGAACCTCGCCGAGGTGCGCGCGTTCGTCCCCGCGGCGGACACCGCCGAGGCGCTCTCCTATGCGATGTTTCCTCTCGTGTTCCGCTCCTACTGTGAATCGACGGACCGGGGCATGACCGCCGATGTTCTCTCGACGGCGGCGATCGGTCTCATCGCCGCGCTGCGAGCGCCGGCGCCCCCGGTGCCGGCGCGGGGGAGCCCCCCGCCGGGCGCGGCGGCCGACGGCATGACGGCATGGGCCCACGAGGGCCGAGTGCGGCTTCACTCCCAACGGAGGTGGATCGATGCGAGTCACGATCGTTCGCGACGGTGAGTCGGCGATCGCCGAGGTCTCCGACGATCTCGCGACGGTGACGGTCGGGGGCCGGAGCTTCCCGGTCCGGATCGTCGCCCGCTCCCCGATGCGGATCGACCTCGAGATCGCGGGCGAGAAAGTGACGATCGAAGGATGGCCCGACCGGTACCCGTCGCCGCCGGCCCCGATCGATGTCGATGGGGAGCGATGGACGGTCTCCGTGGAGACCGAGCGGCCGCTGGCCGGGTCGAGCCCGCACCCGGTCCCTCCTCCGCCGACCGAAGGGGCCGGCCGGGCGACGTCCGGCGCCCGCGGCCCTGCGGGAGTCCCCGTGCTCCCCCCGATGCCGGGAAAGATCGTGGAGTTGCGGGTCCGCGACGGCGAGCGGGTGACCCGGGGCCAGGTGTTGCTGGTCCTCGAGGCGATGAAGATGCGCAACGAGATCGCGAGCCCGGCGGAGGGGATCGTCCGGGGCCTCGCCGTTGCCCCCGGAGCGAACGTCCGCGCCCGGGACCCGATGCTGTACGTAGTTCCCGAATGAACCGGCCTACGCGCCGGCCAGGGCGTGACCGCAGGCGGGACATCGAGTCGCCCCGGCCGGGAGGGTGGCGGCGCAGAAGATGCAGAAATCGAGCGGACCGCCGGCGCTCGAAGGGAGCGCCGCCCCGCCGGCTCCTCCGGTGCGGCGAGCGGGGCCGATCGGCCGGTTTCCCCACGAGGAGTACATCAGGCCGAATGCCAGCACGACCCACGCGAGGCAGACGTACAGCGCGTAGGTCGACAGAGTGGGGAGCAGCAGCCAGATCGCGAGGGTCGAGAAAAGGACCCCGAGATTGACGAGCGAGAGGAAGGTGCGCCGCAGCATACCCGCCCGTCCGGCGAGAGGGGGCGCGCCTACTTGGCGGTTGGGGGCGACCGGTCCGCCGACGAGCCGCGTCGACTCGGTCCGAGGGGCGCTCTAATAATAGCCCGCCCGGCTGGCGCGGCGCCGTGACGAAGGTGCCGACGCTCGTCCCGATCGACGAGTTCACCTACCGGATCCCGCCCGAGGAGGTCCCCGGGATGCGGGTCCCCGGGATCCTCTTCTCGGACCGGGCGCTCCTCGAGGGGGTCTCGGGCGATCCGTCGCTCATGCAGCTCGCGAACGTGGCGACCCTTCCCGGCATCCAGCGCCACGCGCTTGCGATGCCGGATATCCACTTCGGCTACGGATTCCCGGTCGGCGGCGTCGCCGCGTTCGACCTGGACGACGGGGTCGTATCCCCCGGGGGGATCGGCTACGACATCAACTGCGGGGTCCGGCTCCTTCGCACCGGCCTCACGGTCGACGAGCTCCGGCCCCGCCTCGCCGAGCTGATCGACCGGCTGTACCGGGAGGTGCCGAGCGGGGTCGGCTCTCGCGGCGCCCGCTCGTTGAAGGGCTCGGAGATCGATGCGGTCCTCACCGGCGGTGCGGCGTGGGCCGTCGCCGAGGGGATGGGGTGGCCGGCCGATCTCGAGGTGCAGGAGGAACGGGGCCGGCTCGCGGGGGCCCGCCCGAGCGAAGTCTCCGACTCCGCGAAGCACCGCGGGGCGCGGCAGCTCGGCACCCTCGGCTCGGGGAACCACTTCCTCGAGGTCCAGGCGGTCGACTCGGTGTTCGACGCACCGTTCGCCGCCGCTCTCGGTCTCGCTCCCGGGAACGTGGTCGTCATGCTGCACACCGGTTCGCGGGGGTTGGGCCATCAGGTCGCGACCGACTACATCCACCGGATGGACGAACGCCTCGCCCGGGAGGGAGTGACGCTCGTCGATCGGCAGCTCTCCTGCGCGCCGATCGCCTCGGACGACGGGCAGCGGTACCTCGGAGCGATGGCCGCCGGGGCGAACTTCGCCTGGGCGAACCGCCAGATGATCACCCACGGGGTCCGGCGCGCTTTCGCGGCGACGTTCGGCCGCACCGCGGAGGAGCTCGGGCTCGAGGTCGTCTACGACATCGCGCACAATATCGCGAAGGTCGAGACCCACGAGACCGGCGCGGGCACGAAGGAGGTACTCGTCCACCGCAAGGGGGCGACCCGCGCGTTCCCGGCGGGCCGCCAAGAAGTTCCGGCGGTCTACCGACCGTTCGGCCAGCCGGTGCTGATTCCGGGCGACATGGGGACCGCCAGCTACGTGCTCGGCGGTCTGCCCACCTCCATGGATCGATCGTTCGGTTCGTCGTGCCATGGGGCCGGCCGGCGGTTGAGCCGGCATGCGGCGGTCCGGGCGTTCCGCTACGACGACGTCACTCGGGACCTGGCGGGGAAGGGGATCGTGGTCCGCTCCGCCTCCCGCGAAGGCGTCACCGAGGAGGCGCCCGGGGCGTACAAGGACGTCGAAGAGGTCGTCCGCGTCGCCGAGGGCGCGGGTCTCACCCGTCGGGTCGCCCGCCTCGTTCCTCTGGGCGTGGTCAAGGGCTGACGGCGTTCTCGCCACGGCGCGGTCCCCGGCCGAGGACGACCGCCAACAGGACGCCGACCGCGGCGCCGCCGCCGAGGATCACGAGAGCGAACGTCGAGGGGACGTTCACCGACACGGTCCAGTTCTCCGAGGCGATCTGGAAGTGGGCGTCGCTCACGTTGAGGCGCACGGTGTAGGATCCCGGCTGCGAGAAGGTGACCGAGGGGCTCGGGATCGTCGCCGACGCACCGTTGCCGAACTCCCAGTCGAAGAGGTACTGCCCGTCACCTCCCGTCGCGCGCGCCGAGAAGGAGACCGTCAGCGGGGCGGTCCCGACGAGGGGCGACGACGTGCCTTTCAGGAGGAGCGGCTCGGTCACCTCGACTACCGTAGAGAGCACCGAGCGGTCCCCGAACGGGTCGCTCGCGTTCGCGACGACCGTGAAGTTCCCGGCCGAAGCGAAGGCGAACGAGGCGCTCGCTCCCCCCCCGGTTCCCGCCTCCCCGAACTGCCAGTGGATCGTCGCCCCCCCCGGCCCTTCGGCCGCCCCTAGGGCGTCGACGGGGAGAGGGAGAGCGCCGAACGTTGGGGTGACGGAGGACGATAGGCCAAGGGCGTCCGCCGCCGGCTCGAAGTCCTTCGCCTCGACGGCGAGGAACGATGGGAGCCGAACGGTAACGGGGGCGCCGAGCAGGGCGAAGTCGGGTCCCTCGGGAAGCAGGTGGATGGAGAGCGTGTCGTTGGTGGGGAACCCGTTCCAGAAGAACGTCTCGTTCGTCGCGGGGCCGGCCGCGCTGGCGCCGCCTTCGAAGGTCCAGAAGAGCGTCGACGGTTCGGCGGCGTTCAGCACCGCCCCGGTGAGGTGGATCGTGGTGCCCGAGTCGATATCGATCGCGGGCTCCACGGTGCCGGTGACCCCCATCGGGGGCAGGCCGGTCGACGGTTCGGCATCGATCAAGAACGCCTCGCTCGTGTTGCCGTTACCGGAGTCCCCCTCCCGCGCGGTGACGAGGTACTCCCCGGTGGTCGTGAACGTCCACTCCACGTTCGTTCCGGTGGCCGTACCGAGCGACGCAAACTGCCAGACGGTGTCGGCCGGGTTCGCCCGGTATCCCCCGGTCGAGGCGGCGGTGAACTGGACGAGCAGCGGGACCGGCCCGGCGAGCGTCGATGCCGTGAACGTTCCGCGCAGCGCCGGGGCGACGGTCACGGCGGTGCTGTTGTTCGCGTGCGCCCCGAGCGCGTCAACGGCGGTCTCCGCGACCGTGTAGTTGCCGGACGCTCGCAGGATCAGGCAGGCGCACGCAGCGATGTACGGGTCGGTCGACACGTAGGAGATCGTCGGCGGCGAGTAACCGTTCCCGGTGGCGCCTCCACTGACGTTGAACAGCGCCGGGAAGTCGGCGGGCGCATCGCGTACCCCCGGCGGCGACAGCGGCGTGACGGTCAGCGGCCGGCTGTCGTTGCCGCAGGCGGGGCCGGAGTCTCCCCCGACCGAGATCTCGGAGACCCGGCTGGACCCTCCGTTCACGGGGTCGGCGCTGTCCGTGACCCCGACCACCGCGCAAAAGAGACCCGCGTTGGGGTAAGCGTAGGTCGACGAGTTGGTCGCGAGTCCGTCGACCGAGACGCCGTCCCCGTACCAGAAGTCGTACGTGTACGGGGCGGTCCCTCCCGTGACCCGCGCCGTGAACGCGACCGTCGCCCCGGTCGCTGGAGCGCTCGGGGAGACCCCGAGCGTCACCGTAAGCAGAGCGCCCCCGCCGACGACGATCGTAAGGGGTGGGGAGACGGAACTGTTGCCGCCGGAGTCGGCGACGAACGACTGCGCGAGGTAGACCCCGGGGGTCTCGAACGTGTAGCGAACCGTACCGGTCCGGGTGAGCGACGAGTTGGAGTCGCCGAAGGAGACGCCTTCGAGCGGGTACGACCCCGATCCGCCGGAGACCGAGAGCGAAAACGTAACGCTCAGAGGGGCGGTGCCCGTCTCGACCGACGCGGAGAGGAAGGTGGCGAGTCCGTCGCCGGCCAAACCGCCCCCTCGGGCGAGGTCCCCGACGAGTTGGGAGACGATCGGGGTCCCGAGCCCGGTGACCGGATCCCACCCGACCCTCGCGTGATAGCCGTTCGACCCCGAGACGATATCGTGGAAGTCGGTCGCGTACCGGCTCCCGGCGCCGGTCTGATAGAGGCTCGGGTTGAGGAGTCCGAGGTCGGTGCCGGCGCTCTGATCGGCGATGGCGCCGATCGCCGCCCAGATCGGCGTCCCGACGCTCGTTCCCCGTACCAGGGCCGATCCGCCGTGGTACTCCACGACCACGCTGGTATTGGCGTCCATCGCCACGTCGGGGACGCCCCGTACGGTCCGTCCCACCGGGAGCCCGAGTTGCCACCACGGCCGGGGGGTCGGCGCGTACCCTCCCCCCGATCCACCTTGGTTCGTGCAGCCCGGCGCGGTCCGTCCGCTCGCATTCCCCGACCACGCGGACTCCGACGACCACACGCCGCCTACAACCGCGAGCGTGGTGCCGCCGACCCCGGTGACGTACGGGTCGGACGCGGGAAAATTGGTCGCCACGCCCGAGGTGCCGTCGGCCGAACCACAGTCGCCGCTCGCCGCGAAGACGCTGATCCCTTCGGCGGCGGCGAGCTCGAGGACCGGCCCCAGGAGGGCGTACGATCCGTCGGTCGAGGCGTTGCAGCCGGCGGTGCACGGACCGGAGAACGCGTTGTAGACGCCGACGTCCGGCTCGCCCCAGCTGAGCGAGATCGTGTCGGCGGCACCCCGGGCCACCAGCCAGTCGATCGCCTCGTACAGCCCCGGCCCGGAGTTCGGAGAGAACGTCATGTCGATGGTGGCGCCGGGAGCGATCCCCCGGGTCCATTCGAGGTCCAGCGCTTCCTCCAGGCCCCAGTCGGGGTTGACTCCGCTCGTGTTCAGGGAGACGACGGAAGGAACGGGATAGAGGTACTGGATCGTCCCGACCGGGAGGCCCGCCACGGTGGCGAAATCGGCGAGGTCGCTCGCCAGGTCGGACTGGGTCTCGGACCCAGAATACGCGTCGACCACGGCGATCCGTTCGCCGCTCCCGTTGGTTCCGGCGGTCAGGAGGGGGGTGATCGCGTAGGCGCTCTCGATCGAGCACGGGAGGAGCCCGCTCCCCGAGGCGCACGCGGCCGTCGGGGTCGGGCCGATCCCGGCGGGCCGGTCCCCGGAGAGCGTCGGTTGGATCGGGGTCTCGTTGCCGAGCCCGAGGGCTCCCGACCAGGAGGTGATCGGGGGGAGCTCCGCGGGGGTCGGATGGCCGAAGAACGTCCGCCCGCTGGGGAGACGGTACTCATCGAACGTGGTACTGAACGCCCGGCCCATCGCCGCGCTCGGACCGGTCACGGAGACCAGCAGCCCGTTCGCGGACGCGACCACCGAAAGGCCGTACGTCTCGAAGTACCGTTCCGCGGCATGAACGGAGGACAGCGTGGCCCCGAATCTCGCCGCCGCCTCGGGCGGGGTGAGCGGGTGTCGGTACTCGGGAGTCCCGGGGGCACTGGCCGCGGCATCCCATGCCTCGAGACCCTGGGGATCCTTCGATTCGAGTCCGACGGCGACGGCCATCGGGGCTTCGGAAGGCAGCGGTCCGAGCCGGACGGTGCCGGCCCCGGGAACGAGCCCCGGGGCGACCCGTACCGGTGCGGTCGGGGAGACAGCCGACGCGATCGTCGAGACCCGTTGAACCGTCGGGGCTCCCCCCACGACGGTGAGCATCGAGAGGCTCGGGATCGCCGCGAGGGCCGCGATCGCGACGACGACCACCGACAGGAACCACGGACGGTGCGCTCGTCTCACGAACCTCCCATCCCCTTCGGATACCACGGCAGACGTCCCCTATTCATCTTGCCGCGTCCCTCGGGCTCCCGCAAGACCTCATAACCCGGCCCCGGAATCGGAACGCCAGTCCTGTGAACCCGTACATCGGTTACGAGATCGCCCTCGCCGTCGTGGTGCTCTACGGCGTGGCCGTCTACGCGCTCTGGCGGACGGGGCACATCGGGGCGGATCGGACCTTCTCGTTGTTGGGCCCCGCCCTGATGATCAAGACCCAGCGGGGTCGTTCCGCCCTCGACCGTTGGGGCCGGTTCGTACGGTTCTGGACCGCCGCGAGCGACGTCGGGATCCTTCTCGCCGCCGCGGCGATGGTGCTGATCTTTGTGCTGCTCGTCTTTGGGGCGATCGCCTCGACGTTGAGTTCCGGACCGGCGCCGAGTCCCACGGAGGCCCTGGGGCTTCCCGGCCTCAACCCCGTGATCCCTCTCGGGTACGGGATCGTCGCCCTCGTCATCGGGGTCGTCCTCCACGAGCTGAGCCACGGGGTCGTCGCTCGCTCCCAGAAGATCGGGGTGAAGAGCCTCGGGATCCTCTGGTGCGTGATCCCCGTCGGCGCCTTCGTCGAGCAGGACGATACCGAGATGATCGCGGCGAGTCGCCGCCGCCGCGACCGGGTCGCGGCCGCGGGGGTTCTCGCCAATTTCGCCCTCGCGCTCGTCTTCTTCGTCGTCCTGGCGGCGACCGTCGCCTCGACCGTGCAGCCGACGGCAAACGGCGTCGGGATCGCCTACGTACAGCCGAACACGCCGGCGGCGAACGCCTCGCTCGCCCCCGGCGACATCATCGAGTCGATCAACGGGGTGGCGACCACCTCCGGGGCACTGTTCGAGACGTCCCTCGAGCACACTACGCCGGGCGAGGTCGTCGTCGTCGTCTGGCGTTCAACGAACGGATCGACCGAGAACCAGTCGATCACGCTCGCGACCAGCCCGACGGTCGCGGGGCGGGGATTCCTCGGAGTCGCCGTCGACGCCCTCACCCCGACGCAGATCAAGCAGACCCTCGTCTCCCCCCTCTCGAGCTCTCTCGGCCCGCTCGACGGCGCCGTCTACTTCCTCATCCTTCCGTTCGCCGGGCTCGAACCGGTCGCCGGGACAACGACCAGCTTCTTCCACCTCGTGGGCCCCCTCGCGGGGCTCGGGACGGGGAACTTCTGGATCGTCGCGAACCTGCTCTACTGGATCGCCTGGATGAACCTGCTGCTGGGACTCTCGAACGCCCTCCCCCTGGTCCCGCTGGACGGTGGCCTCCTGTTCCGTGATTTCGTCGCGTCGATCGCCGCCCGATTCCGCCGGGGCTGGGACGCCGCGCAGCTCGACGCGGTCGGCACCCGAGCGGTGGCCGTCTCCTCCGTCATCGTCCTGGTGCTCCTGGTATGGCAGTTCGTGGTTCCTCGACTCCTCTAGACGCCGCGTCGCTCTACGCGGAATACCCGTTCCTCCCGGGGGCCGACGCGATCCTCGGCCCCGAGTCGGTCTCGGTCGGCTCGCTGCTGCGGGACGCCGCGTACGATCGACCCCGCGCGATCGGCCGGGCGCGCATCCTGGCGGCCGCCGACGACCCCCGCGGGGAGCGGACCGTCGCCGAGCTCTCAGGAGCGACCGGGGAGGTCCGGTATCTCTCGTTCCTGTTCGCCCGGATCGTCCTCGCCGCGGCACCGTCCCCCGCCGTCCTCCGGCGGTGGGCCGTCGCGGAAGCGAAGCGCAGCTACGGTCGTCTCGTCACCTCGCCGGCGGACGAGCTCGAGGAGGTCGCCCATCGCCTCGGGTACCCCGTGGAACGGGACGGCCGGTCCCTCTCGTTCGGCCTCACCGAGTACCTGCGCCTCACCGTCGGCATCCGCGAAGCCGACTTCCGGCTCGCCCGACAGGCCGTGCACGCCGGGCGAGTGACGGTCGAACCGGTACGCGCCGCCCGCCTCATCCAAGAAGCCGTACGCCGTTCGCTCGCGGAAGCGTTCCCCCTGACGCCCGAGGTCGTCGCGTTGGTGCGTGAGCGCGAAGCGGAGCTCCTCGCCACGCTCACCGAGCGGATGCCGGCGCCGGTCGCCCGCGCCGGCCCGACCGCAGCGAGCTTGCGCCGCGACCGGTTCCCTCCGTGCATCCGCAAAATGCAACGGACGCTCGAGCGCGGCGACAATCTCTCCCACGCCGGGCGGTTCTGCCTCGCCGCGTTCCTGCACAAGGTCGGGGCAGATTTCGAGACGATCGTGGACGCCTACCGGGGCGCGCCGGACTTTGACGAATCGATCACCCGCTACCAGGTGGAGCACATCACCTCCCATGCGGGGGGCGACGGATACGAACCGCCGGAGTGCGACACGCTGCGCAGTCACGGCCTCTGCGCCCGCGAAGGCGACCCCGAGGCGAAGGAACCGATCGACCGGCGACGCGACGATCTCTGCTTCAAGGAGACCCTGAAGCACCCTCTCCAGTACTACCGCATCCGCGGAGGTACGACCCGCGAACGCGCCGCGGACGCTAGCTCGGTGGACTCAGCGCCCGGTACGTCCGCAGCGCCCGGGAGACCGCCGTCCACTGGCCGGCGATGACGAAGTAGAGGAACGCGACGTCGATCACCGTGAACGTGACCATGGCGACGTGGAAGTGGGCCCACGGTTCGGAGGGGGCCCACGGCCACGGGAGCGACCAGTCGAACTCGAGGAACGCTGCGATGGCGAGGACGACCAGCCGGTCCGCGCGCGACAAGAGCCCGGCGTAGAGCCGGCCCTGACCGACCGCCTGGGCCTGCGTACCCATGTAGCTCGTCAGCAGGAGGCTCACGAGAGCGAGCAGCGCGAGCCAGGGGATCGTGAACCCCGAGAGGACGAAGCCGATCACCAGGACGACATCGGCGTACCGGTCGAGCACGTGGTCGAGCAGGTCCCCCCGCGGCGAGGCGCGCCCCGTGCGTCGCGCGACCGCTCCGTCGATGACGTCGAAGATGCCCGCCCCGATGATCAGGACGCTGACGGGCAGGAACAGGAGAGGCGTGGTCCAGCGGACCGCTACGCACAACAGGGTGGCCGCGAGCGCGAGCGTCAGGGCGAGCCAGCTCAGCTGGTCCGGTGACCAGCCGAGGAACGGACGCGCGAGCGAGTCGATGTACGGTCGCACGCGCTCGCGGTACCCCTCGAGGACCATCGGACGGCGCTACGGGTCCCGGTCCAAAAGGTGCGTGGTCACCGCGGGGTCCGCGAGCCAATCGACGGTGCCGACGCGCGTCGGGCCCCCGCTCGCGACGCGCCGCTGCACCGCGCGCGCCACGGCGTCGGGGGTCCGAGCGGTCGTGTCGACCTCGAAGACGGGGCGTCGCCCTTCGAGCGCTTCTCCCACGATCACGTCGGTCGCTTCGCAGACGAAATTCGCATGGCGTTCCCCGGCCGATCCCCGCCGGCTGCGCCGGAGTCGGCGGAGCAGTTCGACCGGGTGGCACCGTAGGACGATCGACTCCCGGACCGGCAAGAGGTGGGCCAGGTGGCCGACGATCACGTCGATCTCGCGGAGCGCCGAGGCCGGCCGGAGCGCGCGGCGGAGCCGGGCGAGGTCGATCTCGAGGTCCCGCCCAGTACCCTGCGCCGCCCCGTGCCGACGTGCAAGATCGGAGACTTCGATGACTCCGAGGGGCCCGCGCAGTAAGCGACCGACGGTGCTCTTGCCGGTGCCCGGCGTGCCGGTGAGCGCGATCGGGCGGGGGATCGCGCCGCTCACGCGAATCGGAGCGCGCCGAACGTCTTCCGCCAGGCCAGGACCTCTGCTCCGACCCGTTCGGAGCGCAGACCGGCCCGGGCGAGCAGCGCGGCGAGCCGTGGCATATCGCTCGGAGCCAGGCCGAGGCGGGTCGCCTCCGCCGTTCCGATACGGCCGACGAGGTCGATCAGGAGCCGCTGCCGTTCGAGCCGCCGGGCGAGGGCGCCCCCACCGACCCCGTGCCGCTCCTTCAGCCGGGGCCGGTCGAGGTGGAGCTGGTGCGACGCAGTGAACCCCTGCGACTCCGCGAGGAGCGGGAACCCCTCGTCGGTGAGCGCGCGGCCGAGCGCCCGGCTGTTGGCGACGACGGTGTGCGCGTACTCGGCCCCGCACCGTTCGAGCTCGAGCAGCGTTTGCGCGAGTCCGGCGATCCGGTTCCAGTGGGCGTTGTCGAACGTCCTCCAGACCAGCGCCGGGTCCATCTGCTCGAACAGGTCGGTGCGATCGGTGACGATCAGGCCCCCCTGCGGGCCGGGGAACGACTTGTGCGTGCTCCCGAAGACGACGTCGATGCCGTCGCCCAGCGGGTCCTGGAACTCGCCGCCCGCGACGAGGCCGAGGACGTGCGAGGCGTCGTACAGGACGATCGCGCCGACGGCGTGGGCCGCCTCGACGATCGGCCGCAGCGGGTACGGGAACAGGAAGAAGCTCTGGCCCAGGACCACGGCATTCGGCCGTTCCTGGCGGATCGTGGCAACGGCGACGTCGGCCTCCACGCGGTGGCCCGGGCCGTCGGCCGGCAACGGCCGCACGGTATGCCCGAGAAGCGCCGGCAGAAAGCCGGGCGCGTAGCCGTCGTATCCCCCGGCCTCGGGGGGGATCGCGAGGATCTTTCCGTGCGCCGGCACGAGCGTCGCTAGGACGGAGAGCGCTGCGATGTGGCCCGACAGGGGACGGGTCGTCGCGTGCCGAGCGTGGAACAGGCGGGCCGCGGCGTCGTTCGCCAGCTGCTCGATCTGGTCCGTGTACCGGGTCCCGGCGTAACTGTTGTCGAGGGTCTCGCCCTCGAACGGGACCGTCATCGGCAGGGTATAGCGTCCGGCGAGGTCGCTCCCCAGGTACCGGCGGGCGAGGGGGGAGACCGCGTTCTCGCTCGCGAGAAGGTTGAATACCTCGCGGCCCCGCCAGCGGTCGTGTGCCCGGACGAGCCGCGCGAGGCGGCGCTCTTCCTCAGTGGGCGTCGCGATCATGCGCGTCCGAGCCGGAGGGGCGCGGACCTTTCGCGAGCTTCCGGCGCTCCCGGTTGCCGCACCGCGGGCAGGTCAGCTCCGCGTCGCCGAGCCGCAGGACCGCGTGGCAGACCTGGCAGCGGGCGGAGACGACCCCCAGGGTGGCGGGCGCCGTGGTCAATTTGATGGAGGGATGCGCTTGGAGGACCTTCGCGAGCACGATGTCGCCGACGGCGAACTCGCCCGACAGGGTCTCCGTGTACCCGTCCTTCGCCTTCGAAATGTGAACGGTCCCTTCCGGCTTCCCCGGCACCGCGCGACGGCTCGTGGTCGTCGTGAGCACCGTGCAGATCGCCATCGCGGTCTTGAGCTCGTCGACGCGGGCGTAGACGACATCCCCCTCGGCGAGGTCGGGGACGGCGTTGCGCGCCGCGACGCGGACGGTCCGGTCGCTCGGGTCGATCGACGGCTTGCCCAGGACCGAGGCGTAGATCCGGCCGCGGTCCTCGTAGGTGCCGCGTCCGGGAAGGTACTCCTCCGCCGCGCCCAGGTAGTCTCCAGGAAGAACGAGCGGCGGCAGTTCGGTGTCGGTCATGGATCTGGTTCCGTTCGAAGAGCCCAGAGGTCGACGGCGAGCGGGACCCGGCGCCGGACGTGATGAGGGAACGTCCGCGGCAGCGCCCAGGGAACCGGTCCGACGTCGAGCACCTGTGCGCCGCGCTCGACCGCGCGTCGCGCTATAAAGGTTCGGGAGTCCTCGAGGGCGAAGGCGTAGACCGAGCGCTCCGCGAGGGCGAAGGCGCGCTCCCAGAACGGACGGTCGGCGTGCTTCGACTGTGCTCCGAACGGGGGGTTCATGAGGACGATCTCGACCCGGCCGTTCACGCTCTCGATGTCCGTGGCGTCGAATTCGACCGCGACCCCGGCGTTCGTCGCGGCGACGCGGGCCCGCTCGACCGCCCCCGGATCCAGGTCGATCCCCCGGACCGGGCCGGCGCCGAGGAGCGCGGCGCCGATCGCGAGTCGCCCCGTGCCGCAGCCAAGATCGAGCACGGAGCGGCCCGAGAGTCCGTCGAAGCGGTCCGCGGCTTCGAGCAGGGTCGCCGCCGCCTCGGACGGGGTGATCACCTGCTCGAGCGCGGCGTCCGGACGATCGAACGCAGGGACGCGCTCAAGGGCTCGAACGAGCTCGGAACGACGCACGGGGGGGAGAGGGGGTACTGGGCGGAAGACGGTTCCCCTGCGCGCTTCGGAGAGGGATGCGGGGAGCCGGATTTGAACCGGCGAACGCCTGTGCGGCAGGATCTCTTCGAGCGGAATCCGTCGTTTAAGTCCTGCGCCGTTTCCGGGCTTGGCTATCCCCGCGCCGCTCAGCGGGCGGGTACCGCGGCTTCCTCTTCCTTGACGGGCCGGCCCGTCGGCCGCTTCATCGAAACGCGCTTCGGGAAGTACTTCAGCAGCACGACGTCGTTCACGGCCGCCACCCAGCGGTACGGCACGTTGGTCGGGCGCGAATCGTCTACTAACATCGGGCTGGTCTCGTTGACATAGAGACCGTCGATCTTCGCGCTCTCGACGTCGACGACGAGGTTGTCGACCTCGCCCAAGAGTCGTCCGTCCGGCGTGTAGATCTGGCGTCCCAACAGTTCGGTCATCTCGACGAGCATGGCGCGTTCCCGGCGGTTGCGACGGGGCCGGCCCTTCATATGTCTTTGGGCGGAGAGGCGGTCGCCGTACCGGAGCTGGGCCGCCCGGCCGGCCCGTCAGGCGACGGACGCCTCGGGCGACTCGGCGGTCGCCTGCCGGACCTGCAATCGATACATCCGCAGGAGCTCCGCGCTGGTGGTAGCGTCCGTCGGCCCCTTATCGTCGCGGAACTGGCCCGTGAACCGGGGGAACCGGAGGGCGAGCCCGGCCCCGGGGCGCACCGTCCCGATCGCCGCGCGGTGGACCGGACTGAGCGTGAGCTCCGCTCCCCGTACCTCGAGGACGATCCCGGGGCGGAACCAGCGGTCGGGCTCGATGCCGGAGTCGACGTTCTTCGGTGGCTCTTCCGACGCGAACCGGGCGAGGCGCCCCGGCATCTCGGCCAGCCGGGCGTCGTCAAAGCCGCTCCCGACCTTCGTGAACGACTCGAAGCGGTCCTTCTCTGCGTCGTACACGGCGAGCAGGAAGGCACCGAACTTTCCGGCGCGACGCCCTCGACCGTGGAACCCCCCGACGACGACCCCGTCGATCGAATCAACGAGCCCCACCGTGTAGTCCCGCTTGTACTTGATCCACCAGAAGCCGCGTGCCCCCGCGCGGTAGCCGCTGCCGTCCTTGAGCGACTTCGCCACGAGACCCTCCGCCCCCGCGGCGATCGCCTCGTCGAGGAACGCGGTCGCCTGCTCCGGGGAGGTGACGACCCGCTGGGTGGCGAGGCGGATCCGGTCGGTCGGGCGCACCAGCGCTTCGAGGCGAGTGCGGCGTTCCCCGAAGTCGAGGGAGAGCACCGGCGTCCCCCCCGCGAGCAGGACATCGAACAGGAACAAACAGACCGGCACCTCCTGCCGCAGCCGGTCGAGGTCGTACTTGCGGCCCCGCCGCCGCGACACTTCCTGGAACGGCTGGATCTCGTCGGTGTCGGGGTCGATCGGAACGCACTCCCCCTCGACGATCGCGGGGCGGTGGCGGATCGCCTTCGGGAGCTCCGCCACGAGCTCGGGAAACTGGGCGCCGATCTCCTCGAGGCGACGGGAGAAGAGGCGCACCGTGCCGTCCGCGGCGACGTGCGCCTGGACCCGGAGTCCGTCGTACTTGTACTCGACCGCGGCGCGTCCACCGAGCCGTTCGAGCAGTTTCTCGAGGGTCGGCTCCCGTTCCGCGAGCATCGGCCGGATCGGTCGGCCGACCTCGAGCCCGATCCGAGCGAGCCCGTCGAGGCCGTCGGCGGCGAGGGTCGTAGCGACCAGGCCGAGGTCGCTCGATAGGTTGAACGCTGCCTCGATGCGGCTGCGCTCCTCCTTGGTCCCGCCGGCGAAGGCGTGCGCGAGCGCGTCGAGGATCGTCATCTCGCGCACTCCGATCCGCAGGGTGCCGAGGACGAACCGCACGAGGTAGCGCGCCTCCAGCGGGGAGGCCCGGCCGAGCAGCCCGACCAGGATCTGGACCTTCGTCTCCTGGGACCCCTCCCCCTTCGCCTGGGCGATCCGCTCAAGCTCGGCGTAGACTTCGGCGACGGTCAGCGGCTCGCCGGTGGGAACGCGTGGCGGCGCCTCGAACAGCGCCTGGACGGTGGTGCCGAGGTCGCCCGAGCTCTCCGTCCGCTTCCCGACGGCCGCCTCCTCCGATCCCGAGGCGAGGGCGACCGCGCGCCGGGCGAGGGAGTCGGCCACCCCGAGCTCGACCCCCTCGTACTCGGGCCGAAGCATCCCTTGGGAGAGGTAGAGGACCGTCCCCAAGTCGGCCGGGGAGAGGGGTTTGTATAGTTCGGTGAGGATGCCGCGCATCGCGAGGCGCTTCGTCGTCGCCTCGAGCCGCTCGTATGCGGCGGCGAGCTCAGCGTACCGCATCGCGTGCCCCCTCCTCGATCGCCGCGCGCAACCGCTGGAGGTTGTCGACGACCGACCCGCCCGTGAACGCCGAGTTGCCGCAGACGAAGAACGTCGCCCCGGCCCGGGACGCGAGGCGGGCGGTCTCGACCGTGATGCCGCCGTCGATCGAGACGTCGGTGCTCCGGCCGCTCGCATCGATCGCCGCTCGGGCTGCCTCCACCTTGGGGAGGACCTCCGGTAGGAACCTCTGGCCGGAGAAGCCGGGATGGACGCTCATCACCAGCACCTGGTCGAGATCGGGGAGGAGCGCCTCGATGCGGGAGAACGGGGTCTCGGGGCGGATCGCCGCCCCGGCGCTCGCCCCGAGCGCGTGGATCGCCTTCACGATCGTCGCCGGGTCGTCGTTCGCCTCGACGTGGAAGACGAGGGTGTCCCCGCCCGCCCGGCGGAACGCCTCGAGGTACTTCCCCGGTGCCTCGATCATCAGGTGAATGTCGAGCGGTAACCGAGTGCGGGCGCGAACGGCGGCGACCAGTGCCGGACCGAAGGAGATGTTCGGGACGAAGTGCCCGTCCATCACATCGAGGTGGAGCGCATCGGCTCCGCCGGCCTCGGCGGCCCGCACGGCGTCGCCGAGCGCCGCGAAATCGGCGCTGAGGAGCGACGGGGCGATGCGTCGGGGGGGCCCGGCCGCCACGCGCGCTCGAACGCGGGCCGGTATTTAGGCCCCGGCCGCCGGAGGTCCTACAGGAACTCCTTCGGATCGGGACCGGTTCCGGACGAGACGACCGACCCTCCCGCCCGGATCATGGCGGCCTCGGGGGTCCAGCGTCCGAACTGCACCGGTCGTAACCAGGTCGGGTGGAACCGCCCGTCGTGGGTCGAGCGGGAGCGCTCCCGCTCGACCTCGTGATCGGTCGGGCGGTACCAGAGGTAGCGCCAGAAGAGGAACTCGCCGTAGAGGGTCAGGGCGATGATCGGGAGAACGAGGTACGACGGCGGGCCCTCCGTGGGGAGCAGATAGCCGACCTCCCAGACCAGAAGGACGAGGTAGACCGCGAGCGCGAGGTACCACTTGGCCGCCGTGTAGCAGAACCATTCGGTCCAATTCGGTCCCGGATCCTTGAGGGCATCGGCCTTCTCCTGCCGAACGCGCTCGAGGCGTTCTTCGAGCGCCGCCTCCTCGTCCGGGTGCAGCATCCCGGGTTCCGCGCTCCACCCCGTGCGGGGGATGGTGTTCGGGGAGGACCCCATCGTTCCGGACCCTCCGATCTAGGAGGCGAGCGGGCGGTCCTCCAAGGGAAGCGGCTCGTTCCCCGGGACTCCGCTGAGCGCCGCCGATTCCGGGCGCCCCGACGGGTAGAGGTGGCAGGCGACGAAGTGTCCGGGGCGCGACTCGAGAAGCGGCGGTTCGATCTTCGAACAGACCGGCATCACGGCCGGACATCGGGTATGGAACCGGCAGCCGGGCGGAGGCGCCGCGGGGCTCGGAACGTCGCCCTGAAGAACGATCCGCTCGCGCTTGAGGTCGGGGTCGGGGATCGGGATCGCCGACAGGAGCGCCTGGGTATACGGGTGCAGCGGGCGGGAGAACAGCTGGTCGGTACCCGCCCGCTCCACGACCTTGCCGAGGTACATCACGACGACTCGCTGGCTCATGGCACGGACGACGGACAGGTGGTGGGAGATGAACAGGTAGGAGAGCTTCTGTTCGGCCTGTAGTCGACGCAAGATGTTCAGGATCTGGGCCTGGACCGAGACGTCGAGCGCGCTCGTCGGTTCGTCGAGGACGATGAACTCCGGCCGAAGCGCCAGCGCGCGGGCGATGCCGATCCGCTGGCGCTGGCCACCGGAGAACTCGTGGGGGAACCTCCACTCGTGCTCGGGGTTCAATCCGACGTCCCGGAGCAGCTCGCTCACGCGGGCGCGACGCTCCGTACGAGTCCCCGCCCCATGGATCTCGAGCGGCTCCGCGATGATGTCCCGGACGAGCATCCGCGGGCTCAACGAACTGAACGGATCCTGGAAGACGATCTGAAGTTTCCCCCGCAGCGCGCGCATCGCGTGCGGCCGCTTTCGGTACAGGGAGTACTGTTGGGCGATCTCGTCGAGGGCGTTCAACGCCGCTTTGGCCTCGGGAGGGTACGTCCCGCCGTTCTCGGCGACGCCCGCGTACGGCTCCAAGCTCGCGTAGAGCGCGTTCATGCGATCCATCGATTCGGCGGGGGGCCGGTAGAATGTGTGGCCGGACGAGGCGTCGATCAGGCGCAGCAGCAATCGCCCGACGGTCGTCTTTCCGCACCCGGATTCGCCGACGAGCCCGACCGTCTCCCCCTCGTGGACGTCGAAGCTCACCCCGTCGACGGCTCGCACATCCCCGATGTGACTCGAGAGCAGGCCGCCCCGTATCGGAAAGTATTTGCGTACGTTGCGGGCCGCGATCACCACCGGTGGCTCTCCCTGCATCACGGCGTCCCCCCGGGGCGGTTCCCCGGCCCCCCACGAGCGGCCCCCAATATAGATACCCAGCGACGAGGGCACCGGCACCGTTTCCGCGCCACCAAACGTGCTCCCCGGTGCCCGCCGGCCGCGGGCCAGGGGCGAGCTACTGGAACAGCCGGCTGGCGGATAACCTCTGGCACCTCGGAACTTCCTCGAAGGAACGGATCGACGATGCAGCCCGACCGTACGAGCCGCGGAGCGACCGGAAATCCGACCCGGGAAGGGCTCAAAGCGCCCCGCCGGACCCCTCGGACAACGCCGGTCGCTCGAGGGAAAGGTTTTTGGTCGGTCAACAGGCTATTTGTACCCTGGACGAGCGCGTCCGGAGAACACGGGATACATGAAAGTCTACAGTGGGAAGGAGCTCATTGCCGTCGGCGTCGCGATCGTGATGGTACTCTCCATGGCCTTGAGCGTCGTGCCGGGGGCGCTCAGCGTCCATGCGGCCGCAACAGATAATTCGCCGACCGCGAACTTACCATCCTCCCCGTCCGCCGCCGTGACGTCGTCGGCGCTCGCGCCGGCGGCCTCGGGGCACACCCAGGGGACGATGAACATCTATGAGGTCGCCGCGGCGGGAGCGAACACTCTCGATCCGGCCGTCGCCTACGATACCGTGAGCTACGAGCCGATCCTGAACGTCTACGAGACGTTGATCAATTACAACGGCAACTCGACCTCGACGTTCGTCCCGACCGTCGCGACGTGCGTCCCGGGGACGGCTCAGTGCACGGCCGATTACGGTCAGAGCCTCATCCAGAACAACGCGACGGGGGCCCCGACCTACTGGACGTTCGTGATCGACCCGGCCGCCCACTTCTACGACCCGGCGACGACGAGGTCCTGGTCCGTCTACCCTTCCGACGTGATGTTCTCCCTGGCCCGGACGATGGGCTTTGCCGACCTTCCGTATGTGGGAAAGGAGAACGGGTGGATCATCGCGCAGTCGCTCCTCCCCTACGGGAACGCCTCGTGGAGCTCTCTCCACGTGCCGTACAACAACACCCCGGCTGACATTCTTGGGTCGATGTACATCAACGACTCCGCCTACTGTCCGGCCGCCGCCCTCACGAACGCTCACGGCTGTATCACGTTCAATGCGAGCGGGGGCGGCCAAGATTGGCCCTACTTCCTTCAACTCGTCGCCGACAACCTTGGAGCGAGCATCGTGCCGTGCGGATGGTTCACGGCCCAGGGCGCCGGAATCCCGGGCTGGGCCGGTTCGAAGGCGGTGGCCGGCGACGGCCCGTGCGCGGTCCCCCAGCTCGGGGTCGCCCAGTCGACGACCTCCACCGCGTGGACGGACTATCTCACCAACCTGACGAACACCACAGCGAACATGACCTCCTGGGACGCCTTCGAGGAGCTCTCGTCCCTCTACCCGGCCAACCAGCCCGGTGTCCAGTGGAACATGGCGGGATCCGGACCGTACTACGCGGGGGTCGTCGAGGGGATCGGCTACGACCTCCGGGTGAACCCGGGGTATGTTCAGCCGTCCGGCTGCTCGGGAGTAGGGGGCCTCGCTACCTACGGCGGCTACTGTGACCCCGCGGTGCATGGCTACACGCCGAACGTGAACGTCTACTGGGAGCCGAACGATCAGTTCGGGATCAGCGAGTACCGCGCGGGTGCGGCCGACCTCGCGGCGATCGAGAGCGTACACACCACCACGCTGCTCCAACTGCACGCGGCCGGGGACCTGAACTACTTCTCGTTCCCGACCATCAGCAGTTTCTTCACGCCGGTCAACCTCTACTGGAGTTCGTCCGAGTATGCCCAGAACTTCGGCTCCGAACCGGTCCCGAACATTCCAGCCGATTTCTTCACCAACCTCGCCCTCCGGGAGTTCTACGTCCACGCCTATCCGTACACGACGGTCGAGAACACGATCAACACGGTCGACGGGGTACAGTATACGTTCAACGCGGGCGGCCCGATCCCCTACGGGATGGGCAACTACTACCCGACCAACGTCTCCTTCCCCTCGGGCGATCCGATCACCGACCCGTCGGTCGTGGGCGGCGCGGCGTGGTGGTGGGCGCAGGCCAACAATGCCACGTCGGCGTACTACGATCCCCAGCTGGCGGCCTGTAGCTCGGGGCACCCGTGCACCTTCCCGATCGCCGGTCTGGACGGGGACCCCGCGGGCGACCAGTCGATCGCCGACTGGATCTCCGAGATTGAGTTGCTCACCGGCGGCGCCCTGCAGCCGTTCGGCGGCGACACGTTCGATCTCACGTTCGACCAGTTCCTGAACGTCGCCTTCACCTCGGCGTACCAGAACCCGCTCGTCTCCGAGACGGGATCGGGCTGGGCTCCCGATTACCCGGACCCGACCGAC
The DNA here is from genome assembly GCA_049285595.1 of Thermoplasmata archaeon. Lineage (GTDB taxonomy): Archaea > Thermoplasmatota > Thermoplasmata > Lutacidiplasmatales > UBA184 > Lutacidiplasma. Next base: position 26,775 of record JBAQAF010000024.1, read on the forward strand.
TACATCGCCCCGATGTCCAGTCCCGATGCGACCTACACTGCCGCGGACGCGGTGGCGCAGCAGCTCCAGTACGGGAAGGAGACGACGGCGAACAACACGACCTGCGGGAACAGCAGCTCCAGCTTCCAGAACCTGAGCTACTGGTCGAGCACCGCGCAGACCGCCAACCTGACCGGAGGGGCCCTGAATTCGACCTGCCAGGGAGTCGCGTACTCGGTGGCCGTCGGTCAGATGGCGGTCGCCGCGGGCCTCCCCGTCGGCACCCAGCGGACGCTCGACTACAACCTGATCGAGCAGATCCTGAACGATCTCGCGATGTACGTCTGGAATGGCCAGTCGAACGAAGTCCTTTCGGCCGCACCGTGGATCGATCTCTCGACCCTCAACCAGAACCCGATGATCGGGGGCGGCGGGGACCAGATCTGGTTCCAGGTCCACTACGCCTACACGTCGACCGTGACGTTCCAGGAATCGGGCCTGCACGCGGGCACGAGCTGGTCGGTCACGCTCGGCTCCACGACCGAAAGCTCGACCACCTCGACGATCGCCTTCGCGGGGATCGGGAACGGGACGTACGCCTACTCGACGCTGTTCACCGCGGGCTACGGCGCGACGCCCGCGAACGGCACCCTCGACATCACCGGGCCGGTGACGCAGGACGTCGCGTTCACCCCGTTCTCGGGCTCGACGTACGCGGTCACCTTCCAGGAGACCGGACTCGTCTCGAACCTGACCTGGTCGATCATCCTCACGGGGGTCGGGACGGTCAGTACGAACGACCCGAACATCTCGGTGGTGTTGCCGAATGCCGCGTACGACTACGCGCCGTCGGTGGTCCCCGGCTTCTCGAACTCTTCGGGAGCCTCGTTCACCGTCGCCAGCGTGGCGCAGCAGGTCAACGTGACGTACACGTCGACCACGCTGCCCGTCTACTGGGTGAACTTCACGGCGAGCGGCCTCACGGCGGGAAAGACCTGGTCGGTCACGCTCACCACGGCCAGTTCGGGGAAGTTCACGCTCAGCTCGGACGCCGCCACGATCTCCTTTGAGGAGAACGCCGGCACGATCCAAGCGGCGTACGGCTCCCCGAAGGGGTTCGTGGCGTCGCCGAGCTCCTCCGAAGTGATCGTCGCGGGAACCACCGAGACCCTCGTGCCGTTCTTGACCACGTACGCGGTGACGTTCACCGAGACCGGCCTCCCGGTCGGCGCGATGTGGACCGTCTACTTCGGCGGGGTCAGCGCGTCGAACACCACCACGACGGTGTCGTTCGCGGCCCCGGACGGCACATGGTCGTTCGGGATCGTCGGACCGGCCGGCTACACCGCGGACCAGGTCGGGGGGTCGCTCACGGTGAGCGGCGCCGCGACCGGGCACGCCGCGACGTTCAGTTCGACCGTGAAGGCCGCGAGCCCCAGCTCGTCGTATCTCTCCTCGCTCGCCAAGGAGCTGATCGTCGCGCTCGCTGTGCTGGCCGTCATCGGCTTCGCGCTCGCCGGATGGGCCGCCTCCCGCGGCCCGCCGTCGTCGCCGCCCCCGAAGGGGTGGAGCGCGGACGAGAAGGCCGGCAAAGATCCCGCGAAGGGCTCCTCGGATTCGACCGACTCGGAGTTCGAGTCGGAGGACCAGACGAAGAGCTGAGACCGCGAGGGGGGCTCCCGCCCCCCTTGCCCGGGACGAACCCTTTCCTTTCTGCCTTTTTCCTATCGGATCCCCGACGGACTCGGGCGCCGTTCAGAGCAGCGGCAGGGCGCCCGTGATCGGGTCGAGGAGGGTGGACGGCGCCGGACCGAGGCCGAGGCAGGTTCGGGTCCCCGGCGCGACCTCGGTGTATCCGGCGTCCTCGACCCAGACGGTCGCGATCCCTGCAGCGCGGGCCTTCCGCTCGATCGTATCGAGCTCGGAGAGGGTCTCGACCTCGAGCGCGACCTTCATCTGACCCTGGGCGAGCCAGGCGTCGAGGCCCGACGCGTCGCGGGACTTGGCCCGCTGAAACAGCATCACGGCGGCGTGCGCCGCCTGCACCGCCGCCTTTCCGGCGGTCAGCCGCAGCTCCCCGCGGATCAGGAGCACCACCTTCCAAGACCCCTCGCGCGATCGGGGGCGGCTACCGGGCATACTCCTCCTCCCGCCGCTGCTCGAGATCGTCGACCCGCCGGCCCGCATCGGTCCGGTCCTGCCGGTGTCGTCGGTCGAGCTCCCGGGTCAGCTCGAACGCTCCCTCACCGCCGGCGTCGTTCGTCCCCGCGGGGCCGGTCGGGGGGACGCGGGAATACGCTCCTCGGAGAGCGCCGGCCGCGAACGCCACGACCGCCACGGCCCCGAGCGTCGCTTCCAGCACCGGATCCCCC
>JBAQAF010000025.1:0-36658 GCA_049285595.1 Thermoplasmata archaeon
ACCGGTCGGCGCTCGCCGCGGGCCGAGGGAATCTCGCGTCCACCGATGAACAGACCGTACGTCGAATCGCTCGCCGACGCCATCGCCGGGCTCGAGCACCGTTGCGCAGATAGCGGTTCGGGCGCGACGTCAAGGTCGCAGCGGGTACGACCGACCCTTCCAGGTGACGGTGCGTCCCCGCAACCCACGAACGAGCGACGTCAGAACGACCACCACGTAGAAGCCGACCGCGACCGGAAACAGGAAGCCGTAGACGGCCGGTGCCCCCGTTGTCCGAGCGAACGCGACGTGCTTCCCGAATAGGGCGATGTCGAGCAGCGCCCCCAGCCCGACGAGCGGCCAACTTCCCACGACCCACCCGAGGGGCAACAGTCCGAGCGGGAGCCAGAACAGCCCGACCAGGACCCCCAGGAGAAGGGCGAGTCGGCCCGCGGAGAATCGGGTGCCGTGGATGTTCTTCACGAGGCCCTCGAACATCTCGTGACGGTCGGAGTACATCCGGGTCACGGCGAGGTCGGGAGCCCAAGCAAGACGGAGACGCTTCCCCGCGGCCCGGAACCGGCGCGCGATCGCGATGTCCTCGAGAATCAGCCCGCGGACCGCCTCGTGCCCTCCGAGCGCAGTGTAGTCGGCACGACCTACGAGCCAGTACTGCCCGTTCGCCATCGCGCGCTTCGAACCGTCGCGGTTCGTGGACGGGGCGCGGTACGTGGTGAGCACCATCTGCACATAGAACGGGAGCACCGTCCGCTCCCAGAATCCGAGCATCTCGATCCGTGGGGCGATCGACGCCAACACGGCACCCTCCCGCTCCGCCCACTCGACGGTGGTCCGGACCGTCGCCGGGGCAAGTCGAACGTCCGCGTCCAGGAACAGGAGCCACTCGCCTCCGGTCGCTCGCGCCCCGACCCAGCACGCCCAGTTCTTGCCGACCCAACCGTCCGGGAGCGGCGGCTCATCGACCCGCCGAACCCGCGGGGCCCGCCGGTCGATCTCCCCTCGGCTCCCGTCGCTGGAGCCCCCGTCGACGACGACGACCTCGAGGTCGGGGTAGTCCTGCGCCAGGAGGGCATCCAAGGTCCCCGGAAGTTCGGCGGCCTCGTTCCGCGCAGCGACGATGACGCTCACCTTCCCCCGGGCAGAGGGTCGATCCTCGGGCGGGGCAGGATCGAGCCGTGGCATCTCGTAGGCGAGAACGATCGCTACCCCCTGGGCGACGAGCGCGGAGATCGCGGCCGCGACCAGCAGGAGGACGGCGAAGAGGGGAAGCACAGCTCCGCGAGTCCCCCCGCTAATAAAGAGGGCGGGGGTTTCTGCCGGCGGGACGGCGCGGCAATGGGCACCGTGGAGCATCCGCGGATCCGGCCCGGAACGCTCGACGACCGACGCTACCAAGGAGCGATCGCCGCGGCCGCGATCGACCGCAATACCCTGGTCGTGCTCCCGACCGGGCTCGGGAAGACCGCGATCGCGCTGCGGGTCGCCGCCGAGTTCCTGCTCCGGCGCCCGACCGAATCGGTCCTCTTCCTCGCGCCGACCCGGCCGCTCGTCGTGCAGCACGCGCGGTCGATCTCAACCACCCTCTACGCCCCCGAGCCGCTGGTGCTCACCGGCGCGATCGCGCCGGACCGACGGGCCGAGCTCCTCCGGCCGCCGCAGGTCGTCGTGGCGACTCCGCAGGTCATCGCCAATGACCTCGGGGAGGCGGAGTTCCCGCTCGCCTCGTTCTCGCTGATCGTGTTCGACGAGGCCCATCGGGCCGTCGGCGACTATCCGTACGTCACGATCGGACGGACCAACCGGGCCGGTCCGCGGGCCCGCGTGCTGGCGATGACCGCCTCCCCGGGAGGGAGCCTGGCGCGGGTTCAGGAGGTCTGGGCGAACCTCGGCATCGAGCGGTTCGAGTACCGCACCGAGCTGAGCCCCGACGTCGCCCCGTACCTCCAGGGGATCGGCGTGGAGACCGTCTCGGTGACCGTCCCCCCCGAGGTGCGGCATCTCGCGATCCTCTTGCGCACGGCCGTGGCACGACAGGGAGAGATCCTCCACCGACTCGGTATCGTGCCGGGCGGCGAGGTGAATCGTCGGAACCTCCTCGAGGCGGGGACCCGCCTCCACCGCCAGATCGCCGCGGCGCGGGCCCACGGAGACCCGAGCTCGGCGTCCCTCTGGCAGGCCGTCACGGCCCAGGCAGTGGCGATGAAGGAGCTGCACGCGCTCGAGCTGATCGAGAGTCAGGGCGTCGACACCCTGCGGGATTTTCTCGCCCGCCAACGACCGACGGAGGGGAAGCGCCTCACACCGGCCCAACGGACGTTCCTCGCCGACGCCGAGGTGGTCGAGGTGCAGCGGATCCTAGAGCACCTCGACATCGAACACCCGAAGCTCGCCACCGCCGTCGCGATCGTACGGCGGGAACTGCTCGGGGCCCCGGCCGCGCGCGTGATCGTCTTCTCGCAATACCGCCACACGGTCGACCGGGTCGCGACCGAGCTCGAGCGGTTGGCCGATCCCCTGGTCCGCCCGGCCCGGTTCGTCGGTCAGTCCGACAGCGGACCGACCCCCGGGCTCTCCCAGAAGGAGCAGGTCGCCATGCTGGATCAGTTCCGCTCCGGGGCGATCAACTGTCTGGTCGCCACGTCGGTCGCCGAGGAGGGGCTCGACATCCCGGCGACCGACCTGGTCGTCTTCTACGAGCCGATCCCCGATGTGATCCGAACGATCCAGCGCCGGGGCCGGACGGGTCGGGCCCGCGCGGGGCGCGCGGTGGTGCTCGTCGCCGAGGGGACGCGCGATGTCGGACTCCATCGCTCCGCCTCCGCTCGCGAGCGTCGGATGCATGAGATCCTCGAACGCGTGGAAGCCGAGGCGACCCGGGGCCAGCTCCCCAGCGCTCCGCCCGCCAAGCCGGTGCAGCGCCTGCTCTCCGAGTTCCCCTAGCGGCCGGTGCTCCCGAAACCGCCGTGCCGGGACGCGACCGGGGCGACCCGGCCCCGCCGGAACGCGGCGGGGAGGTCCTCCACCAGGCGGAGCTGGCCGATGCGGTCCCCGACGTCGATCCGGTACGTCCCGTCGCCCAGGAACGTGAGGGGGATCCGGATCTCCCCGGAGAAGTCGCGATCGATGGTTCCGGGGGCGTTGACCATCAGCACGCCGCGGGCCGAGAGCCCACTGCGAGGCCGAACTTCGAGGAACGTCCCCTTCGGACACCGCATCCGGAGCCCGGTGCGTACGAGCCGGACCTCCCCGCGCGCCAGTTCGGTCGCCTCGGCCGCCGCGAGGTCGAAGCACGCGGATCCGGCGGTCGCGCGCGTCGGGATCGGGACCTCGGTGGCTCCCGCGACCCGCTCGACCGTAACGGTCCGTCCCCTCGGCGCCACGCCCGGCGGAGCCGACGGGCCTCTTTACGGCTCGGTCGGGTTCGAGACCCCGGCCGGGCGATCCGCTTCCGGTTCGTGGGCCGACCCCTCGAGGGCGAGCCATCGGGCGACGAGCCGGCCCTCGGCCCGGCGCAGGACCTTGCCGAGCCCGGGTGCGCTGCGTCCGCTCTGCCGTGCGAGCCGCGTGAGGGTCACGCGGCGCGGGACGGCGTAGTAGCCGAGGACCCACGCGCGCGCGAGCATCCGTGCCTGGAGCGGGGTCAACGTGGTTGCCCCGGCGTCGACGACGACCGGGTGGGCGCCGGCCCGGATCACCCGATACGGGAACTCCTCCCGGTCGAGCCGCTTGAGGACCCGGCGGAGGGCCCGCTCCTCCCCGTGGAACGAGGCGACGACCCGTTCGGCGGACACTCGGAACGGCGCGACCGGTGCGATCTCGCCACCGGCGAGGGAGAGCAAGCGCCGCAACCGCTCGGGGTTGCGCTGGCGCACGAGCACGATGTAATCCCGCGTCCTCGGCCGGCGCTCGACCAGCTCGAAGCTCTCGAGCCCGTAGAGCGCCCGGATCCGACGCGACTCGCGTTCGAGCTCGGTCGCGCTCTTGAGCGGACCCCGACGTCGGATGCGCAGGAGCTCGAGCCTCCACCCCTGTTCGAGGCGCAGCGTCTCGAGCAGCTCGACCTCCTCGTAGCGCTCGAACAGGCGGGGCGGGATCACCCCGAGGAGCACCAGGTCCTCCGTTCGGAACTCGAGGGTCACCGACTGCACGGCCTCGCCCAGCCGGGGTTCCGATATGAACCCCTCCGTCCGCTGCGCGGGCCGTTTAATAACCGGCGCGGCTCGCCCGGCCTCGTGGCGTTCCGGTCCCTCGGCGAGTTCCTCGAGGCCCTCGAGGCGAAGGGGGACCTCGTTCGCGTCCGTGCCCCGGTCTCCCGGGACCTCGAGATCACGGAGGTAACGCAGCGGGTGCTGCGGGCCGACGGCCCGGCGCTCCTCTTCGAGAACGTTACCGGCGCGACGATGCCCGTGGTGACGAACGTCTTCGGCTCCCCTCGACGGATCGCCCTCGCCCTCGGATCGGAGCGGGTCGATGACGTTGCCGCCCGGGTGGAGAAGCTGGTTCACCTTCGCCCACCGTCGGGGATCGTCGGCGCGATGCGCGACCTCGGCGGGACGATCGAGACCCTTTCCACGCTCCGCTCGCTCGCCCCGAAGAGGGTGCGCTCCGGGCCCTGCCAAGAGGTCGAAGAGCCCACGGTCGATCTCGATCGGCTGCCGATCCTGAAGTGCTGGCCGAAGGACGGGGGGCGGACGATCACCTTCCCCGTCGTCCTGACGAAGGACCCGGAGACCGGCGAAGCGCACGCCGGTATCTATCGCCTGCAACAGTACGGTCGGGACACGCTCGGCTTCCACGCGCAGATCCACCGGGTCGGCCGGAACAACCTGCGCAAATGGGCGGCCCGAGGCGAGAAGATGCCCGTCGCCGCGGTGATCGGCGCCGACCCCGCGACCGTCTTCTCCGGCCTCGCTCCGGTTCCCGAGGGCCTCTCCAACCTCGTCTTCGCCGGGTTCGTCCGCGGCGAGCCGGTGGAGCTCGTTCCGGCCCGGTCGATCGACCTCGAAGTCCCGGCTCAGGCCGAGATCGTTCTCGAGGGGACCGTCGATCCCGCCGAGACCGCGGTCGAGGGTCCGTTCGGCGATCACACCGGATACTACTCGGCGCCCGAACCGTTCCCGGTCTTTCGCGTCACGCGCGTGACCCACCGCGCCCGACCGGTCTACCTCTCGACCGTCACCGGCCGCCCGCCGACGGAGGACGCGATCCTCGGAAAGTCCGTGGAGCGCATCTTCCGGCCCGTGATCCGGCTCGTCCTCCCCGAGCTCGTCGACATGAACCTCCCGCTCGAGGGACTGTTCATCAATGTCGCGATCGTTTCGATCCGCAAGGCGTATCCCGGCCACCCGCGCAAGGTGATGCATTCCCTCTGGGGACTTGGCCAGATGATGTTCGCCCGGTACCTCATCGTAGTCGACGAGGACGTCGACGTCCACGACCTCTCCGAAGTGCTCTACCGGGTCGGCCTGCAGGCCGATCCCGCCCACGACCTCGAGCTCGTCGAGGGTCCGGTCGACCAGCTCTCGATCTCGAACCCGATCCCGAACCTCGGAGGCAAGGTCGGCATCGACGCGACGCGCAAACGTCCCGAGGATGGGTTCCCTCGCCCCTGGCCGGAGGAGATCCGCTCCGATCCCGCCGCGGCGGGGGCCGCCGATCGGATCGTGCGGGCGGACCCCGCGCTCGCGGCGCTCCTCGACCGGCGGGAGCGGTGAGCGCGGACCCCGGACCGTCGGACTCCCCGCGCACGGGCCTGGGTCGGTTCCTCGAGATCCAGAACCTCGGCCTGAACCTCCCGTTCGCGCTCGCCTTCCTGCTCCTCGCCGCCGGGGGGTGGCCCAGCGTGCGGACCGCCACCCTCGTGGTCGTCGCCTTCGTGGCCGGTCGGAACGCCGGCCACAGCTTCAACCGTTACGTCGACCGGCGGCTCGACGAGGCGAACCCCCGGACGAGAGGGCGGGCGCTCGTCACCGGGGAACGCTCGCCCGCCTTCGCGCTCGCGTTCGCCGCGGGGAGCGGCGGGGTCGTCGTGGCGGCCGCGTACCTGCTCAATCCGCTCGCCTTCCTGCTCTCGCCGGTCGCGCTCGCGCTCGTCTTCGGCTACAGCTACACGAAGCGGGTCACGACGTTCACGACCGCGTTCCTGGGCCTCGTCGAGGGGTCCATCCCGGCCGCGGTCTACATCGCGGTCCGAGGCGCGCTCCCCCTGGGGGTACTCGCGGCCGTCGGGGCGCTCCTCGTGTGGGGCACGGCGTTCGAAACCGTCCACAGCCTCGGCGACCTCGAGAGCGACCGAGCGCTCGGGTTGTTCTCGGTACCGGTGCGCCTCGGAAGGGCGGCCTCGGTCCGGCTCGTGGCGGTACTCCACGGCGTCGCGCTGTTCCTCCTCGCGGTCTTCGGGCTGTTCCTCGACCTTCCGCTGCCGTACTTCGCCGCGCTCGTCGCGATCGGCCTCCTCGCGGCGGGGACGGACGCGCGACTGGCCGCTCGGCCGACGGAGATCCGGATCCCGTTCGAACGCCACATCGCGCTCGGCCTCATCTTCCTCACCGGGGTCGTTGTTGCGCTGTTCGTGCCGGCCGCCGCGATCGTGCGATTCGGCTAGCGGGACCGCCCGCGCGGTCGGCGAGCTAATGAGCCACGCCCCGTTTTCGTCGTGACCCGCGGGCGCCGGGTCCCTCGGGAACGTGACACGCACCGTCGAGCGCCTGGAAGGGTTGGCCGTCCTCGGCACGGCGTCGGTAGGCAGCGTTCGCCTGCTCACCCCCGCCCTCCTCGAGAGCCGCGTCGGCTCGGAGGGGGGGGCGGGGCTCCATCTGCGGTCGGAGGAAGGGCCGGCCGGCGTCCGACGACTCCGCCTCTCCGATGGCGCCGCCGAGTTCCTGCTCGAGGTCCCGGTGCTCGCTCCCGAGATCGCGGCGGGCGGACCGGCCGTCCATCCGGCGGGGGAGCGGGCGTTCCTGGTCCATCCTCCGGCACGGTCGGCCGAGCTCGCGGAACTTCGCGCGAGCCGCCCCGAGCTCCTGGTGATGGGCAACGCCCGGGCGTTATGGGCCGACGGCGCCCCGTTCGTCTCCGCCCTCCGGTCGCTCCGAACCGAGGTCGGGGCCGGGCCGCTCCTCTGGGCGCCCCGGGTCGCGCTGCCGCACCGGATCCCGCTGCTCCTCTACCTCGGGGTGGACGTCGTCGACACCGTCCAAGGTCGGGTCGAGGCCGCCCGCGGGGCGTATCTGACCTCGACCTTTGGAGCCGTCGATGCGTCCACCATCCGCCGCGAGAGCGCCTGCTCCTGCGCGGCCTGCACGGCCGACCCTCCCGGCTCCGCCGACGCCCACGTGGTCGATCAGTACCGCCGCGCGATCTCCGAGGCGCGCGCGGCGCTCCGCGCCGGCCGCTTGAGAGAGCTCGTCGAGTCTCGCCTCACCGCCGAGCCCGCGATGGCCGAGATGCTGCGCTACGCTGACCGCGAGCTCGGCCCGCTGCTCGAGCAGCGATCGCCCGTGGCGTTCACGGAGGCGCGAACGTACGTGCTCGCGGAGTCGCATCGGCGCCCTGAGATGGTTCGATTCCGCCGCCGGCTCCTCGAGCGATACCGACCGCCCCCCTCGAAATCGATCCTCCTCCTAGTCCCGTGCTCGAGGACGAAGCCGTACCGCAACTCCCGCTCGCACCGACGCTTCCTCGGCGCGCTCGAGGGGCTTTCGGGCCTCGAGCGGCTGCACGTGGTCTCCGTCTCGTCGCCGATCGGGCTCGTGCCACGAGAACTCGAGGACGTCCCCCCCGCTCGCCACTACGATATCCCGGTCACGGGCGAGTGGACGGAGGGGGAGCGGCAGATGGTCGAGGCGGCCGTCGATCATCTCCTTCGGGCCGGCGGCTACCGCGCGGCGATCGCCCATCTCGACCCGGAAGAGTACGCGTTCCTCGCACCGCGGTTCCCCCCGCAGATCCCGTCCGTCTGGACGGTGCCGGACGGGCGGACGACGTCCCCCGCCGCCCTCGACGCGCTGCGGACGGCGGTCGCAGGGGCACTCGATTCGGCGCCCCACGTCTCGGGCGGACCGCTCGCGGTGGTGCGCGAGGAGCTGCGCGAGCTTGCCGCGTTCCAATTCGGCCGGCCGGCCGCGGAGCGGCTCTTCGCGCCGCCGGTTCGCCTGGCGGGCCGACCGTGGTTCCAACGGATCACCGACGGGCGGGCCGACCTCGCGACCGTGCGGGAGGAGCGCGGCCTGTTCCATCTCACCGTCGCCGGGGCACGACGGCTCGCCCCGGAGTTCCCCCTGGCCGTCGGCGTCGATCCGGTGCTCCCCCTGACGGGGGACCTGTTCGTTCCCGGGGTCCGGTCGGCCGACCCCGCGATCCGGGTCGGCGATTCGGTCGTCCTCCTGCGGGACGGAATCCTGGCGGGGGTCGGCGAGGCGGCACTCCCCGGTCTGATGATGACCGACCTCTCCCACGGGCTCGCGGTCCGCGTGCGCCATCGCGAGCACGCACCGACCGACACTCCCAAGACCGACGAGGCGTCTCACTCCGAGCGCGGGCCGGTGGTCTAGGGGTGATGACGTCGCGCTTACAACGCGGAGATCGACGGTTCGAATCCGTCCCGGCCCATCCCCGGAGGGCGCGCGCTAGGCCCTCGCCGCGAGGCGGCGCAGTCGCTCCCAGTTCGCCCGGACCTCGTCCTGGACGCGGCCGATCTCTTCCGCCGTCAAGTGACGGAACCGGCCCTGGGCGCGGAAGTAGTCGGCGACCGCCTTCAGCTCCCCTCCTGGGCGCGTGAGTCGATACCGGCCATCCTCCACCTCGTAGAGCGGGAATATCCCGCTGTCGGTCGCGAGGCGACCGAGGGCGATGGTCTGGGCGGAATCGAACTTCCACCCCGGCGGGCACGCCGCGAAGGCGTGGAAGAACCGAGGTCCCTCGATCTGCCGAGCCCGCTCGACCTTCCGCTCGAAGTCCTCGGGGAAGCTCGGATTGAGCGTCGCGGCATACGCCGGGCGATGGGCGAGCACGATCCCCATGATGTCCTTCTTCGGCTCCATCTTGCCGCGGAGCGTCCCGCGGACGGGCGTCGTGGTCGTCCAGGCGCCCCAAGGGGTCGCCCCGCTGCGCTGGACCCCGGTGTTCATGTACGCCTCGTTGTCGTACATCACGTAGAGCGCGTTCGTCCGGCGCTCGAGCATCCCGCTGAGCGACTGGAGCCCGATGTCGGCCGTCCCTCCGTCCCCGGCGAATCCGACGACCTGCACGTCCGGGATCCCGAGAGCGTCGGCGGCCGCACGGAGCCCCGAGATCGAGGCGCCGGTCGCCTCGATCGGATTGTCGAGCACCGCGACCCCCAGGGCGGTGGTCGGGTACGGCGTGGCGATCACCGTCCAGCAACAGGCAGGGATCGCGACGACGGTCCGGGGCCCGAGCCCCTTGAGGAGTAGCCGCATCGCCAGGGCCGGGCCGCAGCCGGGGCAGGCCGCATGCCCCGGATACATCCTCTCCTCGGGCGGGATCGTGAGCTTAGCCATCGACCGCCACCTCCGGAACCTCGAGATCCACCCAGTGGGTAGCCGGCGAGGCGCTCGAGAGTAGCGTCGCGTACATCGCGCGGACCGCGTGGGGGGTCACGTCCCGGCCCCCGATCCCCGCGAGAAAGCCGGTCAGCTCGGGACGGCGGGGCGAGGCGTAGATCGCCGCCGCGACCTCCGCGGCCGCCGGACCGGTACGCCCGAAAGTGTACGACCGGTCGACGACCCCGATCCGTTCCGCGGTCGACGCCAGCGCCCGAAGCTCCTCTTCGGGGAACGGCCGGAACTGGCGCAGCTTGACGAGCCCGACCTTGCGCCCCAACGCGCGCAGTTCGTCCACGACGACACGCGCGGTGGACGTCGCGGTACCCATCGTGACGAGGACCGCGTCCGCGTCGTCCGTCCGATAGAGCGGCAGCGCCCCGCCGTGGTCCCGGCCGACCGCGCGCCGGTACTCCTCCTCGACCTCGGCGAAGACCGCGGGCACGCGTTCCATCGCCTGCGCGACCTGGCGGCGGAACTCGACGTAGTGGTCGGGCCCGGTGAACGACCCGAGCCGGGCGACGGACCCGGGCACCAGGGTCGCGTGGTTCTCGCGGGGAGCCAGGAATCCGTCAACGACGGCGGCGGCGGGGACGTCGACCGGTTCGACGGTGTGCGAAAGGTAGAACGCGTCCTCGCAGACCATCGCGGGCAGCCGCACCTCAGGATGCTCGGCGAGCCGGTACGCCTCGAGCACGGTGTCGAGGACCTCCTGGTTGCTCTCAACGTAGAACTGGATCCAGCCGGTGTCTCGCTGGCTCATCGTGTCGGTGTGGTCCGCTCCGATGTTCCACGGAGGCGCTACGGCCCGGTTCACGACCCCCATCACGATCGGGGCCCGCATCCCCGAGGCCCAGTGGAGCAGCTCGTGCATCAGCAAGAGCCCCTGGCTCGAGGTGGCCGTGTACGTTCGGGCACCGAGGGCGGCCGCGCTGACGCAAACTTGGAGCGCGCTGTGCTCGGATTCGACCTTGACGAACTGCGCCGAGAGCTCCCCGGACGCCGTGAAGTCGGCGAGCTTCTCCACGATCGACGTCTGGGGAGTGATCGGATACGCGGAGACGACCTGAACTCGGGCGAGCTTCGCGGCGTAGGACTGGGCGTAGTTCCCGGAGATCACCTGCATCGTCATCGATCGTCCTCCTACCCTTCGGCCACCATTTCGATCGTATGGGGAGGGCACTCTTCGGCGCAGATCCCGCAACCCTTGCAGTACGCGTCCCGGAGCCGGGGGAACCCCGCCCCGTCGATCTCGATCGCTTCGTCGGGGCAGAACTTCCAGCAGAAGTTGCACCGGGTGCACCGTTCCAAGTGAACCACCGGTCGGAACGTCCGCCAGGCGGCGGTGCGGATCGACTCGCTCGAGCGGGTGGCGATCGGCCCTTCGGGGAACGGCTCGAGGGCGAGGGTCCGGGCGACCGACGGGCCGCCCGGGACGGCGCCGCGGTCGACCAATCGGACCTCGGAGAAACCGGCGTGCGCCGCTGCGCAGTTCTCCTCGGGCCTCGAGGGGACGAACCCGCGGATGGCGCGGTCGAGCGCTTCCGGGGTGACGACCCCGGTGACCCGCGCCAACGCCCCGAGCACAGCCGTGTTCACGATCGGGAGCATCGCCGTCCCGAGGCCCTGGGCGAGCGCGATGCGCGTGGCATCGACGGCGGCCCGTCGCACCCCGGGAGGAGCGACCAGGGATTCGGCAGGACGGGAGGTGCTGACGAGCAGGAGGCCGTCGGGCCGCAGCCCCTCGGTCACGGCGGTCGTCGCGAGCAGGCCGGGATCGAGGACAACGACTACGTCCGGCCGGGGGATGGAGGTGCGGAGGCCGATCGGGCGCGCATCGATCCGCGCGAACGCCGTGACGGGGGCGCCCCGGCGCTCGACCCCGAAGAACGGGAAGCTCTGGGGCCACTTCCCGTCGAGGAACGCCGCTTGGGCGAGCAGCTCGGAGGCGACGACGCTCCCCTGACCGCCGCGGCCGTGGAATCGGATCTCGATCATCGGAGCGCCCCCATCGGGTCCATCCGATTCCACAGGGATGAAGCCGGGGTCATTCCGGGTTGACGAATCCCGGGCCGGGCGCCAGTGAACCCCGGTTCACCCCGGGACTATCCGCTCGAGCGCTCTTCGACGTTCCATGGTCGCCCTCCGTGCCCTCAAGAAGATCTGGCTCAACGGCGAGCTCGTCCCGTGGGGGGAGGCGCGCGTTCACGTCCTCTCCCACGCACTCCACTACGGGTACGCGGTCTTCGAAGGGATCCGCTGCCACAGCACGCCCGACGGGGCGGCGATCTTCCGCCTCGACGAGCACCTCGAGCGGTTCGCCAACAGCGCGAAGATCTATCGGATGACGATCCCGTTCTCCGCGCCCGCATTGAAGGCGGCGTGTATCGAGCTCGTCCGGGCGAACGGAATCCCCGAGGCCTACCTTCGCCCGATCGCCTTCTCGGGGTACGGCGAGATGGGCCTCGACCCCTCGAAGAGTCCCATCGAGACGGCGATCGGAATGTGGGAGTGGGGCGGTCCGCTCGCGACGGGCGGGCCGATGCCCGGGGTCCGGGCCACCGTCTCGAGTTGGGTCCGGATCGACTCCCGCTCGCTGCCTCCGCAGGCGAAGTGCGCGGCGAACTACGCGAACGGGGCGTTGGCGAAGATGGAAGCGGCGACGGGCGGGTACGACGAGGCGATCCTCCTGAACGCCCAGGGGATGGTCGCCGAGGGGACCGCCGAGAATATTTTCCGGGTGAAGAAGGGGATCGTAAGCACCCCGCCCGCAAGCTCTGGGATCCTGCGCGGAGTGACGCGGGACACCGTCGTCCGGCTCCTGCACCAGCAGGGGATCCCGTTCCAGCGCACCGACTTCACCCGGGAGGAGCTGTTCTCGGCCGACGAGCTGTTCTTTACCGGCACCGCGGTCGGCATCGCGCCCCTCCGGGAGGTCGACGGTCGGGCGATCGGGGACGGCACCAACCCGATCACGGAACGGATCCGGGCGCTCTACGACACCGCGGTCCACGGACGGGCCGAGGGATACCGGAGCTGGCTGACCTACGTGGACCGGCCGCTCGCCGGCACCCCGGCCGCACCCTCACCGCGCGGCGGAGCCGAAGCCGAGCCTCGTGCGGCCGGGAGTCGATCGGCGCCCGCCCCGATCTACGCCGCTGGCGCACGGGGCCGGACGAAGGCGGGGCCACGGTAGAGTTCAGGGCCCCGGCACCGCCCCAAACGTTCCGAGCCCGGGAAGCGCTTCGTTCGCCGCGTCGAGCGCGCGGCCCGTGTACCGCCGGAGCGCCTCCGCTTGCGGGGGCGCGAGGACGAGCGCGGGCCAGCCCCAGTGAAGGACGACCTCTCGCCCCGGCGCGGCGTCCGGTACAACGGCGGGATCGAACCGAACTTCCTCCGGGGTCGCCGCCCCGAGGACGAGGCGGCCGCGGTCGAGCCGGAGCGCCGGGCGGGAGATCCGCAACATCCCGGAGGCGCCCCGATCTAGTACGGTCGCCCACGCCGGCCGGCACGCCTCCATGTTCGCGAGCGTCGTCGGGACGTGGCCGGTGACCGCGCCGACCCCGACGAACGCGACGTGGAACATGTGGTGCGGGATCGGAGCGGCCGGGAGGTGCTGGACCAGCTGCCCGGCGATCGACGCCGGGAGACCGCGGCGGACGAGTGCAGCGAGCACCGTACGAAACTCCGCGGGACCGAACGCGTCGAGGAGGTCGTTGCCGATCCAGTACGCCTCGACGACCCGCGCGTCGAACGGAGAGAGGTCATGCCTCGCCGCGATCGCTTCGAGATACGGCATCAACGCCTCGAACCCGCCGAGGGCCTGACGCGCCGCCTCGCCGCCGGTGGGGGAGCGGATCGCGGCGTAGAGGGTCGGCTCCGCGTCGGCGGGCCCGCAGAAGTTGAGACGGTTGGTCGCGATGCTGAACCGGGCCCCGAGCTGTACGCCGTCCATCCTACGCCGTCGGCCGAGCACGGCCGGTCGATCGAAGGAAGCGCCAGGTCGTGCGGAACGCCTCGGTTCCCGCGGCCGCGACCACCCCCAGCGCGATCGCCCCGGCACCGACGGCTTCCCAGAGCGTGGCCGGTGCCCCCGTCGCCACGGCCGAGAGAAGCCAGGAGACCGGGAAGCCGAGCACCAGGACGGCCGTGGCGACCCCGAGGTCGACCCGACGGAGTCCGGCATACCAGGTGACGACGAACGCGCTCAGGAGCGCCGCGCTGATGCCGACCCACGCCCACTGCCCGAGCGAGAACCCCGCGATCCGGCCGAGCTGGGCCGTCGCGGTCAGGTAGGCGAACAGGAAGATCGCGCCGAAGCCCATGCGTCCGAGGGCGACCGTGCTGCTCGGCAGGTCGGCGAGCGCCCGCTTCGAGATCGTGTACTCGATCGCCCAGAGCGCCGTGGCGGCGAGTACGTAGAGCGACCCTCCGGTCCAGACCGGCCCGGTCCAGGCGAGGAGCAAGAGGTTCCCACCGAGCAACATCGCGGCCGCGACGACGGTTCGCCCGTGCAGGCGTTCCCGCAGGAAGACGACCCCGAGCACCGTCGCCATCAGGAACAGCGTCCGGTAGAGGAACGAGGCGGTGATCCCTCCGCCGGCGGCGCTCGCGAGCTCGAGGCCGCGGAAGAACAGGAGGAACGGGATGCCGCCCCCGACGATCCCGATGACCCCGAGACGGGCCCAGTCGACCCGGCGCATCGCGGCCCTCGCGGGGCCGGTCGCGAGGAGGGCGACCGGAACCAGCGCAACCGCGACCACGGCGTTGCGCACCGTGACGAACGCGTCCGAGCTCGTGCCGTGGACCGCGTAGAGATTCACGAATGTCGAGACGCCGCTGATGACGGCGGTCGTAAGCACAAGGAGGAGACCGGGGCCCAGGAGCGACGAGCGGCTCGCGGCGAGGCTCGGGGGGGCGGTCATGAACGAGGGAGCCGAAGAGGAGGGGGGTTATCCCGACTTCGTGGAGGCCGCTCGACGAAGGCGGCGGGAAGCTCGGCTACTCGGACGGGACGCGGGCGGCGCGCTCTTGGGAGCGGGCGAGCTCGTCGAACTCGCGCGCGCACCGGAGGCTCTCCTCGGCCTCCTGGGGTGGGA
The DNA here is from genome assembly GCA_049285595.1 of Thermoplasmata archaeon. Classification (GTDB taxonomy): domain Archaea; phylum Thermoplasmatota; class Thermoplasmata; order Lutacidiplasmatales; family UBA184; genus Lutacidiplasma. Next base: position 14,660 of record JBAQAF010000025.1, read on the forward strand.
GCTTGCGGATCGCGAACCCGGCCTGCACGATCACATACTCTCCCACCCGGGCGTCCGGGACGTACACGAGTTGAGCCGTCCGCACGACCCCCCCGAAATCGACCCGGGCGACGGGGAACGCCGGGTCGCCCGTCGAGATCTCGACGATCCGCCCGGGGGTGGCCAAGCACATGCTATCGCGCTCCGGAGGCGGACGGGGAAGAGGGGGAGTCGGAGATCAGTGTCGCGGTTCGGACTCCGTCGTCCACGACGACCCCGAGCAGGACGACCCCGTCGGCCCGAGGGTCTTCGAGGTCCGAGGAGACCTCCATGTCGACCGTCGACCGTTCGGCGGCGGTCCCTCGTACGGTCTCCTCCCAGCGGCTCCGAACGGATGCGGCGGTGACGTGCGACAACCCCCCGATCCAGAGCCGGACACGAACGATGCGCTCGGCCCGCTCTCGGAGAGCTATCTCCTCCAGCTTCCGGCGGAGGTCGTGGAGCATCGCGTTCTCATGCACGGGCGGCTCCCTCCGGCGAAGAGGTCGGGGGCCCCCCCTTCGACTCGACGCGGATCTCCCCCTCGATCGCGGCGGCCACGCGGTCGATCGCAGCGTTCACGTCGGGGGTCATGGCGCCGCCTACTTCAAATCGGGATCCTGCGACGCCGTAGAGCACGAGCCGGCGCGGCAGGCGGCCGAGCGCCCGCCCAAGCGCGACGGCCTCGGCGAGCGAGACGCCGTGGGTCGACGTCCCGCCGGTGGTCGACGGGAGCGGTCCATCCTCGACCACGATCCGGTAGATCGTTCCAGGAGGACCGTGGGCGGCGACGGCATCGACCACGATGACGAGGTCGAGCCCGTCCCAGAGGTCGAGCAGCCGAGTCCCCTCCGACGACAGCTCGAGCACCCGCCCCGCCCCCGCGAGTCGGGGACCGAGCCGACGCGCCACCCAGAGCCCGACCGCGTCGTCCCCACGGTGTTCGTTGCCGAGGCCGATCACGACCGGCAGCGGGGTGGTACCGTGTCGGAGTCGAGAAGACGGCATCCTCGTCCTACGTCCGCAGGACGTCCAGCGATAGGAAGTGGGTCGCGCAGGAGATGCACGGGTCGTGGTTGCGGATCGCGCGCTCGCATTCCCTGGTGAGTCGGGCATCATCGAGGTCGATGTTCCGGGCGACGACGCTCCGCAGATCGTCTTCGATCCGCCGCTGGTTCTGCGAGGTCGGGGCGACGATCTTCGCGTCGACGATCAGACCCTCGGCGTCGAGCCGATATCGGTGGTAGAGCAGCCCCCGGGGGGCTTCGGTAGCGGCCACGCAGCGCGCGTTCTCGTACGGGCCGAACGACTCCACGAACGGCCGCGTTGGGGGCCGGTACTCGCGCAGGATCCTCAATGCCTCCTCGCAGGCCTCGACGAGCTCCACCGACCGGACCAGAATGCTTCGGAACGGGTTCGTCACGACCGACTCGAGCCCGATCTCGCGCACGATCGACCGGGCCTTCGGTCCGAGGCGGTCGTGGTTGAGCGCGTAACGGGCCATCGGACCGACGAGGTACGACCCGGACCCCGAACCGGTGCGGACCGAGTGGAGGGCGTTCGAGTGCGGGACCTGGACCTCCTCAAACTCCGCCTCGTACCGTCCCATGGGGACCCGAAGGCCCCGGCTCGAGACAATCTCTCCCTCGTTCATCGGGTACTCGTCGGGACTCCGCAGGCTCACGAACTCGTACTCCTCCTCGACCGAGGGGAAGGCGAGGCCGGCGGCGAACCGCGCCGTATCTTCGGCGAGACCGAGCGCCGTCTCCAGCGACGGGCGAAGGGCGTCGGTCTCCTCGCGCGACGGGCAGCGGTAGAACCCTCCCACCCGCACGTTGACCGGATGGATCTCTCGTCCGCCGAGCAGCGTCATCAGGGCATTGCCGGCCTTCTTCAGCGCGAGGCCGCGCTGGACGAGCGTCGGGTGATCGCGGGCCATGCGGAGGGCGTCCGGGTAGCCGAGGAAGTCCGGCGCGTGCAGAAGGTAGACGTGCAGGGCGTGGCTCTCGATCCACTCGCCGCAGTAGAGGAGCCGGCGCAGGGCCCGGACCGCCGGGTCGACGCTGAGGCCCAGGCCGGTTTCCATCGCATGGCAGGCGCTCATCTGGTAAGCGACGGGACAGATGCCGCAGATGCGTGCGGTGATGTCGGGGGCCTCGAGGTACGAGCGGCCTCGCAGGAACGCCTCGAAGAACCGGGGGGGCTCGAAGATCCGCAGCTCGACCTGCTCGACCGTCCGGTCGTGGATGCGGACTCGGAGGGCTCCCTCCCCCTCGACTCGCGCGAGGTAGTCGACGGCGATCGTCCGCTCCGTCATGGGGACTCCAGCGAGGCCGTGACGGCGTCGGCCGCAGCACGGAAGGCGGGCGCGTTAGCGTTGAACGTGCGCAGGAATCGGTGGACGGCCGGACGGGCCATGCCGAGCTCGATCAGTCGGTTCGTCAGGGACGGGAGGTTCGGCGTGTCCTGGGGGCCGAAGCAGCCGTAGCACCCCCGGTCGAACGACGGGCAGATCGCGCCGCAGCCGGCCTGGGTCGCGGGGCCGAGGCAGGGGGTGCCGCGGGCGACGAGCACGCAGACGTTCCCGCGTCGCTTGCACTCGGTGCAGACGCTTTCGGTCGGGATGTTCGGAGCCCGTCGGGCGAGGAACGCCGTCAGGACTTCGAGGAGCTGCGGTTTGCTGATCGGGCAGCCGCGCAGCTCGAAATCGACGCGCACATGGTCCTGAATGGGCGTCGAGGTCGCGAGGGTGCGCACGTACTCCGGGCGAGCGTAGACGACGCGGCGGTACTCGGCGATATCGGCGAAGTTCCGCAGCGCCTGGATCCCGCCCGAAGTCGCGCAGGCGCCGATGGTGACCAGCACCCGGGACCGGGCCCGGATCGACTGGATCCTCTCGGCGTCGAGCGGCGTAGTGATCGATCCTTCCACCAGCGATAAATCGTACAGGCCGTCGAGCGTCGTGCTCGATGCCTCGCGGAAGTCGGCGATCTCGATCCGGTCGGCGAGCGGGAGCAGCTCGTCCTCGCAGTCGAGGAGCGTGAGCTGGCAGCCGTCGCAGGAGGCGAACTTGAAGACCGCGACCGTGGGCCGTGGGGGCATCGGCATCCCTACATCTCCCGGACCGCGAGGAATCGGCGGATCTCCTGAAACCGAAAGACCGGCCCGTCGCGGCAGACGAACTCCGGCCCGAACTGGCAATGCCCGCAGACGCCGAGAGCGCACTTCATGTTCCGCTCGAGCGACAGCCAGATCCGGTCGTCGGGGATCCCCCGCGCCTCGAGCGCCTGCGCGGTGAGCTTCATCATGACCTCGGGACCGCAGAGGAAGGCGACAGTGCGCTCCGGGTCGAAGCGTGCGTCCGGCAGGCGGGTCGTTACGACCCCGACGTCCCCGTACCAGTCCCGACCGGCGGTGTCGACGGTCGTCTGGAACCGAAGGTCGGTCCGCGCCCGCCACCGTTGGATCTCGTCGTAGTAGACGAGGTCGGCCGGGGTACGGGCGCCGTAGACGACCTCCACCCGGCCGTACCGGTCGCGGTGCTGGAGGAGCTCGTACACGATCGGGCGGACCGGTGCGATCCCCAGCCCCCCGGCGACGACGACGACGTCCTTCCCGAGCGCCGCCTCGAGCGGCCAGCCCGTGCCGTACGGGCCGCGCACACCCACGACCTCCCCCGGGCTAGCGGCGACGAGCGCCTGGCTGATCTTTCCTGCAGCGCGGACTGTGTGGACGAACGTCGCGTTCTCGTCCGCCGCCCCGCTGATCGAGATCGCGGCCTCGCCGACCCCGAACACATAGAGCATATTGAACTGCCCCGGCCGGAACGCGAGCGGCCCGAGACCGACGGGCGGCTCCAGCACGAGGCTCACCGTGTCCGCCGTCTCCGGGGATCGAGTCCGGAGGGTGAACGGCACGGGGGCCCACGGGTGCGGAGAGGGGATCGGGCCGGACGGCGGGACCGCCGTGCTAGGGGCCATGGAGATCCATTAGCTGCAGTCGGGTGTTCTCGAGGCGTTGGGCAATCACAGGGAGCAGGCGGAGCAGGAACCGGTAGCCGTCGGCGGGACGGGCCTCGAGCGTGGCGCGCAGGTGACCCGCGCCGACCCCGAGCGCCCGGGTCGGCTTCACCGCCCGCGCGTCCAGGCGCCAGGTGTGAGGGGCGAACAACCACGACCACCCGAGAACCTCCCCCGGCCCGAGCGTCTGGATCGTCGTCCGGGGCCGGTCCGCGGAGAGGATCTCGAGCGCGACCTTCCCCTCGAACAGGACGAGGAACTCGTCCGCGGGGTCTCCTTCTCGGACGAGCAGCTGGCCCGTATCGAAATGGCGCGGGTGGGCGTGCTCGCCAAGCGCGAATAGAAGTTCGGGGGGCATCCCGCGGAAGAACGGGTGGTCCGCGAGGCGCAGCGGCGCGCCCGCGGGGCCTCGTCCGCTCATGGGGCCTCTTCCCCCGTTGGCCGACCGGCGGGGTCGGCCCGGATCGCTGCCACCTCTTCGGTGATGTCGATTCCGACCGGGCACCAGGTGATGCATCGACCACAGCCGACGCACCCGGAGCTGTCGAACTGGTCGTGCCACGTCGCGAGCTTGTGCGTCATCCACTGCCGATAGCGCGCCAGGTGGGTCTTGCGGACCGCCGCGCCGTGCAGCTCGCTGAAACCGGAGTTGAAGCAGGAGTCCCAGCGGCGCCAGCGCTCGACCTTCTCGGAGGAGAGCTCCGGGACCTCCTCGTTCGTGCTACAGAAACAGGTCGGGCACGCCATCGTGCAGTTGGTGCAGGCGAGGCACCGGTCGGCGACGAGCTGCCAGCGAGGGTGTTCCGGGTGGTCGACGAGGAGGTCGCGGAGGCCGACCGTATTCATCGTGCGCCCCATCGCGTGGGTCGTCGTGACGACGACCGCCTCGGCGCGATGCAGGTCGTCGGGCTCAGCCCGTCGGGTCGGCACGGGCGCCAGGATCGCGGCGCCGGCGGCGCTCCCGACGTCGACGAGAAAGTAGTGTCGGTCCGGCTCGAGGATCTCCGTCAGCGCCAGATCGTGATCGCGCTCCACGGCAGGCCCCGTACCCATCGACGCGCAGAAGCAGGTCCCCCCCGCGACCCCGCACTGAACGGCGATCCGGAGCACCCGTTCTCGCCGTGTCGCGTAGCTCGGGTCGTGGGCCTGCGCGAAGACCCGGTCCTGGATGGCGATCGCGGCGAGCTCGCAGGCACGCATCCCGAGGAAGGCGGTCGGGGGTCCGACCGTCGGTTCGGGCGTGACGACGAACGATCCGGGGGTCTTCCGGGCCGAGAACAGGCGTTCGTGCGCCGGGAACAGATACTTCTTCCAGCTGTGCGGGCCGACGGCGTACCCGAACAGGGCGGCGTCGGCCCGGCGCTCCAGTCGGTAGGAGCCCGCGGATTGGCGGTCGGTCCACCCGATCGGGAGGTCGGTCTCCCCGGCGATCTCCCCGTAGACGATCGCCCCGTCCCGCACGGTCGGACCGACGATGCGGTAGCCCGCGCGTTGGATCGAAGCGAGGAGCGCGCCGAAGTCGGCCCGTTCCAGCGTGACTCGCTCTACGACGGCGGGCGGCCTCCCGCTCATGGATCTTCCACGCCCCCGAGTTCCCCCGTGGGACACCTCGTAGGAGAGGCTGCGCGACGGCGCAGCGGGCGGTGGGTCGCGATCGGACGTGAAGCTCGGGCGTTCAGTGAACTCTTCATCGTCCCGCAGTGGGTGCGTTCCTCCACGCTCGAATGGGCGGACCCGGTGGATAAGCGACCCGTGAAGTTCTCTTTCCTACCGGCTGAAATATTCCCCGGGGGGATCGAGGGACCATGTCCGCCCGCCCGCCGTCGCTGCCGCCCCGTCCGGTCCCCCCCATGATGCCTCGGTCGTCAGAGCCGTCGGGCACTCGCCCGCAGCTCCGGCCGATCCAGGACGTCGCCGAGGACCTCGGCTACGCACCGACGGAGCTCGTCCCCGCCGGGCCCGGCGTCCTGCGCATTCCCGTGCGCGTAGTCCGGGGCCACGCCGACTCTCCCCGTCGGGGCAAGCTCGTCCTCGTGACGGCGATGACCCCGACCGAACATGGGGAGGGGAAGACCGTCGTCGCGATTGGGCTGGCGATGGCGCTCCACCGACGCGGTCGCCGCTCGGTCGTCTGCTTGCGCCAACCGTCGCTCGGCCCGGTGTTCGGGGCGAAAGGGGGGGCGTCGGGCGGGGGCCGTTCCGCCGTCGAGCCCCGGGGGTTGATCGACCTCGGGTTTACGGGCGACATCGACGCTATCACGAACGCTCAGAACCTCCTCGCGACGCTCGTGGACAATGCACTGTTCCAGGGCAACACCTGCGGGATCGACCCCGCCCACCCCGTTCTACCCCGCGCTTCGCCTCTCGAGGATCGGGCGTTGCGCGACATCTCTTCGGGGCTGAGCGTCAAGTCCGCGGGATTCCCGCGTCCGGCCCAGTTCGTCATCACTCCGGCGACCGAGATGGCCGCGATCCACGCGCTGGCGAGCGATTATGCCGACCTGAAGCGGCGCATCGACCGGATGACGGTCGCGCGAGCGATCGATGGCGCCCCGATCCTCGCCAGCGACCTCGGACCGACGGGAAGCGTCGCGAGCCTCCTCGGAGGTGCGCTCGGACCGAACCTGGTCCAGACCGTGGAGGGGACCCCGGCGCTCGTCCACGGGATCCCCTACGCCAACGTGGCCCATGGGACCTGCTCGCGCCTCGCGATGGAGGCGGGCCTCTCCGGCGCCGAGTACTGCGTCGTCGAGGCCGGATTCTCGAGCGACCTTGGGGCCGAGAAGTTCGTCGACATCGTTTCGCCCCAGACGCTCCTGGCGGCCGACGCCGCCGTGGTCGTCGCGACGATCCGGGCGATCCGCTGGCACGGCGCCACGGTCGGCTCTCCTCGGTCGGCACCGGAAGAGATCACGGCCGGGCTCGAGAACCTCGACCAGCACGTGGGCAACCTGCGGCAAATGGGCCTGGACCCGGTCGTGGCCCTCAATCTCTTCCCTACGGATTCCCCGGAGGAGACCCGCCGGGTCGCTGCCTTCTGCGCGGACCGAGGCCTTTCGTTCGCCCCGGTCCGGGCATTCGCCGACGGGGGGACGGGGGCGGAAGATCTCGCCGACCGGGTCGTGGAGGCGGCCGCGCGGGGACGGCAGAGCCACCCGCTCTACGCTCCGGATGCCGAAGTCGAAGCGATCCTCGCGACCGTGGTCGGGGAGATCTACGGCGGGGGACCGACCGAGCTGACCGAAGCGGCCCGGGCCGATCTCGAGCGCCTCCGTCGCGACGGCGGGTTCGAAGGGCCCGTCTGCATCGCGAAGACCCCCCTCTCCCTATCGACCGACCCAACGCTCCGGGGCCGCCCGCGTGGCTTCCCGGTTACGGTTCGTCGCTTGACCCGATGGACGGGCGCGGGGTTCACCGTCGCGATCGCCGGCCCGATCGTCGCGATGCCCGGTCTGCCTGCGCACCCCGCGGCGGATGCGATCCGTCTGGACGACGAGGGAGTCGTGACGGGTCTCGGGTGATCGAGGGCGCCCCTCGTGTCGGTGGGATCGAAGCCCCGCTCATACGTATATAGTAGTACGATTACTAAATTGAAAATATATATACGCGCATCGGACCATCCCCTGACTGTGAAGCAGGCCGAACCGAGCCGGGGAGCTCCCCGCCGCGCCCCCTCCTCCCCCGACCGATCGCCCAGGGTTCTCCGCGACTCGGGGACGCGGGCGATCCCGTCCGCCGAAGATTTGGACTCCACCGTCTTCGTGACGGTCCGGGCCGACGAACCTCCGGAGCACGTCTTTCGGCGCCTCCTGGGGGCCTACCTCGGGGGCGCGCGGGAGTTCGTCATCCGGGAATCCCCCGTCCCACGCCCGTCGACCCGCGCGATCGCGCGGACGTTCTGCCGCCGAACCCGGCAGCCCGAGATCGTCTCGGACGACGGCGAAACGATCCTGATCCGGGACCTCGCGTTCGAGAGCCCCGTGCCGCTCGAACGGCGGCTCGAGCAGATGGGCCGACTCGTCCTGCAATTCCATCGCGAAGCGAGCGAGAGCTGGCGGGGCCTTCCGCTCGGTGAGGACGACTCCTGGGATCGACGCGACGACGAGATCGACCGGGAGGCGTGGTACCTCGAGCGGAAGGCGGCGCTTCGGCTCCGAGGGCCGGGCGGGGGGGCGAGCGCCCTCGAACTGTGGACCATCGCCCGATGCCTCGAACGGATCGCCGACCACGCCGTGATCCTCGGGGAGTCCGGCCGTCGACTCGCCGGGCTCCCCCAGGGCGCGGCGCCCCTGTCGACCCTCGAGCAGTTCCATCGACAAGCGATGGACCACTTGGAGGGGGTCCTCGGGGCCCCCGGGGGCTCCGAGGCGAACGAGCTTCTCGACACCGGCGAAGCGCTCCTGGCCTCGGGTCGGGCGATCGCCGAACGGCTCCTGCCGACGGTCGGCGGGGGCACCCTGCCGCCCGCAGCGGCCGCCGCGGTCGCCCGGCTCCTCGAGTCCATCGGGCGGACGATCGCCTACAGCCAGGACATCGCCCAGGTCGCCCTCGACCGGCACCTCGGGGCGCACCCCCGCCCCCGGCCCAGCCCCCCGGAGAGGACGCCCCTCCCGGCGGCCTGAGTTATACACCCAAGCGGGCGGAACGGGGCCAAGGAAAGTCTTTAGCCCCCCACCCGTTCGTTTGGCCCTCCCGGAGAGACCCATGGTCCGAGTCCCCGTCCAGGATCGAAACGTCCGGGTCGTGATCGTCCGGCACGGGCCCGCGGAGGAGCGCGACCCGGTCCGATGGCCGAACGACGCCCGTCGCCCGCTGACGAATAAGGGACGGGCTCAGACCCGACGGGCGGCGCGGGGCCTCGCGCGCGTCGCCGATCCGGTCGACCGGGTCGTATCGAGCGCCGCGGAGCGGGCGGTCGCCACGGCCGAGATGGTCCGCTCCGCCCTCGAGGACCCCCCGAAGCTCGAGACGTGGCCCGAGCTCGCCCCGGGAAATCTTCCGAACCCGATCTTCGACCGGCTACGCCGCTCGGCCCGTCGTGGCCAAGAGGTCGTTCTGGTCGGCCACGAGCCGACCCTCGCCGAGTTCATCGGCCTCGCCCTCGTCGGGGACGACGTCTCGCTGGTCCACCTCACGAAGGGGGGCGCGGCGTGCCTCGAGTTCCCCGCGGGCCTGAAGCCGGGCGGCGCGCGGCTCGTCTGGCTGCTCACCCGGAAGCAGCTGTCCGACGAGTCGTCCTGATCCGGCGGGCCGTCGGCGGCACGATGCCGTAGAGCGGCGCCACGAGATGCTGGACGTCCCCGTGGACCTGGTCCGGAAGGCGATTGGCGTCCACCGGGTGGAAGGTGTAGTCGGAGGCCATCCACTCGAACTCCTTCGAGAGCCGCTCCTGGTAGAGGAAAAAGCTCTCGAACAGATCGCGCGAGAGGCTCAGGTCCATGCCGCTTTCCCAGTAATCGAGGGAGCCGTACTTGCCGATCGCGCGGTGCAGCAGGATCTCGGGCCGGGCGTCGAGGAAGACGACCAAGTCCGGCCGCAGGGCGAACGAGTAGAGCTTGCGGGCCCAGTCCCGCGAGGCGCCCCGGGCGATCGCCCGCGCCATGAGCGTGTAGACGTACCGGTCGGCGAGGACCGTGCTGCCGGCCGACAGCGCGGGGATCATCTTGTTCTCGAGCTGGTCGGCGAAGTCGGCGGCGTAGAGAAGCGCCATCGTCGTCGCGCCGAGGGTGTGGCCCTGCTTCGCCCGGTCGATCTCGCCGCTCACGAGGTCGGAGCGGCGCAGGCCCGTGTCGACGACCGCGTGGCCCTCGATCTCGAGCCACTCCTTCAGCATCGCGATCTCCGTTGTCCGGCCCGAGCCGTCGGCGCCTTCCACGACGATCAGCTTGCCGTGCGACGGGCCGACCGGGACCCCCGGCAGGTGGGTCCCGTAGTTTCTACCCGTCATGGGTCAGCCTCCCGGCCGTCGGGAAGTTCTCGAGGAGGGGGCGGATCTCGGCGCGCAGGGCCGCCTGGATCTCCTCGACCCGGCGGGTCGCATCGACGATCGTGAAGTGGTCGGCCGCGGCGATCCGCTCGTACTCGCGCTTCAGACGGGTCTGGAACTTCTGGTAGCTTTCCTCGACCTCGTCCGCGAGCCCCATATCCATCCCGGCCTCGTAGTAGTTGATCTTCAGGCGGGAGGAGAGCTTGCGGCGCAGCGTCGTGCCGACCGGGACGCGGAAGTAGAAGATCCGGTCGGGGCGGGGGGCGAACGAGTAGATCGTCCGCACCCAGGCGGGATCGCAGCCCCGAGCGGCGTCCCGCACGAACGCGGTGTAAGCGTACCGGTCGCAGACGACCAGGTACCCGGCGCGGAGCGGAGGGAGGATCACCCGGTCGAACCGATCGGCGAAGTCGGTGGCGTGCAGGAGGCTGAACGTGGTCGGCGTCAGCAGGCCCTTCTTCTTACCCCGCCGGATCACGCTGGAGACGAGGTCGGAGGAGTTCCACTCGGTGAAGAAGACCCGGTAGCCCTGGGACTGGAGCCATTTCCCGATCAGCGCCGCCTGGGTCGACTTCCCGCTGCCGTCGAGGCCCTCGAAGACGAGGAGCCGGCCGGGGTAACCGTGGGCCGGCGACGGGGTGTCAGAGATCACGGGCGCGCACCTCGAGGCCGAACACTCGCTCCATCGGCCGCCGAACCTTCTCGAGCCATCGAGGGACGAGGGACGTATCGTCCTCGGCAGAAAAGGCCAACGCCAGAGTTCGGCCGCCCCCGCTGAGGGAGAATCGGGGCCGCCCGGGAGCCGTCAACTCGGCGACCTCGAGAAGAGCCCCCATCCGAACGGCGAGGTCGATCTCCCGGCTCCCGACGATCGGAAGGTAGCCGCGCTTCCACTCGGACGGCGGGTCTCCTCCCTCGTGGAGGTACGTGGTCATCGCGGCGAGGAGCGTCTCGCGCTGCTGGAGGCCCCAGATCGGGTAGTTCTCGACGAGATACGCCGAGTGCCGGGCGTGGTTCCACAGATCGATCGCGGTCCCGGCATCGTGCATCCCGGCCGCGACCCGGATCGCGAGCCGCTCCCCCGGGCCTCCTTCGAACCGGGAGGCGAGCAGGTCGAACAAGGCGAGCGCCGCCTTCACGACCTCGCGGCTGTGCTCGGGGGGAAACCCGAGGGACGCCGACGCGGCCGCCACGGACCGTTCGGCGAGCTCCTCCGCCGTCGCCGGGAGGGCCGCGCGGATCGCCTCGAGCGCGATCCCCTCGCGGATCCCTGTTCCCGAGACGACGATCCGTTCGCCGCCGACCGCGCGGAGCAGCTCTTCGAGGATGGCGACGCCGGCCAGGACAACGTCCGCCCGGTCCCCGCCGATCCCGGGGACGGAGCGGCGCTTCGCCGCGGGCATCTCTCCGAGGAGCTCGTGCAGGGCCTCGATGTCGTGGTCGTAGAGCGGGTAGCCGTGGACGCGGCGCACCGGGTAGTCGCGCAGTTCGATCGCGGCCCGGGCGAGCGACCGGACGGTGCCTCCGATCCCGAAGAGGCGGTAGGACTGCCCCCCGAACGCTTTCACCGTGGAGGCCAGCGCGTCGCGTACGTGGTCTCGCAGCTCGTCCATTTCGCGTCGCTTGGGAGGGTCGTGCTCGAGGAACCGCTGCGAGAGCCGGAGGACCCCGAGCGGCAAGCTGACGGAGTTGCGGAGCCGGCCGTTCCGCACCTCGGCGAGTTGCATCGAGCCGCCGCCGAGATCGAAGACGATGTCGTTCTCGAGCGGCCAGGCGCTCGCCACCCCGAGATACGCATACCGCGCCTCCTCGACCCCGGAGATGACCCGCAGGAGCACTCCGCTCGCCCGTTCGACCTCCCGCACGAACGCCGGACCGTTCGGGGCGTCCCGGACGGCGCTGGTCGCGATCGCGAGCGTGCGCTCCACGCCGATGCCCCGAACGAGCCGGGCGAACCGACGGGCGGTGGCGACGCCCCGCGCGATCGCCGCCTCGGAGAGCGAACCGTTGCCGGTCGTCCCGAGGCCCAGCCGGGGCGAATCCTTCGCCTCGAAGACGGCCCGGACGGCTCCCCCGGGCGACGCCTCGAAGGCGACCAAGCGCGCCGTGTTCGAGCCGACGTCGATCACGCCGACGGACGCCGCCGGCCGGGCGGCCGCCCGTTCGCGCGACATCGTGGCGGTCCGTCCCCGCGGCACGCGATCGGGCAAGGCCCGCAGGGCTTAATCCGATGGGTGCCCGACCGAGCGCCCGCGACTGCCAAGCCCTTTCAACCGGCCGGTGTTCCGATGCCCCGGAGGAGGACCACCGCGCCCGCGTCCCCCGCGCCGGCCCGATCGTCCCAGCTCTCCGGCGAGCTGCGCGCAATGCTCGCCCAGGTCTCGATTTCGATCGACGGGTTCGTCCGGCAGCCGACGCCGTCCCCCGAACGGGTCCACCGTCTGCATCGTGCGATGCGCCGGCTGCGCGTCGGTCTCGAGCTGTGGGGACGCCTGCTGAGCGCGGCCGACCGGGCGACGGTCACGACGCTCTCCCGGCGAGTGAAGCGCCTCGCCCGCCTGGTCGGTCAGGTGCGCGACCGCGACATCGTCCTCGACGTGCTCCAGCACACGCGACCGAGGGGGGCGACCGCCCTCGAGACGCAGCAGTTCCACCGATTCTGGGGACGCCTCCGGGACGACTCGCGGACCGGTCGGGAGCTGTTGCGGGCCTTCCTCACGAGCGAGCGGGAGTCGGGGCTGTTCCGGAGCATCGAAGAGGCGCTGTCGCTGCGTCCCCGATCGAGCGCGGCGAGCGATCTCACTCGTGCGATGGCGAGGGAGAACGTCGACCGGCACGAGAAGGTACGTCGAGCGCACCGACGCGCCTCCGAGAAGGCGTCGTCGGAGCGGTTGCATCGATTGCGGATCCGCCTGCGTCAGTTCCGGCATGTGGCCGAGCTGACGCGCTCCGTCGAACCGATGGTGGCCCATCGGGTCCCCGTCGTCTTCCGGCGGTTGCAGGACCGTCTCGGAAAGCTCCACGATCTCGACGTCACCCTCGCGACGCTCGACCCGGAGCTGGACCGGTCGCCGTGGGCCACCGGCCTTCGCAAGGTACGACGGCTCACCCGGACGGCCGCGCGAGCGGAGCTCGACCGTCTCGCCCTGCCGAACCGCCGCCCGCCGCCCGGGGGTCGACCCCGCGGCAGGATCGCGCGATGAGCTCCCGCGCCCCGACGGACCCCGGAGTCCCCCCGGGCTCACTCTGCGCCGCCCTGAACGAGACGGGGGCGATCGGAGCGACGCTCCGTCAGCTCGCGCGTCGCCTCAACGACAGCGCGTCCCGGGTGGAGGTGACGCTCAACACCCTCGAGCGGAAGGGGGACGTCCTCCGCATGGGCCGGGGTCTCTGGGTCCTGCGCGACTACGAGACGCTCGGCGAGCGGAGCGACTTCGCGAGCCCGGCCCAGTTCGACGCCCGCTTCGAGCGGGAGGACGGGATCGCGCTCGGCCGCTACTCCGGCCCGATCACGTTCCGCCCGAACGAAAAGCTCCCGGTCCATCGTTGGTGGCCGTTCGTACAAGGGTACTCGGCCGAGTTCGTCCGCGATGTGCTCGTGCGCTCGGGACTCTCGCGCGGCGCGACGATCCTCGACCCGTTCGCGGGCAGCGGCACGACGCTCGTCGAGGCACGACGCCACGGTGCACGGGCGCTCGGGATCGAGCTGCTTCCCCCGGCAGTGCTCGCGGCCCGGGTGAAGACACATTTCGAGCTCGACCCGAGGTCGCTCGGCGAGCTCGCCGAGAAGACCGTGCGGTCCGCGCGCCGCCGCGCCCCCGGTCCGCTCCCGTTCCTCCGCGAGACCCGACGACAGTTCGACCCCGCCGTGCTCCCCGACCTGACGCGGCTGCGCGACGCGCTGCCGCCCGAAGGGAGCGGTGCGGCCGACGCGGTGCGTCTGGCGTTCGGCCGGATCCTGATCCCTGCGAGCCACCTCCATCGGTCGCCGTGCCTCGGATACTCCCGGCGGAGGAACGACGGAGGCCCGTCGCCGTATGTCCGCTTTGACGCCGCGATCCGATCGATGCAGGAGGACCTCGAGATCCTCGCGGCCGAGCGGACCGCGTGGGGACCCCCCGCACGGATCGAGCGGAAGGACGCCCGCGAAGGAGCGGGCCGGGCCGGCTCGGTCGATCTCGCGATCACGAGCCCGCCGTACGTCAACGGGCTCGATTACGTGATGAACTACAAACTCGACCTCGCCTGGCTCGGCTACGCGTCGACGTATGCGGACCTCGCTCGCCTCCGGGGCGCGGAGGTCGCCTGCGACAACCTGCCGCGCGCCGAGACGGCGCCGTTCCTCACCTCCCAGAACGTTCCAGATCCGTGGCTCCGGGAGATCCTCCCCGAGATCGAGCGCAACGTCGCCCGCAAGGGCAGTTACCGTCGCAACGACGCCCATGCCGTCGTCCACCGCTACTTCTCCGACCTCGAACGAGTGCTCGGAGGGGTCTATCGCTCCCTGCGGCCGGGCGGACGCTTCCTGCTCGTCGTCGGCGACTCGCTTCTCGCCGGGACGTACATCCCCGGCGACCTGATCCTCGCGCGCATCGGTAGCCGCCTCGGTTTCGTGATCGAGTCGGTCGAGATCGCCCGGTCCCGGCGCAGCGGTCAACGTCGGAGCTTCGAGCTGAGAGAATCGATCGTCACGCTGCGCCGTCGGGGTCGGGCCGGCTAGAAACGGCTCCCTCGGCCCGGGGGCGTTGCGGCTTGAAGCAAACCCTTAACGGGACCGGACCGAAGTCTGAGCGCGGACGGTCGACGATGCCCGACGAATCGAAGGAGCCCCGTTTCCTGGAGCCGATCCTCGGCATCGTCTTCGACCTCGACGGGACCTTGGTGCTCTCGCACCACGATTTCGGTAAGATCCGGGCCGCCGTCGTGCGGGCCGCCGAGCATCACGGCGTCATGCCCGGACACCTCTCCGTCCAAGACCCCGTCCACCGGATCGTGGAGAACGCCCGCGAATCCCTGCGGGTCTCCGGGGTGCCCGACGGGGAGTTCTGGAAGTTCGAGACGGAGTACCAGCAGGCGATCGACGCGATCGAACTCGAGGCGCTCCCGAAGACCGTCGTCCGCCCCGGAGCGGCCGAGATGCTCCGAGCGCTCGCGAAACGCGGATTCCGCCTCGCGATCCTCACCCGGAGCTCGGAGGCGTTCGCTCGCGCGGCGCTCCAGCGGACCGGTCTGGGCGAGTTCTTCTCCTACCTGAGGAGCCGCAGCGCGCCGGGGCCGTCGAAGCCGTCCCCGGAGGCCCTCCTCCTCCTCCTCGCGGAGATGGAGATCCCGCTCGAGCGCGCGCTCTACGTGGGGGACCATCTCCTCGACGCCGAGTGCGCGACCCGCGCCCGGGTCCGGTTCTACGGGATCCTCCCCGACGCCTCGGAGACCTGGAACACGGGGATGACGGTCGACCGATTCCTTTCCGCCGGGGCGTCCGCGGTCGCCCACGACCTCCCCGAGCTCTCCCGGCACCTCGGGGTCGCGCCGACCCCTCGCGTCGCGTGATCGCCTACAGGAACGACGCCCAGGCGTGGATGACGGCCCGCTCCGCGGTCGCCCACGCCTCGGGGATCTGGTTCCAACCGTTGCGCTGATCGCCGATGCAGTAGACGCCCGGGAGCGGCGTACCGTCCACCGCCGAGAGGGCGCGGCAATCGTCGTCCGTGACGACGTACCCCTCGGCGTCGAAGCGGCATCCCAACGCCCGGGGGAACTCCTGATGCTGGTCGTACCACCCGAGCGCCGAGAACCCCCGGTCGTAGGACCGATGGCTGCCGTCGGCGAACCGGACCCCGAAGCGGTGCTCGCGGATCTCGTCGAACCCGACCATCGCGCTCTCTTCCCAGGGGATCCGTTTCTCCTCCAGCGCCGCCACGAGGGAGGCCCGTTCTCGGGGCTCGGCGCCGCCCAACAGCGGGCGACCGTGGGTGAGCAGCTCGACCGACTTCGGGCGGAACTCGAGGATATCGAGGGCGGTCCGAACGGCGAACGGGTCGTCGCCGATCACGCCGACCGTCAGCCCGGGGAGGTCGTGACCGTCGCACAGGAGGCAGAAATCGACCAGCGCCTGGTTCGCCCACGGGAAGATCGGCTCGATCTTCCCCTCGACCTCCGGGATCCGGTCGACGACGCCCATCGCGAGCACGATCGCCCGCGCGTTCGCCACGAGCGTTTGCTTGAGCCACTCGAACGTCACCCCGAAACCGGTGTCGGTGCGGTCCACCGACGTCGCCCGCGCCGGGCTGAAGAGGCCGACGCGCTCCTCCTGGCGGCGGAGCGCGGCGAGCTGGAGGTCGAGGAGCTTGTGGCCCGAGATCCCGTCCGGGACCCCGGGGATGTTGTCCATCCGCGGAGCGTAGAACGAGCGCGAGAACTTCGGTCCCCGGTCGATCACCGCCGCCGTGCGGTCCAGCATCGACGCTTTGAGGCCTGCCTGGAGGCCGGCGTGACCCCCGCCGATGATCACGAGGTCGTAGGCATTGCGCAGGCGCGGGGGGCCGGGCACGGTCGCCGCGAGCCGGCGCTCGGATTTGATGCCTCGCCGCCGAACGGCCGTCCCGGCGCCGCGCTCCCGGCCCGACGCGACGGCAAATCTTATGGCCGACTCGCCGCCTCGGGCGCGTCGGGTTCCTGACGCCATTGCCGCCGGCCCGCGCGGACGAGTCGCGCCCGCGGGGGACCCTATTTCTTGAGGACGGGACCCGCTTCGAGGGGGAAGGGTTCGGCGCCCCGGTCCGTCGCGTCGGCGAGGTCGTCTTTACGACCGGGATGGTCGGTTATCCGGAATCGCTCACCGACCCGTCGTTCCGGGGCCAGATCCTCTCGTTCACCTATCCGCTCCTCGGGAACTACGGGGTACCGGTCGCCGACGCCCGCGACCGGGACGGGCTCCCGCTGCTCGAGAGCGCCGAACTCCAGGTGCGCGGAGCGATCGTCCGAGGAACGACCCGCCCGAACCACTGGGCGATGGGCCGTTCCCTCGAGTCGTGGCTCGCGGACGAAGGGGTTCCGGGGGTCCGCGGGATCGACACTCGTCGGCTCACCGAACACCTGCGAACGCGCGGGGTGCTGCGCGGCGTGATCGAGGTGCGCGAGGGCGGCTCCCCGCCCGACGACGCCGAGCTCGCCGCGGCGATCGCGCGCGCGCCCGCCTACGCCGAGGAAGAGTTCGTGGCGCAGGTCGCTCCGAAGAGCCCGACGATCGTCGCGCGCGACGGCGGTCCGATCGTCGCGGTGCTCGACTGCGGCATCAAGGCGAGCATCGTGCGGGCGCTGCTCGACCGCGGGCTCACGGTCCTGCGCCTGCCGTACGACCAGCCCGTTCCGGACCGCTGGGACGGGCGCCGGGTCGCGGGGCTCGTCGTCGGGAACGGTCCGGGGGACCCTGCCCAGCTCGCGGCGACGATCGAGGAGCTCGGTCGCCGCTCGAACCGGGCCCGCACGACGCTCGGCATCTGCCTCGGGCTCCAGCTCCTCGCCCTCGCCCGAGGCGCTACGACGTTCAAGCTCAAGTACGGCCACCGGGGCCAGAACAAGACGATCTGCTTTTCCGACGGTCGGGCACTCATCATGAGCGAGAACCACGGGTTCGCGGTCGACCCCGTGTCCCTCCGAGGGACCGATCTCAAATCGTGGGCGGTGAACCCCGACGACGATACCCTCGAGGGATTGCGCGACGACGCGGGTCGCCTCTTCGCCCTGCAGGGCCATCCCGAGGGGCACCCCGGGCCCCAGGAGGCCGGGTTCGTCTTCGACGAGTTCGCCCGCAAGGTGAGGCGGCGGGGATGACGCTCACGCTCCCGAAGAAGGTCGTCCTGCTCGGCAGCGGGGCGCTCAAGATCGGCGAGGCCGGCGAGTTCGATTACTCCGGCAGCCAGTGCCTGAAGGCCCTCGAGGAGGAGGGCGTGTACACCGTCGTCGTCAACCCGAACATCGCGACGCTCCAGACCGACCCGCCCCGGCTCGGGAAGGTCTACTTCCAGCCGCTCACCCCGGAGTTCGTGGCCCCGATCCTCGAGCGGGAGCGGCCGGACGGGATCCTCCTCTCCTTCGGCGGTCAGACCGCACTGAACTGCGGCGTCCAACTCGCCGACTCCGGAGCGCTGCGTCGCACGAAGACCCGTGTCCTCGGCACGCCGCTCGCCGGGATCCGGGCGACGGAGGATCGGGCGCGGTTCGTTCGTGCGATGACGCGGGCCCGCGTCCCGACCCTCCCGAGCCGGGCGGTCTATTCGTTCGAGGAGGCGATCGCGGCGGCGCGCGAGCTCGGCTTCCCGGTGATCGTGCGGGTCGCCTACACGCTCGGGGGAAAGGGCGGCGGCGTCGCGCACGATCCGGCGGAGCTCGAGGAGGTCGTCGGCCGCGGGTTGCGGGCGAGCCCCGTCGGTCAGGTGCTGCTCGAGCGGTACGTCGGCGAGTTCAAGCAGATTGAGTACGAAATCGTCCGCGACGTACGGGGGAACGGGATCACCGTCTGCAACATGGAGAACGTCCTCTCCATGCGCGTGCACACCGGCGACAACGTCGTGATCGCCCCGAGCCAGACGCTCAACGACGCCGAGTACCAGATGCTCCGTCAGGCGGCGCTGCGGGCCGCGGTGGAGGTCGGGATCGTCGGCGAGTGCAACATCCAGTTCTGCCTCGACCCCAAGAGCCAGGAGTACTACGCCATCGAGATCAACGCCCGCCTCTCCCGCTCGAGCGCGCTGGCGAGCAAGGCGACCGGGTATCCGCTCGCGTACGTCGCGGCGAAGCTCGCGCTCGGGTACACGCTGCCCGAGCTCAAGAACCGCATCACCGGCGTCACGACCGCCTGCTTCGAACCGTCGCTCGATTACGTCGTCGTCAAGCTGCCGCGCTGGGACCTCGACAAGTTCAGCCGGGCCGACCGGCGGCTCGGCCCGTCGATGAAGTCGGTCGGCGAGGC
Organism: Thermoplasmata archaeon; assembly: GCA_049285595.1. GTDB lineage: Archaea > Thermoplasmatota > Thermoplasmata > Lutacidiplasmatales > UBA184 > Lutacidiplasma. The sequence continues at coordinate 33,654 of JBAQAF010000025.1, forward strand.
GATGGGGATCGGAGCGTCGTTCCCCGAGGCGCTCTCCAAAGCGGTGCGGATGGCCGACCCGCGCGCCGACCTCCTGCCGCCCGCCGAGGTGCGGGCGGAGGCGGAGATCCTCGCCGATCTCGCGGCCCCGACCCCGGATATCCTCCAACGCGTCCTCGAAGCATTGCGCGCCGGTGTCGACCCGGACACGATCAGTCGCATCTCCTACATCGACCGCTGGTTCGTGGACGCCCTCGGGGAGATCGAGGAGGTTCACCGGGAGATCGGTGAGGTCGGCGCGGGGCCGCTCATGCCGGACCTACTGCGTCGGGCGAAGGAGCTCGGACTCTCCGATCGGGGGATCGCCCGGGCGGCGCACCGCGACGAGGAGGAGGTGCGTCGGCTGCGCCTCGCCGCCGGCCTGCGCCCGCGCATCCGGATGATCGACACCCTCGCCGGGGAGTGGCCGGCGCGGACGAACTACCTCTACGTCACCTACCGTGCCGACGCGGACGACGTGCGGCCGATGCCCCCCGGCGCGGCGCTCGTCATCGGTGCCGGCCCGTACCGGATCGGGTCGAGCGTCGAGTTCGACTGGTCGACGATGAACCTCGTGGACGGCCTGCGGGCGGAAGGGATCCCCGGGGTCGCGCTCCTTAACTCGAACCCGGAGACCGTCTCCACCGACTACGACCGCTCCGACCGGCTCTATTTCGAGGAGATCACCCTCGAGCGGGTCCGCGACCTCCAGGATTTCGAGGGGTTCGCCGGGGTCGTCACGTGCGTCGGAAGTCAACTCGCCCAAAACCTCACCCCCCTCCTCCAGATGTGCGGCATCCCGATCCTCGGGACCGCCTCCGAGTCGATCGACACGGCCGAGGACCGCGCCCGGTTCGCGGCGCTGCTGGAACGCCTCGAGATCCCCCAGCCGGCGTGGCGGGCGTTCACGACGATCGAGGCGGCCCACGCCTTCTCGGACGACGTCGGCTACCCGGTGCTCGTCCGCCCCTCCTACGTGCTGAGCGGCCAAGCGATGCGGGTCATCTCGGGCCGGACCGACCTCGACCGGTTCCTCTCGGAGGCGGCCCGGGTCTCTCCCGAGCACCCGGTCGTGATCACGAAGTTCGTGGAGGGGGCCGATGAGGTCGAGCTCGACGGCGTCTCCGACGGGGACCGGGTCCTGGTCGCCGGGATCCTCGAGCACGTCGAGCGCGCGGGAGTCCACTCCGGCGACGCGATCTTCTGCCTGCCGCCCCGCCACACCCCGCCCGAGGTCCAGGAGCAACTGCTCGAGGCGAGCGCGCGTCTCGCCCGGACGCTCGCCATCAAGGGGCCGTTCAACGTGCAGTTCCTCGTCAAGGACCGGGCGTACCAGATCATCGAGCTCAACCTGAGGGCGAGCCGGTCCCTGCCGTTCCTGACGAAGGCGACCGGGGTGCCCCTCCTGCGCGAGGCGGCGCGCGCGATGCTCGGGAAGCCGCTCTCGGGCGCGGGGGTGCCGGCGCGGGCCGGCGGCCAGACCGGGGTGCGCGTCGCCCCGCTCCCGCCGGGACGCTGGGGCGTGAAGGTCCCGCAGTTCTCGTTCCTGCAGCTGACCGGCTCCGACCCCCTCCTCGGCGTCGAGATGCAGTCGACCGGCGAGGTCGCCTGCTTCGGCCCGACGTTCTCGGACGCCCTGGTGAAGGCGCTCGTCGCGACCGGGGTCCGGCTCGTCCCGAAGCGGGGTCGGGCGTTCCTCTCGGTCGGCGGGCCGGTCCTCAAGGAAGAGTTGTTGCCGGTCGCCCGGCGCCTGCGCGCGCTCGGTCTGCGGATCGCCGCGACCGAGGATACGGGCCGGTTCCTCGCGGCGCGGGGGATCCGCGGGGTCCAGATCCTGCACAAGGTCTCCGAACCCGACCGTCACCCGAACGTGACGGAGGCCCTCGACCGTGGCGAGATCGACCTGATGCTCAACGTGCCGCTCGCGCTCGCCCAGGAGAAGCTGGAGCGGATGCTGGAGGACGAGTACGTGCTTAGGCGCCGGGCGATCGAGCTCGGGATCCCGCTGTTCACCAGCCTCGAGTCGTTCGGGGCGTACGTCGAGGGCGTCGCCTGGCTCGAGGAGCACCCGCTGACGGTCGAGGCGCTGTACGGGAGCCCCGAGCCGGGGGCGGCGCCCCCGCCCGAGGGCGGCGCGCCCAGAATCCCGGTCGTGCCGCGCCGCAAGCGGGGGCGCGCGCGCCGTACCGTCCGCCGCTAGTGCGGGATGGGGAACTTCGTCACCGAGTACTCCGGGACGACCGTCGACGTGTCGAGGACCTCGGGGACCCCCCGGATCCGCTCGGTGACGAAGTCGAGCACCCGGCGCTTGTTCGCCGAGGAGGCGGGGAACTGGAGGACGATGAGCATGTCCCAGTCACCGGTGAGGAAGTGGAGCTCCTTCACCTCGCTGAACCCCTCGAGGAGGCGGCGGATGCGGTCGAGATCGCCGCCGCGGATCTTGAGGTAGGTGAACGCCCGGACGCTCGAAAGCTCGGTCGGCATCAGCGAGGAGAGGCCGACCTGGGTGAACTGGGCGGTCCCCTCAAGGCGGGCGCCGAGCGGGGAGATCAGGACGGGGAACGTTTGCACGTTCTTGAGATGCTCCGTGACGAGCCGCTCGAGCCGTCCGACCCGGGCGACGTCGACGACCCGAAGGTGGTACCCCCGCTGGGTGGCGATCTCCTCGGCGAGCGCGACGCACCGGGACTGGTCGTCCGAAAGGAAGAAGACCGACTCGTCCGCCGAGGCGCTCCCTTCGCCATCGGTCCCGGAGGCGCCGACCAGGCTGGTGGAGAGCCCGGCCGTCGGGGAAGCGGGGGCCCGGTAGAACATCGTGACCGCCTTCTTCGACTGAACGTAGAGCGTCAGCTCGCGGGAGGTGTCGGCCATCGTAACCGCCGAAAGCAGGGGGGCGCGGTATTTAACGGACTTAGCCCCGAGGAGAGAAGAAGGAAAGGAAAGGGTTCGGTCTGGGCGCGCGGATCGCGCCTAGTAGCGCTTGTAGG
>JBAQAF010000026.1:0-52834 GCA_049285595.1 Thermoplasmata archaeon
AAGAAGGGGTGAGCAACCGATGGGCGATCCGAAATTCCTCCGACGGACCTACGATACCCCGAAGCACCCGTGGGAGGCGACCCGGATGGCCGAGGAGCGCAAGCTCCTCGACAAGTACGGTCTCAAGAACAAACGCGAACTCTGGAAGGCGCAGTCGATCCTGCGGGGTTTCCGCCGGCAGGCGAGGGATCTCCAGGCGCGTCTGAGGGCCGGCGAAGAGCAGGCCCGCCTCGAGACCGAGCGGCTGCTCGGTCGGCTGGCGCGCCTCGGCCTCCTTCCCGTCGGCTCGCCGACGCTCGATGACGTGCTCGCGCTCTCGACCGAGGACCTCCTGCGGCGCCGACTCGAATGGATCGTCTTCTCCCACGGCCTCGCCCCCACGGCGTACGGGGCACGGCAGTGGATCGTCCACGGTCACTTCTCGATCGGGGACCACCGTGTCACGCGACCCGGCTACCTCGTTCCCCCCGCCGAAGAGGCACGGCTCGCCTACTGTCCCACGAGCCCGCTCGCCTCGGACGATCACGCGATGCGCCTCGCGCTCCGCGAGCGCCTCGAACATCGCAGCGCTCCTCCGGCCGAAGCGGTCGCGGCCCCGGCGGCACCGGAGGGCTAGGCGATGGCGAAGATCGGGATCGCGCACATCTACGCGAGCTACAACAACATCCACATCACCGTCACCGACATCACCGGCGCCGAGACGCTCTCGAAGGCGACGGGGGGGATGGTCGTGAAGGCGGCGCGGGACGAGTCGAGCCCGTACGCGGCGATGAAGGCGGCCGACCAGGTCGCCGCCGCGATCAAGGAGAAAGGATACGACACGCTGCACGTGCGTGTGCGCGCCCCGGGCGGCAACCGCTCGCGCTCGCCCGGGCCGGGAGCTCAAGCAGCGATCCGGGCCCTCGCGCGCGCCGGTGTCAAGATCCAGCGGATCGAGGATGTCACCCCGGTCCCGCACGACGGCACGAAACCGAAGGGCGGCCGACGCGGTCGTCGGGTGTAACGATGCCGGTCACGATCAACGACCTGAAGACGCGCAGCGTCGCGCTCGAGATCCAAGGGGCGACCGCGACGCAGGTGAACGCGATCCGGCGTTCGCTCCTCGCGGACGTTCCGAAGCTCGCGATCGAGGACGTGGAGTTCCACCTGGGACCGATCCGGGACGAGACGAGCGGGAAGGATTACGACTCCTCGACCAGCATGTTCGACGAGGGGGTGGCGCTGCGGCTCGGCCTGCTCCCGATCCCGAGCGACCCCAGCCAGTTCCGACGCAAGTCGGAGTGCGACTGCGGCGGGACCGGCTGCCCGCACTGCCAGGTGATGTTTTCCATCGACAAGAAAGGCCCGTGCACCGTCTACGCGCGCAACGTCGTCCCGCTCGGGGATGCGTCGCTCGCGATCCTCGAGCCCGACATTCCGATCGTCCGCCTCGGCGCGCGTCAGGCGCTGCTCGCCTACGCGACCGCGGTCGTCGGGAGCGCGCGGGAACACTCGAAGTGGCAGGTCGCGAACGGCATCGGCATCACGCCGAGACCCCACGTGAAGATCTCGCGCAAGGAAGGGTGCTCGGACGCTTGCGCCAAGCGGACCGCCGCCTCCTGCCCCGTGAACATCCTCACCGCCGAGGGCGGCAAGCTCGGCGTCACGGACGAGTCGAAATGCATCCTCTGCGGCGCCTGCGAGGAGGCGTGCGAGCACGGCACGATCCGCGTCACGCCGGATACGGAACGGTTCTTCCTCAAGTTCGAGACCGACGGATCGCTCAGCGCCCGGGAGGCGTTGCGCTACTCGCTCAAGGACCTGAAGCGGCGCTTCGAGGCGCTGCGCGAGGCGCTCCAGGCGATCCCCTAGGGCGCTCCGAACTCGTCCAGTCGTAGCGCAGGATCGCGCCGATCCCCCCCAGCGCGGCCAGCCGCGCCCCCGGTTCCCCCTCGTTCCGAACCACGAAGATCCGACTCTTCGACCCGCGCGAGCGGTCGAGGATCGCGATCACGGTCGCATCCGGGAGCAGCTCCTCCGAGACGAGGATCGTCTCGGTCGCCCCGGCGTCGACCGCCTCCCGGACCTCCTCCACGCCGACCGCGGCCCGGGTCCCGCCGGCGAGGGCCCGGACGAGCCGTTCGACGACCTCGGCCTCCTCGGCGGCGACCGTTCCGCGGAGCGCCTCGCTCGCCCGGCCGGACTTGAGGAGCTCGTCGACTCCTACACGGCCCGACTCGGCCGTCGGGTAGACGCGCAGCCGGCGGGCGATCTCGGGCGAGTGCTCCTGAAGGCGGCGGGCGAGCTGTTCCTTGAGGAATCCGGGTCCGACCACGAGCAGCACGTGCGCGGTAGCGGCCTCCTTGAGGAGGAGCGCCTCGAGCTCCTCCACGTAGCTCTCCCGGTCCTTCTCTCCCTGACCGCCCGCGTACCGCTTGCCGGCGATCGACCGGCGCACGTCTGCGACCGGCTCGATCGCCCGCCCGCGCACGCGGACGATCGACGAGTCACCCCAGTCGACGGCGGCGATGACGATCGTCGGGTCGCCGGTGCCGGCGAGCCCTTCCTCGAGGATCGCCCGCTCCCCCGGCGACAGCTCCCCGCGGGCAAGGGTGACGTCGTCCCCTTCGGTGAGGTCGAGCGTGTGATGCCGCCCGATGTCGAACGGCCCCTCGACGATCGGGCCCGTGATCCGGACGTGCTTTGAGAAGCCGTGGAACTCGACCTGGGTGGCGCGGACCGTCAGGAAGACGCGACGCCGGGAGCGCTCCGCGCCGGCGACGTCCATCGGCGCCTCGGGATCTCGCCGGGTCGTCGACGCCCCGACGAGGTCGCCCGGACGGACGACCCGGGCGATCCGCCAGAGGTCGCTCGGAGTCTCGAGGCGTAGTCGTCGGAGCCCCGTGATCGGGTCCTGAAAGAGGAGGCGCACGGTGGCTCTCCGGGTCGACGGACGGGGGGCCGGTACAAGCCCGTTTCGCCCGAGCGGACGAGCGTGCGGGCGCCCTTCGATACCCTTATCGCGCGAGGGGAGGGTCGGGCTCGTCCATGGCGGAGCCCGCCCCCGGCCGCTACGCGGACCTGTTCCGCGAGCGGTCGTTCCGGCCGTTCCTGCTCGCCGGAGCGTTCCAGTTAGCGGCCCCCTCCGGCGTCCTCGTGATCCTCCTGTTCAGCGTGGCGCTCGCCTATCCGGCGCCCGAGCGGGCGACGTACGGAGCGCTCGCCCTCGCCTTCCTGGGGCTCTCCTCGACGATCCCGACGTTGCTGACCGCGGTCTTCGCCGGCGCGTTCGCCGACCGATACGACCGCGGGGTCCTCATGCGCGGGGCGAACCTCTGCGCGCTCCTCGCGACGGCGGTCCTCGCCGCCGATCTCGTCCTGCGCCCCGCGGCTCGCATCGGGTTCCTCGGTCCGCGCGGATTCTACCTCCCCGAGTGGATCCTCCTCGCCTACCCGACGTGGGCGGCGATCGCCTCGGCCGCCACGCTCTTCCGGCCCGCGTACAACACGCTCGTCCCCCGGCTCGTGGAGCGGCACGCCCTCGGTCGGGCGAATGGGCTCATCTACGCGGTCGCCGCGACCGCGAGCGCGCTCACGACCGTCTCCGTCGGGGCCCTCCTCACCGTGGCGCCGAGCGAGTACGCCCTCGCGGTGCCGTTCCTCCTCTTCTTCGCGACCCAGGCCACGCTGCCGCTCATCGGCATCGACCTCTCCGTCGACCGGGCCGCCTCCCGACGGCCGATCTGGTCCGACGCCCGTGAGGGGTTCGCCTACCTCGGGAAGCGGCGCGACCTGCTCGAGATCACGATCTCCGCCCTCGTCGTGAACTTCCTCACGGCGCTCGCCCTCGTCGAGCTCGCGCTCTACGTCGTCAGCTGGCTCGGCCTGGTCCAGGGGATCTACTACGGCGCCATGGTCGCCGCCGCGACCCTCGGGACCGCCTTCGGATTCCTGCTCATCGGGCACCTCCGGTTCGAGGCCCACGCCGGGCGGGTGATGATCCTGCTCGTCTTCGCCATGGCGGGCTGTCTTGTCGCGCTCGCGCTCGTCCACACGATCTGGCTGGCGCTCCCGATCCTCTTCGTCTACGGGCTCGCCCCGGGGATGATCACGACCGTCTTCCTCTCCACGATCCAGGCCACCGTCCCCGACGACAAGATGGGCCGGGTGTTCGCCGCGGACGAGCTCGGTAGCATCTCTCTCGTGCCTGCCGGCCAGTGGGCCGGGGGGCTCCTGACCCTCTCCTTCGGCGTGCAGGGGATCTATCTGTTCTCGGGCGCGGCGATCGCGCTGCTCGGGCTCGTGATGCTCGGAAGTTTCGCCTCGCTCCGGCGGCTCGGCTACCACCCGAGCCCCTCGGGTGACCCCGCGGATCGGTCGCCCGCTTAGGGACGGGCGGGGATCCGGTGAGGATCGTACCAGTCCCTACTCGGACCGAGGCAGCGGACAAAGCCGATCCGCTCGTACAGGCGGATCGCCCGATCGTTCCCTTCGGTGACATTCAGGAACACGGGCTGGATCCCCGCCCCGGCGAGCCCGCGCAGCGCGGCGACGAGGACCGAAGTACCGAGGCCCTCGCCCTGGCGCCCGGGATCGACCATGACGTCCGCGATCAGCACCCCGTCCGGCCGTCGGGTGCTCAGCACCCCACCGAGGAGAACGCCGTTCTCCTCCAGCGCCCAGGAGCCTTCGGGGGAGTACTCCCCCCACCGCCCGGCGAACAGGTCCTTCACCATCCGGTCCGCATCGACCGCCTCATCGTCGTCCTCGAGGAACAGGAACCGGTCGAACCGACCGTGGTAGGCGACCCGATGAAGACGGGCGAGCTCCGAGGCGTCCGCCGGTCGGACCGGACGAACGAAGGCATGCCCCCGAGCCGGGGCGTCGGGGAGGATCGTCCCGACCGCTAGCCGCATCTCGCTGCGACCGAAGCGCGCGAACCCGACCCCGGTCATCAACCGCGTCTCCTCCTCCTCCGAAAGGCCCGGGATCTCCCCGGGGGCGAAGACGACCCTCTGCTCGAGGGAGGCGAGACCTCGCCAGAACCGGTCGTACGCTTCGAGCGAGGCGACCTCCGGTTCGAGGTAGAGGAGGTTGACACTGAGGCCGAGGGGTCCGTGGGTCTGCCACACCGCGACCCCCACGGGCACTCCGTCCCGTCGGAACAGCGCTCCGAGACGCTCCCCCCGGCGAAGGGCGGATTCGTACTGCTCCGCGATCTCGGGTCCGCGGCTCTCGATCCACGGGCGCCCGAGGATCGCGGCCCGGCCAAGACGGGCCGCCGCGCTGAGGTCGGCGCCGAGGGGCACGACCTCGTCGCTCACGCCGGGGGCAGCATTCCCTGTCGATAAGCGCGTCCGCCCGCGATCGGTCGACCGGCTTGCCCGTCCGTTCTAGGGAGAGCCATCTCCCCTCACGCGGGGACCGAGGTCGCCTTCCCATATCCCCGTCTTCGCGCGCCTCGATCGACGGCCGACGGGGGTGTCAGGCGACTCGCCAGCGCGAAGGGGAATTCATATAGACGAAGGCTGATATGTCAATCGTCAGACAAAAATAGGGGTATTGTCTGACGGAGATGGCCGACACATCGGAGCGGGTTACGGTCCGGATCCCGCAGGACCTCCTCGAGCGGCTGAAGATGATTCAGCATCACAAGGGGACGTCGACGATCTCCGACACCATTCGCGAAGGGCTTGAGCAGTACATCGAGCTCAACCTCCCCCCGCAGCACATCCGCAAGGTCGTCGTCGAGCTCTCTCGACAGGATAACAGCCGTCTCGAGGAGTTCGTCCGGGAAGGGAACTCGGTGAGCGTGGACGACGCCGTCCGCTCCGCCGTCCGGGAGTACATCCGCAGCCGCATCGACCAGCTCTCTCCGCCCGCTCGGACTCACCGGCGCGAAGGCGAGGCCGTCCCTGCGGAGGGCTCCCCACCGCCCTGACGAGGCCGGGGGGCGCCGATGAACGAACGAACCGCACCGCCCGACTCTTGGAGACCCTCCGCTTCGGCGCCGGCGATCGCGGTCGTCGGTCTCGGAGGCGCGGGCAGCGAGGCGGTCCAGGACCTCTCGAGCCTCGGTATCCCCGGTGTCCATTCGATCGCGATCAATACCGACGAAGCGCACCTTTCCAAAGTGCGTGTCGAGGAGCGGATCCTCCTCGGCCACCGTGAGCTGCGCGGTCGCGGCAGCGGCGGCGACCGGGCGGCGGTCCTCCGCGCCATCGAGGAGTGCCGCGACGAGGTGCTGCTCCGTCTCGCTCCGTTCGAGATGGTGTTCCTCCTGGCGGGGCTCGGGGGCGGCACGGGGAGCGCCCTGCTCCCCTACCTCTCGCGCCGGCTGCGGGGCACCCAGACGCTCCCGGTCCCCGTCATCTTCCTGCCGTTCCGCGTGGAGCTCGAGTCGAACCCGGGCCGCCGGCAGAACGTGGAAGAGACCGTGGAGGAACTCGAGCGGATGGGCGGTCTGCTCCTCGCGCTCGCCAACGAGAAGTTGCGTCGGTTCGAGACGCTGCCGATCCACCGCGTCTTCCAGGTCCGCAACGCCTACCTCCACTCGCTCGTCGCGAGCCTCGTGGACATGGTCGAGAACCCCTCCCAACTGAACGTCGACCTCGCGAGCCTGAAGAGCCACTTGCGCGATTCCGGGCTGTCGACGCTCACGATCGGCGAGCGGCACTTCTCCGAACCCGAGCGCCTCGTCCACGAGGCGCTCTCGGGGACGTTGCTCGACTACCGGCTCTCGGAGAGGACCTCCGCGCTCGTCCACCTCGACGGAGGCGCCAACCTCACCCTGCACACGCTCGACCGGGTGCTCGAGGCGGTCCGGACCGAGCTGCACGAGCCCGAGCGCCTCGTCTTCGGCACCCGACTCGGCCCCGAGACCCGGGACGCGGTCCGCCTGACGGCGATCGTCGGGGGATTGCGCCCTCGGACGATGCGCGAGGCGATCGGCCCCCGTCCTCGCGAGGGGTACGAGATCCCGCTCGTGCGCTAGGCTCGTCCGGCGGCGGCCGCGGGCGGAGTCCCGCGGAGGTCGAGCTCCCGGTGGACGGCGTCGATCACCTGGCTGGTTCGCAGGACAAGCGGACTGACGGAGAGGCGTGGCACGCCGCTCGCCGTGAGCCGTTCGACCTCCTCGGGGGTCGGGTCGTACGGGTCCGAGACGACCGCGGCGATCTCCTCCGCCGGGCCGTCCCACGAGGCGATCGGTCGCCCCCCCTCCGAGAGCCAGACCGCCCCGGGACGCCCGAGGAACTCCGAGAGCACCTCGAGCCGGCGACACGGACCGACCCGGAGGCCGGGCGATGATTCGAAGTCGAGGGGGTAGACCGCGGCCCGCGCGAGCGCGTTCTTGAGGAGGGCGGCCGTCGACCGTTCGTCCGGATTCAGGTAGCGAAGCCGGGCGCCGACGAGGTCGATCCGCCGTGCTTCCTCGGCGGTCGCTCCCGCGAACAGGATCGTCATCTCGGTGTCCCGCCGAAGGTCGTTCGAGAGGGTGAACGCTGTAGAGACGGTACGGGCGATCTCATCCATCCGCCCCCCGCCTCCGGCGAGGTCGTTGAGGGTGAACTCTCCGCGCACCGGGACGCGGTGCGCGAGCAGAAGGAACCGGCGCATCGACCCGGCGGAGCTCGCGCCGGGCTAAATCGGAGGGGGCCGGGTCGATTACGGGCCGAGCGGGGAGCGTCGGGCGCGCGGTCCGGGAGGCGCCGGGATCGGGTTCTGGCGGCGTTCGAGCCAGATCTCGTCTCCGAGCTCGTGGTAGACCGCGTGGGCGGGAAGACCCGTGCCGACCTCGCCGTGGGGCAGGCGGAAGACGCCCGAGCGGTTCGCGTTCGAGGAGTAGACGATCTCGAGCTCCCCGGCAGCGGCCATCGCGGCGCTCTCCTCCCGGGCCAGGTCGAAGATGCGGTCCTTGCGGAACATCCAGTAGTGGATGCGCCACTCGCGGCCGTCGTAGAGGGTCGTCTCGTCCCGCTCCGTCTCGAGGATCCCCGTGTCCTCGAGCATGTAGAACGTGTCGCGGTCGTCCGGCTCGAGGACGTTGTCGATGATCCGCTCGTTGAAGCCGAAGAAGTTCAGCACGTGTGCCGCGATCGACCGGGCGTCCTCCGGGCGCATTCCGTCATGGCCGACGGAGCGCCGGATCGCCTTCGCGAGCGAGTCGAAATCGACCGGACCCGAGAGGCTCGAGAGGATCTCATCCTCGGGGAGCCCGACCCGTGTCCGGCGGGTGTCGGCGGCGGTCCGGATCGGGACCGGATTCCTCAACGTATAACTCGACGAGGAACCGCTCTTCGTGGGCCGTCGCTCGGACGCCGGCATAGCCAATTCTATTCGAAGATTCACTATATATACGTTCGGAAATGGAATGGCCGGGTTACGCTCCGGGGAGCGGCGGGAACTCTACAGGACGACCCGCCGGCCCCGCCCGATCCGGTGCAGAGCCTCGACCCCGGGACGCCACTCCTCCTGTTCGATGCGGTACTCCTGCTCGGCGAGCTGGCCGAACTCCTTGGGGAACGGGACGAGGGATTTCGCGAGGTAGACGTGGGCGAACGGCCCCCCGGACGGGCCGGTCCACGGCTTGCCCGAGGCGGCGATCGTACGGTACTCGTAGTATTCGGGCGCGGGCACGAACCAGAGCAGGGAGTCGTCCGTCCCCCGGACCCGCGGCCCTCGGGAGTAGACCTGGAGCCCGAGGTGTTCCGCGACCGGGGTCGGAAGGGTGAACAGGAGGCGGTCGCCGGGGCGGGCGGTCGCGAGCAGCCGGCTACGGACCGTCTCGATCGCGAGCGCTTCGCGGGCGGGGTGGGTGGCGATCACTCGAATGAGGCCGGGCCCTCTCGAGAGGAACGAGATCGACCGACCACCGTCCCTCGGCTCGCCGGCCGTCGGGGGGTCGAATTGGATCAGCGTCGCGACCTCGGTCGGCAGCTGAAGCGTCAGCCAGGTCGGATGGGTCGCCCGGACGACGACGTACTCCATCGTCCCCGCGACCGGCCGTCGTTATAAGAAACCTGTCGAACGAGCCGGCCACGTTCCAGCGGGGAGCTCAGGAACGGCTGCCGATCCCCATCAGGATCCCGCCGACCCAGAACGCGACCAAGCCGGCCGCGACGACCGGCAGTACCCGACCGAGCGGCCCGGGCGCCGACGGCAGGGCGTCCGCCAGCAGGAACAGCCCGACGAGCGTGAAGACGAGACCGAGCCCGATCTTCATCTTCTTGGAAAGGGGGCGTCGAAGGCGACGCGCCGGGGGAGGGCCGGAGGGAGGCGGACTGGCCATCGGCCGCTCGAGCCGGAGCGGGAGATAACCCCGCGGGGCAGAATTCCCCAGGGACGGGCTAGCGGGCCGGCGCCCCGTCCGCTCCGAGCGGGTCGGAGCGGGGAGGTGCCCCGGGTCGGAACTCAGCGATCCCGAGGGTCCCGCGTCGGCGGGGCGGCGGGCCGACGAACGGCCGCGCCCCCATGGGGGAGAGGAACGTCGTGACGAGGCCGACGGCGGCGACGACCGTGAACAGAGAGGTCGTGAACACCCCGAGCGAGAGCAGGATCACCGCCATCGCGAGCTCGACGGCCCCGCGGCTGGCGAGCAGGAACCCAGCCCCCAGCGACTCCGCGCCCGACCAGCCGAGGGTCCGGGTCACCGCGCCCCCGAGGAACAGCTTCGAGCCGAAGGCGAACAGGCAGAGGACGCCGAACGCGCCGAGCGCGAACCAGGTGGTCCCCAGAAGCCGCAGGTTCATCTCGAGGCCGACGAGGGCGAAGAAGAGGGGAATGAAGAATCCCCAGGTGATCGTGTCGAAGACGTGCAGGAACGCCCGGTGCGGCTTACGGCCGGCGCTCTCGGGCGTGACGAGGAGGCCGGCGTAGAACGCCCCGATCAGGAACGTCAGACCGAGGTACTGCGAGTAGAGGGCCGCCCCGAGCGCTCCGACCATCAGCAGGGCGAACCACGCCTCCCGGGAGTGCCACCGCTCCCGGAACCGAACGACCATCGAGGGCCACCTCCCCCGCTCGTGCAGGAGCTTGACGAGCGTGTGCGCCGCGAGGACCGTGCACAGGAACAGGGCCACGGCGAGGAACGAGACGAGGAGGTCGAGCCCGATGCTCCCCGGGCCGGACCGGACCCGCAGCAGGATGGCGAACACCGTGACCGCGGCGAGCTCGTTGACGACGGCGCCGTTCAGGAGGAAGACCCCGAACCGGGTCTTCATCAGGTCGAACTCCCGCAGCATCACCCCGAGCACGGGGAGGGCCGTGATCGACAACGTCAGGGAGACGAACAGGTCCGTCAGGACCGGCAGGGCCGGGTACAACAGCCGGACGACGACGGTCCCGACCAGGAACGGAACGACGAACACCATGACCCCGAGCAGGGCGGCTCCCAGCCCTGTCGCCCGCATCTGGGCGGGGGTGACGGAGAGCCCCGCCGCGAGCAGGATGAAGAACGTCGCGAGGAACTGGATCCCCTGGAAGGAGGCGGAAAGGCCCCCGAGGCCGAGCGCCGGTCCGAGCAGCGTCGGGCCGAAGACGATCCCCACGATCAGTTGGCCGACGAGCGGTAGCTGGCCGAGCCGGCTCATCAGCTCCCCGGCGAGGACCGCGAAGGCGAACAGCACGAACAGCCCGACGATGAACAGGGTCGTTGCGTTCACGTTCGTCCGTCCGTTCCCGCTCGACGCCCGACCGCCCGCCGTCGGGGAGGCGACGGAACTCCCCGGTGGCGCGTTCTGCCGGACCGTCGGCGCGTCGAGCGACGAGTCCCCTCATAACTAGCTTTCTTCGGCAGTGGAATCGCTCGCGGGGACCCCCGGGGTAAAGATGCCCCGGAAGCTGCCCACCGCATGGCTCGTCCCCCCCGAGCGCCCGAGCGCCGGGCGCCCCCCGCCGCCGAGGCGCGGGCGGAACGCCGGGCCCGGTCGATCGAGGAGCCGCTCGACGTCCGACTCAAGTCGGCCGACCCGTACCCCCTCTTGGAGGTCCGCAATCCGGTCCATCGGACCGCGTACCTCGTGATGCTCCCCGAGTTCCCTTCCCCGACCCCGGCCCTGTGCACCTGCACGGATTTCGCCCGCCGGGACCTCGGGATGTGCAAGCACATCGAAGCCGGGGTCCGCTGGCTCGTCGCTCGTCCGGACGCCCATCCCCCGACGACCGCGTGCCCCCCCGCCCGCCCGACGAACGTCTGGTCGGAGATCGACCGACGAGAGAAGGAGCTGCCAGCGCCGCCGCAACTCACCGGTCGGGAGCTCTCCCGGCCCGGTGAGGCCCTCTACGAATAGCGCCCCCCCTACGGGGGGGGAAGAAGAAAGGGTTCGCCCGGTCGGTCCCGAGAGCGTCTACGCGGACATCCCCGGCGCGCCCTTGAGCGCCCGGACTTTGTAGTACTCGGGGTCGACGATCACTTCGCCGTTGACGCCCATCGTCTCGAGCGTCTTCAGCGGGACGCCGGCCTGCTTCTTCGCGGCCTGCCAGTCCTTGATCGGGATCGAGAACTTCTTCTCGACCTCCGTCCGATAGATCGGGCCCGAGTTGTACGAGCAGAACGGAATGACCCGCCCGTCCGGCACGGCGTAGTGGATATCGCAGCGCATCAGGCGCTGGATATCGTAGTCGTAGGCGTCCTGGAAGTGCATGTTCCCGATGTAGAGCGTGCGCCAGGTGAACTTCGCGAGGGCTTCCTTGTTCCCCTCGGTAAAGATCCCCGCGATGACCTTCACGCAGTTCTTCTCGCTCAGGCCCTCCGGGGCCTTCGAGAAGTCGAAGTACTTCGACACGTCGTGGAGCAGCCGGGCGCCGGCGACCGCCGTGCGGACCCGCGAGAACCGGGCGTCCCGGTACTTCTCGATCATCGACTCGACGTTCTCGAAGAACCCGTCGACGTCCATGAACCGGGGCAGCGGCGTGATCGTCTGGCCGTCCTTGGAGACGAAGGCGAACGTGGCGCAGCCGCAGCCCGGGTGCGTCGTCAAGGTCATCTTCTCTTCGCCGTGGATGATCGAGACGAGCTCCGAGATCGGGGCGACGGACGGGACGGGGAAGAAGTCGGACTTCTCGAACGGCCCCTCCGTGCAGAGGATGCGGACCAGGTCGGACTGGGTGAACCGCATCTGGAAGCGGTCCTTGTCGGGGATCCGTGCGGTCAGGGCGACCGGCTGGAAGTTGACGCCGCGGACGACGTCGATGTTGTCGATCGCGAACTTCACCGTCGGCCAGATCTCCTTCTCGTTGAACCCGCCGACGAGCGTCGGGACGAGCACGACGGAGAGCGGCTTGTCGGCCTTGCCGGCCGCGAGCTCGGTCGCGGGCGAGTGGGTCTCCCGCGCGGCCTGGATCGCCTTCTGCTTCACCTTGAGCAGCGGCACGCCCCGGACCTTCCGGTAGATCTCATCGTCCAGGCCGTCAAACTGCAGGTACAGAGTATGCAGGCCCGCGTCCCGGCACGCCTGGGCGAAGCCGGGCTCGTTCGCGACGCGGATACCGTTCGTGGCGACCTGGACCTGCTTGAAGGCGAGGTCCCGGGCCATCGAGACGGCGTCCAAGAACAGCGGCGACAGCGTCGGCTCCCCGCCCGAGAACTGGACGGCGACCGTACCGACCGGCTTCTGCTCCCGGAGGGTCTTCAGCATGAAGTGGATCTGCTCGCGGGTCGGCTCGAAGACGTATCCCGCGGCGTTCGCGTTCGCGAAGCAGACCGGGCACTTCAGATTGCAACGGTTGGTGAGGTCCACCAGCGCCAGCCCCGTGTGGGACTTGTGGTGGCTGCACATTCCGCAGGTCGTCGGGCAGCCCTTGAACTTCTCGTAGTACGGGTTCTCGTATCCGACCCCGTCGTGGGCATAGACTTCCATCCGGAGGTAGAAATCGACGTCGTTCGAGATGATATCCCAGAAATAACCGTGCGCTCGGCACGTCTTCTCCATGATCACGCGGCCGTCCTTCTCACGGACGATCGCCGGGATCACCTTGATGCACTCCGGGCAGACGGACGCCGTCTTCCTCGGAAGACCCCGAGGGGCCTGGAACTCCTTCATCACGCGTGCCGGCATTGCTGCTTTCCTCTCCGTTCCGCCCGGCTCTTGCGAGTCAGGCTTAGGTGGGCCACGATTTCCATGCTACATAACCCATCTGTCGTCGAGGGGGCGACAAAAGTCGCTCCCCGTGACGGAGGTTCGCACGGCCCGCCTCGCTACAAACGGCGAATAACACCCTCGGAACAACGCCGGCCGAACGGGGGAGCGCCCGATTCCGCCTCGTCCACGAGTGACCTTAAGGGTCGGCCCCACGTTCGGCGGGCGCCGATGCCCGGACGTACACCGACCCGTCGGAAACCGAAGCGCGCTGAGAAGCGCCCTCCGTCCCGGCCCGGGTCCAAGCCCACCCCGGGCCGGTTCATCGGCCGCGACCCGTCCCCGGTGCTCGAACGGTATCCTCCCCGGGTGCCCGATATGCCCCCTCCTCCGCCGGTCGTCATCGACGCGTCCGGCAAGGGCCGGTCGGTCGCTCCCGGCGCGCCCCCCCCGTCTGCCCTCCCCCTGGGCGGGAATCCGTTGATCACGCTCGACCGCGGCTTCGATATCGAGCAGTTCTCGAGCATGCTCGGGGAGACCTCCATCCGCGTCTCGGTCCCCCGCGAGGACCTGCCCGAAGTGCTCCGGCGGGTCCTCGACTTCATGGGATTCGGGGTCTACGTCTACTCGATCGCGCTCCGTCCCGGGCCGTCCGACCTCCTCAAGGAGTTCGTCGTCGAGCTTCGGCGCATCGACTTCTCCTCCGAGAAAGGCGACTGGACCCCGTTCGTGGAGAAGGACCCGCCCGCCGGCGCCTCCTCCTCTTCGTAGAGGATACCGCCCCCCCGCCGGGAAGCTAATCCGTTCCTCCGGTCTCCGGAATCCCCGGGAGTCCACGTGAGCGCCTCTTCGTCCGAGAACCACTGGGAAGCCGAATTGCGAATGCTCCGTCAAGAGTTGGCCGAGCTCCGAGCCGAGCAGCAGGAACTCGTCCGCGCGGTCAACCAGCTGGCCACCACATTCCGGACGCTCGCCACGCACCTCGGGATCGCGTCCGAACCGTACAACCGCAAGGAGACCCGCGACGCCCGGTCGAATCCTCCCGGATTCGCGTAGAACGTCGCGGGACCGGGGACCCTATCGCACCCCGGACGACACGCTCCGTAGCGGCACCGCCTTTCGGCCGTACCTCCATTCCCCCTCGAGGGAGTACAGACGACGGAGCTGGGTTCCTACCTGAGAACCGATCTTGATCTCGTGGCGGCGACAGTCGGTAAGCTGGAGGGTCGCGCGTACCCCCGGGGCAAGCTCGACGATCGCTACCCCATACGAACCTGTCGACTCCACCTGGGGGTCGAACTCCGTCGGCTGACCGCCGGTGCCGATCCACGTCGTCGCGACCACCGTGCCCCCATCGAGCGGGAGAGGCATCGGTTCGAGACGATCGGTTCGGCCACATCGGTTGCAGCGCCCCCGGATCGGGAATCCAATCCGGCCGCAGGCACCGCACCGTTCACCGTGGAACCGCCAGCGGCTCGGCAACCCCTCTAGATACCTAGGATACGGCACGAACGCCCCTTCGGATACTGCCGAGGACGGTCGTCTCGGGGTCCCGTCCAACGGCCTAGTCAGCGTCGGGGATCCCCCGTCCTCGGTCGTCCCTACCACCGCGGCGGTTCCCCGTACGGCCGGGGTTTGCTGAATGAACCAACGTCGGGCGGCCGCTACGGCCGTCTCGGTCGGGTCCCCCGGTGGGATCGGCCGGGGAGCCTGGGAGGAACCCGCGGCCGGCCCATCGAGGAGGTACGCTACCGAACCGGCGACCGCGTTCCCCGAGCCCTCACCGAGATCGACCGCAACCAGCAAGGCCGGTCCGTCGGCGCGCCGCAACGCCTCCAACGTGGAGGCGAACTCCTCCCCCGAGGGGGGGTGCGCTCGCAGCACCACGTCGGCGCCGAGCAGCGCTGAGAACCCCCAGGAACCGATCGGGCCGACCTCCCCCAGGAGCTCGATCCGGATCGGGGCCCCCGGTCGGGTCGCCCCTCGGGCGGCCCGTTCCACGGCCGTGGCGGCGAACGTGAACGGATCCTCGTCCGGCCCCGGAACGCGGTGTCCGCCCGACTCCCAGCGGGGGATGTGCGCCCCGGACCGGACGACCTCCGCCATCGCTCACCCCGCCGAGAAGATCGTGACGGCGGCGGTCGCCCCGGCGCCCCCGACGTTGTGCGCCAGGGCCCGTTCACGGGCGGGCACCTGGCGGGCACCCGCCCCCCCGCGTAGCTGCAGGAACACCTCGTACGCCTGGGAGACGCCCGTCGCGCCGATCGGGTGGCCCTTCGCCTTGAGACCGCCGTCCGGATTGACGGGGAGCGCGCCGTTCCGTTGCGTCTCGCCCCGGAGCGTCATCGGCCCGGCCCCCCCGGGGCCGGCGAAGCCGAGATCCTCGAGCGCGAGCAGTTCGGCGATGGTGAAGCAGTCGTGCAGCTCGAGAAAGGAGATCTGCTTGCGGTCGCACCGGGCCGATCGGAGCGCCGACTCTCCGGCCCGTCGCGTCGCTTCAAAGCGCGTCGGCTCGACCCGTTCCTGTACGGCCAGGTAGTCCGACGCCGCCCCAACGCCATCGACGTAGACCGGAGTGTCCGTGTACCGGCGCGCGGCGTCGGGAGCGACCAAGAGGAGCGCCGCCGCCCCGTCGCTGACGGGGCAACAGTCGTAGAGACCGAGCGGGTCGGCGACCCGGGGGGACGCCATCGCCACCTCGCGCGTGACGGGCTTCTGGAAATGTGCGTTCGGATTGAGCGCTCCGTTCGCGTGGTTCTTGACCGCGACCTCGGCCAGCACCTCGGGGCCGACGCCGTAGAGGGAGAGATAGCGGGAGGCGATCAAACCGTAGACCCCAGCGAACGTGAGGCCGGCCTGGCGCTCCCACTCGGTCTCCCCCGAGACCCCCAACCAGTAGCGTCGGCGCGCGTTCGAGACGTCGGTCATCTTCTCCAGGCCGACGACCAGCGCCACCTCGACCGACCCCGAGCCGATCGCCGCGATCGCCGCGTGGAGCGCGAATCCCCCCGAGGCGCAGGCGTTCTCCACGCGCACGGTCGGCAGTCCGGGCCGCCCGGCCTCTTCCGCGACGATCGCGGAAGCGTTCCCGATCTGCCACCCCCCGAACCCGAGGCACGCGAGATACGCTGCGCCGATCTCCGTTCGGTCGATCCCCCGGTCGACCGACTCGAAGGCGCCCTTGACCGCGGCGCAGATCAGCGCTCGGGGACCGTCGGGCACCGCCCCGAACCGGGTGTGTCCCGCACCGATGACGGCCGCCCGATGACCCCCCACGGATCTCCCCGCCAATCGTCATAACGGTCGAGTCGTTCGAGCGCTTAAGCCCGGGGGACCGAGGTGAGGGATAACCGTCCGATCGTCGTCGCGCTCTCGGGCGCCAGCGGGGCTCCCATCGCCGTTCGCCTGCTCGAATGGTTGCGCACGGCGCGGGTGCCCGTCGCGCTCATCGTATCGGCCGGCGGGCGAAAGGTCCTCGAAGCGGAGACCGAGATCCATCTTCCGGCCCTCGCGAAGCTCGCGACGCATACGTACGCGGACGACGACTTCGCCGCCCCGATCGCGAGCGGCACGCAGCCGACCCGGGGGATGGTCGTCGTTCCGTGCTCATCGAACACCGTCGCCCGGCTCGCCCTCGGGTTCGGCGACACGCTCGTCGCCCGGGCCGCGCACGTCCACCTGAAGGAAGGTCGCCGGCTCGTGATCGTGCCTCGGGAGACGCCGTTGCCGACCGTCATGCTCCGCCACCTGACGACGCTGAGCGAGCTCGGCGTGGTCGTGCTCGTCCCCGCCCCGGCCTTCTACCTGAAGCCCCGGACGATCGAGGAGGTCACCGACTATCTTGTCGGCAAGATCCTCGACCAGTTCGGCCTGCGCCACCGGCTCTACCGGCCGTGGGGAGCCTCCTCCCGATGAGCGGCCGGTCGTCCCTCCCTCCCCCCCGATCCCGAGGAGACCTGTTCCCGATCCCGCTGGTCGGTACGACGGCGATCCTGCTCGTTCTGATCGTCTTCACGCCGATCCTGTTCGCTACCGGCCCCCCGGCCGCCGGGTCGTTCGAGACCCAGGGAGAGCTGGTCGTCGACCAGTCCCCGCCGGGCAGCAACACCACCTTCTACCTCCACGCGGTAGGGCCGACCGTGCGCTACACGGTCCTATCGATCGGTCTCGCCTCGGACTTCTCCTGGACCGGCGCCTGCCCGCCGACCGGCCTGACGTGGACCGTCTGGGAGAACCTCACGAACCGCATCGACGCGGAGGTCGGAACGTCGGCGAACCCCGTGGCGGTCCGCGCGACCGCCACGTACACGGAGAACGGGGCGACCGCGAACTACTCGGCGGAGCTCGCGTTCGACCTCTCGAGCGGAACGCTGTCGATCGCGGTCTGCTACGGAGCGACCCCGCCCTCGGCGTCCCAGCCGATCGTGAGCCTTCCGCTCCTACTGCTGCTGCAGAACTGGGGCGCCGGGGGCCCGCCGTGAGGCGCTCCTGGGCGATCTTCGCCGTCTGGGGGGGCCTGATCGTCGTCCTCCTGGGGGTCGAGGTCGCCGAGTTGACCCACCTGTTCACCCTCCCGATCCAGCTGGCGCTCGGCGACCCGATCGCGCTCGTCACCGCGCTCGTTTTCACGACCCTGCTCGCGGTCGTGGGCGCGATCTTCATCGGGCTGTACATCTCGCACCGCCTCCTCACGCCCGGGGGGTTCACCCCCTACGAGCAGGAGATGCTGAAGATGCGCTCCGAGGTCCGCGAGATGCGCGCGGTCGTCGACGAGATCCGCCGTTCCGTGCGGCCCGAACGGCGGGATCCGGACGCTCCTCCCCCGCCGCCGAGGGACCGGACGTGAAGGTCCCGGTGATCGACAACGGCGGTCAGTGGACCCACCGGGAGTGGCGGGTGCTGCGGGATCTCGGCGCCGAGAGCCGGATCGTCGCGAACACGACCCCGCTCGCGGAGCTCGACGCCGATGGGATCGTCCTCTCCGGCGGGGCTCTGAGCCTGGAAGGGTCGGCGGCGCCCCTGGGAAGGGTCGACGAGTGGATCGATTCCGTCGCTGTACCCGTGCTCGCCATCTGCGTCGGGCATCAGTTCGTGGGCCGCCACTTCGGCGGGACCGTCGCCCGGGGAGGTCCCGAGTTCGGGTCGGTCGACCTGACCGTCGACCGGCCCGATCACCCGATGTTCGCCGATCTTCCCCCGCGGTTCAAGGTCTGGGCGAGCCACAACGACCAGGTCGTCACGCCGCCCCCGTCGTGGCCCGTCCTCGCGCACTCCGCCAGTTGCCCGGTCGAGGCGATGGCCCACCCCACGCGGCCGATCTGGAGCGTGCAGTTCCACCCGGAGGTCGAGCACACCGAGGGGGGCCGACAGATCTTCCGCCATTTCCTCGACACCTGCCACCGGTAGCCAAGCGCGGCGGCCCCCATTCGGAATATGTACCACCCTCCGCTCGGCGACCGGGAGTAACGTGGCGAGGATACGTCGCGGCTCGGGCGTCCGAGAACAGGACCTCATCGGGCGGGCGAAGGCGCTCCGCGACCGGGTCGACGGGCTCCTGCCCCGGCTCACCCCCGACTGCCCGACCGATCGGTTCGACCGTCTGCGCGCCGAGCTCGAGGAGGTGCGCGCCGCCTCGGACGACGCCCGTCGGCTCGAGAAGTTCGGGCGGCACGGCGACCCGCTCGCCCGGGCGTACGCGGGCCTCCTTCAGTACGCCCTCGAGCCGACGACCCCGGTCGTCGTGAGCTTTCCGGTGCCCGACGGGGAGGTCTCCTACATCGCCCTCGCGCGCACGCCCCGGGAGGCGGAGGTCGCCGTCCAGCAATCCGACGACCCGACCCGCCTGCTGCTCGGCTACGTCGACTGGGCCCGCAAAGGGTTCCACTTCTTCGCCACCCGCCGGACGCTCTGGTGCACGGGAAAATCCCCCCGGCCCCCGGCGGAATTCCTGAGCGAGCGGATCGCGGAGCTGCCGTACCGTCTGATCGAGGACGCTCCGCACCGGACGTACAACTGCTCGCACCTGGCCGCCGGGGAGCCGCGGCCGTTCGTTGAGGTCGGCTGGCCCGGAGCCGACCGGTCGTTCCGGATCTGCCGGAAGTGCGCGAAAGCGGACCGGCACCTGCTGTCGAGCCTCTCGGACGGCGCCGTCGTCCCCGATCCGTCGGAGGAGTTCGTCGCCTCGGCGTCCCTGAACGTGCGCTGCGAGGGCGGAGAGGAGTGCGTCCATGCGCGGCTCCCCGGTCTCCCGCGCGGTCTCCTGAAGCGCTACGAGCTCGGGCGATTCTCGGACGGGCAGCTGCTCGACGAGTACCTCGCCGAGCTGAAGCCGCGGATCGAGCGGCCGGACCGGCCGACGTTCGTCGCGGGCGGTGTCTGCTACGGGGACCGGCGGGACGCCTTCCTGGACGCCCTCGGCGCGACCCCGGTCGAACGCCGAGCCCTCGAGGAAGTGCTCGCCTCCGAGAGGGGATATTTCGAGGTCGACGAGCCGTCGGCGAGCCGGGCCCTCGAGCGCCTGTGGACCGAGCATGCCGAGGAGATCGTCGGGGCGATCGTCCCCGACCCGGACGAAGCGCGCCGCCTGGTCGAGGAGGCCCGCGGCGCCCCCGGTCGCGTCGCCGAGATCCTGAAGCGGGCCCAGCGTCGGAACGAGGAGCGCGAAGTGCTCGAGGCGCTCCCACGGTATGCCCGTCTCGCCCGGGAAGCCAGCTGGGTCGACCGGATCGCCCGCGAACACCGGACCCGGGGCGATGCGGGCGCCGAGCGGACCGTGCTCCAGACGCTGCCCCGGGAAGGAAAGGAGCGGGGGGTCGCGTACGGACTCCTCCTCGCCCTCGGTCGAGGAAACTCGCACGCCTGGCAGTTCTCCCCTACGGAGCGCGAGTTCGGCCAGTCGCTCGAGGCGCGCGCCCGGGAGCTGTTGCGCGCGCCGGCCGCCGAGTACCATGCGGCGCTCGCTCGCCTGCTCGAGAGCGCCGGGGTCGTCGATTGGGGGACGTTGGAACCCGGCGAACGCCCCCCCACGGACCAGGCCCCCGGAGGCTAGTTGAAAAATAGAAGCGGTGGCGTAGAGAGTGTGTCCACCAAGACGGCCGGGTAACCGCCTTGCAAGGATGGAGGCATACGTCCAGCGCGCCGCAGGGCACGGAGCACACCGCCGTCGTCGCCGCCGGTGATGAGGAGACGCGGGTCCTGCTCCGAGGACTCCTGAGACTGCACCATTTTCGGGTCGACGGGGAAGCGGAAGGGGCGACCCAGGCGCTC
This sequence comes from Thermoplasmata archaeon, assembly GCA_049285595.1. Lineage (GTDB taxonomy): Archaea > Thermoplasmatota > Thermoplasmata > Lutacidiplasmatales > UBA184 > Lutacidiplasma. The sequence goes on from JBAQAF010000026.1 coordinate 20,322, forward strand.
GGTCTCCTGAAGACGCACCGGCCCGAGCTCCTGCTCGCGGACGTCAACCTCGCCGAAGGGAGCCCGGCCGCGCTCGTCGCGGATGCCCGGGCCGTGCTCCCGAAGATCCGGATCATCGTCGTCGCGCCGGCCTCGCGCCCCCCTCCGGTGATGGGCGTCGGGGGCCAGGGCCCCGACGTCGTCCTCCTCCGGCCGTTCCGGATCCGACAGTTCGCGGAAGCGATCCACCCGCCGGTCGCTCCGACCGCCTCTCCGGCCAGTTAGACGAGCCGGTACCGTTCGAGCGCGGCCGCTTCTTCGAAGTGCAACGACAACGCCGGCACGACGACCGCGTGCATCGGGGGGCCGAAATCGGTGACTCGCATCCGGGCGAACTCCCCGAAGAACCCGGCGGCATCGTCGCGCCCGACCCGGGCCGCTACGACGATCGGGTCCCGCTCCCCGATCACGTTCCCCGAGGGGTCGCGCTCCCGGAGGATCCCGAGCGCGGCGGTCGCGGTCAGGAACCGGCCCTCCTCCGGTCGCAGGTCGAGGAGGACGAGCGTATGCAGGTCGCGGGAGCGGTTCGCCCCGATCTGCTCGACGGGGGATTTCGGCTCGTACCGCGGCTCGGGGAACGGTAGCGAGACGGTCCGGCCGAATCGGTAGGGCATCAGCCCGAGGAACCCCGGCGCGGCCGTGAGGATGCTCGCGTTCGGTAGGTACCGCCAAGAATGGCCCGCCCGCTCCGCCGCGAGGCGTAGTGCGACGTGGGTCGTCGCGGCGAACGGATCGCCGACGACGAGCAACGCTACGTTGCCCCGGCCGAGCGCCTCCACGATCGGTGCCTCCGATTCGACGAGCGGGCGATCCAGGCGGCGGACGGGCTGACCGATCGCCCGGGCGACGCGCTCGAGCGTTCCCGCGGGCGCGACGGCGGTGTACTCCTCCGCGAAGACCGTCCCCGCCCCGCGGAGCGCGTCCAGCGCCCGGGCGGAAAGTCCCCGTTCGTCGTCGAGCCCGAGACCGACGAACGCGAGCTCGCCCATCGGACCTTAGCTGCGCAGCGCGATGACGGGGCACGGGGCGGCGCGGAACAGTTCCTCCAGGAACCGGCGCGTGAGGAGCGGCCCGCCGGCCCCGGGCTCCTCCTCGCCGACGACGAGCAGGCCGAACCGCTCCTTCGCGGCGGCCTGGAGGATCAGCTCGGGGAACCGACGGCGCCGGCCGAGCAACGCTTCCGAGAAGATCGACCGCTTGCGGGTGAACGGCACCCCGCGCTCGCTGCGCTCCACCTGGACGGAGATCCCCTCGCCCGGACCGCGCGGGCCGAGGGAGAGGAGGACGATCGGCACTCCGCCGTTGCGCACCGAGAGCGTCTCGGCGAGCTGGGTCGCCCGCCGGGGCGGCTCGGGAAGGAACGTCGCGACGAGGATGCGCGGGAACTTCTCGGAGGTGAGGGCGAGGCGGTTGACGACGAGCACGTCCGCGCGTGCGTGCTGAAGGATCCCGGTGACCGTGTGCCCGACGAGCGGGTTGCGGCTGCGCCGGTCGCCCCGCAGGGTGAGCAGGATCGCCTCCGCCTGGTGGGCCTCGGCGCTCTCGAGGATCTCCGTCGGGATGTCGTTCGCGGAGCGCACCTCGGGCTCGACCCGGATGTCGAGCGCCGCCCCGGCCTCGTGCGCGGGGACGACCAAGTTCACGCTCGCCCGCCACTCCCGGGTCACCTCGGTCAGCGTCGCCGCGGGGATCAGATGGAGGACGCGCACCTCGCCGTCGGTCTCGAGCAGCATCGAGGCGAACCGGATCATCGGCTCGACCTCGGGAGGGGTGGCGACCGGTAGGAGGATCTTGCGGTACAGCGGACTCACTTCCCGATGCGGGGGAGCAGGGCGAGGTCGAGCTTCAGGACGTTGACGTACGGGACCCCCACGAACGGCAGCGGCAGCTCGATGATGTGGGCGTTGACGAAGCTCGTCAGGTAGGCGATCCGCTCGGCGAGCGTCGTGTAGCCGAGCGCCGAGAGGTTGGTGCTGTTGGCGACGCGCGGGATCTGGACGAGCACCGCCTCGGGGACGAGGTCGGGGTCGATCGACGACCCCGAAGGGGCGATGAGCCAGATCGGCAGCGTGGCGTTCACCGTGAAGTTCCCGTAGAGGCGCATGTATGCTATGGTTTCGTTGAACAGGGCGAGGAGCGCGGGGTCCGACGGCCCGGGCGGGGTCTCGGCTCCGAGCGTCGTGTTGTAGTCGGAGAGGGACGGACGGGCCCAGAACAGCCACGGCTGGCTCGTGTTCGTCAGGTTCTGGGCGACGTACTCGGAGCCGGCGACCGTCCCGTTCGGATACCGGAGGAGCGAACCGCCCGCGGCGGTCGGGTCCACGAGGTGGGCGACCTCGGTGACGAAGATCGGGTAGGCGAACCCCGAGACCAGGATCGAGAGGGCGAGGAAGATCGCCGTGGCGCGCAGGTGGCCCCCCGTCGAGTGGACCCGCGGCGCCCGCGGCGGGATCGCGTCCCGGTCCATGGGCGGAGGAACCGCGGCGGCGCTCACAGGCCCCCGAGCGGAAGGTAGTGGCTGACGGCCGTCCCGAGGCCGATCACCCACGGCAGCCCGGTCAGCCAGACGAGCAGGTAGTAGCAGAGCCAGATCCCGACGAACGCGCTCACGAGGCCCCCCAGGCCATACGTGAGCATGTTCCGACGCAGTAGATCGATCGCCGACCGGGGACGGAACGGCACCCCCGCGAGGGCGAGAGGGATCAGGAGCGGGATGATCAGCGCATTGAAGGAGAGGGCCGCGAGGACGGCGAGGTAGGGGTCCGAGAAGCCGAGGATGTTCAGGATCGCCACCCCAGGAAGGCCGGCGGCGCCCGAGCTGACGAAGATCGCCGGGATGATGGCGAAGTACTTCGCGACGTCGTTCGTGATCGAGAACGTCGTGAGCGCTCCCCGCGTGATCAGCAGCTGCTTACCGATCGATACGACCTGGATCAGCTTGGTCGGGTCGTTGTCGAGGTCGACCATGTTGCCGGCCTCCTTCGCCGCGCTCGTGCCGCTGTTCATCGCGAGGCCGACGTCGGCCCGGGCGAGGGCCGGGGCGTCGTTCGTCCCGTCGCCGGTCATCGCGACCAGGTGCCCGTGCGCCTTCTCCCGCTGGATCAGCTCGAGCTTCGTCTCGGGCTTCGCCTCCGCGACGAATTCGTCGACCCCGCTCTCTTTCGCGATCGCCGCCGCCGTGAGGCGGTTGTCACCGGTGCACATGATCGTGCGGATGCCCATGAGCCGAAGCTCCTGGATCCGGTCGCTGATCCCCGGCTTCACCACGTCCTTCAGGATGACGAGGCCCAGGACCCGCTTGTTCCGGGAGATCGCGAGCGGCGTCATCCCCTTCCGGGCCGCCTCCGCGGCCGACCGACGCAGCTCGGGCGCGAGGGTCGCGCCGTACGCCTCCATCGCCTGCAGCGCCCCCTTGAACAGCTCGCTGCCGTCGCCCAGGACGAGGCCGCTCATCTTCCGCTCGGCGGTGAACGGCATCACCTTGAACGTGCCGGGTTCGAGGCGAGCGATCGCCACGTTCCGCCGGGCGGCGAGCCGAACGATCGACCGGCCCTCGGGCGTCTCGTCGAGCGTCGAGGAGAGCATCGCCCCCTCGACGAGCTCCTCGGGGGAGACCCCGGGCGCGGGAACGAACTGGACCGCGAGGCGATTCCCCACGGTGATCGTGCCGGTCTTGTCGAGGATCAGGACGTCGAGGTCCCCCGACGCTTCGACCGCCTTCCCGGATTTCGCGATGACGTTCGCCCGCGCGACCCGGTTCACCCCCGAGATCCCGATCGCGGGGAGGAGGGCACCGATCGTCGTCGGCATCAGGCAGACGAACAGCGCGACGATCGTCGCGATGTCGATCGTCACGATCCCCGAGCTGTCCGCGAGGAAGACGAACGAGACGCAGACCGTGAACAGCGTGACCGTGAAGGCGGCGAGGAGCACGCTCAGTGCGATCTCGTTCGGGGTCGGCTCGCGGCCCTGCCCCTCCACGAGGCGGATCAGCCGGTCGAGGAACGACTCCCCCCGGGCCGCACTGACCCGAATGCGCACCGTCCCCTGCAGGACCCGGGTGCCCCCGAGGACGCTCGTCTTGTCGCCGCCGTGCTCGCGCATCACGGCTTCGGACTCGCCGGTCATCATCGACTCGTCGATCAGCGCCGCCCCGCGGATCACGTCGCCGTCGAGGGGGATCGGCTCGCCGGGCCGGACCTCTACGGTATCGCCGACGTGCAGGATGTCGGAAGCGACCCAGCGGACCTGGCCGTCGGGGAGCACCTGGCGCGCGCGGATGCCGCTGCGGATCTCGCGAAGACTCTCCGCCTGGGCCCGCCCCTGCGCCTCGGCGATCGAATCGGAGAGGTTCGCGAACCAGAGCGTCAGGAACAGGATGACGGTCGTCGCGAGGTAGTACCCGGCCTGGTAGGTCCGGGCGATGTCGGGGAACGCCCGCGGGTAGACCGTCAGGCCGGCGACGAAGATCATGAGAATGTAGACGCAGAACATCAACGGATGGCGGACTTGTCGCCGGGGGTCGAAATGTCGGAACGAGTCGCCGAGGACCCGGCGCCAGGAGGTGTGCGGAGTGCGCCGGACCGACACCCGGGCGCCGGGCTCGATCAGGAACGGCTCGTCGGCGGCCATCCTAGTGCCCCCCGAGGATCTGCGCGAGCGGGCCGAGGGTCATCACGGGAAGGAAGATGAGGGCGGTCGTGATGACGACGAACAGCGTGAGGTAGAGCGAGAACGTCCCGCTCGCGGTCCGTAACGTCCCCGGACCCGGGGGGGTCGTCCCCTGCTCGGAGAACAGCCCGCCGATCTTGATCATCACCCAGATCGGGATGAACCGGCCGCAGAGCATCACGATCGCGCCGACGATGTTGAAGAACGGCGTCGTGTCGTTGAACCCCCCCGTCGATAACGCGCTCCCATTGTTCGCCGCTTCCGAGGTGAACTCGTAGAGAACGGAGGTGAAGTTGTGGGAGGTGGCGCCGACCGTCGCGCCGCCCACATCGACGTACCCGCCGAGCAGGGCGACGGCGAACGGGAGCAGGATGAACGCCGGATGCGTGAGGATCGCCACCGCCGCCCAACGCACCTGGCCGGTGCTGATCTTCTTGCCCAGGTACTCCGGGGTTCGGCCGACCATCAGCCCCCCGACGAAGATCGCCATGAGGGAGAACAACAGCAGTTGGCCGAACCCGGTTCCGACCCCGCCGGGGGTGCTCTGGGTGAACATCCCGAACAGGAGCACGAGCTGGGCGACCGGGGAGATCGAGCCGATCTGCATGTTGTTCGCGCCGACGTTCGAGTAGACGCTGACGACCTGGAACAGGGACCCCTCGGGGAGGCTCCATCGGGTCTCCTGCCCGACGGGATAGCCGTTCACTTGCGGTCCGAGCCCCTGGATCCCCGAGAGCAGCGGGTTCGCGGCCGCCTGGTAGGCGATGAACAACCCGAGGGCGACGACGAAGACGATCAGGATGACGCCGACGTACGGCCATGCCTCGCCGCGGCGCTTCACCATCGCCCCGAACGCGAACGGGCTCGAGAACGGGATCAGCATCATCACGAACGTCCCGAACAGGTTCGAGACGGCCGACGGGTTCGCGAGCGGGCTCGCCATGTTCGCCGAATAGAACCCACCGCCGTTCGACCCGAGCAGGGAGAGGGACTGGAACGACGCCACCGGCCCGAGGTAGATCGTCTGGGCGCCCCCCGTGAGCGTGTGCGCGGTCACGACGGGGGTGTACGTCTCAGGAACCCCGAGCAGCACCATCACGATCGCGGCAAGGACCGAGATCGGGAGGAGGAGGCGAGTGATCGAGCGGACCATGTCCACGTAGAAGTTCCCGACCGTGCCGTCCCGGCGCACGAACCCGCGCACCATCGCGGCGATCACCGCGAGACCGGTCGCGGGGGAGAGGAACAGCGCGAGCTGCCAGGCGACCGTCGTGGAGGCGAAGGTGATCTGGGACTCGTTGACGAAGTGCGTGTAGTCCGTGTTCGTCGTGAAGCTGGCCGCCGAGTGGAGCGCGAGGTCCCAGGACATGTCCGGGATGTGGGTCGGGTTCCCGGGCAGGCTCCCCTGAAGGAAGAAAAAACAATACAGGAAGGCGAGGACCCCGCCGTTCACGAGCAGGAGGGCGAGCATGTACTCCCCCGCGCGCATCGATTTGCGCGGGGAGGTGCCGAGCAGGCGGTACAGCCCGTTCTCGATCGGGGTCAGGAGCCGGTCCCCCACCAGGGGGAGGTCCATGTAGATCCGGCCGAGGTACTGCCCGAACCACGGGGCGATCGCCAGGGCGATCCCGAGGAGGACAACGACGTCCCAGAGCGACTGGAGCGGGAACCCCATGCTCGGCTCAGAACCTCTCGGGGTGGATCATCACGTAGATCAGGTAGGCGATCAACGCGGTGGACAGGAGCGTGAGGACCGTCAGGCCGAGGTGTTGCTGGAACCAGTCCACGGGACCCTTCCGAATCGCCGGGGCGTTCGACCCGGGAGGCCGTATTTAGCCTCGATGTCCCGGCGCCCGGTCGGCGGGCGGAACCGAGGGTTTATACACCGGATTTCGTGCGGCCGCCCCCCTCCGGTGGGGGGTCGTCCACGGCCCGCCGTCGAGCCTCGGCCGACAGGCGTCGGACGATCCGATGCATCGATTTCTCCCGTCGGACCTCCGCGGCCTGGTACTGTACCTCTCGCGTCTCCCGGGTCAACAGGACGGTGACCCGCCCGAGCGACGTGCGGCCGGTGCGCCCTCGCCGTTGGATCGCGCGGATCTCGCTGGGGACCGACTCGAAGAAGACCACGAGGTCGACGTCGGGCACGTCGAGGCCCTCCTCGGCGACGCTGCTGGCGACCAGGATCGGGAACCGACCGGCCCGGAACCCCCCCAGCACCTGGGCCTGCTCCTTCTGGTTCATCCCCGGGTCGTCGCGGTCGCGGGTCGCCTGGCCGACGAACCGTCCGACCGTCCAGCCCTGGAGCTCGAGCATCGACTGGATCGTCTGGATCGTGTCGCGGTACTGCGCGAAGACGAGGATCCGCGGCGGGTGATCGCTCGGCCGGGCGAGGGTCTCCCGGACGAGGTCGACCAGGGCGTCGAGCTTCGGGTGGGAGGATTCCTTCGTGATGCGCAACAACGTCTCGGCGATCGCCCGGGCCTCGGCGACCTCGGGAAGCTTCAGGAACGCCCCGTCCCCGCGCGACGGTTTCTCCTTCGCCGCCACCCGCTCCGTGTACTGCAAGAACGGGGAGATCCCCTGCGTCTCGAGCCGTTCGAGCGCGTGGTGCAAATGGAGCAGCACCAGCTGGTGGAACAGCGGTCCGAACCGTCGGACCATCGGCCCGGGTCGGGCGAAGATCTCCGCCCGGAGCGCGATCAGGTCCTTTACCGAGAGGGAGGCGATCGGCTTCTTCCGCAGGAACCCCATCTTCTGGAGCTTGCGGGCGGTCGTTTGGGTCGCCGCCGATAGGAGCGCGCGGATCCGTTCCGCGCTCGGGGAGAGATCGACCCACCGGTAGTCGACGTCGACCGCCTGGACGTACTCCTGGACCCCTTCGTCCTCGCGGCTGCGCGCCTCGATCCGGTCGACCCCGAGCGCGGCGACGACCTCCTCGACCCGCTCGTCCTTTCCCCCGGGGGAAGCGGTGAGCCCGAGCACCCGTCCGTCCGGCGGCCGCTCCGATCGGTACCGGGCGGCGATCGGGACGTAGACGTACTTGCCGACCGCGTGATGCGCCTCGTCGAACACCACGAGCGCCACCTCGTTGAGGCGGTAGCGGCCGGCGGTGAGGTCGTTCTGCACGATCTCGGGCGTCGCGAAGACGATCTCGGCGGTCTCCCACTGCCCTTCGCGCGTCGGCCGCTTCACCGTCCCCGTGAACCGGGCCGTCGAGCGCGGCGTCAGCCAGCGGGCGAACGACTCGGCGTGCTGCTGGACGAGGGGGCGGGTCGGGGCGAGGACGAGCACTTTCCCGTCCGAGCGCCGCAGCACCTCGGCCGCGATCAGGGCGGCGATCACCGTCTTGCCGAGGCCGGTCGGCAGCACCACGAGGAGGTTCGAGGAGAGGCCGATCCGCGCGAGGTCGATCTGGAACGGGAGCGCGCGTACGACTTGGGGACGAAGGAGCGGGTGCCCGACCCAGCCCTCTTCGACCTGCCAAACGCCGGGGAGCGCGGGAGGGTGAGGACGCTGCTTCCGGGGAAGGAACAGGGTCGTTTCCTCGCCCCTTCCCGCGAATTCATCGAGGCTACGTTGGGAGCTCACGGAGGGTCGAAGCGACAGCGCCTCGCTCGCTAAGGCGTTTGACCCGGACCGCGGACGATCGGGACGGGTCGGGCTCACGCCGCCGGTCGGGCGGGGCCGATGGACGTTCGTCCCCCCATGTACGGGCGAAGTACGGGGGGGACCGCCACCGAGCCGTCCGGCTGCTGATACTGTTCGAGAACGACGGCGAGCCCGCGGGAGGTAGCGATCGCGGTGGAGTTGAGCGTGTGCGGAACTTCCTTTCCGGGACGACCGGCCTTGCCCGAACGGATGCCGAGCCGACGTGCCTGATAGTCCGTGCAGTTGGAGCAGCTCACGACCTCGCGGTACGCCTGCTGGCGCGGGAACCACGCCTCGATGTCGTACTTCTTCGCCGCGACGGAACCGACGTCGCCCGTGCAGACGTTCACCACCCGGTACGGGACCTCGAGGCGGCGGAACACCTCCTCCGCGTTTGCCCGCAGCTCCTCGTGGATCTTCGATGACTCCTCGGGCCGGCAGAAGACGAACTGCTCGACCTTCTGGAACTGGTGGACCCGGAACACCCCTTTCTGATCGACGCCGTGTCCGCCGATCTCCTTGCGGAAGCACGGGCTGACCCCCGCGAACCGAAGGGGCAGGCGATCTTCCTCCAACAGCTCGCCGAGGAACATCGCCCCGAGCGGGTGCTCGCTGGTCGCGATCAGGTAGAGGTCCTCGCCCTCGATCTTGTACATCACGTTCTCGAAATCCGCGAGGTCCGTCACCCCTTCGTACGGCGCCCGCCGCAACAGGTAGGGGGGCGCGACCGGGGTGAACCCCCGCTCGATGAGCAGGTCGAGCGCGAACCGCTGCAAGGCGAGGTCGAGCAGCACGATCGGCCCGAGGAGGTAGTAGAAACCGGCGCCGCTCGCCCGGCGCGCCCGGTCGAAGTCGGCCATCCCGAGCGACTCGAGGAGTTCGACATGGGACTTGAGGTGGGGGCCCCCGGGGGACGGAGCGCCCCACGTCGCCACGACCACGTTCTCGGAGTCGTCCAGGCCGTACGGCACCGATTCGTCGAGCAGGTTCGGGAGGCGACGGAGGAGGGCGTCCCGGGCCTCGAGGAGCTCCGTCTCCCGCGCCTCGATCCGCCGCATCTCCTCCGGGAGCGCCTTCGCCTCCGCTTCGATCTCCGCGGTCGGCGCCCCTTTCCCCTTCGCTTCCGCGATCCTCCGCCCGATCTCGTTGCGGCGGCGCCGGAGCTGGTCGGCCTCCTGGAGCGAGCTCCGCCACTCCGAGTCCCGGGCGATCACCTCGGCGAGGCGGCGAAGGGGCTCGGGGTCGCGCCGCCGGGCGAGGTTCTCCTTCACCCGGGCGGGCTCCTTGCGCACGAGATCGATGTCGATCAACGGCGTCCGCATCCGCTCCTTCCGAATGAGCTTGCCGTGGGTCCGGACGTCTCGGCACGAACGCGCCGGGTCGCGCAAACGCCTAGTACCCCCGGGGGAGGTCGGAGCTGTCGACCTCTTCGGAGGGGTGCATTCGTGACGAAGGAGTACGGTCTGTTCATCGATGGGAAGTGGGTCGTTCCGCCCGGCGCGAAGCGGTTCGAGACGGTCAATCCGGCCACGAAAGAGCCGGTCGGGTCGTTCGTCGCCGGTACGGCCGCGGACGTCGACGGGGCGATCGCGGCGGCGGCGAAGGCGTTCCCCGCCTGGAAAGCCATGCCGGCCCCGAAGCGGGGCGACATCCTTCTGAAGGTCGCCCGCCGGATGACCGAGCGGAAGGCGGAGCTCGGGAGGATCGTCACCTCCGAGATGGGCAAGGTGATCGGCGAGGGGCTCGGCGACGTACAGGAGTCGATCGATTTCATCGAGTACATGGCCGGCGAAGGACGACGGCTGTTCGGGGAGACAGTCCCCTCCGAGCTTCGCTCCAAGTTCTGCCTGACGATCCGCCAGCCGAAGGGGGTCGTCGCGTGCATCACGCCGTGGAACTTCCCTACCGCGATCCCGAACTGGAAGATCGCCGCGGCGCTGATCACGGGCAATACGATCGTCTTCAAGCCCGCCTCGGCGACGGCCGGGTGCGCGGCGGAGGTCGTGCGGGTCTACGAGGAGTGCGGCGTCCCGGCCGGGGTCCTCAATCTCGTCACGGGGTCGGGGGGAGAGGTCGGCCACGCCCTCGTCGGGGACCCCCGGATTCGGACCGTCTCGTTCACCGGCGGAGTCGACGCAGGGCGCGAGGTGTACGTCCGTGGCGCCCAGGGGCTCAAGATGGTCCACCTCGAGCTCGGTGGGAAGAATCCGCAGATCGTGATGGAGGACGCCGACCTGAACCTCGCGCTCGAGGGGGTGTTGTTCGGCGCGTTCGGGACCTCGGGTCAGCGGTGCACGGCGACGAGCCGTCTCATCCTCCACGAGACGGTCTACGACGAGTTCCTCGGCCGGCTCGACGAACGGCTCGATCGGTTCACGGTCGGCGACCCGCTCGACCCAACGACCGGGATGGGCCCCGTCGCCTCGGCGGAGCAGGAGCGGAAGATCCTCGAGTACATCGCGATCGGCCGCACGGAAGCGAAGTTGCGCCGGGGCGGCTCAAAGCTCTCCGGGGGGGTCTACGACCGGGGGTTCTTCATCGAGCCGACCGTCTTCGAGACGAAGCACGGCAGCCGGATCTCGAAGGAGGAGATCTTCGGCCCCGTCCTCTCGGTCCTCAAGGTGAGCGACTACGCCGACGCGGTCCGGATCGCCAACGACGTCGACTACGGCCTCTCCTCCTCGATCTACACGCGCGACGTGAACCGGGCGTTCCGCGCGATCCAGGAACTCGAGGCCGGGATCACGTACATCAACGCCCCGACGATCGGCGCCGAGGTGCAACTCCCGTTCGGCGGCATCAAGAACACCGGCAACGGGGGCCGCGAGGCGGGCAGCGTCGCCATCGATGAGTTCACGGAGATCAAGACCGTCTTCGTGGATTTCTCCGCGAAGCTGCAGAAGGCCCAGATCGACGCCGAGTAGGCTCGCCGATGGGGCGGTTCCGCGGCTCGGACGAGACCCTGGATCGCGAGATCGCCCAGGTCGAGCGGATCGCCCGCCTGCGCCTCGCCCGCGCGGCCGTCGAGATGCGGGCGCTCGAGCGCGACCTTCGGGAGCTTCGACGCGAACGAACCCGCCGTCGCGGCGAGTCCGCGGAGCCCGCCGGAGGGAGCGCGACCGCAGAGGCCGTGTCGTAACGACCGCCGGGCGGGAGCGGAGCCGCTCGGCTCTAGAACGAGCCCGTGCGGCCCGGGTTGTCGAAGTTCGTGAGCAGCATCTGGCCCCGGGTCCGTGGTCGGCCGACCGGCGCCAGCAACGGGTCCTCCTCGAGGGCCGGCATCGTCTCCGAGATCGGAACATCCACGATGATCTCCCGCGTGCGTCCGCCGCGGCCGCGCGAGACGATCGTCGCGCGAATCAGCCCCAGCGTCTCGAGTTCCGAGACGTAGTTCGAGATCGACCGGGCGTGCAGGGGCTGCAGCCCGAGGCGTTCGGCCAGCCGGCGGTAGCTGTCGTACACTTCGCCGGTCAGGACGCCGGTGCGCCGGCGTTCGTAGGATTGCAGGATCGCATAGAGGAGCACCTTGCAATGCGGCGGCAGCGTGCGGCAGCAGTCGACGATGATGTCCTGCTCGAGGCGATTCTTCGCCTTCACGACGTGGTCCGGGGTGATCCGCTTCGCCTTGTCCCGCTCGGCCATCTCGGCGGCGAGACGCAGGAGGGCGAGCGCGCGCCGCGCATCGCCGTTCTCCAGCGCGGCGTACGCCGCGCACCGCTCGACGACCCCGGGGTCGATCACGCCGTCCTTGAACGCTTCCCGGGAGCGCTCCCGCAGGATATCCTGCAGCTGGAGGGCGTCGTACGGCGGGAAGAGGATCTTCTCCTCATTGAGCCGGCTGCGGACGCGGGCGTCGAGGTGATTCGTGAACTTGAGGTCGTTCGAGATCCCGATGAGGACGAGGCGGGAAGTCTCGAGCTCGGTGTTGAGCTGGCTCAACGTGTAGAGGACACTGTCTCCGCTGCGGGCGACGAGACGATCGATCTCGTCGAGGACGAGGAGGATGGTGCCGCCGCTCACGTCCATCAACCGGCGCATGCCGGCCTGGACCCGGTCGAGCGACCATCCGGTCGGGATCCGTTCGGCCTCCGTGCGCGCGTAGGTGTTGCCGATCGTTTGGAGAAGGCTGTAGGCGGTGTCGATGTTGCCGCAGTTGACCGTGACGAAGGAGAGGTTCTTCGACGCTTCGGCCCGTCGCTGCATATCCTGGCGGACCTGGGCGACGACCGCCGTCTTTCCGGTCCCGATCTTTCCGTAGATGAGGAGGTTCGACGGAAGATCGCCCCGGAGGGCGGGCGCCAGCACCTCGGCGACCTGACGGATCTGCGCCTCGCGGTGCGGCAGGCGGTTCGGTATGTGAGAGTCGCGAAGCACCTCGCGACTTCCTCGGAAGAGGTCGCTCTTGCTGAGAAGGATCTCGTCGAGGAACTCTGCCGCGGAGCTCGGCGGCGAGGGGGAAGGGCCCGGGGTCGGCGGGACAACCGCCGGAGGAGCCCGGCGATCTCCGACCGGTGTCACCGCCGGGTTGGTCGCCTGAAGAGGATCGGAGGAGATCGGAAGCTCAGACGGCCTTTCGTCGGGAGAAGGAGACACAGTATGGACCTGCCCGAGCCTCGAGCGGGGGGTGCGAGGTAGGGGGCGCATATCTATCTTTGGTAACGCGATCGCGACGAGCGCGTCGCGATCGCCGGATTATACGAACCACCGCGGATTTCCGGGGGTCCCAACCCGACCGAACCGATTTGAAGGGGGACGGCAGTCGTTCGCTCGCGATGTCCGAGCCGACCTCCCGGGCCCACGCCCCCGCTCGTCCCCCAGAGGGGACCGTGTCCATCCCTCTCGTGATCGGCTCGGCGGTGCTGGTCGGGGTCGGACTCACGGGCATGGCCTACTGGCTGATCACGTTCCATTGGATCCTGCTCGCGAGCGTCATCCCGCTCGTGAGCGGCGGGCTCCTCTTCTTCACGAAGGCGACCGGCCCGGATCACGCCTAGCCCAGGGGCGGCCGACGATGCCCCCCCCCGCGGTGGAGACGTTGCGTCCCGTCGTCCTCAAGCTCGGGGGGAGCCTCGTCACGCGAAAGAAGGAGATCGAGAAGCTCCGCCCGAAGGTGATCGCGCGGCTGGCCGCCGAGCTCGCGTCCGTCCGCGACGTCCCGGTCATCCTCCTTCACGGCGCCGGCTCGTTCGGTCACCCGGGGGCCCAACGGTTCGGGCTCGCGCAGCCCCCCGGCCCGCAGGAGAAGCCGGCCGAGCGCACCCGCGGTGCGGCGATCGTGTCGACGGAGGTCCGCCGGCTCCACCTGGCAATCCTGAGGGAATTGATCGCCGCCGGGCTTCGGCCTCTCTCGATGCCGATGGCGACCCACGCCCGCAACCGAGGCGGGGCGCTCGCGTCGATCGATGCCTCCCCCCTCGAGGATGCGCTGGAGCGGGGGGCGATGCCGGTGACGTTCGGCGACGTGGTTCCGGACGACGACTGGGGATTCTCGATCTTGAGCGCCGACACGATCGCGGAGGCCCTCGTTCCGATTCTTCGTCCGTCCCGGGTCGTGTTCGCTACGGACGTTCCCGGTATCCTCGAGAAGGATCGGGGTGCACGGCGAGCGGTCATCGAGGAGGTGACCGACGAGCTCGTGGAATCGCTCCCCTTCAGCGGGGCCGGCCGCGACGTGACGGGGGGGATCCGCGGCAAGGCGATCGCCATGCGGCGCATCGCCCGCGCCGGCGTGGACGCAGTTCTTATTAGCGGACTCACGGATGGAGCGGTCGCGCGGGCGATACGCGGGGAGTCGGTCTACGGAAGCTGGGCGCGCGCGCGACCCGGGTAAGCCGTCCGACCGCGCGGGGCTCGACCTGAGCCACCGCAAGGCCGAACACGTCAAGGTCGTCCTCGGCCGGGACGTCGAGGGGCGCTACCGGTACTGGAACGACGTCCAGCTCGTCCACCGGGCCCTTCCCGAGGTCGACTTCGAAGAGATTGACACCGCGACGACGCTCCTGGGCCATCCGCTCCGTGCCCCGATCCTCATCACCGGCATGACCGGCGGGTTCCCGGACGCGGTGAAGATCAACGACAATCTCGCTCGTGCGGCCGCCGAGGTCGGGATCGCGATGGGGGTCGGCAGCGAGCGCGCCGCGGTCGTCAAGGGCCAGTATCCGGAGAGTTACGCCTGCGTTGCCCGCCACCCCGTGCCCCTCAAGCTCGCGAACATCGGCGCTCCCCAACTGATCGGGCAGAAACCGGGGGATCCGGTCGTCGGTCCTGACGAGGTCCGACGCGCGATGGAGCTGATCCACGCCGACGTCCTGGCGATCCACCTCAACTTCCTCCAGGAGATGGTCCAACCCGAAGGGGACCGCCGCGCGAAAGGTTGCCTCGAGCGGATCGGGGAGATGGCGAAGGCGTTCCCGGTACTCGTGAAGGAGACCGGCGCCGGGCTCTCGCGTCCCGTCGCCGAGGCGCTGCGGGATCGAGGAGTCCGCGCGTTCGACGTGAGCGGCACCGGAGGGACGTCGTTCGCCGCCGTGGAGTACTACCGGGCGCTCGACCGGGGCGCCGACCGGGAAGCGCGGGTCGGCAAGACGTTCTGGGATTGGGGCATTCCCTCGCCGATCTCGGTCCTCGAGGTCGCCCCCCTCGGTCTGCCCGTCGTCGCGAGCGGAGGCGTCCGTTCGGGCTTGGACGTCGCCCGCGCGATCACGCTCGGCGCATCGTCGGCCGGCATCGCGGGCGGGCTCCTGAGGGCGGCGTCGACCGGCTTTGAAGAGACGAAGCGGGAACTCGAGACGCTCGTCCACGAGCTGAAGGTAGCGATGTTCCTGACGGGCGCTCGGTCGATCGCGGAACTCCAAAAGGTCCCGTATGTGATCACCGGGGAGAGCCGACCGTGGCTGCACCGGTAACCCCCGCGCTCACTCCCGAGGACCTTCACCGCGAGAAGCTTCGCGAGGCGCACCGCGTCCCTGGTGGTCCCCTGCCCTCGAACGTCGAGTGGGTCCGCGGGCGGAGCGCGGAGGAGCGTGCCCGCCTCTCGGCGTCCGTACTTCGGAAGCCGTCCCGAACCCTCTCGGGCGTAGCGATCGTCGCGGTGATGACCGCGCCGTCTCGATGCCCTCACGGCCGGTGCACGTACTGTCCTGGGGGGGTCGACAACGGGAGCCCCCAGAGCTACACCGGCGAGGAGCCGTCGGCGTTGCGCGGCGCCCAATTCCGCTGGGACTCGGAGGCGATCGCCCGCCACCGAATCGAGACCCTCGAAGCGATCGGCCACCCGACGTCGAAGGTGGAGGTGATCGTCATGGGCGGAACGTTTCCCGCCCGGCCCCGCGGATACCAGGAGGACGTGTTCCGTGGGATCTACGACGGGCTCAACGGAGAGGCCGCTCCGACCCTCGCGGACGCTCAGCTCCGCAACGAGACCGGTGCGCACCGGGTCGTCGGCCTCACGGTCGAGACCCGCCCAGATTGGTGCGACGGTCGTGTTCTCCCGTTCCTTCTCTCGGCGGGGGTCACCCGGGTCGAGCTCGGCGTCGAGTGCCTGCACGACGACGTGCTGCGCGCGGTAGGACGGGCCCACGAGAGCGGCGACGTCGCGCGGGCGACCCGCGAGGCGCGCGACCGCGGGCTCAAGGTCGGCTATCACCTCATGCTCGGGCTCCCCGGGATGGACCCGCTACGCGACCTCACCGACTTCCGCCGTCTCTGGGCCGATCCGGAGTTCCGTCCGGACTTTCTCAAGATCTATCCGACCCTCGTCCTGCCCGGGACGCCGCTCTACGACGACTGGGCGGCGGGTCGGTACGTCCCGTACGATACCGGGCGTGCGGCCGAGCTCTTAGCCACCATGAAGCGGGAGCTTCCCCCGTGGGTACGGATCCACCGGATCCAGCGGGACATCCCGGCGCGCCTCATCGCCGCGGGCGTCCGTTCCAGCAACCTGCGGCAGCTCGCTCTGGCGCGGCTGGCTCGGGACGGGGCTCACTGCCGGTGCCTGCGCTGCCGGGAGGTCGGGCGGGGCCCGACCCCGACCGCCGATCGGTTCGCGCTCTCCCGCACCGCGTTCGACGCCAGCCAGGGAAGCGAAGTGTTCTTCGCGTTCGAAGAGTCGGAGAGCGACACCGTGGCCGGATACTTGCGTCTCCGATTTCCCTCGTCCGCCACGGACGGTGGCCTCGACGCGCCCGTGATCCGGGAGCTCAAGGTCCTGGGCCATGAACTCGCGGTCGGAGCTCCCGCGACCGGCCCCGCGGATTTCCAGCATCGCGGCTTCGGTCGGCATCTGATGGCCGCGGCCGAAGCGGAAGCGCGAGTCCGCGGGTTCACCGAGCTGTACGTGACGAGCGCGGTCGGTACCCGGGAGTATTACCGTCGGCATGCGTACGAAGTGCGGGGCGCCCACATGGTGAAGCGGCTCTCCGGCCCGATCACAGCGTGAGGTCCCCGGACCGAGAAGGGCCCCCGGTACGAACGTCCGGGGGTCAACCGCGAGCGGTCGGTACTCCCATGATATCAAACGTACCGAGGTCGAGCCCCGGTACGAATGGCCGTTCCGTTTCCGGTCCTCGGTGTGAGCACGGCGCTCCTGCCGTTCGCGGCGATCGCGATCTCGATGATCGCCATCACCGTGTTCGTGCTGATCATGATCCTGCCGCGGGAGCGCGACCCGCCGCTCCTGACGCAACTCGCCCTCGCGCTCTCGGTCCTCTTCGGCGGGAGCGTCTTGCTGCTCGCGCTCGTCTTCGTCTTCATCGACTCGAACGGCTCGACCGCGTGGACCCTGGTGCTACTCGCCTTCAATTTCATGATGATGTTCCCGGCCGGCTTCTGGTTCGTCTCTCAGATCCTGTTCGAGGATCGCACGATCTCGCCCTCCGGGTGGGTGTGGCCCGTCACGATCGCGATCGCGACCACCGGGTCGGAGGTGCTGATGGGGATCCTGTTCGCCGTCGCCGGGGAGAACGGGCAGCTCTCGCTGACGGCCGCGTTCGCCCTCGGACTCTCCTCGATCTGGTTGTACTGGTCGATGGCCGTCGTCATGATCGCACTGCTCCTATGGGCCCCGCTGACCCCCGTCGAACGGTCGGGGTCGGCGGCGCTCGCGCTCGCGAGCGTGTTCGCGCCATGGGTGGCGGCGTTCCCCCTGGTGGGCGGCCTCGCCGCCGCGGCGGTGATGATCGGACTGTTCCTGTTCGTCGCCCGCGTCATCCTCCGTCATCAAGCATCCCCCTCCGAGCTCGGGTTCCTGCTGGCGCTCAGCGGCCTGTTCCTCGCCATGGCCGTCTCGGCGGCGGGTCTTGTATCGGAGGGTGGCCAGGACCCGTCGCGGATCGTTTTCGGGACCGTCATGGCGATCGGCATGGTGGGGGAGGTAAGCTACCTCGTCCGTCGGTGCTATCGAGGACCGGCGCCGATCGTTCCTCCGCTCCGCAAGGAGGAGTCGACCGCCCGTTCCCATGCGACCGGGCGGTCGCTTCCCATGGAGACCGCGAACCCTGAGCGACCGCTCTCGGCGCGCTGACCGTCCCGCCGATTCGTACTCTGGCGATATCAACCGAGCCACAGTCGTCGGCGCTCGGGAGGGAGTCACGGTCACAGCGTTCCATCGTCCGGCCCGCTCCTGGCGACGCGGGGCCCCGTGGCTGGCCGCCGGCCTCGTCTTGGCCGTCCTGGCCGCTTCGGGAGGTGCTCGCGCCGTTCCGTTCCTGACGTACCACGAGTGGGTGGGGCACGCGAGCCCGATGGGGGCGCCTCCGACCGAGGTGGTCAACATGACCCTCACGGACGCGCCGACGTTCTCTCCCCGGTTCCTCTCCGCGCTGCCCAACCAGAGCGTCTCGATCCACCTCTCCAACAACGGAACTCTCCCTCACAGCTTCACCCTCGCGAGCCAGAGCGGTCTCCTGGTCAACACGACCTGGACACCGGCCGAGCTGAATCAGTCGCTGGTGACCCATCCCCCGATCGTGAACGTCTCGGTCCCAGCCGGGACGAGCGATCTTTGGGCGAACTTCACGGTCGCGGCCAA
The DNA here is from genome assembly GCA_049285595.1 of Thermoplasmata archaeon. Classification (GTDB taxonomy): domain Archaea; phylum Thermoplasmatota; class Thermoplasmata; order Lutacidiplasmatales; family UBA184; genus Lutacidiplasma. The sequence goes on from JBAQAF010000026.1 coordinate 38,710, forward strand.
TACGAGCTTCGACTCTTTCCTGTTTGTCTCCCAGATCCCCTACCAGTACCAGGCGGGGATGTGGGGGTATCTCAACATCAGTTCGAACTCCCCGGGTCTCTTGCTCTCCGACAACACGACGGACTCACTCGCATTCCAGCCCTCCGCACTGGCCGGCGCCCCGGCGCAGTTCCCCGCGAACTTCGAGATCGCGGTCACGAACCTGGGGACGTTCGCCCATACGTTCACGCTCTCCGATCAGGTCAATGTCACGATCACGACGCTCGGTTCCTTCAAGACGAACCTCCCCCTCGTCAATCTCACGATTCCGAGCGTCGTCGGCAAATCGGCGTATGGGAATTTCACCATCACGACGCCGGGGGTCTACGAGTACGTCTGCATGCAGTCCGGTCATTTCCAGGACGGAATGTTCGGATTCTTCTACGCCGGGGTCCCCGTCCCCGCCGCACCGGCGCCGTTGAGCGCCGCGATCGTCGACGAGTGGGTGCTCGCCGGATCCGCGGCGCTCCTGGGAATCGGGCTTCTGTTCGTGGCCATCGCGGGATTCAGCGGCCGATTTCCTCCCCGATCGCCACCGCCCTCGAACGGCGGCCACTGAGCCGTTCGGGCGGCCCCGCCCGTAGCGGCCGGTTCGCGCTACGTTAGGACCAGCGCCGAACGCATCGTTCCGTGGTACGTCCCACAGAACTCGGTGCACTGGATCAGGTATTGCGAGCCGACCGGGGCGGTCGGCACCGTGAACGCGATCGCGTTCATCCGTGCCGGGATCGCGTCGATGCGAACGCCGAGCTGGGGGATATTGAACGAGTGGATCACATCGGCTCCGGTGACGTTGACCTGAACGACCCACCCGGGCTCCGCCCACAAGGCCCCGCCCGAAATGCCGCCCGTGACGCTGTTGTACGTCGAGTTGAAGCACGTGTGGTTCGAGTAGCAGAACTCCCAGTACCATTGGTGGCCGATCACGTCGACGTACTCGTTCGGTTCGGCCGGCAGGGCGTCGAGCTTGTACAGTAGGACCGTGGAGTAGACGCTCACCCCCGCGATCAGCGCGACGACCGTGAGCGTCCAGGCGACCTCGAGCTTGTTAACCATACCTCCTCCTTCGGACGGACGGGTCGCGGAACTTCCAGATCGCGTACACCAGGAACGAGAACGTCACGAGCGCTCCCGCGGTGCTGATCCCAATCATCACCCAGAGGATCGGGGTAGTGAGCTGGAGATTTGTCTCTCCCCCCGCCATCAGCCCGAGGATGCCGACCGGCATCGCCGCGACGGCGAACGTCCGGTCCCCCGGTGTCGTTAGGCGCACACTCAAAACCTTCGCTGCGGCGGTACTTATCCCCCGCGTTCGTACGGCATTCCCTCCCGCACGAGACGCCGCCCTCCGGTCACCCCGGTTCGTACGGAGGGGGTTTGAATCGAGCCCGCGGTGAGGGGAGCCGCCGGGAGCGTATCCCGGACAGGATCGGGGTGAAGCGAGCCGGACGCACCGTCATGGCGGTGGGAGTCGTCGTCGCGCTCCTCTTCTTGGGCGTCGCCGACAATCAAGTGACCCGAGACGCGAGAGCGTCAACCGTCGTCGTGGACACTTCCTCCTCGATCAGCGTCACCGCCACGACGACGTTCAGCTTCACGCCGAACTCGGTCAGCAACCTGCCCACGGGAACGTCCGTGTCGGTGGTCTTCACGAACGGCGATAGCAATCTGGGGATCCACACCTTCACGATCATCGGCTGCCCGAACGTCTACATTCCACGGGCCGGGACCCATGCCTTCGACATATCGCGCTTCATCAACGGCACGAGCTGCGGCGCCCCGCTTCTGAATCTCGTGCCGGCGGCCGAGGGGACAAAGACCGGATCGGTCTCGGTCGCGACCCCGGGCTGGTACGAGTTCGTCTGTACCGAGTCGGGCCACTTCCAGGTCGGAATGTACGGGTTCATCGGGTTCGGGGTCATCGCCCCGAGCAACACCTCTCTGACGCCGGGGGCGGGTCTGGCCGTCTTCATCATCGTCGGGACGATCGTCACTCTCACGGTCATCGCCATCGTGCTCGGCTTCGTTGTCGGAAAACGCGAAGGGTCGAAGCACGAGATGCCCCCGGAACGGCTCGGCTACGGCGAGCCGGGCTCGCCCCCGCTGCCGAACAGCCGATCCCCTCCGCCGCCGCATCCGTAGAAGCGGAGCGCCGGAAGCTGCCGGCGCAACGTTCAAGAGCCCCACGACGTACTGCCTACGGACCTCGTAGTAGGTTCAGAGCGGATCGATGGCGTGGGGAACACCGAGCCGGGAGCGCCGTGTCCTGAAGGCGGGCCACTCGTCGATCGCCGTCACGCTGCCAAAGCCGTGGGCCCAGGCGATGAACCTGCGCCCGGGCGATCTGGTCATCTTCGATCAGAACGATGACGGGACGCTCTACCTCAAGCCCGCCCCGGCGCCCGGGGCGCCGGTCGTCACCACCCCATTCCTCGTGCAGGCGCGATCGATCGAAACTCCCGGCCTTCTCGAGCGCCTGATCGTCGGGGCGTACCGCGTCGGTCACGATGCGATCGAGGTACGGACCGACGTTCCCCTGTCAGCGGACCGGATGGAGGAGATCCTGCAGGCGGCCCGAGGCCTGCTCGGGGTCTCCGTCGTCGCCCAGGAACCGAACCGCGTGGTCCTGCAGAACTTCATCGACCCCTCGAAATACGGGCTGCCGCAACTGGTCCAGCGGATGAAGATGATCTTGGTCGCCTTCCTCGAAGAGATGGAGGAGGTCGCGCGGCGTCGGGGGCGCAGCCGCCGACTCCCCACCCTCGAGGAAGAAGCGAACAAAGTGCTCGCTCTCCTCGTGCGGCAACTTTTCCTCGCGAGCCGCGACTGGTCGCTCGCGCGTCGCATCGGCAGTCCCGACCCGCGCCAGTTGCTTGAGTGGCGCGTCGTGGTGCACTCCCTCGAGGAGCTCTCGGCGCTGTTCGGAGAAGCGCTCGCGACCTTGAACGAGGAAGCATCGCACCTCTCGGCGGACGCGGCCGCCAGTCTCGCCGAGGTCCTGCCCGAGGTCAAGAGCCAGCTCAAGGCGGTCGTCGACACCGTGATGCACCCATCGCTCGACCATGCCTGCGAGGTTTACCAGCAGGGCGACCGGGTCGGAAACGGCTCGGCAGTGGCCGCGGTCGCGACGGCCCTGACCCGCCGGCAGAGCCGGTCGCGCGCGACCTCCTACCTGCTGAAGCGCTCGGGTACGTGCCTCTCCCTCCTCGCCGAGCTCGCGATCGACCGGGCGGTCGCCTCCGGCACCGAGACCGTGCTGACCGAGCTGGCCTAAGCTTCGAGGGGGCCGTCGGGCCTTTATCAGCTCGGGATACGCACCGTCGATACGAGTGCCGGCTCCCCATACGAACGCCATATCGTCCGTTTTCGAGTGAGCGGCCCGAGGGGGAGACGATGTTCGACTCTATCGACGATTGGCTCATCATCGCCGTGGTGGCCGGGATCCTGTTCTACGGATCCAGCAAGATCCCCCAGTTGGCCCACAGTCTTGGGCGGTCGGTCGGGGAGTTCAAGAAGGGCCGCCTGGAGGTCGAGCGCGAGCTGAAGGCCGAGCAGGCCGGCGCGACCCCGGCCCCGTTGATCACGCCGCGCTAGGGCGGACGTACCCACGCCGGCATGGTCGAAGGGGGAACGTTTCGGCGATCGTCCGGATTCGGTGCGGTCCGTTCTTACGGGTTACGGATCGGTAGGGTACCATGGGCGACCTCGACCGGATCTTGGCGATCGTATCGGAGGTCCGTCTTCGCCTCGTCCGGATCTTTCTCGTGCTCGGCCCGCTGTTCGGCGCGCTCCTGCTCGTCAAGCTCGTTCCCGTTCGCCTAACGATCGGCGGGACGTCGGTCCCGTTCGCCTACCCCTGGCCCAGCCCATTCTACAACATCACGGCGCAGGTGTTCCGGGCGATGGTCGGCTGGATGCTCCCCCACGGGGTCACGCTCCTCAACGTCGGGGTCGCCGACTCGGTCGTCGTGCAGATGGAGATCGGGCTGCTCCTGACGCTCATTCTCGGCATGCCGTGGATCGTCCACGAGGTCGCCGCCTTCCTCGTCCCGGCACTTCGACGCAACGAACGGACTCTGTTGAGGCAGATCGGTATCCCGGCGACCGGGCTGTTCGCCGTCGGGACGGCGATCGGCGTCTTCGCCCTGACCCCGTTCACTTTCCGCCTCCTGTTCCTCTACGTCGCCGCGATGGGGCTGGCGCCGGTCCTCGGCGTACAGTCGTTCGTGGCGTTCGCCCTCCTCTACTCGCTCGCGTTCGGGGTCGTCTTCGAGCTGCCGGTGTTCATCTACGCCCTTACTCGGCTCGGCGTCATCCGGGCGAGCGCTTGGCGGAAGCACTGGCGTGGGGCGATCCTCGGCTCCCTCATCTTCGGCATGATCGTCACCCCCGACAATTCGGGGATCACGATGCTGCTCATCGCGGCCCCGATGATCGCGCTGTATCTTGGGGGTGCCTACTTCGCGGCGCGATGGGAGCACCGTTCGTCGGTGACGCGCCCCCCCGCCCTCACGTCGGGAGCGGGGTGACCTGATGGGGCTGTTCTCCGACGTCGACTGGGTGATCATCGTCGCCGTCGCCGCGTTCCTCCTCTTCGGAAAAGAGAACGCGCAGGTCGTCCGGAAGATCGGTCGGTGGTACGGCCGCGCGGTCCGGCTGAAGCAGGAGATGCTCAGCGAGGTGTCGAAAGCGGCGGACCTCCCGGTCGGAGCGATCGGGGCCTCGGGTCTCCGCAGCGCCCTGCTCGGACTCGACACCGAGATCTCTCGGGCGAGCGGCATTCCCGCCGCCGTGACGACCGCCCCGTTGGCCATGGCCGCGCCGGCGCCTACCCCCGAGATCCCCTGGACGGGCGGCTCGCCGATCCTCTCCTGGTCGATCACCGGCGGAGTGCCGGGGAAGGAGCCGTTCCCGTGAGCGTGCTCTCTCCCGATCAGGTCGTGACAATGACCGAGATCCTCGTGATCCTGATGGGGATCGGGATCACCTGGGTCGTCTACCACGGGAGCGAGAACGCCGAACTTCCCGGGCAGGCGACGATCCCGCCGTCCGACGAGGCCGACGATGCCCACCCCGACACCCGGGGGAGGACGTTGTGAACTTCCCCGAGCTGTGCGGAACGGACGCCTGCCCGTTCCAACCCCCACGGGATGCGGCGCTGGAGCTTCCGGTCGGTACCGTCCGCCGGGTCGCCGCGCGGGACGGGGACGTCGATGAGACGAAGCGGAACATCCTGAAGCTCGCCGCCGTCGCGGGTGTTCTCGGCATCGGGGCGGGGGGCGCCGTTGGCGGCGCGCTCCAGTACGTCCAGCCCCCCGTCGTCGGGCTCACGAGCTACCCGAAAGTGCTGCTGCTCGACATCGACGGCAAACCCCTCACGATCGGGAAGGGCCTTCTTGACCCGGTCACCGGCATCAACGGGAATACGTCGGAGCTCTACCTGTTCAACTATCCGTTGCGAAATGAGCCGAACTTCCTTCTGAATCTGACCAGCCTGGTGCCCGCCGTGGCGAGTGTTCCTGGCGGGATCGGCACGCCGCCGGTGATCGTCGCCTATAGCGCGATCTGTCAGCATCTCGGCTGCCCGGCACCCGCGATCGCATACTATCCGCCGGGGACCTGTTCGAACACCCCGGGTGGAAAGCCGTTCTACATCCACTGCTCCTGCCACGGCTCGACGTACGACGTCACGAACGGTGCCGCCAACCTGACCGGGCCGGCGGTGCTGCCGTTACCCCAGGTGGTGCTCACCGTCCCCACGACGACGGGGCCGCAGGCGAACCAGGTCTACGCGGTGGGAATGACCCCCGGGTCTCCTCAGGTCAACGGCCACCTCAACACGCTCCAAGGGGACTACGGCGTCGGCAATGCCAGCCAGATCGCTACCGAGACCCCCGTCCATCTCTGCAATTTCCTGAGCTAGGAAGGGGGGTTCGTGACGTTCTCGAGGTGGTACAACCGCACCCTCAATCAGATCTGGGGGTTCGTCGAGGACCGGACCGCGATGAAGAAGTGGGCGCTCCGCCCTCAACCCGAGTTCACGTTCAAACCGTCCTACTGGACCGGAGCGTTCGTCGTCAACGCGTTCCTGTACCAGGTCGTCTCCGGGATGCTGCTGCTCCTGTACTACCAGCCGAGCACGGCCGCGACGCTCACCCCCTGCGGTCAGGCGATCGGGGCTCTCTCCTCCGCGCCGGCCGCGTGGTGTTCGACGTACTACATCATCCATTCTGTGCCGATGGGCACTCTGCTCCTCTCGACCCACCTCTACGGCGCCTACGCGATGATCTTTCTGATGTTCGTCCACTTCTTCCGCGGCTACTACCTCGGCGTCTACAAGGCCCCCCGGGAGTTCTCCTGGATGGTCGGCACCCTCCTGATGGTCTTCACTCTCGGGATGGGGTTCACCGGGTATCTCCTACCGTACACGCAGCTCTCCTACAACGCGACGAACGTCGGCTTGGTGCTCGCCCTTCGGCTCCCGACCTTCGGTCCCCTGCTCGGACCGTTCATCCTCGCCGACGGGACCTCGCAAGGACTCCTCTCGAGGATGTTCGACGCGCACGTGCTGCTCATACCGATCGCGCTCGGGGCGCTCCTCTACGCGCACATCGCCCTGTTCGAATCGCACGGGATCGCCCCCCCCGCCACCTCCGACCCGGTCCAGCGTCGACGGTTCACCGAGAAGGACGACAAGGGCCATGTCCCGTTCATGCCCCACATTCTGTTCTACATGGCGAAATGGGGGCTGCTCTACACGGGGGTCCTGTTCGGCATCGCGGCCCTCTGGCCGTGGCAGCTCCCGACGTACGTCGGGAATCTTGGCGCATCCCCCGGGGTGACCGAGCCAGACTGGTACTTCCTCTGGCTGTTCAAGCTCGTGGATTTCCAGGGCGTGACCCCGGTGATCGCGGTCGGGGGGACGACGGCGATCCTCGTCTACGTCCTCTTCCTCCCGTTCCTCGACCGGTCGAAGCGCACGCATCCCCGGGATCGGCCATTCTTCATCTGGCTCGGGACCTCGCTGTTGGGGTTCTTCATCCTGCTCACGGTCTGGGGCGGCGAGACTCCGGGGGTCCAGATCCTTCCGATGGCCGTGGCGGAAACGCTGGGGCCTGTATTCCTCGTGAACGCCCTGGTGATCGCCTTGTTCCACTGGAGATACATGCGCAGTTACCAGCGGCGACTCGCCGCCCAAAACTCCGCTGCGTACTCGGGAATCTACGGCGGGCCGACGGGAACGATCCGCCCGGTCCCGGAGGCGTCACCCCATGACTGACGGCGTCGAGACGCCAACGTGGAAGACGGGGACCCTGTGGGGGATCCTGGCGGGATTCGTGATCGTCGGTTCCGCCGGTGCGGCGACGTTCATCTACGGGGCGCTCGGGATTGTCGCCGGGGACCCCATCGGATTCCTCTTCCTCGGGATCGGGGCGATCGGCGCGGTGCTATCGTTCCTGTTCACCCTCGGGATCCTCTATCGCGTCGACCGCTACCGCGGGGTCACCGGAAGGAGAGTGGAACTGTTTGAATAGCGACGCGCAGGCCTTGCACGATCTGCAAGAGCGCACGCTCACGCTCTACACCGCGGTCACGGTGCTGATGCTCCTCGGGATCGCCGTTCTCGCGCTCTACTCGATCCGCCTCGGATCGGTCCTCGGGCCCGGCGCCCAGGAGTCGCTCGGTCTCGCCCTGGCGCTCATGTCCGTGATGGCCGCGGTGATCTTCCACGTCGTCGACCGGACGTACCGCGCCTGGCCCCTCGGGCGCCGGATCACCCCGACCGACCCCGGTCCGGTCACCACGCAGGCCCAGGTCCGGTTTCTCAAGGCGCTGATCTTCGTTCTGGCGGCGGCGGCGATCGCCTACGTGATCGGAGGGCTGCTGACGTGACGACCCGGGGGACCCCGTGAGCGACCTCCTCACGCCGCTCGTGCTGATCGCCCTGATCGCAGGGTTCTCCGGATTTATCCTGTGGATCCTGAGCTACCGGGGCCCGTGGCTGCTCGCCGTGCTCAAAACCTGGATCTTCACGACCGACCACCAACGAATCGGTCTCATGTACATCGGCATCGGGATCCTGTTCTTCTTCATCGGAGGGATCTATGCGACCCTGATCCGCACGGACCTCGGGCTCGTCCAGGGACTCGGGCTCGATCCTCAGACGACCCTCGGGATCTCGCCGAACGTCTACTCCGTGCTGTTCACGATGCACGGGGTGCTGATGATCTTCATGTTCGTCATCCCGACGCTCGCCGGCTTCGGGAACTACCTCGTCCCGTCGATGATCGGCTCGAAGGAGATGGCGCTCCCCCGGATCAACGCGATCGCCTTCTGGCTCCTCCCGCCCGCCGGGATCATCCTCATCCTGTCGAACGCCAACGCGGGGTGGACCGGCTACGTGCCGCTGTCGGTCGAGGCGCCGGGGAACGGCATCGACCTGTGGATCCTCGGGTTGCACATCCTGACGATCTCCTCCATGCTCGGCGCGGTGAACTTCCTCGTCACGATCATCAAGCACCGCGCGCCCGGCGTCCACTACTGGAACATGCCCCTCTTCGTCTGGTCGACCCTGATCAACTCGGTCCTGCTGATCTTCGCGCTGCCGTCCCTCTCCATCGGCCTCACGATGATCCTCTCCGACCGCCTATTCGGGACGCACATCCTCGCCGCGGCGAACGGGACCCCTCTCGGCGGGGCCCTCCTCTACCAGAACGTCTTCTGGTTCTTCGCGCACCCCGAGGTCTATATCATGGTACTGCCCGCGTTCGGGCTGATCTCGACGATCCTGCCGAAGCTCGCCCGTAAGGACATCTTCGGCTACGGAGCGATGGCGATCTCGCTCGGCGTCTTCGCCGTCCTCTCCTTCGCCGTCTGGGAGCACCACATGTTCGTCACGGGGATCGCGACGAACGTCCGGTTCGTCTTCATGCTCGCCACGATGGCGATCGCGGTGCCGTCCGCCGTCAAGACGTTCAACTGGGTGGCGACGCTCTGGGGCGGTCGGATCTGGATGGCGGTACCGATGTGGTTCTGTGTCGCGTTCATCACCGGATTCGTCATCGGAGGGTTATCGGGACTGATGCTCGCCTCGATCCCCATCGACTACCTCTACCACGGGACCTACTTCGTCGTGGCCCACTTCCACTACATCCTACTCGGCGGGACGCTGATGGCGATCTTCGCGGCGATCTACTTCTACTTCCCGATCATCACCCGACGCTGGTACAACCAGCGGCTCGGCCAGATCCATTTCCTTCTCACCTACGTCGGCGTGAACCTGCTCCTCTTCCCGATGTTCCTCCTCGGCGCGGAGGGGATGCCCCGGCGGGTCTACACGTACCTCTGGACGGGCAACTTCCAGGCGCTCAACTTCCTCTCGACGCTCGGTGCTTACATCCTCGGCATAGGTCAACTCGTCTTCCTGTACAACATGGTCTACTCCTACTTCGCCGGCGCCCCGGTCACCACGGACGATCCGTGGGGTGAGCCTCTCCCCTCGACGATGACCGGTCCCGCCGCGCACCCGGCGCCGCTCCCCGCTCGGGTCCCGGTGCCGATGCCGACCGCCAGCCCCGTCGAGACGCTGTAGGGGAGGACTCATGGGATCGACGCGGGGGCACGACCTCTTTCGCGTCGCCGTCATCGTTGCGGCCGTGCTCTGCTACGCCACGATCCTGCTCGGCGGGAACGTCATGGCGAACAACGACGGGCTTGGCTGCCCCCACTGGCCGACCTGCTATTCGAACGGCAATCTCCTTCCTGCCTTCCAGGGACCCGCGGCGGTCGAGTGGAGCCACCGGGTCTTCGCGTTCTTCCTCTCGATCGCGGTCCTGGTGGTCGCCCTCCTCGGGGTCGCTTACGAGCGGGGCCGGCGGGTGCTGATGCGACTCGGCCTCGCCTCCCTCGCGCTGGTCGTCTCGGAGGCGCTCCTGGGTGGCCTCGTGGTCGAAAGCGGACTCCAGGCCGTCCTCATCCTCGCGCACCTCGGTATCGCGACCGTGCTCTTCGGCCTCCTCTTGATCCTCGTTCTCCTATCGAATCTGAAAGAGATGCCGCGTCGATGGATCGAGTGGGCGCGGCAGGCGTCGGAAGAGACGCTCCCCGTCGACCCCAGCACGGACGCACCGTCATCGATTCCGTTCCGGCGCGGCGTGCCGATCGATCGCGCTCCCGAAGGCTGAAGGTCGACCCCGACTTCCGCGCGCGAGCGAGCGAGATGCCGTGAGGGAGCCTTCCACCACCGTACCGGTCCGCCCCGCCCCTTCCTCCCGTTCGTGGCGATCGTACACCGCGCTCGCGAAACCCGGGATCACCGCTCTGATCTGCACGGTGGCGGTCGGGGGGTTCGTCCTCGCGAGCCCCCGGTCGATCGACCTCCTCCGGCTGATGGTGGTCGTCGCGACCGGCGCCGCGGCCAGCGCGGGGGCGGCGATGCTGAACCACTACCTCGACCGGGATATCGACCGCCGGATGCGGCGCACGCAGGGCCGCCCGCTCGCGACCGACGACCCCGCTCCGTCCGGCCCGGTGTTCGCGATCGGTCTCGCGCTCCTCGCGCTCGGGGTCGGAGGCGCGGCGCTCTTCCTCAATCCGCTGACGGGGTTCTCGATCTTCCTCGGGGGACTGACGTACGTGGTGGTGTACACCGCGTGGTTGAAGCGCCGCTCGAGCTGGAACATCGTCATTGGCGGGTTCGCGGGGAGCGCCCCAGCCCTCGCCGGGAGCGCCGCCGCGGTGGGGCACTGGACCACGGGCGTGATCGCCCTCGCGATCCTCGTCTTCCTCTGGACGCCGCCGCACTTCTGGAGCCTGGCGCTCCTGTTGCGCGACGACTACGCCCGTGCCGGCCTGCCGATGCTCCCCCGGATGGACGACGTCGCCTACTCCGGGAAGGTCGTCGTCGTCTCGGCCGCGCTGCTCATCCCGGCCGCCGTCCTGATCGGCTGGACCGGGGCGGTAGTGTGGCCGGTGCTCGTCGCGTTGATCGCTCTCGGGGCGATCTTCACGGCGCTCACGCTGCCCCTCTGGCGGACCGTCTCACCGAGCACGGCACGGCGGGGGTTCATCTTCTCGGGGCCGTACCTGCTCGGGGTCGTCGTGGCGATCCTGGTCAACACCCCGCTGCTTCGCGTCGGTGTGCCGACCGGCCTGTAGCTGGGGCGCGCGAAGCTTATCTCGGAGCGAGGTGCATTTCGGTTCCGATGCCCCCTCAGGAACCGGGTCCTTCCAGCGATGATCGCCTCCGCGACACCGAGGCCGTTCTACGCCGCCTCGGTTACGCCCGCGTCGCACCCGAGCGCAAGCCGGGCGAACCCGAGGCATCGTTCTGGGTCCAGGAAGCGGGCGTTCCTCGCCGGACCTACCCGGTGTACGTCCCTTCGGGGGAACGGGCGACCGTTGCCGATCGGATCGACCGATGGCTCGCGATCAGCCGCGGCGGCTCCTCCGCCCGTCGACGCGCGATCTTCGTGGCCCCGAACGACGTCGCCGCCGACGAGGCGTGGAGCCACCTCGCCGGGCCGGACGAGCCGGTGATCGAGAACGAGGTCGCCATCCTCGTGGTCCCCCCCGAGAACGTCGTCGAGCCGGCCCCCCACTTCCACCTCCGCAAGGTCGCTCCGCGCGAAGTGTTGAGGGTCGCTACGGGAGTGGTCGTGGGGCTGTTCCGGCGCTCGCAGGCGTCCGAAGGGTCGGCGCAGATCGACTTCGAGGAGATGCTGGGCCTCTTGCGCCGCCGGTTCGGGATCGACGTGCTCGGATCCCTCAACGTCCGTTCCGATGAGGACGCACTGTTCCTCCTCTATCAGCTGGCGCACCGAGACTCCTACGCTCCGGGGGACGCGGGGGCGAACGTCCACCTCTTGGTGCTCCGCCCGACGGGCCCGGCTGCTCGGCTACCCTGGTTCGCCGCCTAGGCCGTCGAACGGACCGAGAGATTAAGAACGCGGGTCTCGTCGTGGCCTCCGACGATGGGCGACGAGGCGTACTCGAACCCGTACACGCCGTACCCCGGGAGCTCGACCCCGCCCGCGAGCACGACCCCCGAGGAGGGGAAGGCGGACCTGTGGGGATTCTTCTGGCTCGCGCTGCTCAACACCGCCATCATTGCCGCCGCCGGGATCGCCACGTGGTGGTTCGTCCGGTAGGCGGGCGCACGCCCGGCGGGCAAACCATTATCTCGCCGTCCCCGGTCGCCGCGCGACCGGCGCGGGGCCGTGGGGTAGCTTGGACCATCCTTCTTGCTTGGGGTGCAAGAGACTCCGATTCAAATTCGGACGGCCCCACCGGGCCCGGACGCGGTAGGGCGCGACCCACGGAACGATGAGCCGACGATTCCTCGACGACCGCCGCCGCGATCCGTTCTACCGGGCGGCCCAGAGCGAAGGGTTGCGATCGCGGTCCGCGTTCAAGCTCGACTACCTCGACCGGCGGTTCCGGCTCCTCCCCAAGGGCGGCCGCGTTCTCGATCTCGGGGCCGCTCCCGGGGGCTGGTCGGTCGTCGCCGCCCAGCGGGTCGGACCGCGCGGGCACGTCATCGCGGTCGACCCGCGTCCCATCGAGCCGATCGACGGCGTGCGCGTCGTCCGCGGCCGGGTCGGCGACCCCGATCTTCTCGGCCGCCTCGGCAGTGAACCGTTCGACCTCGTCCTTTCCGACATGTCGCCCCGCATCAGCGGAGCGTACGGGACCGACCACGCGCGCTCCGCCGACCTCGTGCGGCAGGCGCTCGCCGTGGCGGTCGAGGTCCTCGGCCGGGGCGGCGCGTTCGCCGCGAAAGTGTTCGACGGGGACCTCGTCGCGATGCTCGAAGCGGAGATCGGCCGGTCGTTCGTGCGCGTGCACCGAACGAAGCCGCCGGCCTCCCGCGGCGCCTCCTCGGAACTGTACCTAGTGGCCGTCGGATTCCGGCCGGCACGCGCCCGGGACCGAGAGGCCACGCCGCCCCGGGCTTCCGATATATAGTTTCGTAGAGTAGGTCCGCCTCCCTGGTTGAGGCCTGGTGCGTCGTGATTAGATTCGGACCCGCAGGGATCCCCCTTTCCTGCAAGGGCCGGACGTTGCGCGACGGGGTCGCCGACGTTCACCACCTCGGACTTACGGCGATGGAGGTACAGTTCATTAAAGTTAATCACCTCACTCGCCCGGCGCTCGACGAGGAGATCGGCAAGCTCCCCCGCGAGCTGATCCAGGCCCTCGTCGTCGGCGTCGGGGGGCCCGAGAAGGCCGAGAGCCCGACCTCGGCGGAAGCGCTCGCCGCGCCGCTGCGCCGACGGGACTCGCTCACGACGCTCACCTGGAGCCTCGCAAAGGACTGGGCCGACCTCGAGATGACCCGAGTGCTCGCCCGCGCGCTCGACGTCGACCTCACGCTCCACGCCCCCTACTACGTCGACTTCTTCGGGTCGGACGACGCGCGCGAGCAGTCGACGCGCCAGATCCAGTGGACCGGGGTGCTCGCCCAAGGGCTCGGCGCCCGACTCGCCGTCACGCACCTGGGTTTCTACGGCCCCGGCCCGCGGGCCGATTCGGTTCAGGCACTGACCGAGATCGTCTCCGACCTCTCCGAGTGGCTCAGCCGGTCGACCAAGGGGAAGGTACGTCTCGGCATCGAGCCGAGCGGGCACCCCGACGTTTTCGGATCGCGCGAGGAGGTGCTCGAGCTCGTGCGTCACACAAAGGGGACGGTCCCCGTCCTCAACCTGCCCCACCTCGCGGCGCGAGAGCGGAAGAGCTTCGAGAATCCCGAGGAGCTCGACCCGGTCCTCAAAGAGTTCGTCAAGGCGACGGACGGTCCGCTCTACCTCAACTTCTCGGGCGTCGAGTTCTACGGTCCCGGCGAGTTCCGCCTCACCCCGATCAAGCGGGGCCTGGTCCGCTTCGACCCGCTCGCCGAACTGCTCTCCGAGCGCGACTACGATCTCTCGGTGATCTCGAGCTCTCCGCTGCTCGAGCACGACGCGATGTACATGAAGCTCCTCTACGAACGCTCGCTCACCAAACGCTGGAGCCGACAGCATCCACCGCCGGCGCCCCGTCCGGTGCCGAAGCCGGCCGCCCGCCCGCCGCCGCCACCGGCGCGGAC
>JBAQAF010000027.1:0-21560 GCA_049285595.1 Thermoplasmata archaeon
ATCGTGGCGAGCGCGGCCGCTCGGGCCGCGGCGGCCGGGAATCGTCGGAGGCGCGGCCGGGCTCGACCCCGACGTAGCTCTCGCGCCGCCCGCGCGATCTCTCTCAGGGCGCGCGTCAGTTCGTCAACGATCGGGAGGTCGGCGGCTCGGCTCGTGCGCGACAGGGGATTCAGGTCGATCGAGATGACGCGAACGCCCCGTCCGACGAGCGCCTCCGCCCGGTCGCCGTCTTCGAGGGGCACGAGGCAGACGTCCGCCACGAGGATGCCCCGACGGTCGACGAGCGCTCGGTCGGACGGCAGCCCGGAGATGCGGGCCGTCGGCCGAACCCCGAGGACGACCCGAACGCCGGCACGGCGAAGGAGTCGCGCGATCCGTTCGGCGCGCGCCGGGGTCCGATGGAACAGGTTGACCTCGACCGCGAGGCCGGGGATGGCCCGCGCGAGCCGCGCGACCTCTCGGGCGGCGAGGGCGGCGACATTGCCGTTGACGCTGAGCACCGGACGTTTCGCCGCGAGCAGCCACTCCGCGGCCGCCCGTTCGGCGCGACGCGCGCTGGGTGACGTCCGCTCGCCGAGAAGATAGTCGTACGCCTCCCCCCGGCCGTGCGCGATCAGTCCCTCGGCGACGACCACGCCGTCCCGGTGGGCCCGGGCGAGGCCGAACCGCACCACCAGGCTCCGGTAGCGAGGATGCCGCCGGGAGAGCCGCATCGGGGCGGTCAGCCCGTCGAGGGCGGATCCGTCCCGCTCGAGGCCCCGTTCGCGACGACGCCGCCCGGAAGGCGGCTCTCGAGCGCGGCGATGCGGTCCTCGATCGGTCCGAGCAGTTCCTCGAGCGCCTTCGTGAGCGAGAGCTTCAGGCTCTCCTCGAGTGCGACCAGGTCGCGTCCCAGGTCGGTGATCCGGCGGGCGTTCTCGTTCAGGAGGAGCCGGGTCTGGGTCGAGACCCGGTACGTGTCGGAAAGGTCCTTCGTGAGCTGGTGGGAGGAGCGGGCGAACGTCTCCACCGACTCGCTGATCGGCTTCCACTTCGCGTCGAGGTTTCCCGAGATCGAGGTATTGAGCGCCTCGGTCGCCTGCGAGAAGCCGAGAGAGATGTCCTTCGATACCCGCTCCCCGAGCGCCGATTCGATCCCCTGGAGGCGGGTCTTCAGCTCCTCGCCGAGCCCTCCGCCCGCCGCCTCGACCCGCTGAAGTCGGTCCTCGATCGACGCGAGCCGAGCGGTGAGATTCGAATAGGCGGTCCCGATGAGCGTGTTGGTCTGATTCTGGCCGACCTCGGCCGCCCGCAAGAGGAGGTGAAGGACCCAGTGCTCGCGCCCCTTCGTTTCCGCGAGCGGCCCGCGATCGAGCCGATCCCGGACCTCGCGCTCGTCGATGAGCGCCTGCAGCTCCTTCAGCACCTCCACCCGGAGGGAGCTCGGCGGTCCTCCCGGCGAAGGCGCACGTCCAGCCATCGGCGGCAAATGGACCGGCCGTGGCTATATACGTTGGCGAATGGACGCCGAGCTCCGCTGCCGATCCACGGCTCGGCGCCGATCCGGAGCGCTGGCGCGGAGTTCGCCTGACGGATAACTTTTAAGACAGGTACAACACCTGCTTTTCTGACTTCACGACGGCGCGGTACCGGGTACTCACGTCGCGAGGTCGGCCCACCAGCGAAGGAGCAAACAACCATGCCACGTCCCCCGAAGAGCAAGGAGAAGCGCCGAGTCGGACTCGCCGTATATCTGGAGCCCGCGATCCTGCGTCGTCTCCGGAGAGCCGCCGAGGACGATCGCCGATCGACATCCACGCAGGCCGCCCTCTACATCGAAGAGGGGCTCGGTCTGCGCAAGCCCAGAGCCCACTAACCCGGGGTCGACGCGCGGGCGCGCGTCACCCCCCAGCCCCGGGGCCGAGGAGGTCGCGCGCCACGATCAGGCGGCGGATCTCTGAGGTCCCGGCGCCGATCTCCAATAGTTTCGCGTCGCGCGCCAGCCGCTCGAGCGGAAGGTCGCGCATGTAGCCGTACCCGCCGTGGATCTGGATCGCCGCAAGGGCGGCGCGGGTCGACGCTTCGGAGGTGTAGGTGAGCGCCGCAGCGCTGTCCCGCAAGCTCCGGGGGTTCCGCGCGAGCTCATCGAGGGCGGCGAAGACGAGCAGGCGCGAGGCGCACAGTTCCGTATACATGTCGGCGAGCTTCGCCTGGATCAACTGGAACTCCCCGATCTTCTTACCGAACTGCTCGCGCTCGGTGGCGTAGACGAGCGACCGGTCGAGGCACTCCGCGATGATGCCGACCGGGATCGCGGCCAGGACCGCCCGCTCGGCGTTCAGCCCGGCCATCATGATGCGGACGCCGTCGTTCTCCTCCCCGAGCCGCTGCTCTGCGGGGACCTCCACGTCCCGGAACGCGAGTTCGCCCGTGGGAGAACCCCGCATCCCCATCTTGTCGAGGCTCTTCGCGACCGTGAACCCCGGGCTCTTGGTCCGCACGAGGAACGCGCTGATCCCGTGGCTGACCCGCTGCGGGTCGGTCTTCGCGTAGACGAGGACGACGTCGGCGATCGGTCCGTTGGTGATGAACTGCTTCGTGCCGGTGAGGGAATACGTCGTGCCGTTCCGGATCGCCCGGGTCGAAAGCGAGAGGGCGTCGGAACCGGCGTTCGGCTCGGTGAGCGCGAGGGCCCCGATCTCCTCGCCGGAAGCGATCTTCGGAAGGAACTGTTCCCGCTGGGCGTCGGTGCCGTTCCGGGCGACGTTATCGGCGAACAGGTTCGAGTGCGCGCCGACGCTCAGGGCGAGCGCCGGGCTCGCGCGAGCGATCTCCTCCAGGATGATCGCCTGCGCTCGGTAGGGGAGACCGAGCCCACCGTACGCGGTCGGGACGGTCGGCGCGAGGAACCCCTGCTCCCCGAGGCGAAGGAAGACGTCCCGGGGGAACCGGTCCTCCCGGTCCATCCGCTCCGCGACGGGAGCGACCTCGCGACGGACGAATTTTCGGCTCGCATCGCGGAGGTCCTGCTCCTCCGACGAGAGCGCCGGCTCCATGCCCGGTCGCAGAGCTGGCCGAGGATAACAGTTGTTGCGCCGCTTACCCCGCGGATCGCCGGCGCGCGCGGAGACGGAGCCCGATATGCCGACGCCAGAGCGCCCGGTGGCGGGGCCAGTCGTCCCGATAGTGGGCCCCGCGACTCTCTGTTCGGCAGAGAGCCGCGCGGGCGATCAAGGAGGCCGTGAGCGCCGCGTTGGCGATCGCCCCGGGGAGATCGTCACGGTCGGCGGGGCCGGTCGTTCGGGAGATGCAGCCGAGCGCGGCGATCGCCGCGCGTAGTCCCCGGGCGGTCCGAAGGATACCTACTTCCTCCCACAGCCGATCCCGAACCTCCTCGAGCTGCCCCGGCGAGCCGTCCTTCCCGAGCCCGGCTCGGTCGGAGATGACCAGCATGCGGTCGGGAGGCCGGGGAGATCCCGGAACGGGTCGGGCGAGCTGTCGGGCGACCCGTTCACCGAAGACGAGACCCTCCAACAAGGAGTTGCTCGCGAGCCGGTTCGCGCCGTGCACCCCGGTCGCCGCCACCTCCCCGGCGGCGAATAGGCCGGGAAGCGTACTCCGTCCCTCGAGGTCCGTCGTGATCCCGCCGATCATGTAGTGGGCGACGGGGGCGACCGGGATCCAGTCGCGGGACGGGTCGAGCCCATAGCTCTGGAGGAACCGGCAGACCGACGGGAACCGCGCGAACAGCTGGTTCCGAGGGATCTTCGTCGCGTCGAGGTAGACGCACGGATGCCCCGAGCGAAGGATCTGGCGTTGGATCGCGCGCGCGACGACGTCCCTCGGCGCGAGTTCGCCTTCGCCGCGTCGGGCGACGAGGAACCGATCGCCCCGATGGTCGCGCAGGACCGCCCCCTCTCCTCGGATCGCTTCCGTGATCAGGAACCGCGGGGCCCCTTCGCGGGCGAACACCGTGGGGTGGAACTGCAGGAACTCCATGTCGCTGAGCAGCACTCCCGCACGAAACCCGATCGCGATCCCGTCCCCCGTGGCGATCGATGGGTTCGTGCTCTGGCGGTAGAGGCTCCCGGCCCCCCCGGTAGCGAGGACGACGGGGCCTGCCTCGAGAACCTCCGTACGACTCCCGTCCGGACGCGAGACGACCGCCACCGGCCCGTCGTCGCCTCCGGGCCGAAGCGCTCGAAGGACTGTTTTCTCCCGGGCGTCGACCCCGGCCTCCAGGACCCGATGGCGGAGCGCCTCCTCGATCGAGAGACCCGTGGCGTCCCCTCCGGCGTGGAGGATCCGCGATCTCGAGTGCGCCCCTTCGCGGCCGAGCGAGATGCGCCCGTCGACCGTATCGAACGGGACCCCGTATCGAACGAGATCGGCGATTCGCGCCGGAGCCTCCCACGCGAGTACTCGGGCCGCCGCGCGGTCCACGAGGCCGTCGCCCGCCTTGACGGTGTCATCGAAATGGAGCTCGGGTCGATCGGCCGGTCCGATCGCCGCCGCGATCCCTCCTTGGGCGTAGCGCGTGTTCGACTCTTCGAGGCGCGCCTTCGTGACGAGCGTCGGCCGAAGGCCGAGTTCTCGGGCGCGGAGCGCGACGTAGAGGCCGGCGATCCCGCTGCCGACAATGAGCGGCGTTCGCGACCTCGCCTCCACGGCCGCTCGAGCGCCCCTTCGAGTATAGCGGCTACCCCCGGGCCCCCGGACTCATCTTCCCCCGGGGGGTTCCCCGGTATGGCCGGAGCTGGACCACGGTCGTCCGGTCCTGAATGGGTCGCCTCCGTGCACGTCGAGGAGGAACCCGCGCTCGCCCAGGAGATCCAGGAACGGGTCTCGAGGGGTTCCGGGGAGCGGCCGATCTCGATCAGCGACCTCCTGGCTCCGCGCCGCGCGTTCTGGAGGCGGATCGGGCCCCCGGCGCCCATCCCGGAGGAGCGCCGCGGGGCGATGGAGTCCGGCCGATCGTGGCATGCGCGTCTCGCCGAGGCGCTTCCCGACGAGGGGGCATTCGAAGTACGCGTACGACGTGATGGGATCGCCGGCCGCATCGATCTGCTCGCGGACGTCCCCGTAGAGCTGAAGACGGGCAGCGCCGCCGGCGTGGACCGGATCATCGATCTCCGACCCGACCACGTCGAACAGATTGCGATGTACTGCGCCCTCACGGCGTCCCCGGGAGCGCGGATCGTGACCCTCTCCCCCGGGAGCGAAGGGTCGCCCTCCGTACAGGCGGTGGATCTGTCGGTCCCGGGACACGTGACGGTCTTGGAGGTGATGCGCCGGCGAGCGCAGGCGATCCGATCCGCGGTCCGGGACGGGAAACCGGTAGGTCTGCCGGCGTGTCGGTGGTTCGGACGCCGATGCGAGTTCCAGGAGGCCGGCCGATGCGACTGCACCGGGGAAGAGCCGGTGTCGGACCGGGGGATCCTGGATCAGGTCGCGCACGTCGCGCCCCGTCCGGACATCGAGGAGCGATGGAGCTCCGCGCTCCGAGCGCTCGGCCCGGGCGCTGAGCGCGCGACGACGCCTCGATTCCGGGACCTGATCTATCCGCGTCGCGCGTACTTTGAGCAGACCGCCACCGCGGGGTCCCCGGCAACGATCGCGCCCCCGGAGGCCCCGGCGGCGGGTCCCACGCTCTACGATCGGATCGTGGAGGCCGTTGAGGGCGGGCCGGTGGGGGAGGTCGCCCGCCTGCCTCCCCGGGCGATCGGCCCGGAGGAGGAAGTGCCGGGGTTCCGGGGGCTGCCGTTCCTCGTCCGAAGCTCCAGGGCGTGGAACCGGTTGCGGCCCGCCGAGGCGATCGGGCGGTTCCCCCAGTATGCTCTCGAGCTCGGCTTCCGTTGCGCGACCACCGGGACGGACGAGGGCCGCGTCATCCTCGCCTACGAAAGGGCCGAGAAGGAGTCCGATCGGTTCGAGGTGCTCCGGTACCGGTTCTCTCCCCCCGGGGTGTTCCGGGAACTTTGGAAGGAGTCGGACGAGCGGCTCCGGGCGGCGATCGCCGGCGGCACGCCCGCGTCGTTGCCGCCGTGCCCCGGCTGGATGTATGAGGGCTGTCCGTACCGCGTCTCGTGCGGATGCGGCGGCTAGGCCGGCCGGTCCCAGCGATAGATCGTCGCGGCGCCTACGGTCCGGAACCCAGCGCCGTCGTACAGCCGTCGCGCCGCGGTGTTCCCTTCGGTGACCCAGAGCCGCACGCTGGTGTATCCGAGCGCCCAGAGGGCCCGGAACGACCACGAGAGCAAGTAACGGCCCAGGCCGTGGCGCCGCCGCGCGGGGTCGACCATCAGGTCAACGAAGATCGCGCGGCGGATCGACTGCTCCGTGGTCAGGATCGCCGCCGCGAGCCGGGGCGGATCCGGCTCGAAGAGAGCGACGGATGCCTCGTCCACGAATCGGCCCAGCCGGCCCTCCAGCATGGAGGTGATCGCCAGGCGAGTCCCCTCCGGGCCGGCGCCGACGAGGTACGCGTCGACGGTTCCGGCGAAGGAGCGATGGTCGAGGTCCGCGAGCGCATCGAGCGTGACCTCCCGGACCGGAACTGCCCGAAGGGTGGGCGGAACCGGAGGGGCCGTCCCCCCATCCTCTACCGTCAGAGTGCGTTCCACCAGAAGTCGCGCGATCACGGTAGAGCCGGGACGCACCGCCAGACGGGTCGCGCACTCCTGTTCCTCGGGCGGCGTGAGCCCGGTGAATCCCAGATTCGCCGAGTCGGCTTCGCGGGGCAGCGCGTCCAACAGGGCGACCGCGAGCAGGGAGGCCGCCTGCGTTCGCGACGCGCCGGGGCCGACGTGCACGTGCCCGTACGCCTCGTGCGCCCGACGTGCGAAGAACGCCAGGCCCTCACCTTCCGGTAGATACCATCCCGCCTTCGTCCCGAAGGCGAGCTCCCGGGCGGTCTCCTCGACCCACTCCCCCGTGGGGGACTCCTCGCGGGCGAGCAGCTCCCGGCGGAGCCCTTGCAGAATCTCCTCGAGCTCGATCCGGGGCGCCCCCTTGGTCGACCGTGGCGCCTCCATGCTCGGGACCACCGCTAGGCGGTGAACTCGCGGGCGAGGATCTGGGCGATATCCGGGGCGACCGACGCCTTCTCGGCGGGGTTCCCGAGCGTGTCGGTCGAGTAGATCTCGTCCGTCACCGCTTTGATCCGCTCGAACGCGTCGCGCAGAAAGAGGCCGTGGGTGCACGCCGCGCTGACGGCGCCGGCGCCGTGGCGCTTCAGGAGGCGGGCGGCCTCCACGATCGTCCCCCCGGTCGTGATGACGTCGTCGATCAGCACCACGTGCTTTCCCTGGATCGGGAGCGACCCGGAGGCGGGGAACGCGAGCTCGACGTGCTCGCTGTCGATCCGACGCTTATCCAGGGCGAACCACGGGCGGTCGAGCAACTGGGCCATTCGCCGGACCCGGTCGACGCCGCCCTTGTCGGGGGAGACGAGGAGGTCCACCGTTCGTTCGCGCAGGAGCCGGGCGAGGGCGGGGATCCCGCTCGCCTCGAACGCGGGCTTGTGGAAGTGGGCGAGCGTCTGGGCGGAGTGAAGGTCGACCGTGATCACGGCGTCGGCGTCCAGTTCCACGTGGTGGCTGAGCGCGCGGGCGCTCACCGGCTCCCCGGGAAAGAACCGCCGGTCCTGACGGGCGTAGGAGAAGTACGGGACGACCACGAAGATCCGGCGGGCGCCGGCCTCCCGGACCGCGTCCTCGAGCAGCAGCAGTTCGAGCAGATCCTGGTCCGTACGGGTCGACTGGACGATCACCACATCGTCCCCCTCGAGCCGGCCGCCGACGCGCAGATACAGCTCCCCGTCCGAGAACCGCTTCGTGAACGGGATGCCGAACGGGGCATTGCCGAGCTCGCGCGAGATCCGCTCGGCGAGCGCGGTGGATGCGGTGCCTCCAATCACGTGCATCGGTAGCGGGGGGGAGTGCATCGACCCGGAAGGGAATATTAGACTCCTCGGGTCGACCGAGACCTCCGGGTCGCTCGCCCGGCGTCGCCGCCCCCCGCGAGCATCGCTCCGAGGGGCCCCGGCCGCTCCTATCGACCGGCGAGCGACGAACCCCGACCGCCCTAGAGTCCGTCGTCGTCGTTCGAGCGCGATCGGCTCGAACGATGGACTCGGGGGCGGGGTCGGCCGTGCGGGTCGTTTGCCCGGTCCCGCGGGCGACGGGGCGGTGGCCGGCGGACCCTCGATGGCGGTTCCTCGATGCTTTCGTCGAGGTCGTCGTCGCCCTTCCCCCAGGCGCGGATCGAACCGAGGAACCGACCTGAGGGGGGAGGATTCTCGTCCTCAAACTCCGCTGCCTCCTCCTCTTCGCGACGGCGGATCGGGCTCTCGATCCCTTCCTGGCGCAGCGCCCAGTGGATGGCGAACGCGGAGAGGATCGCCCCGACGATCGCCAGCCCGAGGAACTGCCAGGAGCGGGAAGATACATTGCCGGAGTTCCCCTCGAGCAGCAGCTTGAACGCACCGAACCAGGGAAGCATCCCGCGCGCGACGCCCAGCACCCAGCCGGGCTCGACGAGCGAGCTGAGCGTCGGCGTGGTCCCCGCGTCGATCGGATACTGGTCCCACAGTAGGTTGTGGTCGCCCATCGTCAAGAATCCCGAATGACGGCCGTACGCGGACTCGGAGAGATCGAGGATGATCGGGGGGGCGGAGGAGTTCCATCCGACCCCGTAGACATAGAGCGTGCCGCTGAGGTCGGTCGTGGGACACCCGTCTCCGGAACTCGAGTCGTAGTACAACTCTCCGTTCGTACGGTTCGACCCGCCGCCGCAGGGCAGGCCCCGCAGGTCCGTCGCGTTGTAGGCGCTCTTGGTCGGGTCCCACTGAAGGAACAAGATCGATCGGTGGACGATCGGCGTCGCGTGGGTGTTGCCGTTCGGATGGTACAGCACGACGTCACCGAACTCGCCGTACGTATGCACCCCGTCGCGGTACCCGACGACGTACGGTACGATGCTCGCGGTCGGGATTTTTTCGGCGAGCACCAGGTCGCCGGCGTTGATCAGACCGACCTGGTCCTCGGGACCGTGCTGCATGCTCCGAGACTCGACCACGTAGGCGGGCGGCCAGTTCTGCGTGAAGGTGTACAGGCCCACTAACATCAGCGCGACGATCGCGAGCGCGACCAGCGGCTCGAAGTAGAGCGAATCTCGAGCTCTCCAGTAGACCGGAGAGTCCGAACTCCCCCGAGGGAGTCGGAACCGACCCCGCGGCCCCGGCGTCTCCCACTCCTCCTCGGCCGGGGGCTCGCCGTCCGCGTCCCACGCTCGCACCGGGGGTGCCCGGTTGCGTCGTGGCGGCCGGCGCGCGGGCGGCCGTCGAGGCTCCGCAAAGGGATCGTTCCCATCGAGGTCGAGGTCGTCGTCCTCGTCCAAACCTCGGCCGGAGTGGGCCATCTCCCCCTCCTTCGGCCGGTCACGTTTAACCCTTATCGTCAAACGGTCCGTCGCCTCAAGGGAGCTGTGCGCGTCGTGGAAGCCGACGGGGATCGATGACCGACGAACGGGCGCGGCCCACCACGAGCCGGTACGCCGGACCCAGGATCGACATCTCGATGCCGCTCGTCCCTGGCATGCCGGCGTTTCCCGGGGATCCGGAATTCTCGGTGACGCCCGTTCGCTCGGTGGAGGGGGGTGACCCGTACAACCTCTCGGCTGTTCGTCTCGGGTCGCACGCGGGCACCCACATCGACCCGCCGCTGCATTTCCTGCCCGGTACGACTTCGGTGGACCGGCTCGACCTCGATCTTCTCAACGGTCCCGCGCTCGTCCTCGAGGTCCCGATCGCGAGCACCGCGGTCGGCTCGGAGGAGCTGCGGGAGGTGCCGGCGGGGACCGAGCGGTTGCTTCTGCACACCTCCAATTCGGCGCGTTGGGATCGCGGTTCCGCGTTCTTTCCGGAGTATGTCGCCGTGACGCTGGCGGGGGCGCAGAAGCTCCGGACCCTCGGCGTGAGGTTCGTGGGGATCGATTCCCTTTCGATCGAGTCGGACCCGTCCGAACGATTCCCCGTCCACCGGGATCTGTTGGGTCACGGTATTCCTATCCTCGAGGGGCTTCTACTCGGATCCGCCCCTTCCGGGGAGTACTGGCTCGATTGCCTGCCTCTCCGCTTGAAGAACGGAGACGGCGGGCCTGCCCGCGCGGTCCTTCGTGCGCCGTAACCGGGCCGGGGACCGGCCGAGCGGCTCGGGATCAGTCCCGCTCATCGGGCGGGAGCAGATTCGGGATCCCGTCCTCGATCGGATAGTCCGCCGGGCACTTCGGGCATGCCAACGACCCGGTCTCCACTTCGCCGGCGGATTTGGTCCGGATCGTGAGGGTGAGCTTTCCTCGGCAGACCGGGCAACGAAGTATCTCGACGAGATCCTCCTTCACTTGCCGCCCCCCTCGACGATGCCGTAGCCGATCAGGCGCCAGGCGTTCAGGCGGCGCGAGATCGCGACGCGGCTTCCCGGGAACACCGTGACGGCCCGCTGGAGCGCCAGCTCGACGTCGTCGCCTCGGGCGCTCGTCACCTTGCCGGTGGCGACGGTCGTGCCGACCGTCACCGCGAGCATCTCGCTCGTGCGGATCTTTTCGACCTTGATCTCGCGCTCGGCTCCGAGCACGCGATCGAGCAACGTCGCCTTCAGGCGGATCTTCTGGCTGACGGGAGGAAGTGTCCCCGCGGTCCCGACCAGGCGGCCGGTGAGCCCGTCGCCCTTGGCGAGGGACGGGTCGAGGGAGGTTCCCAGCGCCGCGAGGCCACCCGGCTTGAGCTCGTCCCAGGTGCGCCCGCCGGAGAGGATCGAGGTGATCGTGGTCGTCAGCGATTCGAACGGCACGTTCGGGCCCCCGGGGACGCCCGGTCGGATCTCGATCTCCTCGCCGACCTTGAGGTGCCCCTGCAGGAGTGACCCTCCGAGGACGCCCCCTTGGAGTTCCTTCGGTCGGGTTCCCGGCCGGTTGATATCGAACGAGCGGGCGACGTACATGAGCGGCGGCTTCTTCGTATCGCGCGCCGGCGTCGGGATCGTCTCCTCGATCGTTCCGATCAGGGCGTCGATCCCCGCGCGGTGGTTGGCGCTGATCGGGACGACCGGTGCCTTCGCGATCGGGGAACCGGCGAGGAACTCCACGATCTCCCGATAGTTCTTCTCCGCGTCCTCGGGGGAGACGAGGTCGATCTTGTTCTGGACCACGACGACCTTGCGGACGCCGATGATATCGAGCGCGTAGAGGTGCTCGCGGGTCTGCGGCTGGGGGCATCGTTCGTTGGCCGCCACCAGGAGGAGCGCCCCGTCCATGATCGCCGCTCCCGAGAGCATCGTCTCCATCAGGGTCTCATGACCCGGAGCGTCCACGAACGACACGGCCCGGAGGAACTTCGCCTCCGAGCCGCAGTTCGGGCACTTCGGCTCCACCGTGTAGCCGGTCGGCTTCGGGCAGTTCGGGCACTCGTAGAACGCCGCGTCCGCATAGCCGAGCTTGATCGAAATGCCGCGCTTCAGCTCCTCGGAGTGGCGGTCGGTCCACTCGCCCGTGAGGGCCTGAGTAAGGGTGGTCTTCCCGTGGTCTACGTGACCGACCAGACCGATATTGACTTCCGGTTGCCGCGGAACGTTCATGTCGCGGCGAACAGCTCCGCGAGTGCCTTCGGTCCCTTCTGGTCTACGACGAGGTTGATCTGGACCGTGTCCTCGCTGATCGTGTTGCCGCGGAACGTTCGTCGCTTGCGCATCCCCGGTCGCGGCGCATCGAAGCCGAAGCCGTCGCCGACGTAGAGGCGGACCTGGCGGGCGCCGGGCAGGTCGGGACGCATCGGGAAACCGCTCTTGTCGGTCCCGCCGGTGATCCGGAACGTGTAGCCGCTGGCGCCGATCAGCTCACCCCCGACCGTCTCGCCGATCCGCTTTCCGAGGAATCCGGCCGCCTGGGGATCGCCGACCGCACGGGCGAGGGAGGTCTCCCGGTCGGAGATCACGAGCTTGTATTCTACCATTCGTTTCCGTGAGGGCGAAGGCGCGCCAGTCGGGGGGATTTAAAAGCGTTTGCGCGCCGCCGGGGACGCCGTTCGCGCCCCCGGGACGCCTCGCGGGTCGTCCCCTGCTCCGCGGGCGACCCGTTTATGAGGCGGGCCCCTCGTCCCGAGCCGGGAGGCCAGGCACGTCCGTCACCTCCGTCGCGATGTGGGTCGCCGTCGCCGCGCTGCTCGCGGGGTTCACCCTCGCGGCGATCGCCGATCTGCGTCGCCGGGAGGTCTCCGACCACCTCTGGCAGGGGATGGGGGCGGTGGGGCTCATCGCGGGAGCGGTCGCCGTCTCGCCCGGGGGTCTCCTCCCGATCGCCCTTTGGCTCCTCGTCGGGGGAGTCACCCTCGAGCACCTCGCCGGGTGGGACCTCTGGTTCGGCGCGCGGTGGGAGGCGCACGCCGATCTCCTCGAGCTCGCGGCGTACGTCGGCGCGATCGCCGTCGTGGCACTCGCCGCGGTCCGCTACGGGATCGGCGCGTCCGGGGTGCCGTGGGCGGTGGTTGCCGTGCTGGCGATCGTCGTCCTCGCCCGGGGGCTGTTCGAGCTCAAGGTCCTCTACGGGGCGGCCGACGCCAAGGCATTGATGATCGCCGCCCTGCTCGTCCCGGTCTTCCCGATGCCATGGCTCTACGCGCCGACGACGGTCGCCACGGCGCTCGCGTATGTTCCGTTCCCGATCTCGCTCCTTACGAACGCGGCCCTCTTCTCCATCGCCGTGCCCGTGGTCCTCGCCGTTCGAAACGCCCGGCGGGGAGAGTTCTCCGTACCCGAGGGGTTCATGGGCTACTCCCTGCCCGTCCGCGAGCTGCCGCGACGTTTCGTCTGGGTAAAGGATCCCGCCGTTCCCCCGACCGGTGAGGAGGACGCGGACACCACCGAGGAGGACGACCGGCGACGGGCCGAACTCGCCCGAACGCTCCGGGCGAAAGGGATCGACCGCGTGTGGGTGACCCCGCAGGTTCCCCTCGTGGCCGTCATGGCGTTCGGAGCTCTCGCTGCGCTGCTAGCGGGAAATCTGCTCCTCGACCTGATGCTTCGGCTCTGAGCCGGCCACCCTCGGCCGGGGAGGCCCGCGATCCGGGCGCTCGCTTCCGCGGCTCGTCGCCGTTCCCCTTCCTTCCGAAAGCTTTTTTGCGGCCCGGGTCGCCCGGTCGAGGGGGAACCGGATGGCGCGTAAGGCGAAGTCGACCCCCATCCGCGTGCTGATCGCGAAACCCGGTTTGGACGGCCACGACCGCGGCGCGAAGGTCGTCGCCCGGGCGCTCCGCGACGCCGGTATGGAGGTCATCTACGCTGGCCTCCGTCAGACTCCGGAGGAGATCGTGCGCGCCGCGGTCGAGGAGGACGTCGACCTGATCGGGCTCTCGATCCTCTCCGGGGCCCATATGGCGCTCTTCCCCCGAGTGCTTCGCCTGCTCAAATCCAACCGCGGCGCGAGGATCCCCGTCTTCGCCGGCGGCATCATCCCGGACGACGACGCCCGCCGGCTGAAGCGGCTCGGGATCCGGGCGATCTTCGGGCCGGGAACGTCGCTCGACGAGATCGTACGGACCGCCACCCTGCTCGCCCGCGGCCCCGCATGACCCGCCCCCCGGCGCTGCCCGCCGCGGCCCGGGCGATCGTCCGAGGGGACCGCCGAGCGCTCGCCCGGGCGATCTCCGCGGTCGAGAACGGCGACGCGTCCGCCGACCCGATCCTCCGGGCGATCTACCCCCGGACCGGTCGCGTCCCGGTCGTGGGCCTGACGGGGCCGCTCGGCGTCGGGAAGTCGAGCCTCCTGTCGCTTCTGGTCGCTCAGCTACGCGCCCAGAAGCTCTCGGTCGGGATCGTGGCGGTCGACCCGTCGAGTCCGTTCTCGGGCGGATCGGTGCTCGGCGACCGCATTCGATTCGACCGCGCCCCCGAGGACGACGGGGTATTCTTCCGGTCGATGGCGAGCCGGGGGGCGGCCGGGGGGATCGCCGTCACTACCCGGGAGGCGGTCCGCTTGCTGGAGGCGGCCGGCTTCGACGTGATCCTTGTCGAGACCGTCGGATCCGGGCAGGTGGACGTCTCGATCCGGGACGTGGCCACGACCCGAGTGGTCGTCCTCGTTCCGCACCTGGGCGACGAGGTGCAGACGCTCAAGGCCGGCCTGTTCGAGATCGCGGACGTCTTCTGCGTCAACAAATCCGACCTCCCCGGAGCCGAGCGCGCCGAGCGGGACCTCTCGGAGCTCGCCGCGCTCGGGCCGGCGCGCGATGGGTGGCGCCCGACGGTCGTGCGCACCTCGGCCGTGCTCCCGTCGGGGATCGGTGAGCTGTGGCAGTCGATCCGAGCGCACGAAACATTCCTCGACGACGCGCACCTTCGGGCCGACGCGGAGCGGACCCGACTCGCCCGGGAGATCGTCGAGCGGGCCCGGGACCGGCTCTCCACCGACCTCGTCCGGCGGCTCGAAAAGGACCCCGAGCTGCGGTCGCTCCTCGACCGGGTCGCCGCTCGAAGCCTCGACCCCCGCAGCGCCGCCGATCGGCTCGTCGCGGACCTCCTCCGAGGCCGATAGTCTGCCATGCTGACCGCGGAGCTCGAGCTCGCGTTCGGCCTCCTCGCCGTGGCGCTCGCCCTCGCCTACTTCGTCTTCGCCTCCTTCGTGTTCGGCGCCGGCTACCAGCCGACGCCCCGGCGGGCGGTGGAATCGATGCTTCGCCTCGCCGAGGTCGGACCGATGGACACGGTCTACGACCTCGGCGCCGGCACCGGAGCGATCGTGTTCCGGGCGACGCGGGTGTTCCGAGCCCGCACGCTCGCGGTGGAGGTCGAACCGATCCGCGTCGCGGTCCTTCACCTACGGCGTCGGCTCGGACCGTTCGGCGACCGGATCCAGATCCGCTGGGGGAACCTGTTCGCCCTCGACTTTCGGGAGGCGACGGTCGTGACGGCGTTCCTATGGCCGGGGGCGATGGAGCGACTGCGCCCAAAATTGGAGGCCGAACTGCGCGCGGGAGCGCGGGTCGTGAGCCATCATCACCCGGTCCCGGGCTGGACGCCGACCGTAGTGGAGGAGGCGACGCACGTCTACCTCTATCGCTGGCCGGAGGCGGGCGCCCCCGTTACGGGTGGTACTTGAGCCAGAGGCCGAGACCGACCAATAACACTCCGATGATGACGAGGCCGCCTGCGAGCCAGCCGGCGTTCGCGCTCAGGCCGCCCTCGTAGGCTTCGTCCCCGGGCATTCCAGAATTAACCACCTCGCCGTGCTTTATCAGGGTTCGACTCGAACCGATCACTTACGGGATCCCCCAGCCGAGCTGTCCCTGGATGCCGAAGTAGACGATCGCGATCCCGATCACGATCGAGGCCGCGAACGTGACGACCACGAAGCTCGTCGGGAACGGGGCGCTCGGGGAAGGGGCGGTCACCGTCCGTTCACCACGGGACCGTTCAAGAAGGGGACGTTCGTTCCGGCGGGCGGAGGGAGGCGCTCAGTCGTCCTTCTTCGCGTGGGTCGCCCGTTTCGGCGCGGGCTTCGCCTCGGCCTCCGGTGCGGCCTCCTCGGCCACCGGCTCGACGTGCTTCGCGGTCTTCTCGGCCGGCTTCGACTCCGCCACCGGGGTAACGTACTCCTCGACGATCCGGATCGAGTGGGGTTTCAGCTGGCTGCGGATCCGGTCGATCACCCGAGGCTTCGCGGCCATCCACGCGATGTCGAACTTGGAGCGGTCGGGGATCTTCAGGGTGAGGACGTGATCGTGCGTCTCGACGTGGAACTCGGCCGAGCGTCCGTACTGCAGCTCGACGATCGCGCGGACCTGTTCCGCTGGCTCGTCGATCTTCGAGACGACTCGGAACTTCCCCCGGACCTTTCGGCCGGCGAACGGGGGATTGAAGTCGACCCGCACCCGCGCGGCGGTCAGCTGGACGACCCGGCCCCGCCGTCCCTCGATCGTGAGGGTCGTGCCGAGGTCGAGGTGCGCGTCCTCCTTTCGCATCTCGGGCAGACGCTGGATCTCGTGCATGGAGAACAGCTCGATCAGGTCCGGGTCCCGTTCGCCAAAGGCGTCCGCGGGAGTGAATTCGCGATCCACCTCGTCGCCGATCTTCACGCCCGTGAGCGAGTTCTCGATCCCCGACGGGAAATACTCCCCACCGATCTGGTGCGGCCGGGGGCCCCACGTCTGGCCCTCGGAGGGCTCGGCGCCGGACTTCCGGGCGACCTCCTCGCGGGTCGTGTCGAGAAGCTCGCTCTTTCCCCCGATCTCGGACCATAGCTCGAAATCGAGTCGGACGATGTCCCCGGGGTGGGTGACGCCGTCATCGCCGGCGGTTTTGGACGTCATCGTGCCGCCGAACCAGCCGCTTGGATAAGGTTTTCCGAGACCGCGGGCGCCCTAGGAGACGACCCGGCGCGCCTCGACCATCTCGCGGATCGTCCGGTCGATCGCCCCGGCGCTCGGGCTGCTGGGCTGCCAGCCGAGCTTCCCGATGCGGTCGATCGAAAGGAGCGCCTGGGGCACGTCCCCGGTCCACCCCCGGTCCCCCCCTCGATACTCGATGCGCGCGCGACCCCCGTGGGCCGCCACGACCTTCTCCGCGATCTCGCGGACCGAGGTCCGGTCGCGGGTACCGAGGTTGAACAAGTTGTACCGCCCCCCCGCCCGGTCCGCGGCGGCAAGCATGCCGCCGACGCAATCCTCGGTCCGCAGGTAGCTTTTCGACTGGCGACCGTCGCCTAGGACTTCGAGGCGCGTCGGGTCGCGGCGCAGCTTCTCGAAGAAATCGTAGAGGACCCCGTGGGTCATGCCCGGCCCGATGATGTTGGCGAACCGATAGACGAACACCTGAAGGCCATAGGAGTGGGCGTACGCCGCGCACAGCCCCTCGGCGGCGAGCTTCGAGGCGCCGTAGAGCGACTCCGGGACGAGCGGCCCATACTCCTCGGGGGTCGGGAGGACGGCGGCGAGCCCGTAGACCGCGCTCGACGACGCGAAGAAGAACCGGGGGATCTGTTGGGCCCGAGCGGTCTCGAGGACCTGGAACGTGGCCCGAGTCCCGTTCTCGAAGTCGATCCGAGGGTCTGCCGATCCCCGCTGGATGTCGGTGTTCGCCGCGAGGTGCCAGAGCTCGTCGGCCCCCGCGCAGGCGGGAGCATACGTCGCCGGCTCGCGCAGGTCGGCCTCCACGATCGTCAGCTTCGCTGCCTGCGCGCCGTCCGGGAGGTGGGCCCGGCGGCCGCTCGAGAGGTTGTCGATGACCCGGACCTCCCGGCCCCGTGCGAGCAGAGAGCGCACGAGCTCGGAGCCGATCGCCCCGGCGCCCCCAGTGACAACGGCAGGGCCGCCCCGGCTCGCGTCGGTCATTTCGGGCGGGCGACCAGCTACACAAGCCTATATATCCGAAGGCTCGCCTAATTCTCATCCTCCTTCTTACGAGAGTGTGGACGGATGCGAACGTACGTCCGAATGACTTTCCATTCCGAGGGCGCGAGCCCCCTCAAGGTGCTTGAGGTCATGCGCGCGCTCGGCTTTGAAGAATCGATGGGATTGCACGATTTCGTGTACAAGTGGAAGGAGAAGACGTCGGTCGAGGACGTGATTCGATTGATGACCGATATGCACGGTCGTCTTCGGGGTCTCGATGTCAACTACGAGATCACGACGATCTCCTAGCGGGCCGCCTCCGCCGCCGCCCGTGCGGGACGCGAGCGACCATCTTCAGAAGATCGTCCTTCTCCACCTGCTCGAGCACCGCGGGCAGCAGGTCCGCTTCGAAGCGTCCCACTGGGCGACCGAGATCGGCATCCTTCGTCGGTTCCCCGAGGAGGACTCCGCTCTCCTCAAGACCGCGATCCGCACGCTCGAGATGACACGCATGATCTACCGCCGGATCCAGTACGTCGTCGGGTACTCCGAGCCGAAGCACGTATTCTCGCTCACCCCGTCCGGCCACCGCAAGGCCCTCGAGTATCGCCTGGAGGTCGTCGGTGCGTCGGCGACCCTCGCCCGGGACGATCCGCCGCCCCACATCCCCGAGCCGGACGAGTCGTACGGTGGTCGGGCCCCCGAGCCGAGCGCCTAGGCGGATGGCGGAGCTCGAAGGGCCGAACGTCCGCCTCCGACCGCTGCGTGCGGACGACGCCCCCGCCCTCTTCCCATGGTATAATGATCCCGAGATCGTCGCGCCGTTCGACCGGTTCGGGGTCGATTCGTACGACGACTTCGTCCGCTCCCTCGAGGCGGCCGCGGCCGACCCGTCGTCCCTCGCCCCCCGCTTCGGCGTGGAGCGCCGGGCCGAAGGGGACCTGATCGGGGTGGTGGGATACTACCGGGCGCACCCGGTCCTCGAATCGATCGACATCTGGTACGTGCTCGGCCGGCGCGAGGCACGGGGACGAGGCCTCGGAACGGAGGCGGTCGGGTTGCTCGTCGACCGGCTCTTCCGCACCGAGACGCTCGCTCGGATCGGCGCGACGTGCGATGTGGAGAACCTCCCGTCCGTCCGGCTCCTCGAGGGGCTCGGGTTTCGTCGGGAGGGAACCTTGCGCTCGATCCTGTTCCACCACGGCCGCTGGCACGACGTGCACGTCTACGGGGTCACGCGCTCGGAGTGGGCGACCCGCCGTCCCGTAGTTCCAGGGTGACCCGGCATCCCCCGTCGCCGAGCGGGGCGGGGGGGGCGAGGGTCACGGCGCCGATCTCGCCGGTCGAGCGCAAGTGGGTCCCCCCGCAGGGGCAGTCGTCGAGCCCGTCGATCCGGATCACCCGCACCGGGTCGACCTGGGCCGGCAACGGCACCAGGCCCGAACGGGCGGAGGACGGATGCCGGTCCCATTCGACCCGCGCGATATGGCTCACCGTCACCGCTCGTGGGTGGGCGACGGCGTCCGCCAGATCCTCGCTGCATCGCTCGATCACCGCCGCGTCGAGCGCTCCGTCGAGATCGAGCAGCGCCCGGACCCCCGAAAGGGACGCCCTGCGGGTGCGGCGACCGGTGCGTTCAAAGATGCGGGCGCTGAGCAGGTGCTGGGAGGTGTGCAGTCGCATGTGGCGGTGGCGCCGATCCCAATCGACGGTCCCGAGCAGTTCGTCGCCGATCCCGGGCCGCCCCACGCTCGCGACCGATTTGACCCGGTGAACGACCGACGGCCCGGATTTCGAAACGTCGACGACCTCGAGCGGTCCGCCGTCGGGAAGCACCAGGGTCCCCCGATCGCTCGGTTGGCCGCCGCCCGTCGGATAGAAGTAGGTCCGGTCGAGCACGACGGCGCCCGGGGGCAGCGCGGTGACCTTCGCCCGGAACGATCGAACGTACGCCTCGTCGATCGTCGCTAGATAGGCGAGTTCGGTCACGCCGGGGACGTACCTTCCGGCGGGAAAACAGCTTCCGCCCGAGCCCGGCCCGGGCAACCTTTTTAGCAGGGGTCGATGTGGCGCGCCTCGAGGCACGGAATGTTCAAGCTGCGGGTCAAGATGGAAACCCTCCGCGAGGTCGTGGAGGTCGTTTCCACGCTCGTCAGCGAGGTCAAGCTTTCGATCTCGAAGGATGGGCTCGAAGCGAAGGCCGTGGACCCCTCGCACGTCGCCATGCTCGTCCTCAAGCTCCAGAAAGGGGTCTTCGAGGAGTTCACCGGAGAACCGACCGAGATCGGGGTGGACGTGGAGAAGCTCAAGGAGGTTCTCCGGCTCTCGAAGCCCGGAGACCTCATCGACCTGCAGTTCGACGGCAAGAGCCGCCTCGTGGCCACCGTCGGCCGGATCACCCGCCAGATGGCGGTCGTCGACCCGGCCGGGATCACCGACCCGAAGGTGCCGAACGTGACCCCGCCCGCCTCGGTGACGGTCAAGACGGAGGATGTACGCCAGGGGATCCGGGGGAGCGAGAGCTTCACCGACCACGTCACGCTCACCCTCGAACCGGACGCCTTCACGATGCACTCGGAGGGGGACACCGACCGCCTCGACCTTCGGATCCCGAAGGATTCTCTGAGCCGTCTCGAGGTGAAGGAGTCGGTGAAGAGCATGTACCCGCTCGACTTCTTCTCGGGAATGGTCAAGTCGATCGCCGCGGAGGAGACGACGCTCCACGTCGGCAACGAGTATCCTCTCAAGATCGAGTTCGCGATGAGCTCCGGACGCGGGGAAGGACGCTACCTCCTCGCGCCGCGCGTCGAAGAGGACTGACGCCCGGTCGGACGCGCTCGCGTCCGGATTCGGCCGCCCTCCGGGGGCAACCCCTATTATCCGGCCGACGCTGCGCCGCGGGCCATGAGCGCCGACCGCAGCCGTCGGGTCGCGATCCTGTCCGCCGTGCGGACGCCGATCGGCCGGTTCGGCGGCTCGCTGAAGACCGTCCGCGCCCCGCTCCTCGGGACGATCGCGGCCCGGGCGGCGATCGAACGGTCGGGTCTCGCCCCCTCGGAGATCGAGGAGGTCCTGTTCGGCGAGGCGATCCAGGCCGGCGTCGGCCAGAACCCGGCTCGCCAGGTGCTCCGCGGCGCCGGGATCCCCGACCCGGTCGGCGCGGCGACCGTGAACATGGTGTGCGGGTCGGGGATGAAGGCGATCCACTGGGGCGCGACGGCGATCCGGGCCGGCGACTTCGACCGGGTCCTCGTCGGCGGCATGGAGAGCATGTCGAACGCGCCGTACCTGCTCGAGGGCCGGATGCGCTGGGGGTCGCTGCCGGGCCCCCACGTGCTGGACGACGCGATGCAGCGCGACGCGCTGATCGACGCCTACGACGAGCACGAGGTCATGGGACTCACCGGCGAGCGGATCGCGAAGAAGCTCGCGCTCACCCGCGTCGAGGTGGATACGTTCGGACTGCGCAGCCATCGACGGGCGTCGGAATCGGTCGCGAACGGCACCTTCTCGAAGGAGATCGTCGTCGTGCCCGCCGACCCGGCGACCGGCGGCCCCGGGCTCGACCACGACGAGGCGCCCCGGGCGGACACGACGCTCGAGGGGCTCGCCCGATTGAAGCCCGCGTTCGCCCCGGACGGCCTGCTCACGGCGGGGAACTCTTCGAAGCTGTCGGACGGAGCGGCCGCGCTCGTGCTCGCGAGCGAGGCGGAGGTCGCGCGGCGGGGCGTGCTCCCCCTCGCCTGGATCCACTCGGAGGCCGAGAGCGGTGTCCACCCCCGGGACGTGATGGAGTCGCCGATCCCGACCGTCCGCAAACACCTCGAGCGGACGGGACTCTCTCCGAAGGATTTCGACCGGGTCGAGCACAACGAGGCGTACGCCTCGGCGTCGATCGCCGTCCAGCGCGCGTTCGGGTTCACCGAGGAGCAGTTCAATCCGCTCGGCGGGGCGATCGCGCTCGGCCACCCGATCGGCGCGAGCGGCGCGCGGATCGTCGTCACGCTGGTCCATGAGCTCGCTCGCTCGCACGGCCGACTCGGGCTCGCCACTCTGTGCATGGGGGGCGGCAACGGCCTGAGCCTCGCGGTCGAGCGGCGCGACCCCTAACCGAGCGCGAGCCCCGTCCGCGCGTCGATCGTCCGGAGCGCCCGGCGCGCCGCCGGACCCTCTCCCTTCGCGATGCGTCCGGACGGCTCACGGC
>JBAQAF010000028.1:0-11472 GCA_049285595.1 Thermoplasmata archaeon
CTCCCCCGCCGCGCCCGCCCGCGCCAGCGCCCGGCGGGCGAGCGACTCCGACCGTTCGACCAGGAGGTACTCGTCCACGCGCGACTCGGCTCCGAGGGACCGGAGGAGTCCCTCGGCGAGAGACCCATCTCCGGGGCCGACCTCCACGATCCGGACCGGGCCGTGATCGCGGATCGGTCCTACCAGGGTTCGGATCCGCGCCGCGAGGGTGCGGGCGAACAGCGGGTGCACGTAGGGCGCCGTGTAGTAATCGCCCGCGCTGCCGAACGCGGCCGACTCCCGCGAATAGAATCCCGCCCGGGGATCGTACAGGGCGAGGTCCATGAACCGGTCGAACGGAACGAACCCGTCGGCGTCGGCCCGCGCCCGCAGTCGCGCGAGGAGGTCGGGCGTCGGCCGGGTCGGGGCAGCGTCCGCGGGCACCGGACCCGACGCCACGGCAGGAGGCCCGCCGTCAGCCGATGTACCCGACGTCCTCGCGGGTCGGGGCGGGAGCGCCGCTCGCAGAATCGCCCGACCGCTGCTCGACCTCGTGGATCTTCTGCGCGATCCGGTCGATCTCCCGCGCCTTCGTCTCGAGGGCGGTGAAGTCGATCTCGACCTTGAGCACCTTGCCGAGGACCTTCAGGACGGCCTCCGCGCTGTGGGGGTCGACGAAGTAGCCGCTCGTCTCGCCCATCAGGCAGACCCCTTCCATGCCGAACATCTTGCCGAGCCCGAGGAAGAGGCCGCTCGCCCCGATCAGGCCGCCGCCGGGATCGTTGCGGGAGAAGACGACACCGAACTTCTTCATCGCCTCGACGCGGGCAGGGATCGTCGCGGCCCCGAGGACACGGGGCGTCTCGACCGCGTGACCCTGGGCGAAGCCGGCCAGGGTGTAGACCTCCTTGACACCGAGCCCCGCACAGTAGTCGAGGACCCGCTCGGTGATCTCGTACTGCCCCTCGGGGCTGATCCCCTGGTAGTCGCCGCCGAGCACGAGGATGTCGTGCGGTGCCGTGGCCGGCGCCTTCCAGTAGGCGAGCTCGTTCGAGACGAGGCGGATGACGCCGGCCTCGTTCACGTAGACCTGCGGTGGGAAGAACTTCGAGTAGATCGTCGCCATCGGTTTCGCCGGTAGCTGGTCGCGCAGGTAGTCCGCGGCGAGCTTGCCGACGTTGCCGACACCGGGAAGGCCCTCGACGAGGATGGGATCGCGGAGCTGGACCTTCTCGAGCGTTCGGATGATGACGTCTTCCACGGCGTTCCCTCCCCTCAACGACCCGAGGCGGAGCGATAAAGGTTCGGTGGCGCGGAGGTAGGCCGCTATCGGGAAGCCGACGGCGGCTCGACCCGCCAGCCCCGCTCCTCCAGGACTCCCCGCCAGATGCGGGTGAGGTCCGGTCGGTTGCCGACCTTCTCGACGGAGAGGGTGTGCTGGTGCCGGTCGCCGTGGGGCTCGGCGCGCAGCGTGAGGACGAGGTCGGCGAGGTCCTCCAGGCGCGTCGTGGTCGCTCGTTCGTGGCCGGGGGAGTGCACCGCGATGAGCGCCTGTCCGCCGATCGTCTGGCAGCGGTGGCGGATCTGCCGAGCGACGGTGATCACTTCCCGGGGTTCGAGCACCTCGAAGAAGAAGTCGACCGAGTCGACGACCATCCGGAACGGAGCGTCGATCGTGGCCAGGTCCGCGAGCATGCGGTCGGTCAGGCTGAACGAGGGACGCGAGCGGCCTTCCGGCTCCGCGCGGTTCAGGTCCTCGAGCGAGAGGCCGCGCTCGCGCACGCGCGCGACCTCGAGCCCCTTCACGAGGACCCGCTCGTAATACTCGTCGGCGAGATTGACGATCTTGATGTCGGCGGGATCCCATCCGAAATCCTCGAACGCGCTCCGCACGTCGTCCGTACGCTCGTAGGTCGTGTAGAACAGGACCGGCGTCGTGCCGACGCCCGCGTTCGCGAACTGCTTCGCCAGCAACGGGGCCCCGGAGCCGGACGTTCCCGCCAGCACCGCTAGCCAGCCGGGCCGCAGGGCGGGAGCGAGCGGCTGGTCGATCTCGGGGATGTCGAAGATCCGTTGGGCGTCCGACATGCTCACCGACCCGCCCGCGCGACGTCGATCGTCTCGTCCACGACGAGGTTCAGCATCTGGTCGATCGCGGCGGCCTCTTCGTCGGTGGTTTCAAGGACGAGCGTCAGGACCTGCCGACTCTTCAGATTGTTCAGGAGGATGTGGAAGAACTCGGAGAGCAGCTCGGGCGGGTTGTGGATCGCGAGCGAGTTCACGCTGTCGATCACGACCGTCGTGCGGGGGTGCGGGTAGCGCCGTAGCAGGTACTCCGTGCGGAGCATGATCTCCTCGAGCGCCCGGGGGCTCTCCACGTACGTCGCGTTCGGCAGCGGGTTCGAGTAGTTCATCATCAGGTGACTGATCGCATCGACGAAGGAGATCCGGTCCGGCGTCACGTCGAGGGCTTGGGCCAGCGACCAGACGAACGACGCGGGGTTCGTGACCGCGATGTAGACGGTGTGATTGCTCGCTTCCGAGCCGACGTCGCGCAGGGTGGCGTTCAGCACGGCGAAGTAGTGGTCGGCGTACTCGCGCGGGTCGAGCTTGAGCGCGACCGCGCTCCCGAGGGGGAGGGCGCGCAGCCGGTCGCCGATGTCCACGGGCGGCACGGCCTATCCGCCCCCGTCCGCCCCGCGGGCCCCTTTCAGGTGCGGGGCCATCAGCAGGCCGATCGGCGTGAGCTCGATGACGTACTGCGTTCGCGAATGCGCGGTCCCCCGCATCTTGACGATCTGCAGGACCCGAAGGATATCGCCCATCCGACGGTTGTTCCAGAGGAGGATCACGCCATCGACGATCGCCTCCTCGACCCCGTGCGCCGAGTAGCGTCCCGCCTGCGGTCCGATCTCCGAGACGAGCAGGGAGGTGCACCCCGCGTCGCTCAGCTCGCCGCCGAGGCGGAGAAGAAAGTCGCGGATCTGTTCGTCGCGACGGATCCGGTAGCAGAGCGAGGTGAGGCTATCCAACACCAGTCGACGGACGCCGAGCGTCCGGACCAGGCTCGCGATCGTCCGTAGGAGGATGTCGATGTCCTCGGGCGCGAGCTCCTCGCGCTCGAGGCCGAGCTTCTGGTAGATGACGGGGAGGTCGACGAAGACGAGCGACCCGTTCGCGACCAGCTCCGGGCGGAAAAAGTCGAACGTGGAAAGGTTCTGGATCAGCTTTCCGGAGGACTCGGTCACGGAGATGAACAACGAACGCTCCGACTTCTCCGCCCCGCGCACGAGGAACTCGAGGCAGAGGGTCGTCTTGCCGGTGCCGACGCTCCCCGCGACCAGGACCATGTTGCCGCGGGGGATCCCCCCCTCGAGGATGCTGTCGAGGCCCTCGATGCCCGTCGTGCACCGCTCGAGGGTGTTCTTGGGGCTCGCCAGCTCCCGGCCGCCGAAGACGGTCACCGCACCGGTCGGGGGGTCCATCGGGGAAAATTAGGCCGCCCCGTGCCTAAGAGGGTTGTGGCTTCTCGGAAGGGTCGGCGCCCGAGCTCGCCGATTGGGGTCCCGCCCCCCTCAGGGCCAGCGGATCGATCCACCAGACCGACCCGTCCGGCGTCCGCTCGGTCCGTCGGATCGCGCCGAGGCGGCCGAGCGTCGCGCCCAGGTGCCGCACGACCTCGACGCTCGCTCCCGTGCGTACGCGCAACTCTTTCAATGGAATCGAGAACAGCTCTCCCGCTTCGACGGATCGGGAACGACGGCCCAGCCACTCCAACAGCTGGGGGGCCGAGACCGGGTCGTTGATCCCCGGCTCCGGAGCCCGCGGCTCGATCTCGGGGACCGCGGGGTGCGGATCGGGAGGCGTAGCGGACGGCGACGGGTCGATGGGCCAGTTCGGTCGGGGCGGCGGCGGAATCCGGACGGTCCGTATCCACGAGACGGTCCCCCCCTTCCCGATCAGGGCGGCGGCGGTTCCGCGCGGAAGGGCGAGCAGCCGTTCCGCCCGAACCCCCGGCGCGGCCCTCCCGATCTCTCGGGCCTCGTCGGGGAGTCCCCGGAACGCCACAAAGTCCGCGACGTTGGTCCATACCGCCTCCGCCACGGCCTCCGGTAAGGATGCGATCGACTGCGTCGCGAGGATCGTATGGACGTTCCGCCGCCGGGCGAGTCGGAGCATCTCGCCGAGACTCTCGTGGGCGAACCACTGCGCCTCGTCAAGGAAGACGAACGATTTCGTTGTCGGGGTGCGGGCCAGGAGCTCGAACCAGACGAGCGCCAAGTAGACCGCGATCAGGTAGCGGGCGGTCGATTCGCCGACCTCACCGGCGTCCCCCGAAACGAGGAGGATCCGTCCCGGTGCGACGAGATCGGAAGCCGTCCGGCTCGGGTCCCGAGCGCAGAGCATCCGGCCGAGGGTGGGATTCCGAACCACTTCGTGCAACAGCCGACGAGCCCCGTCGGCGTCCTCCGGCCGTTCGCGGATCCGCTGCGAGAGCTCGTGCAAGGCGTCCTCGCTTCCGGGCGGAGCCACTCGCCGCGTCAAGCCACTCGTCGTGAGCAGCGTGTACGCGTCGGCGAGCGATCCGTCCGGAAATGTCGAGGCCGCCCGGATCGCCCGGGTCAGCATCTCTTCGAGCCGGGGTCCCCAGAAGGAGGAGTCGGTGTAGCGTCCCGAGCGCACCCGGCGAAGCGCATGGACGATGTCGCCGATGCGGCGCTCGGACCGAACCTCGTCGGTGCCCGGCCCAACGCCGCACCTGTCGATCGCATTGAGGGAGGGCGCCTCCCGGGAACCCGCGGAGATGAACAGCACGCGGTCCCCCTCCGACCTCAGTTCGTTGCGGATCTCTCGCGCGGTCTCCCCGAGCGGGTCGAGAACGACGATCCCACCGAGGGCCGCCGCGCGGACGGCCAACGCGATCAGGAGGGAGCTCTTCCCCATCCCGGTCTCCCCGAGGATCGCCAGGTGCCGGCCCTGTCCGGGCTCCACGGGGAGGCTCACGATCGTTCCCGCCAGCGTCCGACCGACCGGGAGCCCGAGGGGAGTGGACCGAACCACCGGCGACTCGGCGCCCCCGCCGTCCCGGCTCGGGAGAAGGGCGACGACCTCGCTGGACGAGAGGAGCATTCGAGCGGGTATCAGCCGGGCCACGGGTCGTCGGTGCAACGAGATCCCGGCGTCGTCGAGTCGGCGCCACGCCGTCTCGACCGCGGCCACGGTGATCTGCCGTTCCTTGCGGGGAATCCCGGAAGGAGTGCGTAGTTCCACGATCCCGTACCAGAGCGGGCCGCTGCTGTCGTGGGAACGGATCGGCGGAGGGGGCCGCATCGGAAGCGGACGAGAGCCAAACCGGGGCGGGATCCTTTCCCCCGCAGGCTCGGACGTCGGGAGGAGGTCGAGAAACGATGTGCCGTAGGAGACCGGCGTGAGGTGACAGACCAGATCTATGCCTCTCGGAAGGGAGGAGAATGCGAGGGCCGCCGTCCGGGTAACCACCCCCCATTCGAGAGGGAACGAACCTCCTTCGCTCGGCAGTAGGCGTCGGCGCCCGACGTACCGCTCGATTCCGCCCCGGGGGGAGGGATTCGGGGCGCGACTCCACTGACCCTCGTCGTAGCACCGAGCGAGCGTCCGCTCGACCCAACGGATCCCCACCGGCGACTCCGCCGTCAGACCCACCGTCGGTTCCGGCCCGGACCCGAGCCAGATCGAGAACGCTCCTCCGAGGCCGTGGCCCGCGTGGATGGCCGCGTCGATGTCGGCCCGTCGCCGGCTCATCTCGTCCCGTCCCGGGACCTCCCCGGACCGGGGACCGAACCGCCAGGAGGCCGAGCGCGGGGCGAATCGTTCGGGATCGGAATGGGTCACGGGACTCTCCGGAACCCGCCCCGTGATGGTCGTTGGGTGCCGGACGAACGATGGAAGACGCGACGCCAGCCTCAAGTACGGCGCGCCCCACCGGAAGGATACCAGGGTCTTCGATGCCGTCGCTGGAAGAGCAGATCGTCGCGGTCGAGGATGAGATCCGCAAGACCTCTTACAACAAGGCGACCCAAGGACACATCGGCCGCCTGAAGGCGAAGCTCGCGGTGCTTCGGCTCGAGCGGGAGACTCGGGCGAAGGGAAAGGGCGGCGGCACGGGATACTCCGTGCGAAAGAGCGGTCACGCCACCGTCGGCCTCGTCGGCTATCCGTCCGTCGGAAAATCGACGCTTCTGAATCGCCTCACGTCCGCCGACAGCGAGGTCGGGGCGTACGACTTCACGACGGTCTCGATCATTCCCGGGATGATGCGCTGGGGGGGCGCCTCCATCCAGATCCTGGACATGCCCGGGCTCGTTCCGGGAGCCGCGGTGGGCCGAGGGCGGGGTCGGGAGGTCCTCTCGGTCGTCCGGTCGGTGGACCTGATCCTCTTCCTGATCGACCCGGAACACCCGAACCTTCGCGCTCTCGTCCAGGAGCTCGAGGGGGCCGCGGTCCGGATCAACGCACGTCCGCCCCGCGTCATCGTGACCCACGTGGACCGCGGGGGCCTGACGATCTCGAGCACGGTGCGGCTCACCCATCTCGCCGGGGGGCTCGCGACCCCGATCGCCCGGGAGTTCGGATTCCACAACGGTTCGATCGTCTTCCGAGAGGATGCGACGTCCGACGAGCTGATCGACGTGCTGGCGGGCAACCGCGTGTATCTTCCGGCGCTCCTCGCCGTGAACAAGGCGGAGTATCTCACCGCGGAGGATCGCAATCGCACCGCGATCGCCGTGCAGCCGTTCGTCCCGTCGTACATCAGCGCCCGCGATGGTACGGGGATCCCCGATCTGGTCGACCGGATCGGACGGGCGCTCCGATTCATCCGGATCTACGTGAAGCCCCCCGGGCGGCCGCCGGATCGGGACGAGCCGGTGATCCTGCGGCGGGGCGACACGGTGACCGAGCTGCTGCGCCGGCTGCCGGGCGAGCTCGAACGTACGTTCAAGGCCGCACAGGTCTGGGGGCCGAGCGCCCGGTTCCCGGGTCAGACGGTCGGGCGGGACCACGTCCTCGACGACGAGGACGTTGTCACCGTCGTCGTGGCCCGCGGCTCGTCCCGCGTGGCCGAGTGAGCGCCCCCGGCGATCGAGCTCCGCCCGCGTTCATCGTTCCGCCGATCAGATAGTGGCCGCGGTGGAACGGCTCGAGACGCACCCCGGGTGCGAGGTCGACACCGTCGGCGAGCGCCACCTCGGCCGAGTCGCGGTGGCGCACCGCGCTCTGCTCTCGGCCCATGCTCGCGGTCTTGAGGGCGACCAGGACCGCCGCCCCGTCGCCTCCGAGGAGGAGGGCCGCGTTGCGCCGAACGATCTCGATCTGGTCGGGCTGCGCGATGTCGGCGTACACGCCGTCGACAACCGGCACGAGGTCCGCGTATTCCTCGGGAGAACGCGCGTCGCCGAGAATCGGCAAGAGGTTCGGCCAGCGCTCGCTCGCCGCCAGCAGGCGAGCGAACGGCCGCAGGCTGCGCTCGAGCGCGTAGACTCGCCCCGACGGACCGACCAGGTCCGCCATGTGCGAGGCGGTCGTGCCGCTGGCTGCGCCCAGGTAGAGCCACCGCTCGCCGGGCCGCGGGATCGGGCCGGACCATTCCGCGACGATCGCCGCCGAAAGCTTCGACCGAGCGGGCTCGAACCGTCGGAACGAGCGGCCGTCCCGCTCCATCCAGCCTTCGCCATAGACGGGCGGCAGCTGACCGACCGTCTCGGTCCATAGCTCGACCCGGTCGTCCGATCGACGCCGTAGGAGCCGGAGCGAGACGCGGTCCGGTTCGAAGCTGCGAGGCGCCCTCATCGGCCTCTCCGCGATAGCTCCTCGATTCGGCGATCGCGTCGGCGCAGGAGGGTCGGCGCGATGGCGCGGCGGGTGGATGCGTCGGC
The DNA here is from genome assembly GCA_049285595.1 of Thermoplasmata archaeon. GTDB lineage: Archaea > Thermoplasmatota > Thermoplasmata > Lutacidiplasmatales > UBA184 > Lutacidiplasma. The sequence goes on from JBAQAF010000028.1 coordinate 7,893, forward strand.
CCGTACCGCGATCGCAGCGATCGCCGCCAGCGACCGCGCGTAGGCCGCCCGTCGCTCGAGCGGCACGTCCGCCATACGCTCGGCGCGGAAGATCACCCCGAATCTCGGCCCCCGCTCGGGCGACGGTCGTCGGCGAGATCCGAGGAGCTGGAGTCGGGCGGCTCGCATCCGGCCGAGCGGCGCGACCCCCCCAGCGGCGGCGACCAGGCGGGCGGCGACGCGGGCGCCTACGACCGCGGCCAGGTTCGGAACGACCGTCCGCGCCGCTTCCTCCACGGTCTGTTCCAGTGCCCGGTGATGCTCCTCGAGAAGAGCTCGAGTCTCGGCCCACCGTTCGGAGTACGCGACGAGCGGAGAATCGGGAACCGTGAGCATCGCTTCGGCCGCGCGCTGTTCGCGGCCCACCGTGCGTTCGAGTCGTTCCTCTTCCCGCGCGAGGGTGATGAGGAGCTCTTCCGGGGACCGGAGAGCTCGCGTGAGGTCCGACCGGGCGAGCGTCCGGAGATACTCCCGCTCCGCCGCCGGATCGCCGAGAGGAAGATCGTGGCGGGCCCGCCGCCATTCGGCCGCCCCGATGGGGACGACCGTCCGCGAGCTGCGGACGGAGAGTGCTCGGAGGAGGGCGGGGGTTGCTGCCTGCAATTCCGTCCCGGCCGACAACCGTTCGATCGCTTGGAGAAGGGACGCGGGGACCGCGTCGGGTCGCAGATCGACCGAGGGGCGTTGCGGACCGCGTCCGGCGGCCAAGCGATGGACCGAGGGAACGTCGCCTCCCGGGGGAAAAAGGTAGAGCACCGGACCGAACGGGATGACCAGGGCCGCGCTCACGCGCTAGAACTCCGGGAGCGACTTCTGGAACCGGTGGCGCTCCTCGGGGACCTCGACGGGGTATCGTCCGGTCAGACACCCCAGACAGAGGCTCTCGCCCTTGAGGCCGATCGATTCGACGAGGCCCGGGATGGAGAGGTACCGGACGCTGTCGGCGCCGATGATCTTCGCGATCTCCTCCTCGGTGCGGCCGTGGGCGACGAGCTCCTTGCGTTCCTTCATGTCGACGCCGAAGTAGCACGGGGCCTGGATCGGGGGACATCCGATCCGCACGTCGATTCGTAAGGCGCCTGCCGAGCGTACCATCTGGACGATCTCGCTCAAGGTCGTCCCCCGGACGATCGAGTCGTCGATCAGGACCACGCGCTTTCCCTTGAGGAGCCCCGGCACGGGATGCAGCTTCACCCGGACCTCCAACTCTCGGCGCCGCTGGTCGGGGAGGATGAACGTCCGTTCGACGAACCGGTTTTTGATGAGTGCTTCGGCGTACGGGATCCCGGAGCGTTCCGCGAAGCCGAGTGCCGCGGGCCGGGCCGAATCCGGTACCGGGACCACGAGGTCGGCCTCGACGGGGCTGTCCTGGGCGAGGCGCTGGCCGATCCGATGGCGCACATTGTAGATCGGCTGCCCCTCGGCGATCGAGTCGGGACGGGAGAAATACACCCACTCGAACATGCAGTGCGCGCGCTCGCCGTTGCCCGGGATATGCGATGTCCGGGCGAGCTGCCCCTTCTCGAGGACGACGACCTCGCCGGGGGCGACCTCGCGGAGCGCCTTCCCGCCCATCAGCTCGAGCGCGACCGACTCGCTCGCGACCGCGACCCCCCCGTCGACCGTCCCGTAGACGAGGGGCCGGATCCCGAGGGGATCGCGGAAGCCATAGACGCGGCTACCGACCAGCAGGACGACCGCATACCCGCCGACGATCTCGGTACACGCCCGACGGATCGCCGCTTCGAGATCCCGGGTCCGTCCGTACTCGAGCGCGATCAGCTGCGCCATCGTCTCGGTGTCGGCGTTCCCGAGGAGGTCGACCCCCTGGGCCTGGAGACGCCGTCGGATCCGTTCGAAATTGACGATATCCCCGTTGTGGGCGATCGCAGCGTCCTGATCGTGGATCTTCACCACGATCGGCTGCGCGTTCTCGAGATCGCTCGATCCGGTCGTCGAGTAGCGGACGTGACCGATCCCCACGGTCCCGCGCAGGGTGTCGAGCATCTCCTGGGTGAAGATCTCGTGGACGAGCCCCATCCCTTTTCGGTGGAACAGCTTGCCGTGGCTGGTCGTGCCGATCCCGGCCGACTCTTGACCCCGGTGTTGCAGTGCCCGAAGCCCCCGGAATAGGTACGGCGCGGCCCCTTTGCCCTGGAGCGACACGCCGACCACGCCACAGAACTCTCGGGCACCCATCGATCGTAGAGAGGCCAGCCCCGGCCTCCGGTGTCACTTACCCGACCTCGGGTCTTAAACGGTTCGCCGCTCCGAAGGGACCCCGGGCGTCGGAGGCGGCGACGATCGTTACCGTCGGAATCCCAACGGCCGAAGAGCTCGAGAAGAACTACCTCGGGGGCGTGCCCGCCCCCGGTGGGAACACCCCCGCCCCGGCCGATCGGATCCTGACGAAGGACGCCGGCGTGGAAGCCGGTCGATCGAGCCCCACGGCCCGGAACTCGGCGCAGGAATATTTTCCCGGGGACGCGGCGGGCGCCGCCCCCCCGGGAGACCGGTCGCGGCCGGTTCAGCCGAAGAGGGCAGAGAGGCCCTCGGCCGCCTCCTCCTCGGAGACGCCCTTCTCTTCCTTCTTCTCCTCTTCCTTCTTCTCGGCCTTTCCGCCCTTCGCATCGGCCGCCGGGGCGGCAGCCGGCGCGGCGAACGTCTCGGCCTTGGTAAGGAGCTCCGCGAGGTTCACACCCTCGAGCGAAGCAAGCAGCGCCTTCACCCGGGGTCCGTCCGGCGCGACACCGGCCGCGCTCAGGACTCCTGTGATCCCGTTCTCATCGATCGGCTTCTTGGCGGCATTCAACAGCAGTGCACCGTAGACGTACTCCATCTCTCTCACTCCGTGACTTCGGGGGAACCCTCAGTGACCTGTCAGTTGCCCCACCGCGGCCGCGTCGCGCATCGCCTGCGCAAACATCGGTCCGACGGTCTCGGGCGTAGGATAGCCGGCGGCGACCGCGACCGCGAGCGCCCCGCGGTGCGCCCGCGTGACGAGGCGGGCGATCGTCTCCGGCGCGAGGATACCGAGCTCGAGCGCCACTCCGAGCGCCCCAAGGTACGCGCGCCCGAAATCGACGCGGAGCGCGTCCAGGTCGACCGCGAGGACGTCGGGCGGGTAGAACATGTCCCCGTCCACGACGGCGCGCAGCGAGAGGCCGACCTCGAGAGGTCGAATGTCCATGCGCGTGAGGAGCCCCGCGACCTCGCGCGAGATCAGGCCGCCGGCCTTGACGATCGTCGTGTCCTTCTTGAGCACGACCTTCCCCTTCTCGATCGCCGCGGGGAAGCCGGCGTGCTGGAGCTCGCCGACGATCGGACCCGGCTTGAAGCTCGTCGTGCCGCCCGGGACGACGATGTCGTTCGGGGCGATCTCCCCCCCCCGGGCGGGGGTCGGGGAGCGCGTCCGCGAAAGTTGATACGCGAGGGAGAACGGATTTCCTTCGGCCGCGAGCACCGCGGTCTGATCCTGGACCTGCTCCAAGAGCGGTCGCAGGGAGGGGCGTTTCGACGAGGCCCGTTCGAGCGCATGGCG
>JBAQAF010000029.1:0-24354 GCA_049285595.1 Thermoplasmata archaeon
CGCGCTGATCCGCTCGTTCGTCGCCGCCAGCCACCTCTACGATTGACCGACTGACGGAGGTCACTCAGGAGGTTCAGGGTGAGTCTCTCTCGGAGAGTGTTAACCTATTTCGTCCGGTGTCAGTAACAAGGTTGTCGCGACAATGCTCGCGGGGTTCGATCCTGTGGCGCTGGTGATCGCGACGGTGAATCACCACATCTACGTGGCAAATCAGAACTTCGCAGGTTCAGACGTGGTGAACATCGACTCTGACGCGACCAACTCAAGGATCACCTCAGTGCGGCTGTCGTACGGTCAAATCTCGATAGCCCTAGATCCGGTCCGGGGTGATCTCTACGCATCAGACTTCGATGTTCAGAACGTCATTGAGATATCGGGAACTACGAACTCGGTGATCCGAAATATCTCACTAGGCCCAGAGGAGTATCCGAGCGCCTTGGTAGTTGACCCGCTGAACGGCGTCGTTTACGTGGCCAACTACGGGACGTTCAACGTGGTGGTCATCACTCCGGCACTTCCGAATTCCGGTCTCGCTACTTGGGTGTGGGTCGCGACCGGAGTGGGCCTCTCGGTGGTGTTTGTAGCGAGCATACTCATCATTAGGGGGTGGAAACGCCGGTTGGATCGCATCTAACCTCTGGCGCAAGGTATCCGGCGTGCAAGGGGTCCGTTGCTTAATGGCTGGGCCCCGAGCTCGCCGACGTTCGGTCCTCAGAGCTAAAGGTTCGCGTTACTCCTCTAGCGTAATGCCAAGGAGACCGCGCTTTCGAGTTGCAGTCAAGGGAATCATCTTACGTGACAATCGAGTTCTCCTACTTCGACGTCGGGACGACTTGGCCCTGCACCCCGGACTTTGGGATCTCCCGGGCGGTGGACTCGGAGTAGGCGAGAGTCTTGAAGAATGTCTCGTGCGAGAAGTCCGCGAGGAAACCGGGTTCCGCATCACCCTACTCCAGCCGGTGGATGCTTGGACGGTCCGAAACACACTGCGCTCGGGAGAGTCGTTTTCTGGGGTAATCGTCTGCTACGAGTGCCGAACGAGCGCGACGCGCCCCCCCCGCCTAGACCAAAGTGAGCACCGCGACTTCGCATGGGTTTCCCAACGGGCGTTGTCGAACTTCGACGGACTCCCCGAGCAGTTCGCGGCCATCCGCAAGGCGTTCTCATTGCGATAAGGGGCCAGGTTACGGATGGCTAGCTGCCTCTTCGGCGGGTCGAACCTTCTCTACCGAGGGGGTTTTGAAACGACCCCCTTCGGATTGAGGAAGAGTGGAACAATCGCTCATTAGCCCTTTCTCAAAGTGGGTTGGGTGGCATAGATCCCCTCCGCGACAACGCCGATGCGCCGGGATTACGAATCACGGAGTGGAAGCTCTTCCGCGGAGATGTATCCATTTGTGAAGTAACAGCGGGAGAATCCGCTCGGGGCTAGAATCTGCGGGCCGACCGGCCCGATCAATGCAATTCACCGACCCAAGTCTACGCAAGCAATATAGAGTGCTTCTGTGTTGGCTATAGTGATGGCCTCAAAGACGATCGCCTTGGACAGCGATACATATGACCTGCTCCGCCGGCACAAGCGTTCCGGCGAGACGTTCAGCGACGTCGTTCGACGTCAGTTGCGTCCCCCTGCGAGGATCTCGGACCTCGCCGGCTCGCTGGGAGACGCACCCCCGGGAGCCTGGAAGGAGGTCGACGCCACGCGTCGGGCCGCTCGTCGACAGGATCGCGGCCGTCAGGGGCGGCTGGCACGCACCGAGGATCCTCCGTGAAATCCCTCGACGCCGGCTATTGCTTCGACTTCCTGCGCGGCGACCCCGGGGCTCGCGATCGCGCGAGCGAATGGGAGTCTCAATCAGAAAACCTCACCATTCCGGCCCCGGCGTTGGCGGAGTTTCTTCGTGCCGGTTATCGACGCGGGGGGCGCTTCTTGGACCGCAGTCTAACGCTCTCTCGGCGATTGAGCGTGCTTCCCCTCGATGAGGAGTCAGCCGACGAAGCGGCTCGCCTGGGCGGAGACTGCGACCGGCGGGGAACCCCCGTAGGGAATCTCGGCCTGTTGATCGCGGCCATCGTGCGGAGGAACCGGGGGGTGCTCGTCACGAGAGATTGCGATTTCCACCGGATTCCAGGATTGCATATCGAGACGTATTGACGGCCGACTTGGAAGAGCGTCTCGTAGGAGAGGGGCTCTTCGGGTCGCCTCGGGATACTGTCTGGGCGGGCTTAGGTCTCAGTCTGAGTTTGCTCGTGGCTCGGTCTCTCCCCTCGTCCATCGGCAACCATTCCACCGGGGTTGTCGGCCAGACCAGCCCTCCAGAAAGGGGTCCCTTCCCGGCACACCCCCGTCCCAGGGACGCCACCTTGATGGACGAGATTGGTCTACGTCCACTGTGCGCGGCCTTGGCCGAATGGTCCTGGCGTGCTTGGTCCTTGGGGTGGGGGCGTTCCTTCTCTGGATGGCACTAGTGAGTCCCCCTTTCCCCGACGGCTGCCCCGGACTTTCCGGTAACTACTCCCATTGCGTGTCGACCGGGGCCGTGTTCGACCCGATCCCCTACGTCCTGGGGGCTGGTACTGTATGCGTCATCATCGGAGCTGTGTGGCTAACGCTGGTGGCTCGTACGGCTCTGACTCCGGTGACTTGAGGGGCTAGACAGAAGGGGTTCCTTGTGTGGATCCACCACTTCGGGCCGAGGATTCCTATCTGGACGGGTGGGTTCGGCGACGGAGGATTAACCCGGCGGAGGCCGACCGGAGTCCGGGCACGAACACGAACATCGAAAGAATCAGGGTTCCCCATCCAAACTGGGTCGTCCGTTCTCGGAACCAGCCAGACAGGTACAGGATTAAGAGTCCCAAGACCACCAGGGCGATACCAACGGCAACATAGGTGGACCACGGCGAAGTACCGGGGCCATTGCGATACGGGATCCACACCTGGCCGGGAATCCATCATTGGCAATTGAAGGTTTTGAGCGGCCAGCGGCTTTCGACAAATGGACCCACATCGGAACAATCGGGTGCCGTTGGGAACGGTCCCCTTTGAAGCGGTTCGTCCGGGCGCCGGCTGGATCGAGCCGGGAGCTCGGCGTGTTGGGTCGATCGGCCGAGTTGACCTGGGAGCGGGTTGTCGGGACGACTCGCCCTAGAGTACCGGTTGAAGCGCGGTGTAATTGTAAAACAGTTCTGCCTTTACAACGACTGTCAGATTGGTCACTGCATCCGCGTAGACATAGAACGGTGGGCCGCAGAAGGGATCAATGACGCTCGCCGAAGATCGAGCAAAACCCGCTGGGGATTCGTGGGTAAAATTCACGAGCCACGTCTGGCCCTCGGCGCCGGCGAAAGTTGTTAACTCTAAGAAACCAACCGTGGCCCCGTTGCTCGAAGCCCAGGTGACTGCGACCGTCGCGTTGCCTATAGGTTCGGGAGAAGAAAGACACTCGGAAGCGCGGAGGCCCTCGTCTTCCGACCACCGGACGTCGGCGACGACTGGGAGCGCGAACCCGGTTCTCGCCATGAACCGTCGAGTCACCGAGACCGATGGCACGAGCGCGAGCGCCTGCAGGATTTCGGCGGCGATGGAGAGGATGACCGTCGTGATCTTCCCGGACCGCTCGCGCCCCACGCGGGACCCAGTAGAACCCGACCCTTCGGAGTTCGACCCCACCGGGAGTGTGTCAAGCTACCGGGTGACGGGGGGGTCCGTGGTCATCGCATCCACGAGGGGGAGTGTATCAGAGCATGATACGGGCAGTTTTACCGTGCGACGGCGGGAACCTGAGCCCCACGCGAGCACTAGGCCCGTGGGCGCGACGGAGTCTCGCCACCAGTGACTTCGATCGTCTATGCCAATTGGTCGCCTCGAGACATTCGCAACAAGGCCCCTTACGGATCGGCAAGCCAGATCGGATGCCGGACCAACCCATTTTTATTTGGGGGGTTTTGAAAGGGCCTACTAGGCAGGCGGCTCCATTTCGAATACAACTCTCCCCGAATCCGCTCGGGGCTAGATTCCATCGCCGACGTCCTGCTCGAGCTCAAGCTCCCGGCGATCGTTTCTGGTCCTTACGGGTTTCGAGCAGGATGAACTTCGAACCCGGCTTCCGTGAAATTCCGGTCGTAAGCAAAGGCGCGTTCGATCTCGAATTCCCGCATCAGCACAAAGCTGGTGCAATCCGTCACGCTCCAACGCTTGTCCGCGTGAGCGAGCATAAGTTCGACCGCATGATCGAAATCCAGCTCGGAGACTCGGAGCAACTGGCCGTTGGTGGAGTGAGCCAACAGGTCCCTCAGAGACCGGACCGGGCCGGTTCCGAGCCGCAAGCGAAGGAGAGTGTAAGTCTCGTCGAGGATGTAATCGGTGGTGAAGAATCTGCCGAACTCTCCTTTCCTCACTCGGGCGAAGAGGGCGACCGCGCTTTCGTGATGGTGCTCGCGAACGTCCGATAGGGCGACCCACCCACTCGAGTCGACCAGGATCATTCGGTCGACCCGTACAGGACTTCGTCGTGATCCTCCGCAAGGTTCGACTTCGGTCCCTTTCCCCGAACCAGCGGAAAGGAGGAGAAGATCGGGTCGGTCGGGTCGACCTTGTCCGGCAGCAACTGGGCACGGAGGGCGCCTCGAATCCAATCTTGCATCGTCTTGCCTTCCCCTCGAGCTTTCCGGCGAAGCAGGTCGTACTCCCCCTCAGGGATCCGGGTCTGAATCAACTTCATACAATCTGTAATCTGTTGCCGAGTATATGAGCACTCGGCTTCGACCGACACGACCTGTACTGCCCGCCGTCGGGATCGTTTCTGCAGTGTCGGCAGGTTGCCTCTCGCCGAAGTCGAAGGCGCATCCCTTTCGAACACAACCTGCCCCGAATCCGCCCGGAGGGAGCTCTCCCCCGGTCTCGGTCGACCCGACGACGGGCCCTGGTTCCCGGGGACGGCTTGAATCCGAACCTGTCCGGTCTTCCCATCCCCATGCGCCCTCATGCGAAGGAGCTCGTACTCCGTCTCGGCTGATTCGGGCTCGAATCTGTCTCATCCCGCCGATCCCCCGATATCGCGCCCACGAGAACTCGGCCACGCCCGGAACGGCGGAGGGTGCCCTCTTCTGAAGACGTTCGCAAGAAGCTCCGTGAGAGCCGGCGAGTTCGCTAAGGGCTCACTTGTTCCTGGGCGGGTCGAATTCGTTAAGCCTCCCAGACCCAACGGGCCGATGGGTCGACTGTCCGATGAGCGAGTACGTCCGGCGAGAGGTGGGAGCATTCGCGGTCCTCTCCTGCGACCGATGCGGATTCGCGTCCCGCCCGGGGTCGACACGGTGCGCCGTGTGCGGACACCCGTTTCCTCTCGAACGACCGCGCCCTCGCACCACTGCACGCGACTCGACTCCCTCACCTAAGCGGCGCTCGAAGGATCCGGCCGCGTCTCGGGAGTCGTTGTAGCTTCTGGTTCCCGGACCCTCCGGACCCTGCCCGACCACCCCCCCGTACAACGGCGAGGCAGCGTCTGACGAACGCCCATGCGGCGTTCGCTCTGAGCGTGGACCGACGCCGAAGCCGTTGGGGGGCCCCCGCCATCGCGCGTGGCCCGGGGCGTCGGTGAGTGTCGGTCGGCCTCAGGCTGCGAACGCGATGTCGATCACTTTGGCGCCGTTCGCCGTCGCCACGGTGAACGTACCTGCGGCGGGTGCCGGCGTGTAGCCCCCATCGGCCCAGACGGTGAAGTTGTACGTCCCGTTCTCGAGATGGAAGACGCCGCTGCCGCCGCTGGAGGTCACCATCTCGGAGACCGGTCCCACGACGCTGATCCACCAGGTCTCTCCGTGGGGGAGGCCCATTTCGAGGAACGTGTACTTGGCGGTGATCAGCTTGAACTTGATCGTCTTCGTCAGGCCCGCGGCGGGCAGGGTCAGCGTCCCTTGGCGCGGCGACTTCGAGAACGTCGACCAGGTGCTGACGGCCCAGCTGTACTTGCCCGCGGGTAGGTAGAGCGTGATCGAAGAGGCCGCGGTATCTTGCGACGTCAATACCGAGCGACCTCCATTCGATGCCGAGACGGCGAGGGTCCAAACGGTCCCCTCGGGGAGGTTCAACTCCCGAAACGTGAGCTCGGCAACGTGGCTGAACGAGAGCACGACGGTCTTGCTCAACGGACCGCACTTCCCAGCGACCTTGTCGAACGCGTATCCTAGCGGCAGCGTCGTTGTCAGATTACCGGTGCAAACGGTGGAGGAGATCTCCGAGATCGTCACCGCAAGGGGAATTGACGCACTGCTCGACGAAGCGCTGTGGGCGGGGACGCCGATCGAGAGCCCCCAGTCCGACCCCTTCGGCAGCCCCTTCTCCTCGAACTTCAGGACGACCGTCGGGACCCCCGTGAAGGCGAACAGAACTCCGCCGCCCGCCCCCGCCACGGCGAACCCGGTCGACGTCGGAGCGGCGGAGAACCACGTTCCCGCGCTCGCGACGATCGTGTACGAGCCGTTCCGTAGCCAGAGCGTCGTGAGAGTTCCACTGGTGCCCTGGATTCCCGATAGTGTGCTGGTCGGACCGGTTACATTCGCCCAGCCAAGCTGCCACGGTGTCCCCGCGGGCAATCCGGTTTCGTTCACGGCGACGCGGTACGTCGGGGCGCCGAGGAAAGCGATCGAGAGCGATGCCATCCCGCCGTCCACTGAGAACGATGAGACGGTCGAGCTTTCGGTATAATTATTCGATGACGCCACGAATCCGTAGGTCCCGTTGGGAAGCGCGAAGTTGAGGGAGCTTCCGCTTCCGAGATCGGTAGGCCCCGTGTGACCCCCGTTCGAGAGGGCCACGCTCCAATCGGAAGCCGTCGGGAGACCCGTCTCAGTCACCGAAACCCGGTACGTCCGTTCGATGGTGCCCGAGAGATCGACGTTTCCACCGGGCGTGGCGGCGAACGAACCCCTGGAGGGATTCGTCGTGAACCCGGAGAGCGAAAGCTGCCATCCGTACGTCCCCGGAACGAGCGAGAGGGGGATCCCGAGACCGGTCCCTCCGCCGAGCGGTGCGAAGGTGTCGTTGAGGGAAACCTCGAACGCGTCGTTCTCGTCGATGACGCAGAGAGCGCAGCCCGTTCCGCCCCCAGAGATGATGCCGGCATCGTTGTCGGTGAGGTTCAGATCGCCGATCTCGGTACCGTTCGCCTCCGTGAAGTTCCACGGTCCGGTCGTGGTGTTCTGGTCGGTGAAGTTCGAGTCGCCGTCCCCCGAGCCGCCGGTGTACCCGATGCAATCCTCGTACTGCAACGTGATCGTGGTGCTCTGGCCCCCGTTGAGATACATCGTACCGTAGGGTCCCCCATCGCAACCGGGCGCCCACTTCCATACGTCCGGAACCCCCGGGCTGTAGAACGGCGTGTCGGAGTAACCAGGCTTGTCGCCCGGGAAGTTGAAGAAATTGGACAGGTCGTTGTACTCGATGTAGTTCGCGTCCGAGTAGCATCCTTCGTTAGGATTGAGGACGTCACACTCGGCCGTGTTGTACGTCCCGGTGAACGTCCCTCCGCTCCCGCAGACGCCCTCGATGACGTTGAGGCCACCCGCCACCGGCACTTCCTCGAAATTGGTGTCGGCCCGATACGGGGGGCCGTAGCAGGTGCTCGAATCCTCCATCGCCATGTTGATCGCGACATAGACCGGATAGCCGTCGACGGTCGCGGGCACACCGCTGACCTTGAACGTGATGTTGACGAGGTAGGAGGACCCCTGGCTGCCGCACGGAATGTCGCAGAGATTCACGACCGGTCCGCCTGAGGAGGGATGGGAGATCGAGCTCGGGAGGCCGGCGGCCGAGTTCCTTCCATGGTCGATTAGGGCCGACGCGGTCGCGGCCCCGAACGGCGCGACGACCGCCCCGACCACCAGAAGAACCATCACGGCAATCGGCAGCGTCCCTACGGTCGTCCCCGAGCGCGGCGAAGACATAGAGGCGGCCGAGGAGATTGTCTGAGATAAACCCTCTCATATTCATTCGCGCCGGGAAGCGGCTCAAGTTACGGGAAGCGTGGGAACGTCGCCATCGGCAAGGACGCTCGCGAAGAACCTCGACGGGCCATTCTGCAATCCCGCGCGCGTCGCGAGCCGCAGTAATGGGTGCGCGCGTCCTCGGGAACTCCGTGCAGGTCGAGGTCTGGATGGATGTCGTGTGCCCATGGTGTTACATCGGTCGCCGGCGCTTCGAGCGGGCCGTCCACGAGTCCTCCCATCGCGACGATGTCGAGATCGTGTACCGGAGCTTCGAACTGGAGCCCGAGGCCCCGCCCGAGGCTCGCCCGCTCGTCGCGGACGCGCTCACGGAGAAGTATGGAATCTCCCGGGCGGAGGCCGAGGAGGCCAACGCCCGGGTCACGGAGATCGCTCAGCAGGAGGGCCTCGAGTTCCACCTCGAACGCGCCCTCCGCACGAATACGCTGGATGCCCATCGGCTCCTCCAGCTCGCCGGAATCCGGCGGATCCGCCCGGCGGTCGAGGAACGATTCCAGCGAGCGTACTTCACCGAGGGGGAGGACCTCTACGACCCGGTCGCGCTCCTTCGGCTGTCCACCGAGGCGGGTCTGAAGGAGTCCGACGCTCGCCGGGTACTGGCCGGCCAGGCATTCACGCTTCAGGTTCGGAAGGACGAGCAAGAAGCTCGGTCCCTTGGGGCCGAAGGAGTCCCATTCTTCGTGTTCGACCGCCGGGAGACGATCTCCGGCGCGCAGCCGACGGAGTCGTTCCGGCGTGCGCTTTCGGCGATGCCTCCTTGAGGGCACGCCCCGGTCGATCCGGTCGTCTCGCCCCCTCCCGGGACCCCGGGGAGAGAGCGTTTGACGCCGTGAGAATTCCCCTTGCGGCCATTCCCCCGATGAGCGATACGATTCCATTCGACCTGGTAGGAGGGCAGTTCATCGTTCTCGACGCGAAGGTCGGGGCGTCGGCCCATACCCGTCTGATCCTCGACACCGGGATCGGAGTGACCCTGCTCACCCCCGCCCTCGCGGCGCGTGCCGGAGCTCGGGACACGGGGCACGAGTTCGTGGGAAAACGCATGTCAGGCCAGGCCGTCCCTGTTCCGCTCTCCGAGCTATCGAGCCTCGCGGTCGGGGCGACACGTCAATCGGACGCGCTGGTCGGGGTGTTCGACCTGCTACCCGGCCGGAATACTCTGCCGCCCGAGTTCGCGACGATCGAAGGGATCCTCTCCCCGACGTTCTTCGGTTCCGCTCCGTTCACGTTGCTCTTCGTGCGACGTACGCTGGTCGTGGAAGACCTCGCGTCCATGAAGACCCGTTCGGTCGGCGGTGACTCGGTCCCATTACGCGCGGTCCGGGACGGGCCTTCGCTCGAACTGTTCACCGATCTGCGCCTTCCAAACGGGCGGATCGTCTCGGTCGAGGTCGATACGGGAACGGAGTCCCTCATTCTGAACTCCTCCTTCCTCCCCGAGCTCCTCGATACCGAACACACCGCGATGGGACGGACGGAGGAGAAGACGGACGAGACCGGTCACCGCGTCCTTCGGCACCACGCGCGCCTCTCGGGGGCGATCTCTCTCGTCTCGGCCCCTCGATGGCTCCAACCGGATCCCGCGGTCGTCTTTCAGGAGATCGTGCACGACGGTCTGCTCGGATGTGACTTTCTCCGACGATTTACCGTGACCTTTGACCCGGACGGGGGCCAGCTGGTCGTCGCTTCTCCCGACGGCCCCGTGTAAAGGGCGAGCGTCGGCTCGCGTGCGTTGCGCCCGCTCGTCGACCGATGCGAAGAGTGATTAGCCGGCAGGCAAAGGGGCGTTCTCGAGGTGGAAGAGCTGTCCCGCACTTCCAACACGGCGGTTCATCCACGGGTCTGGAACCATCCGCTGCCGCGGGGCCGGGCAGGATCCCCGGCACAGGACCGGTCGCCGTGAATGATGCGGTCGTCGCCCGGGCCGTGGGGCTCGGGTTCGCCTACCGTCCGGGAGAGTTCGCCGTCCGAAACCTGGATCTCGAGCTCCACCGGGGCGAGGTGTTCGGGCTGCTCGGCCGCAACGGGGCGGGCAAGACGACCACGGTCCGGCTCCTGACGACCCTCCTTCCTCCGACCGAGGGCACCGGGGAGCTGTTCGGCCGCGACCTGCGCCACTGCGGCCGAGCCGAACGGCAGCGGATCGGCGTCGTGCTGCAGTCGGAGTCGCTCGATTTCGTGACCGTGGAGCGGAACCTGACCCTCTACGCGTTTCTTTGGAGCGTGCCGCGCGAGGTGGCGAAGAGCCGGGCCGAGGAGATGCTCGAGCTGTTCGAGCTCAACCACGTGCGCCTCCGAAAGCCGTGGGCGCTCTCGGGCGGCGAACGACGTCGGTTCCAGGTCGCTCGGGAGCTGATGCACGACATGGAGCTCCTGTTCCTCGATGAGCCGACCGTCGGCCTCGATGCCCTGACCCGAAAGCGCATCCTCGCCTACCTCGCGCGCCGGGCCCGGGCGGGCCTCTCGATCGTCTTCACAACGCACATCCTGCACGAGGCCGACGAGCTGTGCGACCGGATCGGCATCCTCCAGGGAGGGCGGCTCCGAGCGACGGGGGCTCCGGCGGAGCTGAAGCGGGGGTACCGCGGGGCGAGATTCGTGGAAGCGGAGTTCGACCGGGCGGTGACCGATGACGAGGGCCGGGACCTGGACGCGATGCTCGCCCGCCGGAACCCCGAGTACACCGAGGTCGCTCGGGGTCCTACCCGCATCGAGTTCCGCGCGCCGGACGCGGAGGGTCTGGTCGCGGAGCTCGCCGGATGGGCGTCATCGCGCGGGCTCAAGCTCCGGAGGATCGGCGTGCGCGAGCCGACCCTCGAGGAAGCGTTCGTCGGGCTCGTCGCGGAGGGCGCGGGGCTCGAGGACGACGTGGAGGGGGCGACGTGAAGCTCCCGCCCGTCCTGCGGCTCCTCGTCCGCAACTTCGTGTCGAACCTGGATATCATCACGCTGATCGTGATGTTCGGACAGCCGGCGTTCCTGATCGTCGTCCTGGGGACGATGTTCACCCCGATCGTCGGGAACCTCGGGACCTCGGGGTCGTATACCGCGTTCCTCGTCCCCGGGATGATCGCCTCGCAGATGATCACCGGGGCGGTGCTCGCCGGCCGCATCTTCTGGCTCGATCGCCGCTGGTCGATGGTCGAGCAGCTGTTCTCGGGTCCGTTCCGTCGCTACGAGTACCTCGCCGCCCTCCTCCTCACGACCCTGACGTTCGCCCTCGTCGGCGTCGGGATCATGGCGGTCGTCGCCCTGCCGCTCGTCGGCCTGCCGCTCCTCTCCCCGACCGAGCTGTTCGTCATCCTCGGGACGGTCGGCCTCGGGGCGATCTTCTTCGGAGGGCTCCTGATCGCCATCGGCTCGCGGATCCGCTCGGCGAACCTCTACTTCACGATCCAGTCGGTGCTGCAGTACTTCCTCGTGTTCATCTCGACCGTCTACTATCCGGTCACGTCGAAGACCCCGCTCACGCTGCGGCTGATCGTCTACGCCAACCCGCTCACGTACGCCGCGAACACGGTCCGGGACGCCTTCACGCACCACTTCGGGCCGTCCGACGTGATCGCGGCGGGAGTGCTCGCCGGGCTCTCGGCGGTGACGTTCACGCTCGCGGTGCTGGCGTTCCGTCGGCTCGACTTCGGCCCAGTGCAGTAGGCGCCGGCGCTCCGCCCGGGCCGAGGGGCCGGGTCAGCGGGGCCCGGGACCTTCCGCTCGAGGGCGGAAGGACGCCATCTCGGGGAGGCTCCCGGACGGAACCTCGTGCGGGCCGCTCG
Organism: Thermoplasmata archaeon; assembly: GCA_049285595.1. Taxonomy (GTDB): domain Archaea; phylum Thermoplasmatota; class Thermoplasmata; order Lutacidiplasmatales; family UBA184; genus Lutacidiplasma. The sequence continues at coordinate 11,783 of JBAQAF010000029.1, forward strand.
GGTAGTACGAGACGTTCACGGACGCGGGGCCTCCCGCGACGATCGCCGCCCTCGGGGACGCCGAGGAAACGTACCCCGTCACCTTCGGGATCCGATACGGGTGGGTCCCGTTCGTCTCCTCGACGATGATCGTGGGGGTGTCGGAAGAGTACAGCGTCCCGCCGGTCCGCACGGTCCAGGTCGTCCCCGAGAGGAGGCCGCTTTCGGTGAACGTCACCGGGTAGGTGACCCGCACGTACGTCACGTTCACGTAGACGACGTTCGCGGCGATCGTCACCACCCCGGGCGCCGGCGTCGTCCAGCCGGGGATCGGCCGCAGGGCGTACGGGTAGCTTCCGTTCGCCAGCGGAACGATCAGGAACCAGGTCCCCGAGGTGTGAGTGTGGCCATCGATCGTCACCTTCCAGTGGTGCCCGGTCGGCAGCCCGTGGATCAGGAACCACGCCGAGTAAGTGACCGCCTTGAACGCGACGTTCTTCGTCACCTCGAGGAGACCGACCGTCACGGCCGCGGGGGAGACCGGTCGGTACCCCGAGACGAGGCTCACGTTGTAGGCGTAGCGTCCGGGGAACAGCCCGGGGAAGACGATGGCGGCGACGATCGCACACTTCGTTCCGTTGAGCGTCACGCACCAGTGGGTGCCGCTCACGAGGCCCGACTCGTCGAACGTGACCGATCGCGGCACCTCGGGGGCGAACGTCACGCCGACCGAGAGACCGGAGTGATGGAGCACCGCCGGTGTCCGGGCGGAGAGGACGACCGAGTAGTGTACCGGGCCCGTGATAGAGAACGGATAGCTGCCGTACGGCTCCACGAACGTCACGGTCGTCGTGGCGACGACCCGAGGCGTGCCGCCGACGGTCACGGTCCAGTTCGTGGCCAGTGGAAGGCCGACCTCGGAGAACGTGAGTGCGTAACCGTCGGGGGCGATCACCGTGGCGATATCCCCGGACGAGTCGGTGGCGAGCAAGAGCCCGTTCGCCGGGTCGAACAGGAGGGACGTGGGCGCCATCGCGGTGGTCACCGAGTTGAGGAGCGCTCCGTTGCCAAGAACACCGACCGAGCCCGGACCGTTCACGGGAACGTAGAGGTCTCCGGAGAACGGGTCGAACGTCGCGGCGAGCGGATCGGCCCCGACCGGCACGATCCCTTCGACGGCCAGTCCCCGCAGCACGGTGACCGTTCCTCCGCCCGAGTTCGAGACATAGACCGCCTGATCGGCCGGATCGTAGGAGACGCCGGAGGGGGTCGTCCCGACCCCGACGGTGCCGACGAGCACGCCGCCCCGAAGGACCGAGACGTTCGCCGATCCGGCGTTCGCCACGTATACGTCCCCGGTGACCGCATCGTAGGCCATCCCGGAAGGAGTGGCCCCGACGGGGACGGTCGCCCCGACCGTGGTGCCGTTCACGACCGTCACGTTCGCGGCGGCCGGTTCGGCGAAGTACACGGTGGAGTCGAGAGGGTCGAACACCGCGGAACCGGGATCGGCGGGGAGGGCGACCGTGGCGGCGACCGTGACCCCGGAGAGCACGGAGACGTTCGACGAACCCGCGTTAGCGACATAGACGTCATCGGTGACCGGATCGAGGACCGCGGCTACCGGGTCGGCGCCGACGGGAACGGTCGCGACGACGCTGCCGCCGTGCAGAACGCTCACCGTGCCCGTCCCCCCGACGTTCCCGACGTACACCTCGTGGTCGTTCGGGTCGTACACGGCCCAGGACGGATCGACGCCCACCGCCACCATCGGACCCGGAGTGGTCCCGTTGAACGTGCTAACGTTCGCGCTCCCGGAGTTCGGGACGTACAGCCAGTCGTTCGAAGCGTCGAACGCACCGGCGAGAGGGTTCGCGCCGGTCCGAACGTTCTCGAGCGCGGCGGCCCCTCCGTAGATCGTGAGGTTGTTGTTCCCCTCGTTCGCGACGTAGAGCAGCCCGTTCTCCGCATCGCCGATCGCCACTTCGGGTTCCGCTCCGGCCCGGAGCGTCCCGACCTTGGCGATCCCGCCGAGGATGCTGACGTTCGCGGAGCCCGAGTTCGGGACGTAGACGTACCCGTTCGCCGGGTCGAACGCCGCGAGGAGGGGTCCGCTCCCGACGCGGGGGGTCCCTTCGACCGTGAGACCGTGGACGACGCTCACCGTGCCCGACCCCGAGTTCGGCACGTAGAGGAATCCGTTCGTCGGGTCGTAGGCGGGGATCTGGGGGTCCGTCCCGACCGGTACCGAGCCCTGCAGGACGGTCCCGTTCAGCGCGCTGACGGTGCCGACGGTGGCGTCCGAAACGTACATCCAGCCGTTGGCGGCGTCGAACGCGAGAGCGACCGGCCCACGGCCGACCGTGAGGTTCGAGACGATACTCGTTCCGTTGAGGATGGTGACGCTCGCCGTCGATTCGTCGGCGACGTAGACGTCCCCGTTGGCGGGGTCATACGCCGAGCCGAGCGGGTTGGAGCCGACCTTGACCGTAGCGAGGAGCGTCGTCCCGTTGACGACCGAGACCCGCCCGGAAGCGGAGTCGGTGACGTAGACGAACCGATCGGCGGGGTCGTAGGTCGCCGAGTACGGACCCGGTCCCACGCCGACGGTGCCGGCCACGCGGGTACCGTTGATGACCGTCACCGAGGCGGCGCCGGCGTCCGGCACGTAGACGAAGCCGTTCTGGGGGTCGTACGCCGCATGCGACGGGAACCCGAGGGTCGGGATCGTCGCCACGACGGACGTCCCGTCGACGACCGTCACGTTGTAGGAAAGGTAGTCCGAGAAGTAGAGATACCCGTTGCCGGAGTCGAGCGTCGCGCTGTCGGGACCGAACCCGATCGCGAGCGTCGCGGTCATCGTCCCCGGCAGGCCCGGAGCGGCGATCGCAGGGACGATCGCGGCCGGGGCGAACGATGAGCCCAACGTACCGGGATCTGAATGGGCCAGGACCGCCCCCGGCAGGGGGAGGACGAGCAAGGCACCGAACATCAGGAGCACGGCGGTGCTGACCGCCAGGGTCCCCCGGCGGTCCGAGCGGGCCGGAGGGCCGTCCAGCATGACGACCCCGAACGCCGTACTTCTAATAACAGCGTCATGGCCGGTCGGGCCCGCGCCGGTGTGTCGGCCAGCGAGGCAGGGGGACCGGGCGCGGCCGGGGTCACTCGATGTTCTCGGGCGGCCCTACCGGCACGGGCGGGGGATTCCCCCGGACGACGGACGGTACGAGCGCTACGAGGATGAGAGCGGCCGAGACCGCGAAGATCAGGTGGATCGCGTCGAGGAAACCGGCGCCCGTGCTCGCGCCTCCGCCCGCGCGCGCGGTCCCGAGCAAGATCGCCTGGATCTCGGGGCGGGAGAGGACGGAGCTCATGATCACGAGGGTGACCCCGAGGCTGATCGTTGCGCCGGTGTTCACGAACGTCGTTCCGATCCCCGAGGCGACGCCCCGCCGGTTCGGCGGGACCGCGGTCATCATCGCGGCCCGGTTCGGGGCGGCGAACAGTCCCATCCCCGAACCGACGAGGACCAGCGGGAGCGCGAGCCCGACGATCGACACGTCGGGCCCGATCGTCGCGAGCCAGAGGAACCCGGAGGCCGAAATGATCAGCCCGGCGACCAGGAACGGTCGTGGTCCGAAGCGGTCGGAAAGCCACCCGCTCACGGGGCCGACCACGGCGAGCGAGGCGGAGGTAGGGATCAGGAACAGCCCGGCCGTGAACGGGCTCAGGAACCGGGGCGGTCCCTGCAAGTAGAAGACGAGGATGAACGTGAACGCCCCGCGGGCCAGCGCGTTGAGGAGCGTCGCGATCGCCGACGCGGCGAACTGGCGGTTCCGGAACAGGCCGAGGTCGAGCATCGGCGATCGTTCGCGCCACTCCAGAACGACGAACCCCACGAGGAGGGCCGCCCCCGTGAGCCCGGTCACATAGGCGAGCGGTGCGGAGATCTGGCCGAGCGCTCCGAGGGTGATAGCGAGGAGGATCGAGGAGAGGCCCGCCGCGAAGACGATGTTCCCGGCCCAATCGATCCGCGGGGCGGACTCCGGCTTCGCGAGCTCGCGCAGGTCGGACCGGGCGCGGATCGTCGCGATGATCCCGATCGGGACGTTGACGAAGAAGATCCACCGCCAGCCGATCGTCGACGTGATCAAACCCCCGAGGACGAGCCCCGAAACGGCGCCGGCGACGATCGACACCTGGTTGATGCCGAGGGCCCGGCCCCGCTCGTTCGGGGGGAAGGCGTCCGTGATGATCGCCGCGGAGTTCGAGAAGAGGAAGCCGGCCCCGATCGCCTGGACGAGGCGGAAGGAGACGAGCTCGAGACCGGTCTGCGAGAACCCGCAGAGTGCCGAGCCGACGGTGAAGATCGCGAAGCCGAGGACATACAGGCGCACCCGCCCGAACATATCCGAGAGCCGTCCGAAATTGAGCAGGACGACCGCGGTGACGAGCGAGTAGCCGAGCAGGATCCAGAGCAGCAGGGTCGCGTTCGTCGCGGGGAGCTGCCGGCCGATCGTCGGGAGGGCGATCAGCACGATGTTCGTGTCGATCGACGCCATCAGGGTCGCGATGGTGGTGTTCGAGAGTACCCGCCACTTGTACTCCATGCTCACCCCAGTGCCGGCGCAGTGTGCGGGAGCCGGTGCCGAGCGTTCGGCCCCGCGCGTCCTCGGTCGATGGGGTTCGTCGCCCGCTCTCGGTCGGTCAGCTGAGGGTCGGCCCCTGGGATTGACTTCCCGCGATCTCGGCGCTCATCCGGTCGATGTACTGGCGGAATCGGGCGATCAGATGGCGCGAGGAGATCACGCCGACGACCTGATCACCGGATCGAACGATCATTCGGCGGATCCCGAGGTCGGCCATCTGCGTGGCGACCTCGTCCATCGGGGTGTCGGGACCGCACGAATGCACGGCCGCCGAGGCGATCTGCTTCAGCCGCACCGTCGACGGGTCCGCCCCCGGTGCCACGATCTTCTCCAGGAAGTCCCACTCGGTGACGATCCCCGAGATCCGCCCGGGCCCGTCGCGGGTCGCGATCGCGTACCCCTTGCGCGCGGCGACCATCTGCCGGGCGCACCGAAGCGCGTCCACCTCCTCGTCGATCGTCAGGAGGTCGATCTCCATGATGTCCTTCGCCGTCAGGACCATGCCGGGCGAACGACCGGCCGATTATGAACGTGGCCCCCGCGCCCGGCGGGCTCAACTACAGACGACTTCCCCAGCTTCCCCGGTCGAGGAGATCCTGGTCGGTGGCGCGGATCCCTTCCCCGACGTCCTCGACGCTCAGCCGGTCGACCGGGCCGCGTCGCGCGCGGGCGAGCACATCGCCCCGGGAGACCGTCAGGGCGGCGATCCGTGAGAGCTCGGCGCGGACCCATTCGGTGACGGTCCCGTCGCTCGATTCGAGCATCGCGAGATGGACCGCGCCGAACAGCTGATCGCGCTCGAGCCAGTAGCGAAGGTAGCCGTTCAGCAGACGGCTCCCGTCCTCGGTGAGGGCTGGAGGCCGCTCGGGAGGGGGGATCACGCCGAGCGACCGTGCAACGCCCCCCCCCGACGCGAGCTCGAGGAGTTCCCATCCTCCCAGGGCGGCGCCGAGGGCGATCGGCCCGGGACGCTCCCCGAAGACGAGGGGAAGGTGCTCGAGGCCGTCATCGGCCGAGGGAGGATCCTCGACGGGGAACTGTTCGGGACCGAATCGGGGAAGGTCGCGGCGCAGGGACGCCCGGACCTCGGGTTCCGGTTCCCACCGCCCTTCGGATGCGAGGTGGCGCGCGAGCCGACGGCGCCGCCGTCCGCCGGAATCGAAGGTCGTTCGAGGGGTCGTTTGCGCCCGTCCGATCAGGGCGAGGAGCTCGGTGTCGAAACCGGTCGACGCTCCGGCGCTCCCGGGTCCCTGGTATCCCAGGAGGCCCGCGAGCTCGACTCCCGGGCAGGTCAGGACCACCGTGGCCTGCACGCGCTCGCCGACGTGGGCGGTCAACGGGAACTCGCGACAGACGGACGGACGGGCGGCATGGCCCCGGCACCGGTTCTCGGCGAGCAGTCGGCACGCCCCGCCGTCCGGCCGGGAGGAGAGGAGCGAGTCGCCCTTCCGTTCGACGAACACGGCGTTCGGAACCAGCTGGAGGAGCGCGCCCTTCTCCGACGCCGGAACGTGGGGCTCGGCGTAGCAGCAGAGGCCACAATCCGGCCGGCAAGCGTAGCGGAACCCGCCGAGCAGCCCGGCGTCGAAGGGGATCGGGAGGTCGGGCGCGATCACGGACAACGACCTCGAGGCGGTTGCCCGCCTTTAGCTTCGGGGCGACGCACGGTCGCGCCCGGGCCCGCGGACCGGCTCACGGGCTGGCCGCGCCCGGAAAGCGGAGCCCGGTTCGGGCCTCGAGCTCGGTGGCGAGCGCGTCCTCGTCGGTCCGGCTCCAGCGGTAGGGTCCGATCTCCTCCGGCTCGCTCCAACGCTCGGGCGCCGCGTACCCTGTCTCCTCGAAGAACTCGGCTCTCCAGCCGTCCGGAAGAACGGTGTCCGCCCCCGGTGGGGAGAGGCCCGCGAGGATCCGCCCCGACCGGGCGAGGACGCGGGCCACCGACTCCGCCCGGTACCCCCCTCCGCCGGTGACCAGAAGGCGTCGGGCACAGTGCTCGGTTGCATAGTCGAACAGGGTTCGGACGATCTCCGCGTACGCCGGGGGAGTGTACTGGAGCTGAGCGAGCGGGTCGCCGGCGTGCCCATCGATCCCGTGCTGGAGGACGATCATCTCGGGACGGAACTGATCGAGCAGGGGCGGGACGATCCGACGGAACAGCGGAAGGAGCGCGGTGTCCCCCGCGCCGGGAGGGAGCGGCACGTTCACCTTGAGACCGGCTCCGTCGCCGCCCCCGGCCTCGGAGGGGAACCCGGTCCCGGGGAACAGGGTCCTCCCGTCCTGGTGGAAGTCGATATCGAGGAGGCGTCCGGATCGGTAGAAGCCGTACATCACCCCGTCCCCGTGATGGGCATCGATGTCGACGTACGCGATCCTCCGCCCGGCGGAGAGAGGACCCGAGATCGCCACCGCGAGGTCGTTGAAGATGCAGAAGCCGCTCGCGCCGCCCGGATGGGCGTGGTGGAGTCCGCCCGCCGGGTGGAACCCCGGTCGACGCTCCTCCCAAACCCGCTCTGCGGCGCGGACGGCGCCCCCGACGATCCGAGCCGCCGCGTCGTAGCACCCCGGAGTGCCCGGAGTGTCCCCTCGGTCGAGGTAGACCGTCTCCGAACCGCTCCCGACCCGGCGCACCTTCTCCACGTACCGCGCCTCGTGGAATCGTTCGAGCACGGTTCGCGCGACCGGTTCGACCGACCGAACCCATTCGATCGCCGAGGCGTCCTCGGGCAGGAGCGAGCGTTCCAGGAGCCGGACCGCGAGGTCTCGACTCGCCTCCGAGAACGGGTGATCCGGACCGAAGTGATAGCGTCGAAAGGCGGGGTCCCAGACGATCACCGGGCCCTCGCCGGGCGCCGGACTTTCGGCGACGGGCGATCGACCGGCCGACTCCTGCGCCGCGGACCCACCCCCGGGGGCTCCCACGGCGGGCCAACGGGCCGGCGGATATGGCGTTCGCGCGCCGTGGCGGGGGAAGCCATTATCCCCCGGCCCGATTGGACGCCGACGAGTCGGCGATGGCGATCGATGACGAAGTCTCCGGGAACGCGGTCAAGGTCTACAAGGTGATGAAGGATCTCGCGTACCTTTCCGAGGAGAAAATGGGTACGGCGGAGCGGGTCACTCAGACCGTCAAGCTCCCGAAGAACATGGTGCTGAACGCGCTCCAAGAGCTCCAAGCCAAGGGCTGGGTCCGGCGGAAGGTCCGCGAGAAGGCGGCGGGCTACTATCTCACAAAGTAGACGACGCGGGGTCGGTGCCCGAGGCCGGCGCGTGCGACCAGACCTTCTCGATCAAGCGGCACGTCGAGCGGAGCGTCACTTCGGTGACCGCGCTGATCCGTGCGACCTGCGCTCGGGAGCGGTGCTCTCCGTTCCGTTCGGCCGCGAGGTAGATCAGGGCGGCGACGAGCCCGTGAGGGCTCAGCCCCGATAGCTCGGCGTCGTCCCGGGCGGTGTCGAGCATCGTCTCGACCGTGGAGCGAACCTTTGGGGAGAGCGCGAGCTCCTGTGCGTAGCGAGTGAGGAACGCCTTCGATCCCACGCCGGGCACCGAGACGACCCCGCTGCGCTGGACCATTTTGAACGTCCGTCCGATCTCCGAGCGCTTGCCGCCGACGGCGGCGGTGACCTCGCCGAGCGTCCGAGGGACGGTGAACCGCCGGCACGCGGCGTACACGGCCGCGCCGACGCACGCCGACAGCGATCGTCCGCGGAAGACCCCGGCGCGCTTCGCTTCGGCGAAGATCCGTTCCGCCTCGGTCCCCACGATGTCGGGGGCCCCCAGGTGATGGGTCGCCTGCACGATCTCGCCGCGGGCGGGAGAACGGTCGAGCGGACCGTCCATCGCGCGCGCCGTCTGGCGCTGCATCACCCGCTTCAGGTGCTGGAATTCGTACCGTCGGCGCCACCCCAGGCGTCGACCCTGCCCGTCCCGGGAGAGCGACAAGGTGCTGCCGAGCGTCCGCTTGGCGCCGCCCGGTCGTACGAACGGTCCGATCCCGCGTCCGCTCCCCTCCGAGGTGGAACTGGCGATCGGCGGCGGCGGGCTCTCGAGCACTCCCCCGTCGTCGAAGACAAGACCGCACTCCGCGCAATGGGTCTCGGCGAGGTTGACGTCCACGATGCGGTGCGAACTCCGACACATGGGGCACGGCGTGACGGCAGGCGCCCCGGGCGAGGGGGCCGGAGACCCGGTCTCGGCCACGATGGTCGCTTTGGCGCGGCAGAATATTAAGGTGTGTTCAACCGCCGGACCCCCCCCGGGCCACCGGAAGGCTATTTGGAGTGGCGTGCTCGGGTCGTCCCGGTGAGGACCGGACTCCTGGCGGTGGGGGCCGCCATGGTGATCGTCGGCGCGGGCGTTGCCATCGCCGTCACGATGCCGTTCACGTCCCCCGGTACCTCGAGAACCGTCCAGACGTGGGATTCTCAGGTCCGCGCGGGAACCTCGAAGACGTACGACGTGCCCGCCTCCCCTTCTAATTCCGCTGCGATGCAGTTCGACTGGAATTCGACCAATGCGACGATGGTGGTCTGGTATGTCGCCGGTCCGTGCCCCACCACTCCGGGCTGGTGCCTCGAAGGGGCGATCAAGTCGTGGACCGCGGGGAATACGAGCGGCAATTGGTCCGGTTTCGGCCCGGCGGCCAGCGGGTACTGCCTCTTCATCCACGACTCAGGTTCCGCGCCGATCAACTTCACGGGCGAATTCGTCGAGTCGGTTCCCACTCCCGGCCATCACCTCCCGATGATCCCGTTCGCGATCGTTCTGAGCGGCGGATCGATCCTCATGGGGATCGGGGGTCTGTCGATCTACCTCGGACTGTTCCTCCCCTCGGGAACGTACGGGCCGCGAGGACCCCATTCCACCGAGGACACCGAAGCGGCTTCGGAGCCACCGGACGGGGAGCCTCCGGCTTCTCCGGAGTGAGCGGCGGGGCCCTTACTGTCCCCAGAACGGATGCGTGGTCCGGCGCAGCCGGGTCACCTCGTCGAGGATCTCCTGTTCCTTGGGGGTGAGGGTCTGACCCTTGAGGGCACGGGCCGACGCCTCCGGGATCACCACGATCAGGAGATCCCCCTCGGCGAGATTTCGGCCGACCACCCCCCCGTCGATCGACGCCGCGACCTCCTCTCCCTCCTCCGCCACAGCGATCGACTCGCTCTCTCGCTGCAGGCTCTTGAGGAGACCGACCTCGCTGCCGTCCGGGTGCATCAGCCGAACCCCCGGTCGCAGCGTTCCGCCGGTGACCTTGATCCCGACGATCGCCGGCTTCGACATCCGGAAGATGAACCCGGCGAGCACCTCGATCTTGGCCGGATGCACGGTGCCGAGCCGCCGGGCCGCTTCGAGCTGCCGCTGGCGTTCCGTCCTCCAGGTGAGGTACTCCTCGATCGCCCGGTACATGACGTCGGCCCGGAAGATCCGTACTCCCTCGGGGTCGGTCGACGACACCGCATCCGGCAGGACCGGCACGTTGAACGCGAGGACGGCGCGATGGGTCGGGTCCTGAACGTCCGCGACCCGCATGACGGTCGGACGGCCGACGGGTCCGACGCTCGCCTCGTGGATCGGGATCCCGCGCTCGCGGCACTCGAAGGCGAGCGCCTCGACCCCCCCCAGGGTGTCGGCAGTGATCGCCACGCCGCTCTCGGCGAGGTCGGCGACGGGGGTCGCCTCGCGGGCGAGGTCGGTGCGGACCTCCTCCGCCTCGGCCGGCGTCCGCACGACCTTGAGGAGACCCCCCGGCATCGCTTCCTCGATCTGGTTCGCCGCGAGGTAGACGCCGGCGGCGGCCCGAACCTCAGCGAGCGACTCGAGTCGGACCTGCGAGGTCGGTCGGCCGCTCTTGAGCGGACGGGGTCGGTAGAGGCCCCGCACCTTCGTCGTGAACGGACCGTTGCGGCCGGTGACGACGATCTCGTCGCCGACTTTGAGACCCCCGCGGTAGACGATGATGTTGCCGACCGGGCCGACCCCCTTCTGGTCGCCCCGCTCGAGGATCGTCGCCTCGCCGCCGTCCGCCACGAGCTTGAGCTCCTCCTTGAGGAACCGTTGCGCGAGCCCGATCAGGAGCGCGATCAGCTCCGCGATCCCGGCCCCCGACTTGGCCGAGACGGGCACGATCCCGACGTTCCGAGTGAAGTCGCTCACACGGTCGTACCGGTCGGCGCTGAACCCGAGGCTGACGACCTCCTCCGCCACGGCATAAACGCGCATGTCGAGGGTGTGGGCGAAGTCCGGCCCCGAGCGGGCGATCATCTCGTCCAGCCGCCCCAGGGCTCCGAGCTTGCGCCACCCCGGCAGGAGGTCGATCTTCGTGAGCGCGACAGCGAACGGTGTCTTCTCCCGCCGCAGGATGTGGATCGACTCTCGCGTCTGGGGCATCACGCCCTCCCGGGCGTCGACGACCAGGATCGCGAGGTCCGCGAGGGCGCCGCCGCGTCGGCGCATCGTCTCGAACGACCGATGGCCCGGCGTGTCCACGAACAGGAGCCCCGGAACGACCATCTGATCGAGCCGCAGGATCCCCTCGCACAGCCGCCGTACGGCGGCCCCGGGGACCTCGATCGCACCGATGTGCTGCGTGATCCCGCCCGCCTCCTTCGCGGCGCGCACGCTTCCGGTGATCCGGTCGAGGAGCGTGGTCTTGCCGTGGTCGACGTGACCGAGCAGGGAGACGATCGGCTCGCGCATCTCGGTCACGGGGGTTTTTACCTCAGGCCGGGCTCATTACGGTTCCTCTCGGCCGTCTCCCGCGGCTCAGCCCGGGCCGCGCGCGAACTCCGAGAGGCGGCCGGAGACGAGCGGAACGAGCAGTTCCTCCGGGGTGAGGCCGCCGTGGCCTCCGAGGAACTCGCCCCTCGGCGAGGGACGGGCACCCGGGGGGACCGAGACGAGGCCGGAAGGGACCGGTACGAGCGCGAGAAGGTCCCCGAGCCGGGCGGAGATCTCGGGGTGGTACGGAGGGGGGCCGAACAGCCCTGCCGCGAGCGCGTCCGCCATCGCAAGGAGACGGCTCCCGCGCGGCAGGCGATCTTCAAGGGCCGTCCGTAGGGCGCTCTCGCGTCCCGGGAGGGCGGAGAAGTAGCCGGCCCGGCGATCTCCCGCGAGCGGCCGGGCCATCTCTCCGGCGATCTCGGGAGCGAGGTCGACCCGTAGCTGCTGGGCGGGGTCGAGCGCGACCTGTCCGTGGTCGGCGGTGACGAGGACGGTCGTCGCCCGGGCTCGGGAGGGGGCGACCTCGGCCGCCACGTACTCGAACAGGTGGGCGAGACGGTCCGCCTCGAAGCCAAAGAGTCGGTCGACCGGTCCCCGCCAGTGCTGGACCGTATCGAGCTCATCCCAGTACGTGTAGATCACCGCGGGGGGATCGGGTCGGTCGATCAGCTCCGTGAGCAGGTGGGCGAGATCGGAGGCCGTCGCGTACGGAACGTAGGGAGCTCCGTCGTAGAGGAGTCGGGTGAGCCCGGAGCCCTCGAACTTCTCCCGCGAGAGCGCGACCCCCGGGACGCCCCGGCGGAACACCGACGGTGCGGACGAAACGAACCCCGGAGACCAGTCCGGCCCGACCAGCGCCTCCGGGTGGGCCACGCCGACCGGAGACATCTTGAGGAGGTCCGCGACCACGCCGAAGCGCGGAAGGAACTGCCGGTATCCGACGACCCCGTTCTGCGACGGGCAGCTCCCGCTCGAGAGGCTGACCAGCGCGGGCACGGTCGTCGTCGGAAAGACGGTCGTGATCGGCTGGGCGAGCCGACCCCAACGAGCTCCGGCCGCTGTGCGTCGGTCGCGGCTCCACCGTTCAAACGAGAGCCAGCCGAGGCCGTCCGCGAGCATCACGACGACCGGACCGTCGGGCCGGCGACCCCCGAACGGGTCCAGGTCCGAGGCGAGCGGCGGGGCCAGCGGGGGACCGCCCCCCGCCTCCGAGGCGCCGGTGGCTCG
>JBAQAF010000030.1:0-58519 GCA_049285595.1 Thermoplasmata archaeon
GCCCCGCTCCCGGGACCGGGGCGCCCCGCCTCGCTCAAACCGACGGGACGAAGGATCGGGCGGCGGGAACCGCCGGACCAATCGCCGCTGGTAGATCGTGACCCTTTCTGCAGGGAGCTCGAGTCGAGCTCGGCCAACCATAGTTCTCGCGTGTCGGACCGAGCGCCATGGGATCGAGGGAGAATCCCCGGCTCGAGCACCGCGAGTCCGGCTTCCTGGCACCGGGCCGAAACTGCCCTTCCTCCGGTCGGGGATCGGCGTGAGAACCGACGGCGACAGGATGGGTGATGCGGCGGGCCCCCTTCCATGATGCGGCGAATGTTGAAACCGGCCCTCGAGCGTCATCCCCTGTTGTTCGAGCCGGTTCCTCCCTCGGCCCGAGCCGGCGGCGACGAGGCTGAGGCGTACCTCCGGTCGGTCGCCACGCTCCTGGAGACGCATCCCCGAGTAGACGCGTTCGTGGTCCCCGAGCTCGTGTACGAGAACCACCATGGGGAACCGAGGTACCGCTCGGGGGACGTTCGACGATTCGCAAGTCAGGTCGCCCGGGCCTCTGGGTGCGAGGCGATCCTCAATCGAGTCGTGGCGCACTCCCGGTCGATGCCGGATCTCGAGGAGTGGTGCCGCACGGCGATCGCCGCAGGGATACGGAATGTGATGTTCATCGGTGGAACGAGCCGCTACATCCCCTATCCCGGGCCGTCGGTCGTGGAGGCGAACGCCGGAGCGCTCCCGTTGATCCACGAGCACGGGGGGCTGATCGGCAACGTAGTGATCCCTCACCGCCCCGATGAAGGGTATCGGATGCTCACCAAGACGAGGACCGGGGCCTCGTTCTTCACCACCCAGATCGTCTTCGATCCGGAGCCGATCGCGAGCCTGATCGACGAGTACGGGAGGTTGTGCCGGGCGTATGGCGTGGTCCCGGCGTCGGTCATCCTCTCGGTCGCTCCGGTGGCGGACGAGGGGGACCTCGAGTTCGTCCGATGGCTCGGTGCCGAGATCCCCGAGAAACTCGAGCACGCCTTGGTGTCGGGGGGTGGCTCGGGCTCGATCGCCGCGGCCGTCGAGACCTGGCGGGCCGTGGCCGACGCCTGCGCTCACTCAGAGGTCTCGGTTCCCCTCGGCGTCAACGTTGAAGTCGTCTCGCCGCGGCACTTTGAGACGGCCGTCGAGCTTCTGAACGCGTTCGAAATGGAGATCCCCCGGGAGGGCGGGTAGACGGATGACGACCTACCGCACCGGGATCACGGCTCCGTTCCCCCGCACCGAGGAGCTCGTACGGGCGACCCGGGATCTCGACCGAGGACGGATCACCCCCGCGGACGCCGAGGCGGCGTTCGTCCGGGCGGAGGCGGAGGTCTCTGGGGTCGAGGAACACCTCGGTCTCGATGTTCGCACCGGAGGGTATCTACGCTGGGCCGATCTTCTCCGGCCGTTCACCGAGATCTGGCCGAACGTCACGGCCGGACCGCTCACCCGGTTCTACGAGACGAACACGTTCTTTCGACAACCGATTCTGGCCGGACCACCCTCGGGAGGGACCGGGAAGCTCGCCGGCTGGCTGCCCCGGGGCCCTCGAGCGCGAACGATTCTTCCGGGACCTTACACCTTCCGGAAGCTCGCGCAGATTCCGTATGCGACCGAGACGTCGTACGCCCCGGTCGTAGAGATCGCCGCCGCCATGGCCGCGGAGCTCCGCTCCCTCGGCGCACCGGGACCCTACCAGGTTCAGTTCCAAGAACCGATGCTCGTCTACGACCCCCCTCTCGGAGAGGGGGCCGAGATCGTTCGGGCGTACCGGCTCCTCGCCGAAGCGGTCCCCGGGGCCGCGACGCTCGTCTGGACCTACTTCGGGGACGCGGGACCGGTGCTTCCGCTGCTGGGGCAGCTCCCCGTCGACGTGATCGGATTCGATCTCTTCGAGTCGAACCTCGACCGCGCGCCGAAGCTCGCCCGACCCACTCTCGGGCTAGGGGTCGTCGATCCCCGGAGCACGCTCTCCGAGGAACCCACCGAGGTCGCCCGTCTCGTTCGCTCCGCTGCGAAAGCCCTGGGCGTGTCGGACGTCTGGCTCGGGCCGAACCCGCCGCTCGATCTGTTGCCGTTCACCGCGGCAGTCGAAAAGCTGGCGTTGCTCCCGACCCTACGCCAGGAGCTCGCGCGATGACGCTGTTTCCCACCCAGGAGATCGGGAGCCTGCCGAAGGCGACTCCGGAAACGATCGAGCGGTGGGCTCCCCGCGTACGTCTCGGAGCGGAGGCGCTCCCCCGTTCCCTCCCCGAGCAACGATCTCGCTTCAACCTCGCCTTCCTGCGCGCCGCGGGCCTCGACCGTGTCTACGACGGAGAGGCGCACCGGATCGAGATGTCGGAACACCCGTTCCGGTCGATCCAGGGCGTGGAGTTCGTCGGACATGTACGCTCGTTCGACAACAAGTACTTCCGCAAGGCGGCGATCCGCGCTCCGATCTCTCTCGACCACCCGTACCACAGCGACGAGTTCCGTTCGGTCCTCGCCACCGTGGGGGCGGGGGGTGCCTCCTCCCTGAAGGTGCCGGTCACGGGTCCGTACACTCTCACCGAGTGGACGTACAACGACTACTATCTTGGCCGACAGTCGAACCGCTACGCCCGTGCGGGCCGGGCGAGCGCCCAGCGCGAGCTGATCCTCGCGATCGCTCGGGACGTCCTCCGCCCGACCCTGGTCGACCTGATCCGTCTCGGCGCCCGATTGATCCAGGTCGACGAACCGGCGCTCGGCACCCACCCGGACGAGACCGCGCTGGCGGTCGAGGGGTTCGAGACGGCCGTTCGGGGCCTCGACGCCGAGTTCACGATGCACCTGTGCTTCTCGGACTACCCTCGCCTGCTGCCCGCGATCCTGGAGGCGAAATCGTGTCGGGAGTGGGCGCTCGAGTTTGCGAACCGGGACGCGCCCGGCCACGACGCCTACGCGTTGCTCGCCGAGCTTCGGCAGTACGGCGACCCCCGACGGATCGGTCTCGGGGTGATCGACGTTCACCGGGACGAGATCGAGTCGGTCGACCTGGTCACGGACCGGATCCTCCGGGCGAGCCGCCACCTCGGGGATCCGAGTCGGATCCGTGTCAACCCGGACTGTGGGCTCCGTACCCGCTCTTGGGACGTGATCTGGTCGAAGCTGTCCCGTATGACCGAAGGGGCCCAGCAGGCCCGGCGGACGATCGGGTCGGCCTGACGACCCCGCTGTCGGCGGGAGTGCTCAGGGCGATGACAACGAAGTGACGTTCAGGTAGAGGACGTAGGAGCCGGTGTTGCTCTGGGGGATCGTCGCGGTCGTGTAGACGAACCCTTCCAGGCCAATGACGCTGCCGCCGTCGCCCGCCCCGCTGAAGTGCAGGCCGACGGTGAGCGGCTCGGAGTACGGCTGGCTCTCGGTCGAGTAGCAACAGAGCGTCTCCAGGTAGAAGACGGTCGGGTCGGAACCGCTGATCCCGAGCTGAGGCTCGGAGAAGTTCTGGCCGTTCGCTTCGGTGTTCGTGACGTTGAAGAAGAACAGCATGCCGAACGTCGGGGTGCTCAGAGCCGGGATGAGCCGGAGTAGGTTGCACTCGGCCCCGCAGAGCTTCTGGTCCTGCAGCGCCGCAAAGTAGCCGGATTCCGAGCCGGTGTAGACGATGTTCCCCCAGACCTGAGTGATCTGTTCGTCGAACGGGTTCAAGTTCGGGGGGGTGGGAGGCGCGGTGGAGGCCGGGTGGACGGCCACGAACACCCCCGACACCGCCGCGATCACCACGATCAGAACGACCGCGCACACCGTGCCCACGACGAGCATCGCGGGGTGGTGCCTCGCTTGCCGGCGAAGCCAGCTCGGGCGGCGGTATGGGGATCCCATGCTACACGATGTTCAGCGGGATCGACGCGAGGATGATCCCGGGTCGATACTCCGTGTCGATCAGATTGATCTGGCAGGCGCCCGGCACGGTGAAACACCACGGCGGCGCCCCGTGGTAGTCATCGTCGTCCGAGATGTTCCAGGTGTTCACGGGCTCGATCGGATTGGGCGCCTCGAGCACCGAGTCGGGGGTGTGGACGTAGATGATGATCGTCTGACCGGGGGCCAGGTCCGTATGAAGGTAGTCCACCGGGTCGAAGTACCCGAGGCGGTTGTAGTAGACGGTGTTCGCCCCCTGCTTCGGAGTGTAGGTGGCGCACTTGCCGATCGTCGGGGCGGTCGCGGAGAGGTTCTGGTTCGACCCGGGGACCCACTCCATCGAGGAGAGCGGTCCCTGGACGAGGTCCGTCTGGACGTACTTCGGTGTGTAATTGGTGCAGACGAACTGGAACTCGACATCGGCGAGGGGGATCGCCTGGGAGACATCGACGATCTGGATCGCGCTGACGTTCATCAGATTGTAGACCCCGATGTCTCCGTACTCGCAATCCGCCCACCAAGCGTTCATATAGTCGTTGTAGTCGGCCACCGACTTTCCGACCCCGAGGTAGGCGGCGGGGTCCAGGTGCGCCGGCTTGCAATCGGTGGGGTCGCCCCAGACGGGACGGGTTCCGCCCGTGACCGCCTGATAGGAGACCGAAGGGGGCGCGGGGGTCAACGGGAACTTGATGAAGTAGACCAAAAGGACGAGGACGACCGTGATCCCGACCAGGAGCACCGATCCGATCACTTCGGAGATGCCGCGGTACCGCGGCGCGCCGCGAAGTCGGAAGCGTCTGCGCGAACGGGACACGTCTCAGATAATGTCGAGTTCCACCTGATAAGCCTTCCCGGGTCCGGTACCGCCCGGAGCTCTCCGGCGGTCCGACCGCTCCCGCGAATCACGTGACCGTGACCTTGAGCTGCGGGATCTGGTGTGACGCGCCCTCGTCGACGACGTCGAACGTCACCCAGATCTGGGCGGTCAGCACGCATTCGCGGCCTCCGAGGGGGTTCGGTATGGTGACCGGGAGCGCGGTGTGCGCTTCATCCGCGCTGACGCTCGCGATCGGGAACGCTCCGCCCGTGGACGTCTCGGTCACCTTCGTCACCGAGTAGTGCACCTTCGGCGAACAGTTCGAGATCGGCGAGACCGGGGTGACCGTAAAGGCGAGGAGTTGGGTCGCCCCGACGCCGAGCGTTACCGGGCAGTGTCCACCGCAGATCGAGTTCGCTTCGACGGCCGCCGAGGCAGAGCCGCTGAAGGAGATGTTCATCGTGTCGAGGACGAACTGAGGAGCGGTCGACGGGCCGATCCACCAGGGGTGGATCGTGGCGATCAGGAGAACCGCGATCGCCCCGGCGATGCACACGGCGATCAGCGTCCGTCGGCCCCATCGACGTCGTCGACGAGGCGCCTCGGGCGGGGAGTCGGGCACAGTCGGACGATGCCTCAGGGGAAATATTAGGCGTGGGGGCCGGCGGCGGGGCGGGGCGTTTTTCGCCGAGCGGAGCCGCGGTCGGACCGTGGGGCGACCCGTCCTCCCCGAGGTCTTCGTCCGGGCTCGCGGGTCCATGCGGCGTGCGCGCCGGTCCGGGACCGCGGGCGGAACGACTCGCGAGAGACTTCTTGATACGCGTCGATGCCGCGGAAGCTGTTCGGATCGAGCGGGACGTTCTCCCACCGTCGCATCCACGCCTCGGCCGATCGCCTCCAGGCCTCGCCGCTCTCAGTGGTGAAGACCCGATACCGGGGGTGGTGTTCCAACCACGCTCCGACCCGGACGCCCAAGGAGGCGAGCGGTCGGTCGAAGATCGCATCGAGTCGGGCGGGGACCGGCGTTCGCTCCTCGACGCTTCGGAGGAAGACGAGCAGCGACGTGGGGGTGGGACCCCGGGTCTCCTCCCGCCGCTCCGTGGATTCGCCCGGCCCCAAGACGTTCGCGAGCTGGGCCAGTGTGTACGCCAGGTCAATTCCGGGGGGGTGCACCGGGGGAATTGGGTCGGCGACCGTGGATTCCAATCCGAAGACGACCGCGGAGGCCCGCGGGCTGCGGTAGACTCCAACGAGATCCGCTCGCGTCCACGGCGACCGAGGTTCGGTCGTCGGGATCTCCGAGTTCGAAAGCCCGTAGCGCTTCCAGATCCGGTGGATCGTCATGTGATTCGTCCTCAGGGCGCGGGCGAGGGACCGGGTCGACCACGCGGCGGCTCCGGGCGATTGGCGCCCGACCGTCGCGGTGAGGACCCGTTCGACGAGCTCGCCCGGGGTTCGCCCCGAGCCGCCGGCGCGGGGAGCTTCCCGCCGGAGCCCGTCGATCCCCAGGGTACGGAACCGCTCTCTCCACCGCGCGACCGTCTCGGGTGTGACGCGGAGGCGTCGAGCGATCGCTCGATCGCTCTCGTGCTCGGCCGCGGCCAACACGATCTGGGCCCGCAGGCGATGGCGCGTCCCGACCTCCGGAGTCCGGAGCCAGCGGAGCAGCACCCGGCGCTCTTCGGTCGAGACCGAGAGGTCGCGCACGGCCCGCACGCTCGGGAAACCTCGACGCTAGTACAAATGGGCCGGGGGTCCGCAAGGGTCGGTGCTCAGAATCGGGCGATGGACCCGGTCGATATCGCGCGGCGCTCGAAGATCTGCCAGAGAGCGATCGCGGTACCAAAGGAGATGACCGCACAGAGGGCGACCGCGCCCCAGAGAACGCTGAGACTTTCGAGGGAGTTTCCCGCGATCGCCGCCCGGATCGCGCGCAGGCCCCACGTGAGGGGGAACGCCTCGCCGAGATACTGCAGAGGGAGAGGCAGCTGGGAGGCCGGGAAGTTGACCCCGGAGAGGAGCAGCCCGATGAACAGGAAGATGTTCCCCAGGATGATCGAGGTGCGCAGATAGAGCGCCACGCCGCCCAGCAACAGGCCGAAGCCAACCATGGCGAACGCCGTGAGGACGATCGATACCGCGAGGGACGAAAACGACGATACCGGGATCTGGACCCCGAAGAACGTGGCGGCGTAGACGAGCCCTACGGTGACGGTGGCGAGCGAGATCAGGATCGGGATCAACCCCCGGCCAAAGTAGAGAGCGATCCGGTTCGCCGGGGAGACGAGGAGATGCTCCATTGTCCCCTGCTGCTTTTCTGAATCGGTCGTCTGACAGACGGAGAAGACGCTGGAGTAGGTGACCGTCGCGACCGCGTTGCCGACCGCCGTGAACGCGATGCTGCTGGCGGCCGTTGCGGCCCCCGCGGCGCTGAGCTGCACTACGAATGCGAAGAAGACCATCTGAGTCAACGGAATGATGAAGATCGTACCGAAGACGAAGTCAACGCGCATGAAGCCGAGGCTCGTCCGCGGCGCCATGACGGCATTCGTCCAGAAGTTCCTCCAGAAGGAGGGCCGGTACACCACGTGATCGGTCATCGTCGGCTCAGTAGTCGGAGAGGTTCCCCTCTTCGAGGACGTGCTTCTCGACCCGGTGGAAGATCGACCCCGCGATCCCCAGATAGATCGCCGTCGTCCCGACCGCCCCCGCGAGATCCCACCAGAAACCCCAGCCGAACCCTTGGTACCCCGGAATCGCGAGGTAGCGCAGCGCGTCGAGCGCCCAGGTCGGAGGGAAGAACAGCGAGGCCGGCCAGGCGAAGAACGGGAGGATCACCACGGGAAACATACAGCCCGTGCCGACGTAGAATGCGAACTCCCCTATGTTCTGAATGAATCCCGCGTACCGGGTGTACACGTAGAACGCTGCGAAGACGACACCGACCGCCGCCAGCGTCAGCATGACGAAGATGAAGAGAAGCGCGAATCCGACGGGGTTCGTCACCGCGGGGATCTGGCCCGCCGCCGCGACCACGACGATGTAGACGATCAGCCCTCCGATGAGCCCCGAGACGACGTTCCAGAGGACCCGACCGAGGACCACGTACAGGTACGGGGTCGGGGACTGGATGGTCGGCTCCAGCGTCCCGAAGACCCGGTCCTGACCGGTCGCCCAGCCGCTGCCGTAGAGCGTCTGGCCCCACATGCTCATCATGCCGGCGCCCAGGATCGCGTAGATCAGGTAGTACGGCCCCCCGTACCCCGCGAATAGCTCGAAGGAGACGAGACCAAAGATCACCGGCGCGATCATCGAGGGGACCAGCCACTGGGGGTCCGCCATGAATTGGAGGACGGCGAGGCGCAGCGATGCGCTCACCCCGCGACGGGCCGAGTACTCCGCGTGGGCGATCGCCATCTACCGCGCCCCCTCCTCGACGAGGTCGAGATAGACGTCTTCGAGCGAAGTGCGGCGCTCCCGGACGGACAGCTCGGGGTGTCCCGGCAAGGCCCGAGCCACGTCATCGGGCGTCGTCTCGAGCGTCCGCACGCGCATCGTCAGCCGTATAGACGGGCCGTACTCCTCGCTCACGACCTTGGAAACGCCGGGAAGACGGCGGATGAGGTCGAGCTCCTTGTCCTCGAATCCGTACGCTTCGGCCTCGAGCGTTCGGTCCCCTCCGACCAGTTTGCGCAGGCCGTCGACCGTGTCCCGAGCGACGATACGGCCCTTCGAGAGGACCGCGATCTGGGGGCACAGCTCCTCGGCCTCGAACATATAGTGCGTCGTCAGGAAGATCGTCACACCGTCCGTGACGAGCGAGCGCACGAGCTTGCGGGTCTCGCGGGCGCTCTTCGGGTCGAGGCCGATCGTCGGCTCGTCCAGGAACAGCATCTCGGGACGGTGCAGGATCCCCCGGGCGATGTGCAGCTTCTGCTTCATGCCGCGGGAGTACTCTTCCACCCGCCGATCGGCGGCCCAGACGAGATCGACCCGCTCGATGACCTCGTTGATCCGCTTCTCCCGCTCGGCGGTCGGGAGGCCGTACAGATCGGCGAAGTACCGCAGGTTCTCCCGGCCGCTGATCCGATTGTAGAGTCCGCGCTCCCCCCCGAGCACGAGCCCGATGCGGGGGCGAAGCCACGCCGTCTCCGTCGTCACGTCGTGGCCGAGCACGAGCGCCTTCCCTCCGGACGGGGAGAGGAGCGTCGAGAGGATCTTCGTGAACGTCGTTTTTCCCGAGCCATTCGGCCCAAGGAGCCCGAAGATCGAGCCCCGTTCCACGACGAGGTCGACCCCCCGAAGAGCCTCCGTGTGGGTCACTTCTCGGAACAGGAACCCCTTGCGGCTGTCGAAGACCCGGCGTACGCCGATCGTCTCGATGGCAGGGGAGGATACCGGCATCGATTACCTCGGGGCGGCGCGGACTCCCCACCCGTACAAAAGACCGTTACCCGCGCGGAAGGTACTCGCAACGGTCCGAAGGGAGCCGTTTCGCCGGGGGGAGCGGCGCAGCCGGGGCGGGCCCCACCTCTATGTAAGGTTATAATCGGAGGCGCCCCTCGCGCGCGCCGGAGCTCGATGTCGGAGAGCGCCTCCCCCACGGTCGTGACCAGCGCGGATTCCGACCCCTTCCCGGAGTCGCGCCGCCTGGAAGCGTACCGGACGATGGTGCTCGCCCGGGCCCTCGACGAACGCTGCCTCTCCCTGCAGCGCCAGGGCCGCATCGGATTCTACGCCCCTCACGCCGGTCAGGAGGCGTCGCTCGTCGGCTCGGCGCTCGCCCTCGAGCGCGACGACTGGGTATTTCCGGCGTACCGAGAACTCGCGGTCGCGCTGGTGCGCGGGGCTCCGCTGAGCGCCGTGCTCGATCAACTGTATGGGAATGCTCAGGACCGCTCGCGAGGTCGTCAGATGCCGAACCACTTCGCCTTCGCCGACCAGCATTTCGTTTCCGCCTCGAGCCCGATCGGCACCCAGATCACCCAAGCGGTCGGCGCGGCGATGGGAGCGACGCGCCGCAGGGCCCCGATCGTCGCGATCACCTACTTCGGCGACGGGGCGACCAGCTCGAACGACTTTCACGCGGGGCTCAATTTCGCGGGGGTCTTTTCGGCCCCCGTCGTCTTCTTCTGTCAGAACAACCAGTGGGCGATCTCGCTGCCGCGCGACCGTCAGACCCGGAGCGCCACGCTCGCCGAGAAGGCCGATGCGTACGGGTTTCCGGGGGTCGTCGTGGACGGAAACGACCTGGGAGCGGTCTATTCGGCCGTCCGATCGGCTCGCCGCCGCGCGGTCGCCGGGGGGGGCCCTACCCTGATCGAATCGCAGGTCTACCGGCTCGGCCCGCACTCGACGTCGGACGACCCGCGCCGCTACCGTCCGGACGCCGAGGTGGAGGCGGCGAAGGGCCGGGACCCGCTGCATCGGGCCAAGATGGGGCTGATCGAGTCGGCGCGCCTCGACGAGGCGGGGGACGCGAAGATCTGGGAGGACGCGCGCGCGGCGATCGCGGCCGGCGTGACCGCGGCCGAAGCGGTCGCCCCGCTCGATCCACTCTCCATCTTCGAGGATGTGTACGCGACCGTCCCGTACCGCCTCGAGGTCGAGCGCAACGAAGCCGCGACGATGCTCCCGAAGGGGGCGGGTCACCCGTGACCGAACTCACCCTCGTCCAAGCCGTCAATCGCGGTCTGTTCGAGGCGATGCGCTCCGACCCGGACGTACTCGTTCTCGGCGAGGACGTCGGGATCAACGGGGGCGTCTTCCGCGCGACAGAGGGCCTGTTCAAGGAGTTCGGGGGCGACCGAGTCGTCGATACCCCCCTCTCGGAGACCGGCATCGTCGGCGCGGCGATCGGAATGGCGCTCTACGGGCTCAAGCCGGTCGCCGAGATCCAGTTCCTCGACTTCATCTATCCGGCGTTCGACCAGATCGTGAGCGAGCTCGCCAAGATGCGCTACCGCTCGGGGGGCCAGTTCCCGTGTCACGTGGTGATCCGAACGCCGTACGGGGGCGGGATCAAGGGGGGCCTCTATCACTCGCAGAGCACGGAGGCGTACTTCTGCCACACCGCGGGGTTGAAGGTCGTTGTGCCGTCGACCCCGGCCGATGCGAAGGGCCTTCTGTTGACCGCGATCCACGACGAGGACCCCGTCATCTTCCTCGAACCCAAGCGAATCTACCGATCGGTGACCGGGGAGGTCCCGGACGGCGACCATCGAGTCCCGTTCGGTACGGCGAGGATCGTGCGGGAAGGCACGGACGTCACGCTGTTCGCCTACGGCGCGATGGTCCCACCGGCCTCGGAGGCGGCCGAGGCGCTCGCGAAGGACGGGATCTCGGCCGAGGTGATCGATCTTCGAAGCCTCGTTCCGCTGGACGAGCGTGCGGTGATCTCGTCCGTGGAGAAGACGGGCCGGGCGGTGATCGTGCACGAGGCGGCGCGGTTCTGCGGCTTCGGGGCTGAGCTCGCGGCGATCCTTGCCGAGAAAGCGCTCTATTCGCTCAAGGCCCCGATCGCGCGAGTGACCGGGTATGATACGCCGTTCCCGTACGCCCTCGAACACGTCTATCTTCCCGGGACCGATCGGATCCTCGCCGCCGCGCGGGCCGCGGTCGCCGCTTAGGAGAGGGTCGCATGGGGTACGAGTTCCGCCTCCCGGATATCGGCGAGGGCGTCGCGGAGGGCGAGGTTGTCCAGTGGTTCGTCAAGGAAGGCGATGCGATCCAGGAAGATCAACCACTCGTCAGCGTTCTTACCGACAAGGCGAACGTGGAGATCCCGTCCCCCAAGACCGGGAAGATCGCCAGGATCCACGCGGCGGTCGGGGAGAAGGTCAAGGTCGGTGGGCTTCTCGTGACCTTCGACGTTGCCGGCGGGGGCTCGCCGACGGCGGCCCCCCTGGTTCTCGGTGCCTCGCCTCCGCCGACCACCGCGAGTCCCGTCCGACCGGCTCCCCCCGCCGCCGCTACGAATCCCACGACTCCGGACCGCGCACTCGCAACGCCCTATCTACGCCGCCTCGCCGCCGAGCGCGGGATCGACCTCGCCACGGTCAAAGGCTCCGGACCGGGGGGCCGCATCACCGAGCAGGACCTGGGGACAGGATCCTCCCGCGTGCCCTCCTCGCCGACCGGGATCGCTCCCTCTCCGACAGCTCCGGCCTCCGTGGGGAACCTGTCGGCCTCCGCACCCTCCTCGCCGTCGATCCCCGATAGCGAGATCCGCGAACGGATTCCGATCCGAGGGATCCGCCGCGTGATCGCGGAGCACATGGCCGAGTCGGTGCACCGCGCCGCGCACTTCACCTACGTGGAGGAGGTCGACGCGACCGAGCTCGTCCGGTTCCGGGATCGGATGGCGAAGCATGTCGAGAAGCAGGGGGTTCACCTGAGCTACCTGCCGTTCGTGATCAAAGGGGTCGTCGCGGGTCTGAAGGCGCACCCCCGCCTGAATGCGACCGTCGACGATGCCCGTTCCGAGCTGGTCCTCCGATCGAAGTACCATATCGGCATCGCGACCGCGACCCCGGACGGCCTCATGGTCCCGGTCGTCCGAAACGCCGACTCGAAGAACCTGAGCGGGCTCGCGCGAGAGATCACGGAGCTCGCCGAACGAGCTCGCGCCGGTAAGCTTACCCGCGAGGAACTGACGGGCAGCACGTTCACGATCACGAGCCTCGGCGCGCTCGGAGGAGTCCTCGCCACACCGATCCTGAACTACCCCGAGGTCGGGATCCTCGGCGTGCACCGGATCGTGCGACGGCCGATCTACCGGCCGGACGGGACGATCGGTCCGGCCGACCTCATGAACCTCTCCGTCTCGCTCGACCACCGGATGAACGATGGTCTCGAGGGAGCCCAGTTCCTCGCGGTCGTCAAGGCGTTCCTGGAGGATCCCCACCAGCTGTTCGCCGACGTGGCATGACGGACGGTCCCGCGGTCGAGCCGCTCCGCTACACAGAGGGTGAGGTCGCCTCGGC
Organism: Thermoplasmata archaeon; assembly: GCA_049285595.1. Taxonomy (GTDB): domain Archaea; phylum Thermoplasmatota; class Thermoplasmata; order Lutacidiplasmatales; family UBA184; genus Lutacidiplasma. The sequence continues at coordinate 12,718 of JBAQAF010000030.1, forward strand.
CCTCGGACCCGCGTGGAAGCAGATCACGCTCCGAGGATTCCAATGGATGGCGCTCGGCCGGGCGCTCGACGCCCGGATGCAGGGACTGCAACGCCAGGGCCGAGTCGGTTTTTACGGCGCCGCGACGGGCCAGGAGGCGGTCAACGTCGCCGCGGGACTGGTGAGCGTCGCCGACGACTGGGTCTATCCCGGGCTGCGAGAACAGCTGGTCGCGCTGGTTCGGGGGCATTCGCTCGCCACGTACGTCCACCACCTGTTCGCTGACTCGCTCGACCCGGCGCAAGGGAGGAACATGCCGTGCCATCCGAGCGCCCGGGAGGTGCACTACGTCTCGATGTCGTCCGTGATCGGGACCCAGATCTCGCACGCGGTCGGGACGGCGTGGGGGCTCCGGCGCGACCATCTTTCCGCTGCGGCGCTCGCCTTCTTCGGGGACGGGGCGACCAGCTCGAACGATTTCCACGCCGGTCTCAATTTCGCCGGGGTCTTCCGCCTCCCCGTGCTGTTCTGCTGCACGAACAACCAGTGGGCGATCTCGATCCCCGTCGAACGCCAGACCCGGTCCGCGACGCTGGCCTCCAAAGCCCGGGCGTACGGGTTCGAGGGAGCCCGGGTGGACGGCACCGATTTCGTGGCGGCGTACTCTGCTCTGTCCGGAGCGCTCGGTCGCATCCGCGGCGGCACCGGCCCCGAGATGATCGAGTTCCTTCTCTACCGAATGACTCCCCACTCGAGCTCGGACGATCCCGGCCGCTACCAGCCGGCCGACTGGGCCGCGCGGGCCCGCGCCCACGACCCGTTCGACCGCCTGGACCAGTGGCTCTCCTCGCTCGGTCTCCTGACGCCCGAGCTTCGCAGGACGATCGTAGACGACGCCGAGCGCGAGGTACGGGCCGCGATCGAGACCGCGGAAGCGACTCCCCCGCCCTCGCCCGAGACCCTCACCGAAGACGTCTACTCCTCGACCGCTCCTTCCCGCGCCGCCCGAGGAGGATAGACGGACCGTGGCGGGGACGTATGCGCGCGCAACGGAGGTTGTCGTCCTCGGCGGCGGCCCCGGAGGGTACATGGCAGCGATCCGGGCCGGCCAGCTCGGCAAGAAGGCGCTCGTCGTCGAGCGTTCCGATCTCGGAGGGGAGTGCCTGAACCGCGGTTGCATTCCGTCGAAGGCCCTCATCCACGCCTCCAAGCTGTACCGTGCGATCGTCGCCGAAGGGCCTGAGATCGGGGTGCGCGCCGAGAGCGCCACGTTCGACCTCGCGGCCACCATGCGATGGAAGGAGACGGTCGTCGCGAAGGAGCGCCAGGGCGTGCAAACGCTCCTCAAAGCGGCGGGGGCGAGCGTTCTTCCCGGGGAGGGACGGTTCACCGGACCGAAGAGCCTCGACGTAAGCGCTCCGGACGGAGGGCACGAGCGGGTCGACTTCGCCTCGGCGGTGATCGCGACGGGGGCCGTCCACGCGACGATCCCCGGCTTCGAGACGGACGGAGAGCGGGTGGTCAATGCCTGGGAACTTCTGTCGTTGAAGCGTCTTCCGCGGTCGTTGCTCGTTCTCGGCGGGGGCGTGAGCGGCTGCGAGCTCGGGGAGTTCCTCGCGCGCGTGGGCGTGGACGTCACGATCGTCGAGCTGCTTCCCCAGCTCCTTCCCGGGGTCGACCCCGACCTTTCCCGCGAGCTCACTCGGGCGCTCGAGGCGCTCGGCGTGAAGATCCGGGTTGGTACGAAGGCGACGAAGCTCGGTCGCGGCGACCCGCTCGCCCTCGACGTGGAGGGACCCGCCGGGCCGGAGACCCTCAAGGCGGAGCTTCTGTTCGTGACCGTTGGAAAGAAACCCGCCAGCCGCGATCTGGGGCTCGACGAGGCGGGGGTGACGGTCGATCCGAAGACCGGGTTCATACCGGTCGACCCCCAAATGCGGACGAACGTCCCGCACATCTATGCGGTCGGCGACGTCGCGCGCCCGCCGATGCTCGCGCACAAATCCTACCGGGAAGGGGTCGTGGCCGCCGAGGCGATCGCCGGCCTTCCGACCCGCTTCGACTTCCGGGCGATGCCGTCCGTCGTCTTCACCGACCCGGAGCTCGCCACGGTCGGGCTGACTCGCGCGGCGGCCGAGGCGAGCGGGTTCGCAGCCCGGGACGCCCGATTCCCGTATGCTGCCCTCGGCCGCGCGCACGCCAGCCACGCGACCGCCGGCTGGATCAAGATCGTGGGCGACGACAAGACCGGGCTTTTGCTCGGCGTCCATGCCGCGGGCGAATCGGTCGGCGAATACATCGCGGAAGCCGCGCACGCGATCGAGATGAGCTCGACGATCCGGGACCTCGCGCAGACGATCCATCCCCACCCCACGTTCTCCGAGGCGCTTCAGGAAGCCGCGCTCCTGTGGCTCGGCGAGCCGATGCACGTTGCGCGGCGGCGGGCCGATGCCGCAGGTCATTGACTGGGGCCGCCGCGACTACGTCGCCTCGCTCGAGGCGATGCGCACCCTCGTGCGGGAGCGGCGTGCGGGTCGGATCGGCGATGCACTGATTCTGGTGGAGCACCCGCCGGTCGTGACGGTCGGCGTCGAAGGGGACGACGGCGCGGCGGCTTCGAGCGGCCTGCCCGTGGTGGCCGTCGAACGGGGGGGCCGTGCGACGTACCATGGTCCGGGTCAGCAGGTCGGCTACCCGATCGTCGACCTCGACCATCGGGGGCGGGATGTCCGGCGATTCGTGCGAGATCTGGAGGCCCTCGTCGCCCGATCGATCGCTCCGCTCGGCGTCACCGCCGGCCACGTCGCCGGGCAACCCGGGGTGTGGGTCGACGGGAAGCGCAAGATCGGCTCGATCGGGATCGCGGTGGACCACTGGGTGACACTGCATGGGTTCGCCCTCAACGTGAACCCGGATCTCGCGGCGTTCGACCGATTTCATCCGTGCGGCTTTGACGGTTCCGTGATGACGTCCCTGGAGAAGGAGTTGGGCCGACCGGTGGGGCTCGCGGAAGTGCGGATCCCCTTGGTCGATGCGTGGAACGAGATCTTTGCGGACCCTCCGGCGGTGGTCGACGTGTCGATTCGGGCTCCCGCGGCCGAACGGACGGGATGATCGACCCCGGCGCACCGGTGCCCCGGCTCCTCGTGGTCGGTGGTTGTGGCGGTCTGGTCGGTCGGGCCGTCCTCGACGAGTTCCGAGGCGACCGACGCCTGCGTTCGGTCCACCGGCACCCGATCGAATCCGAGCGCCGTTCCGGGGTAGAGTTCCTCCCGGGCGATGCGACGACGATCCCTGACTGGGCGCCGTTGCTCGAGGGGGTCGACACGATCCTCAACCTGGCGTGGTATCGCCATGGGGGCGTCCGCCGGTTCCGGCCGCTGGCCGCCGGGCTCCGGCGACTGATCGACGCGGCGTCGGCCGCGGGCACCCGTCGATTCGTTCAAATGAGCGTTCCCGACGCCCCCGAACACCTCGAACGATCGCTGCCGTACTTCACCTATCGAAGGGAAGTTGACCAGCACCTGGCCCACAGCGAGCTCGACTTCGTGATCGTTCGGCCGACGATGCTCTTCGCACCGCACGACAAGCTGGCCACCGTCATGCTCCGAACGATCCATCGGTACGGACGCCTGCCCTTGTTCGGGGACGGGGAGTATCACCTGAGCCCGCTGAGCACGCGGGACCTCGCTCGCGCGCTCCGTATCGAAGGAGAGCGCGGGGCCCGTCGGACGGTCACGATCGGCGGTCCGACTCGGTGGACGTACCGCGCCCTTGGAGACCGAATGTTCGCCGCGCTCCATCGATCCCCCCGATACCTGCGGCTGTCTGCGGCCGGCTCGATGCGCCTCGCGCGTCTGCTGGAAGCGGTGGGCTCCTCGCTGCTCTACGCCTACGAGGTGGAGTGGCTGCTCTCCGACCGCCTGGGAGTGGCGGCCTACGACGGCCTCGACCGTCCGCTCGACCCGATCGAACCGTTCCTGGATCGGGAAGCCGCTCGGCTCGGCGTCCGACCGTCCTCCCGGGTCTCCGACGGCGCCTGAGCCGCGCGAGGAGCCGCTAACCGAGGGAGCGCCGCCCCTTCTCTCGGGCGAGGGTAGTTTTAAGCGGCCCACTTTGCATCGCTTGACGCGATGGAAGCCGTCGATCTCAGCCGTCGTCTGGCCGATTTCAGCCAGGTCGCCGGGGAAGTGCTTCGCGATGTTCAGGATGCGACCGAGCAACAGATCCGTCACTGGATCGTTAATCCGTTCCTTACCTCCCTCGGCTGGGACCCCCACGACAAGCGTCAGGTCTACCTCGACTACACCTCGGGTTCCCGCAAGGAGCCGGTCGACTATGCGCTCCTGAACACCGAGGGGCGGCCGGGCCTTTTCCTCGAGGTCCGCGAGCGGACGGCGAACGTCCGCGACGTCGGTCCCGTCGCCGAACGAGCGAAGGAAGCGAAAGTGCCTCTCGTCCTCCTCACCAACGGCCGCGAGTTCTCCCTCTGGTTCGTCTCTCCGGACGAGGCGGCGACGCCGTTGTTCGTCCTCTCGCTCGCCGACCTGGCGGACAACGCGGAAAGCCTGCTCGGCCTGACGGCGGACTACCGCCTCAGCGACACCGGCATTCACCAGCTGCGCCGCAGCGCCATCCGGCTCGCAGTGCTGCAGATGCTCGAGGACAACGCGGAGAAGACGTTCGACGCGTTGGTCGGCTGGGTCCAAGCCCAGGTCGCCCCGGGCGCGCTGGACGAGACGACCGCCCAGGCGATCCGCGACGCGACGATGCTCTGGCTGACCGAGGAGCACCTCACGCTGCCGCCGTTCTCCCCGACCGACGGGAAGAGACCCCAGGATCTCCGCACGACCACGCCGCGCGACTGGGAGCCGTTCCCGCACGGCCCCTCGGGCACCTTCCAGTACCGATACGACTCCGCGAAGACCCTCGATCTTCGCCAGGGAGCGAAAGAGGTCCGCGAGCAGATGCGCGTCCAGGGTCTTCGGACCCCGACCGCGACGAGCTTCGGTGGTTTCTATCACGCCCTGCGCTCTCGCGCCGGGCTGACGGAAAAGTAGTCCCGGCCCCCGGCCCGGGGGGGCGCTACCCCTCCGGACCCTCGCCCACGCGAAGCCCATTCCAACAGGTTTAATACGCATCAATGCGTATTGACTCATGTCATGGGTCCGGCCGTACCCCACCGAGGCGTCCATCGTTGTCTCGCGCGGAGGTGCGGCCACCCGGACGCCGCCCACGTTCCCACTCCCGAACTAGCCTCCCGCGGCGAAGTCGTCATTTGGTGCGCCGCTTGTCTACGCCACGAGGGCCGGAACGCCCGTTGGTCGGGCTTCCGGCACCGCCCCACGCCCCGGGTCGAGTCGGCGTGGGGCGGCCGGACGATCTAGGCGGGAGTCCCCGCCCCGCCTCGCCCTTCGGGGCGTTTTCGAATCCCCGGGGGGACCGATTCGCGTCCTGTACATCTCGAGCGGGATGCGCCTCTAAAGGAACTTTCCGGCGCGAATGACGGTCGTCCCGTCGATCGCGATCTCGGAGCCGGCGAGCGAAAACCAGCTAAAGAAATTCGATCCGTTGGTGCCCCCGAGACCCCGGTTCCCCCCGATTTGCAGGGAAGCAGAGCCGCCCTCGACGGTCTCCAAGTTGGGAACGTCCTTGACGGCCGGGTTCAGCCCGAGTTTGAGAATGCTGGTACGGTTCTTGCCCGCCGTGCCCTTCTTGTACTGGCGGGCAAACTCTTCCTCTCCCTCCTCCAAGGAGTACGAGGCAAGCTCACCGTCAGCGAATTCGAGCGTTCCCCCGGCGTGCCAGTTCCACCAGATATTGGTCCGGCGGTTGGCGCGAAAGCTCCCCTCCGCGGTCTTGGAGTCGAGGGCCGCCTCGACGATTCCGGAGGGGACCTGCTGCAGCATGCCCGATGGGGAATCTCCCTTGCCATAGGGGTGGGGTCTGCCGTCGAGCAATCGTGGAGGGATCCCGGCCAGGGCGACTTCCAGGTCGGTTCCGTTGGAGTGGGTGATCCGCACCTTCTTCCCGCCGGCGAACGCCTGGCTGAGCCGAGCCCCGCGTTGGGCCGTCTCCTCCGGGTCGATGAGAGATGCCCGCAGCATGCTCTCCTCCCACTTCGCCAGGTCCACGCCCCATTCCTTGGCCCGTCCCTCCGTCGCGAACGCCGTGGTCATCCGCACTCCGCGGAGCCCCGCCTTTCGGGCGACCGCGTACCAGGGCCAGTTCCAAGCGAACGCTTCGTTGCCGGGCCTATCGGGAATCTTCTCGATGCGATCGGTGTCGCCCGGACCCCAGAAATTCACGTACACGTCCGCGGCTTTCAACGCCGCCCACTCCGGGGCGCTGGACTTGCCGAGGAGCTTGCTCTGCTTCCGCTCGATCGCGCGCCACCACGCGTCCTCGCTCTCGTGGACGAGGAGGGCGCTGCCGCCCACCCGGCGGACCGCATCGACCATCGCCGAGGCCATTGGAATCGTGTGGTCCCAGGACTCGATGATCGCGTTCTCTCCCGGTCGCACCTTGAGGTACTTGGTCACGATGTTGCGAGCGGCGTCGCGTTGCAGCTGCGAGGGGGTTTCCGACATGGGCCGGGACCGATGGTGGCGGGGCTACTTGTAACTCCCCCGGGGGGTGGGATACCTGGCCCGTCGGTCCGACCGCGCTCCTCGCGACCCCATTCCCAATGGCCCGTCGGCGAGCGTTCGCCGGTTCGAACTCCACCGGGTGGGGCGAGGCGAGGCCTACGCTCCGCATCGCCCTTAGCAGGCCCGATCGAATCCACGGTGGGATCGACCCTCGGCCCACCCACCGGGGGGGACGGGGCACTAGGCGACGCCGAGGAAGTGGCCGACGAGGAACCCTGCGAGGCCGGCGCCGAGACCGATCAGCATCATTCGTGGTGCGTTGACCCAGATCGAGCCCATGGTGACGCGCGCTTCGTACCATCCGATCACGGCGAGCCCCACCGCGCTCAGGAGCACGGCCACGATCGCGGCGTGCGCCGGCGGTCGGATCCCGGCGAGCAGGGGAAGGAGGGGAACGATCGATCCAACGACCGTGGCGCCGAGCACGATCAGTCCGCTGTTGCGTGCCTGCTCGGGCTTTACTTCGGCGAGGTTCAGCTCGAACGCCATCATGATGTCGAGCCATGCCTTCGGCTTCGCCTCGATCATCTGGAGCATCGTCTCGACCTCCTGGCCCACGAAGCCCCATTCCCGCAGGACGACCCGGACCTCCTCTCGCTCCATCTCGGGGACGTCGCGCATCTCCTGCATCTCGCGACGGACCTCCGAGACGTACAGGTTCCGTCGGCTCAGGGTCGAGGTGTACGCCACCGCTCCCATCGAGATCGACTCGGCGGCGAGTGCCGCGAGCGACGCGATGAGGATGATCTTCGAGCTTGTCCCGGCCGCCGTGAGGCCGAGAACGATCCCCAGGACGTTGACGAGGCCGTCCTGGCTGCCGAGGATGAAGTCGGAGAGCAGCGTAGGATGTGGGTGGACCTCGTGGGCGAGGTCGATATGGGCGCCGGCCACGGTGACCCAGTGGAGCCCGGATTATGACCGTGGCGGCCGACGGAGGACCTCCGGCGAGGGGGGCGGTCGCGCCCCGGGTCGTTCTGGGATCCCGTCCCGTTATCTCGCCCGCTTCGGTGCTCCCGAGAACTCACCTTAGATCGCAACCATGACCGGAATCTCTCCCTCCTATCCCGTGGCTCCGACGACCGAGGCGTTCAACGCTCGCCGAGAAGCGGCGCTCCTACTGTTGACCACCCTCGGGACAGTGATGGTCGCGGTCGACAGCACGATCGTGGTCCTGGCGCTGCCGACGATGTCCCGGGACCTCGCCGCGCCCCTCGGATCGATCATCTGGACGATCCTCATCTACCTCCTGATCGCCGCGGCGCTGACGACCCAGGCCGGTCGTGTGGGGGACCTCCTCGGCCGCTCCCGAGTCTACAATCTCGGCTTCGCGGTCTTCACGGTCGGCTCGGCTCTGTGCGGTCTCGCCCCCTCGGCGACGTTCCTGATCGGCGCCCGGGCGCTCCAGGCGATCGGCGGGGCGATGATGATCGCCAACGCGGGCGCCTTGATCGCCCACGTCTTTCCGCCGGAACGCCGAGGTCGGGCGTTCGGGTTCTTCACGTTCGGCTGGAGCGTCGGGGCGATCCTCGGCATCCTGCTCGGCGGAGTGATCACGACCGAACTGGGCTGGAGATACATCTTCTTCATCAACATCCCGATCGGAGTGGTCGCCACCGTCCTCGGGTTCCGACTCCTCCCCGTGATGGCGGCCCGCCCGGCGCGATTCGACGTGCCCGGGTGCGTGACCTTCTCGGCGGCCCTCGCGCTCGTCTGCTACGGTGGGGTCGAGATCGCCGCGTATGGACTCGGCACGCTCTATCTCGCCTGCCTCGCGGTGGGCACGGGGCTGTTCGCCCTGTTCGCCTACCTCGAGCTCGGCAACCCCGACCCGATGCTCGACCTGCGGCAGCTCAAGCAACGGCTCCTCGGTTTCTCGCTGGCCGCCGGGTTGCTGCAGAGCATCGGTTACCTTTCGGTCATTTTCCTGCTCACCCTGTACCTCCAGGGGATCCGTGGGCTGACGCCGCTCGATGCCTCCCTGCTCTTGATCCCGGGGTATCTCGTCGGCGCGGTCGCCGGACCGACGATGGGCCGCCAGGTCGACCGGCTCGGGCCTCGGGGCCTCTCGACCGCCGGGATCGGGTTCATGATCGTCGCGGTCCTCGCGTACGCTCAGATGGGCCTGACGACGTGGCTCGGATGGATCCCGATCGTCTCCCTGGTGAGCGGGGTTGGGATCGGGATGTTCTTCCCCGCGAACACGACGGCGATCATGAGCCAGGCGCGGCCCGAGACGTTCGGGTCGATCAGTGGCCTGCGAGGGACCCTGCTGAACGTCGGGACCCTGCTGAGCTTCGTGCTCACGCTCACGATCGCCGCCGCCAGTGTCCCGCGCCCCGTGGCGTACGCGGTCTTCCTGGGAGTCGGAACCCTCTCGGGAGCCGACGGTCAGCAGTTCCTGAACGGCCTGCACACCGCGTTGTACGGGTCGGCGGTGGTGCTCGTGGCCGCGGCGGCCCTCTCGTGGTCGCGCGGGAAGGACCGGTCCGGGGTCGGTCCCCGGCCCGTGGCGCTCCCTCCAGCGAAGCCGTGACGGACCGACCGGCCCCGGCGCCCGGTCACCCGAGCGGATTCGGCCCGCCTAGCCGCAGCAGCCGCCGTCCTGCGTGATCTTCGGGTTGAACGGGAACCCCTGGCAGGAGGGGCTGCCGCTCGCGGTGATCGTCACCTGGAACGAAGCGATCACTTTCTCGCACGAGTTCCCCGCGGTGGCTCCCAGCCCGTAGATGGCCAGGTAGGCGAACGTGTGGCCCTGGGCGAGGGTGACCTCCGGGGAGGCGGAGAGGAGATTGTCGGCGTAGGTGAACAAGGTGCAGCCGTGCGGGAGGGTCGCCGAGATGTGCGGGACGAGCTGCACCGGGCCGTCCCCCGTGTTCTCGAGCGTCGCATTCAGCCAGCACTTGGTTCCGGGGTACAGGGCGGTCGCGCTCACCGTCAGGGTCGCGGAGGTCACGGTGACCGAGCAGTGCACGGTATGGGGGCCGCCGATCGTGCTGGTCGGCGAGACCCACTCGATGTTCGGCTGCGAGTCGCATCCCCCGCCGTGGTCGCCATGACATCCGTCGCCCCCATCCCAGGCGAAGGCGACCCCGCCCAAGGCGAGCAACGCTGCAGCGAACGCGGCGACGACGACGAGCTTCACGGTCCTCGGGCTCGACCGGCGGTTCGCCCGATCACATTCCCGCGCTCGCGGTGAACGCGATCGTGAACGAGAGCCACTCGTCCCCGCCGCAGCTGGGGGGGAACGATCCGGAGTGGAGGTACCAGTTCGTGCCGTACGAAGCGCCCGGGCCGAGCATGTCGCCCGGCGGGTCGTTCGAGGTGAGGATGTTGGTGTACGCCCCGACGCTGCACGTAGCGGGGCCGTGGGTGTACGTCGTGAACGACCACGCGACGTTCGTCGCGGGGACCGACCCGATGTTCTTCACGATCACCGAGAGGTTGAAGACGGACAGTGCCGGGGTATTGTTGATCCATACCTGAACGGCGGTGGACGGCAGGACGGTCGTCTTCACGAGGACGTAGGTCGGTGCTCCGATGAGCGATGCGCTCGTGATCAGGAGACCGAACGACGCGGGATGAGCGGAGCCGTTGACGGTCGCCGTTCCCGAGAACGCCGCGAAACCGATCCCGCTCGAAACGAGCAGGATCGTCGCGGCGACGGCGGGAAGCAGCCACCGAGCGTTCCGGGCGGCGATCATCGGGCCCCTTCCCCGCGCGGGGATCGGACCCGGGAGGCACTCCGAGCGCGGGAAGCGCTCAGAGACCCGCGCTCCCGATGTACTCGATCGAGAAAACGCCGCTCGCGGGCGCCGAGGTCGAGCCCGCCGGGATGTAGACGCTGATCGCGTCCGAGTACGGGGCCCCGAGGGTGTCGAACGAATGCTCCGAGGAGACGCCGGCCGACGAGGAGAGCCCCGAGGTGTCGTACACGCCGTAGCAGTTCAGTGCCGCGCCGACGCAGATACCGCTCGTCGAGTTCAGCTGGTCGCTGAGGCTGACGGGGACGGTGCCGACGTTGGTGACGGTCGCGGTCGTGGAGCAGATGCCGCCCGGTACCATGTTGGTGATCGTGATGGAGAGCACCGTGTTCTTGGCGTTCTCGGAGAAGCTGAACGCACCGGGGGCGGGCGCGCCGCTCGGGTAGAAGCACGACCCTACGCCGTTCGTTGAGACGGTGATCGCCGCGGTTCCCGCCGACGCCGTACCGTTCACCGTTGCCGTGGCCGTGAACGCGGAGTACCCGACTCCGACGAGCGCCGCTACCGCGAGGACACCCAGTACTCCGACAATCCATCTGTTCGTCATGTGTTATACCCGGAGGCTCACGCCTCGGGGTGTCCATAGAGGGGGGTGGGTTAAGGCAGGTCAGAAGGGTCGGGGGCCTTCGTCCGTATCATTCGCCCGAATCGTCCGGACCAGTGAGCCATCGAGCTCGCTCCCCCCCGGTCGGGACGTCCCAAGGCTCCCGAACCGGCTCGAGTGGAGGATTAGGAGTTCGGGCCAGCTGCTTTCTGCGGAGTGGAACTTTGCGGAGGGGTTGGCGGGGTCGCGGAGGGGGCGGTCGGTGTTCCCGACTTCGCCGGTGAGTCCCAAGGGCCCAGACGAGAGTACAGCTGCCCCATGATCACCCACGCGGCGTCGAGGCGGCCACGCTGGGCGAGCCCGATCGCACGAAGCAGAAGTTCCTCCGAATCCTGTCGGAGCGCGCTCGACGGTCGGAACCAGCGCAGACGGTCGCTGATCCGGTCGCTCCACGCGACGAACGAGTCCAAGTTCGAGGTGTCGACGCCCGGGATCCGCGGGTAGCGGTCGTGCCACTCCCGCACGGCGGCCGTGAGGCTCTTCGGGCCGGCCGTGGAGGTCGGCGGCCGCGCCGTCAGCTCGGGAGGCGGCGACACGCTCGGGGGCGTTTGCGAGCCGTGGACGAAGACGAAGGCGGTGGTGCCCGAGACGACGTAGAAGGAGGTGGAGACGGCGTCGTCGGGCTCGCCGACGGTGGAACGGACGACGCGAATGATCGGCGAGCCGAGCGTGTCGGCCGCCTTCACGACGTCCTCCCAGGCGCGCACCGGCACGAGGTTCACCGCCGAGGGGGGTGCCCGGGCGTCGACGATCGCCTCGGTGTACGGTCGCGTGATCGTCGCGAGGTCGGGCTCGTGACGATCGTCGCGCGTGACGTACGTGAGGTACCCCATCGCCCCGGCGCCGCCGACCGCCCCGAACATGAGGAGGAAGGCGACGACCGAAACGTCCGATTTGCCCGGAGCGGGGGGGTCGCCGGGAGGCACGAACTGGCCCGCGCCCGTCGAGGAGAGCGGGGACGGCTTGATCTCCCCGGCCGTGAAATTGAGGGTCAATTCGGGAAAGAAGGTGATGCCGGTGGCGGTCTCGCCGAGGCCGACCGAACTGCGGATCGTGGGGGCGATGACGAGCGAGTAGGCGCTCGGTGCGTAGCCGGTCTGTTTTTCGATCGTAAGGGCCAGCGCCGTGACATTCGTGACGTTGAGGTTGTAGACGGCCGAGAGGCTCTCGAACGCACCGTCGTGCTCGCTCGCGCGCACCGTCGCCGTAGAGAGCGACTTCGACCACGCCGGGCTCTGGAGGAACACCGAGACGGTCGCCACGCTCGACGCGTTGACGTCCTTGTCCGTGGTGATACGGAAGTCGAACGAAACGTTCACCCACGACGTGATCGACGTGAAGAGCGTCCCGTTGCCGGGGGTGAGGTACTTCGTGGAATTGTAGAGCGAATTGTTCTCGAGCGCCGCGATATAGGTGAACTTCCCGCTCTGCGAGTAGGTGAAGAGGGGTACGACCGGGGTCGTGGTCGGGTGGTCCGTCGCGGCGACCCAGTAGCCGGCGAATGCCGCGAGGCCCACGAAGACGACCAGGCCGATGACGACCGCTTTCATCCCGTGGGCCTCCGATGGGGGAAGCGGCCAGAGCCACCCGGCCAGAAGAGGATTCCGAGGAGCACCGCCACCCCGATCGTTGCGCCCGTGAACTCGGGCGAGAGAATGAAGAACCCGACGTACGGCACGATCGCAGCGACCTTCCCGATCACGGAGGAGTAGGGGACCGGGCACGGGTCGGCGGACGGATTGGCGTCCCCCTTGGTGGTGTACACGGGGCCGGTCGGGCTGCTCGTGATCTTGATCACTCGATGGACGACCGGGGACGGTAGACAGGTCGTCGAGTAGGCGACGATCGTGCCGACCGTGATCGCCGCGGCCGGGACGTGCTCGATCACGACCAGGGTCCCCCGGTGCAGCGTGGGGACCATGCTGCCGGTCTCGATCGCGAGGAATGGATGCTCCGTGCCGAGCGCGTGCGGGATCCCCACGACGGTCGCGACGACGACGAGGACGGAGACGATCGTGATGATCACCGTCTCCCGGATCTGTTTTCGCCGGCGCAGCTGACCCAGGAACCGGTCGCGGCGGCCGCCGAATGATTCTCCCAGATACCGGTGCGCGATGAGCCGGGGCTCGCGGAGCGAGGCGAGGACGACGAGCAGCAGGACCCCGTCCGCGAACAACGTGACCAGGAAGACGTCGATCCAGCCGACGGAGAGCGCGACGATCGGGGAGAGGCTCGCCACGGCGAGCCCGCCGGTTCGCAGGAGGAACGGCCCCAGGAGGTTCCGATTCGATTTGTAGTAGTAGAATCCGAGCGCGAGACCGAGCGACAGGGCGAGGGCGGTATTGGTAAGCAGGTACGTCCCGAGCTCGACCGTGCTGAGGGAGTGGAGGATCGGGAAATTGGTGATCGTGAGGGCGAAGGTCGTGGAGGAGATGCCGAGCGCCGCCGCGAACCGCCTCGGGGCGAGCAGCCGGTCGAAAATGTAGCCGCGGAACACCGACTCCTGGCCGAGTGCGGTCAGCGGAGCGAGGGCGATCGCGTAGCCGAAGGCGAGCGGGGGGAGCGGCGGCTCTCGGGCGAAACCGAAGCCGAACCCGGGCTCGAGGAGGACAATCGACTCGAGGAGGACCAGGAACCCGGCGAGGGCGATCGCCGGGAGGACGGGCCGGGGCAAGGAGAATCCGTAGGAGGTGAGCGGTTCCCGGTCCCACCGTGTCCAGAGGAAGAAGAGCCCGAACAGGGCGACCGGAACGAGGAGGCCGAACGCCAGGTCGGCGCGCAACGAGAGGTACGGGCTCTCGTACAGGTACGTCTGGCTGACGACGAACACCGCCGCGAACAGAAGGAGCGGTTTAGCCGCGGCCCGGAGGGTCGGGAGGCGCTCCGCTCGATCCAAGTCCCGCCTCCGGAACGGTTCCGCGCCGGTGATTCAACGGGTCGGGCCGACCGGCCGCCGAGCGTTCAGGGCCGCCTCGTGGGCGTACGCGTGCCGCGCAGCTCCTTGGTGGGCGCCGGAGATCCCTCGAGCGGTCGGCCGTAGATCGGCCCACGCGAGGCGGGCCAGGAGTTGGACCGCATCGTACGGGGGCTTCCCCCGCGGGGCGGACCTTCCCCCATCGGCGATCGGCTGCGTGAGCCGGTACAGGCTGTCGATCGCCGCCGCGACCTCGTTGCCCTTCGAAAGTATCGTGTCGACCGCGAACAGCCACTCCTCGGCCGCGGGAGTTGCGGTGAGCCCGGAGTGGGTCGGTTCCAGAAGACCGAGGGAGAGCCCAAGTTTTGAGTACCGTTGGAACGAGCTTTGATTCAGGTTGGCCATCCCGATGATCCGGGTCTTTCGCTCCTCATTGGAAGCGGCTCGAACGATGTCCCGAAGAACCTCGATCTTGGTCCGATAGCGCCCGCTGCTGTCCCCTGCCGTAATCATCCACTCCCGGGACCCGGTCCCGTCCCCCCTCCCCGAAGAAGGGGGTCGCCCATTTGCCGGGAGCCGTATAACCTTGCTGACTCGTACGGAGCATCCGGTGGAATCCGGAGGTTACGAAGATCGAGGATCGGGTCCGTAGCGCGGCCGGCATCAACGCCCGCCTAGAGGCGCCGATGTAGCTGGAGACGGACCGCGTCGCGAAGGATCAGGTCGTGATCGAAGGCGAGGCCTTTCGCGGCGGCGAGAGGGATCCATGCGGCGTCGGCCGCATCGTCTCCGGCGCGGGGGGACCCGCCTCGACCGCCGAAGAGGAAGGCGACGGTCGCGGTCGGTTGGCGCGGATCACGGTCCGGGCCAGAGTACACTCCGAGTAGTCCCAACCTGCGTCCCCGGAGTCCCGTCTCCTCGAGAAGTTCTCTCTCCGCCGCCTCCTCCACGCTCTCGGACGGTTCTACGAACCCGCCGGGAAGTGCCCACGTGCCAGCGAACGGAGGCCTCCGGCGCCGGACGAGCAGAACGGCCCCCCGGCGGATCCAGACGGCGTCGACGGTCAGCGCCGGCCCTCGAGCATACCGGGGCATGGAGCGAGCCATCGACAGGGACGGTTAATCCCTCCGAGAACGATCTTCGCCCGCACCGGACGAGCGTTCGACACGATTCTCCTCGAGCGTGGGGGATTATAGGGGCCGGATGACCGAAGGGGACCTGGATTCTCCATGGAGGAAGCAAGCCACTCGCTCACGCCCCTGGTGCATCGAGCCGTCCGGTCCGGGGGGATCCTGATCGCGATCGCATCGATCCAGTTCGTCGTGGCGATGATCCTGGTGCAGTCCCGGTATCCCGGCTACAGCCTGAAGGGGAACTACATCAGCGATCTCGGAGGGGCCCACTCTCCCTGGGCGCTCCTGTTCGATGCTTCCGTCATTGCGCTCGGTGCCATCGTAATCCCCTCCCTTCTCCTGGTGTGGAGCTCTTTCGACGCGCACCCGGCGCGCGCTCCGGGGCTCCTCCTCCTCCTGATCGCGGCCGCCGGCGCGATCGGCGTGGGCGTATTCCCCGAAACGACGCACGCTCTGAACGGGAACGCCCACGACTACGCGACCGACGTCGCGTTCGTCGGAGCGGCGCTCGGATTCCTCGTCCTCTCCTTCGCGATGCGCCGCCCCGAACGATGGAGGTTCTCGGGGTGGTACACCCTCGTCTCCGGGGTCGTCTCGCTCGCGGCCACGATCCTGTTCAGCTTCTCCATCGATCTCGGGATCGGACCCGGCGGGATGGAACGGCTGATCGTCGCTCCGGTGCTCCTCTGGATGGTCGTTGAAGGCATCCACATCAGTTGGCTGCACCGATTCGCCCCCGGGCTGTTGGTGCACGGGACTTCCACGTAGGCTGGGTTCAGGGCGACCCGGAGTCCACCGAGCCGGCACCCTCGGCTCGATCCCCCACGCGGTCGGCGGGAAGGATTAAGCGGCCATTGGCGGTAGCGCCGGTCCGGAATGCAGATTCTCCGGAGCAAGGCCCCGCTCAGGATCAGCTTCGCGGGCGGGGGGACGGACGTCTCCCCGTATCCGGAGGAGAAGGGGGGCGCGGTGCTGAACTGCACCATCGACAAGTTCGCTTACTCTACCCTCGAGGCGAGCGCGGACGGAAAGGGCCAGACATCGATCGAGTCCCTCGACTACAATATGGTCGTCAACTTTCAGATGGCGGGCGACCTCGTCTACAACGGCGAGCTCGACCTCGTCAAGGCGGCGCTCAAGGTGCTGCGCAAACCGAACCGTTCGTCGGGACCCCCGGACTCCCTGAGGTTGTTCCTGCATTCTGACGCGCCCGCCGGAACGGGGCTCGGCAGCTCCTCCGCCATGTGCGTCGCGCTCGTCGGCGCGTTCCAGCATTATCTCAAGGAGCCGTGGACGACGTACGACGTCTCGGAGCTCGCCTACCACATCGAGCGGGAGGAGCTCGGCCTGCAGGGCGGGCGGCAGGACATGTACGCCGCAGCGTTCGGAGGGTTCAACTTCATGGAGTTCAACGGCCCTAGGACGATCGTCAACCAGCTCAAGATCCGCCCGGACGTGGCGAACGAGCTGGCGTACCGGCTCCTCCTTTGCTACACCGGCACGACCCGGTTCTCCGACCACATTATCCAGCGCCAGAAGCAGAGCTACAGCGAGAAGCGCGGGGGTACCGCGGAGGCGCTGGACGCTACGAAGCAGCTCGCCGTTGACATGAAGAACGAGCTGCTGCGGGGGAACATCGACGAGATGGGCCGCCTGCTCGACTCGGGCTGGCAGCTGAAGAAGCAGTTCACTGACGGGATCTCGAACGACCGCGTCGACGCCATCTACTCAAGGGCGAAGGAGGCCGGGGCGCTCGGCGGCAAACTCACGGGCGCCGGAGGCGGCGGGTACCTACTCCTTTTCTGCGATTTCGCGCGGCGAGCGAAGGTCGCGAAGGCGGTCCAGGACCTCGGCGGCCGGGTCGAGGACTTCTCGCTCGAGCCGATGGGTCTGCAGACCTGGTCCGTGCGCTCGGCCAAGTAGCGAAGAGCATTTCCGATGGTCGATCCGGAGCGGGCCGGGTCAGGAAGTACGCCTCCCGCCCCTCGCCTTTCGATCGTTCTGGGGACGCTGAACGAGCGGGCCAACCTCCCCGAGCTGTTCGGCCGCCTCCGACAGGTACCCTTGCCGTCCTGGGAGGCGATCATCGTCGACGACGGTAGCACCGACGGGAGCCGTCCGTATCTGGAAGAGCTCACGACGTCGGATCCTCGGTTCCGAGCGATCTTCCACGACGGCCAGCAGACGACCGTCCGAGCCCAGTGCCAGGGCATCCAGGCCGCCCGGGGGACGTTCGTCTCCATTCTCGATGCAGACCTTCAACACCCCCCCGAACTGCTGCCCCGACTCGTACGATCGCTCGAGGAGGGCGCTTCGCTGACGGTCGCGAGCCGCTACACCCCCGGGGGTTCGGCGGGCGAGCGGTCGGCCTTCCGAGGGCTCCTCTCCCGGCTCGCGGACCTTCTCGCACGGCTGCTCCTTACCGATGCCCGCCGGATCTCGGACCCGGTCTCCGGATTCTTCGCCTTCCGTCGGGAGGTCTACGTTCCGCTCGACCCGGGATACCGCGGCTACAAGCTGTTGCTGTTCCTGCTCGTGATGGCCCACGACCGTTCGGTCGCTGAGATCCCGTTCCGATTCGAACCCCGGACGGCCGGTGCCAGCAAGGTCGTGGGGGGCCTCGGGTTCGTTCGAGTCTTCCTGACGGAGGTGATCCTGGCGAAGCGGCTGGAGCGGGGACTCAGAGCGCAACGTCGCGGCCGGGGCGCCCCGAGGATCGCCGACGGGTGATCGGTCGCGGCGGGGGGCGCTTACACGACCCGCAGGAGACCATAGCCGCCCTCTGATCCTCCGCTCTGCTGGATCAGGACGAACCCCGGGGTGTGCGGCTGAACCCCGTAGACGAAGACCCGTCCGACGCGGTTCCGAAGCTGGATATGCAGCGACGCCAGCCGCCGCAGGGTGGAGAGGGACGGGTCGGAGGTCCGCGCGATGACCATCGTGTGGATCTTGGTCGAGCGGAGGTATTCGCGGGGCGCGGAGGCGACCGTGGAGAAGACGTTCCCCGGTTCGCGCCCCGGCTGCAGCATCTCGAGCCCCTCGGCATAGGAGATGATCAGCATCGGCCGGCTGGCGGTGGGCGTCGCCCGCAGGAACTCCCAGAAGCTGCGCTGGGCCTCGGCGTCCGGCGTTGGCGGGTCGACGATCGCCGGGACATCGCTGGAGGTCGGCGCGCCCTGCGGGTTCGTCTGGATGATCCGCAGATTGTCGCGCAGTTGCTCCGCCGAGCCTCGGACCGCAAAGACGGCGTAGACCTCCTCGGCGGGCAGTCCCGGGGGCGGGATCACGAGTACACGTCCGCCCTGTTTCAGCGTGTGCGTGGCGGCGGGGAGCACGATGCTCGTAGGGCCGACCTCAGGAACGCTGTCGTCGCACTCCACGAGCGTCTGCCGCTGAAACGGAAGCCGCCCGAACGCCTGCGCGAACGCCCGGGAGCCGGGCCAGAGGGAGCGCGGGTTCGGATCGGGGTCCTGGTCGTAGACGCCGAGCGACGGCGGGACCATCTGCATGGTCGGCGTGATTGCTTCGAACCGCCCCCCTTCCAGGGTGAACGGGTAGGTCGCGTTGTCGACCCGAAGGTACCGTAGCTTCGAGATGTGGAGCCAACGCTCGAGCCGCTCGTCGAACATCTCTCCCCGCGTGGTGACGACGCCGTTGACCAGGTAATCGAGGTGCGTCTCCTCGGGCCGTTCGAGCACGAGGACGACGTGCGCCTTCGACTCGGCCATCTGGTCGAGAAGGAGGCGCTCCACCTCCATTCGGTCGGGGAGAGGTCCCTCCCCCGGCGTGAGGGGAACGCCGAGGTACTTCTCGACCAGCGCATCCCAGGTGTCGATCACGACGATCGCCGGTACGTCCGGTTTCAAGCGGCTCCACGCCTCCTGGATCGGGGAGGGAAGCCAGAGGAATCGCTCGATCTCCCCGCCGCTGGTCGGTCCTTCCACGAGGTTCTGCAGAGATCGGACGAGGCCCGTCGCCACCTTGCGCATCGGCTCCCGGACGCGGCTCGCGTCGATCACCTCGAGCATCCCGTTGTCCCGGGCGAGGAGCGGGAAGCCGAGCGTCAGGTCGTCCCGGCTCACCCGGCTCGACACGAACAGGCGATGGCCCGGGAACGATTCGACCAGCGCGACCGCCAGGGTCGTCTTCCCCGATCCCGGGGGGCCTCGGATCACGAGACTTTGAGGTCCGCGGAGCGAAAGGAATCGGATGAGCTCGGGCGGAAGGTGGACCGCGCTGCTCACGAGCCACCGTCCGGGCATCCCGAGAAGTCGAATCCAGGTTCGCACTCACCAAGGAGTCGGGGCACCGTAGACGAATCGAACAACTCGCTGGAGAGTTCCATAGAACGTTGCGCGGCGTGCGCCGTCATTTACTGCACGGTTCCGCCTGTCTATTAACTCGCCGATGGGGACTTTCACGGTTTTCCAGCGAGATGCTCCCTTGACGGATCCGCGTTCAATGGAAGAGGCCAAGGGGGGTGCGGAGAGTAGCGGCGAAGCACGTGCGGTCCGGGAGGCTCAGCGGACCCCTCCCGAGAGCTCCCCCCGGGGGGTTCGATCGTCCCGGGCCCTCTAGAACTTCCCCGGTCTAGGGTGCTGCTCATCCTCGGCCTCAGACCGGCTTCCACCCGAGGGGTTAAGTTCCCGGGCAATCCACCCCGAGCGGACGTACCGGGGAAGCATTCGATGGGAGAGCCACACAACTCCCGGCCGGATATCCTTGTCATCGTTCTAGATTGCGTTCGGACCGACCTCTTCAGTGCCGAGGTCGCGAAGCCCGAGGCGATGCCGTTCCTTCACTCATTGAGGAGCAAGGTGATCGAGTTCCCGGGAGCGGTGAGCCCGGCGAGCTGGACGATCCCGGGCCATGCGAGCCTCTTCACGGGGCTGTACCCATGGGACCACGGGGCCCACTACCGGCTCGGCCCAATCCTCACGCCCGAGCCCGAGACGGTCGCCGAGTACCTTCAGCGGGAAGGATACGCCACGTCCCTGTACTCCGCGAACGCCTACGTGCAGGCCGCCACGGGCCTCACGCGGGGGTTCCAGGAGTCGCTCTGGGGGAGCGCTCGCGAGTTGTTCCTCCGGTTCCTCTCGATCCAGAACCCGAGCCTGCCGAACCTCGGTGGGCCGGCTCTCGCGTGGCAAGGGCCGTCAGTGGACCGCGCCGCAACGGCCGTCCGGGGGTCGGCCCCGTCGCCGCTGCGCGACTACGCCCTGAAGTCGCTCTGCAACGTCCCCTCGCTGTGGGATGGCATGAACCGGGTCGGCGGCAAGATCCTCGGGACGTACGACACCGACATGCCCGCCGTCAGCCCGTGGATCGAGAAGAAGCTCGACCGATGGCTGTCCCAGCAGCGAACGGACCAGCCGGTCTTCTCGTTCGTCAACCTGTTCGAGGCGCACGCCCCGTACCTGGCGGACGGCGGCTACCCGGTCGCCTTGGGCCGATGGCTCTCGTACGCGTCCCGCAGCCAAGACCCGGCCCGGTGGGTCACCGAACAGTGGAACCCGGGACCCACCCAGATCGAACACCTGCGCACGGCCTACATTCGTTCCCTCTGGACGATGGACCGGCGCGTGCGCCAGGTCGTCGAACGGTTCTCCGCACACCGCGATTGGGAGAACACGCTGTTCGTCCTTACGAGCGACCACGGGCACGCGTTCCTGGAACAGGACCTATTGTATCACCGGTTCCGGGTCGATGAACCGATCGCCCGCATCCCGATGTGGGTCCGGCCGCCCGGTGGGAAGACGACCGGGGTCCGCTCCAGTGAGTGGGTGAGCCTGATCGACATCCCCCGTACGATCGCCCGAATGCTCGGCCGGGAGACGTTTGGCGACCCGGCGTCGCGCGATCTCTTGTCTCCCGTTCCCTCGCCGGACCCGCGAACGGTCTACTGCATGACCGATGGGATCCCAGATCGCGAGGCGCTTGGGATGTCCCTGAGCCGTCGGCAGTCACTCAACTGGCTCGGCGTGGCGGCATACCGGGGGAACACGAAGGCGATCGCGGGGGAGCGCTCCGAAACCCGAGTCTACCGCGTCTCGGCGGCCGACGCCCCGCATTCACCCGCGCTCGCCCCGGAGAGCACCGATTCGCAGGAGGTCGCGGCGCTCGCGGGCCTGGCGCTGGAGCTCGCTGCGCAGCGGATCGCCTCGAAGCAGTTCCACGGGGACGTCGAGAATCGCCTCGCCGGGTGGGGCTATTAGTCTAGGAGAACCAACCGCGGGTAATTCCCACGCAGAGCTCTCATGAAGATCCTGATCACCGGGGCGTCCGGATTCATCGGCCGATACCTAAGCTTCTTCGCTGCGGATCATGGTCACGAGGTGGTGGGAACCTATCTGTCCGAAACCGACCTCTCCTCTCGCACGCCCAAGCACTCGGGGATCCGGTGGGTCGGATTGGATATGCGCAAGGTCGCGGAGGTTCGGGCCCTGGTAAAGGAGACCCAGGCGGACGCCGTCTTCCATCTCGCGGCCCAGGCGTACGCCCAGAAGGCATGGAAGGACCCGCTCGATACCTTCGACACGAATGTATCCGGGACGATTCGGCTCTACGAGGCGCTCCGCGAGACCCCTCCTCCCCGCGGGGTCCTCCTCACGGCCTCCGCGTCGGCGTACGGGGCCCCCCCCTCGCTTCCCGTCTCGGAGGACGCCCCGTTCCGGCCGACCAACCCGTACGGGGTCTCGAAGGCCTGCCAGGAGCTTCTCTCGACCCAGTACGCCTCTAACTTCGGTCTGCGGATCGTTCGGGCGCGGCTCTTCGGCACTACGGGGCCGGGGAAGACGGGGGACGCGCTCAACGACTTCGCCCGTCAGATCGCCGCCCTCGAACGGGCCGGCAACCCCGCCGAACTCCGGGTCGGCAGCCTGGACAAGCGCCGCGATATCTCGGACATCCGGGACTCGGTCCATGCCCTTTGGACGGTCTTCGAGAAGGGAACCCCCGAGCAGGCGATCAACGTGGGGGCCGGTCAAAGCTTCTCGATCCAAGAAATCGTGGACGAGCTCGTCCGTCTCGCCCGAGTCCCCATCGCGGTGGTCCGGGACCCGGCCCTCGTCCGTCCGACGGACGAACCGGACAATCGAGCGGACATCCGCCGCCTGAAGTCTCTCGGATATAGCCCTCGGCTTCGGATGGAGGAGACGATCCGGGACTCCCTCAATTATTGGCGCGAAGAGGTCACGTCCGGCCCGGGGTTGACAGGCCCCGCCCGCTAGTGGATCCAAGGCAGGGGCCCTGGCCTCGAAGAGCAACCGGACCGCCGCCGGGGTCCGCTAGTGTTATGGTTCTCCACGCGAAGCCGCCGGCGTGGGCGCTTCCGGCGGCAGACCTCAGAACGCCGAACCGATGATGGGTAGGGATCTTGCGACCGTGCCCGGCGGACGAAGCGCCGGATCCAGCATGCTCCTTCGGCGCGGCCGGCACCCCCGGTTGCCTTCGATCCTCATCACGTTGGGCGTCGTCGGTCTGTTCTTCCTCAGCTCTAGCGTGGTGGCCCCGAGCTATCCGTCCGGGAACTCCTCCGCAGCCTCTACGGCGTCGCCCAGCCTACTCGGTCCGCCGATTCCGAAGATCACGTTGAACCGGACGTCCGGTCCCTCGTACGGCGAGGTCGAGGTCAGCGTGAGCAATTTCTCGCCCTACGCGCAGCCGACGGTTGACCTCGTTAATCCGAACGTGCCAACCTATCCGATCAACTCGAACCCATTCTTCTACACGAATATCGACGGGAATGGCTCGAACTCCTTTTTTGTGTATCAGACCAGCGTGGGTATGTACGAGTTCACGGCCAACGGGCCCTCGGGCGTCGTCACGGCAGCGTACGAGATCACGGCCGGTACCCCCACGCTCACGGTCTACCCAACGTCGGGGGCATACGGCGACCGGATCGACGTGACCGGGACCGGATTCTTCGACGCGAATGAGGTGAACGTCTATATCGGATCGATCGCGACAGGCTACTCGTCCCTCGGGACGGTCCTCTCGACCGTCTCGGGGTCCATTTCGACCAGCTTCGTGATCCCCGCCGACCAGCCGGCGGAGAGCTACACCGTCTTCGCCCAAGACGGGGGCCTCAACTACGGGGCGGCCCCGTTCACGCTCGAGTCGATCGGCCCGGTGCTCGCCCTCTCCCCCGTTCAAGGGACCGTGGGCACCACGGTAGCCGCCTCGGGGTCGGGCTTGAACCCGTCCACTTCGTTCGCGATCACCCTGGGCGGAGCGACCGTCTGCAGTGGGACAACGTCGAGCCTCGGCGTGTACGGATGCGACTTCATCGTTCCCCCCGGACTTCCCGGCCTCGTGGATGCCCCCCACCTGAAGCAGGCGGTGGCGACCGATGGGGACGGAAATTACGCTCTCGGGCTCTTCATCGAGCTCCCGCTTCCGAGCGAGTTCCCCGCGTACATGCTCCAGTTCTCCTCGTCGACTATCCCGAATACCCCGGACCTCCTTGCCGGGGTCCACGGGTTCCTTCTGGACAGCTACACGATCACCCCTCCCGGGCCAAATCTCGCGTCGCGCAACGAACATGCGACCTACAAGGCCGACGCGTACCTGAACGTCACGATGCCGTACGGCCAGGACGCGCTCCAGTTCCTTGGCGATCCGCTCCTCAGCCAGATCACGCTGACGGGCTTCGCGAACGACTCCGGGCTGCCGATCCGGTTCCTCAACCTCACCTTCGAGGAGGATTCCGTCCTAATGTCGCTGAGCACCTCCGACAACACCTCCCAGCCGTTGGTCACGCTCACCATCAAATTCGTTCAGATGGATGTCCTGCGTACCCTCCTCCCCGCGACGGACGACTGGGTGATCTCGGGTTCGACGTCTTCCGCGACGGGACCGACGTACCCCGAGTACTATGCTACCAATCCACTGATCTACTATACGGGCGAACTGAAGGTCGAACACCTGTTCCAGTACATCCCGGTCGCCGCCTTTGACTGGAACGGCACCACTGGGCTCAAGCTCGACTTCGGCTGGCAGCCGGGGGTACAGATGTTGTGGTTCCGGGCGCACATCGCTTGGCTCAATCTGTACCTGATCACGGACTCGACCCACCGGCTCGAGCTCAGCTTCGGCAACGTGCTGATCGAGTCGATGACCTCCGGTGCGACCGCAGGCTCTCTCCCGACCTTCGCGCTCTCCTTTATTTCGGAGTCGTACAGCTATCACGAGTTCGCTTCGAGCTGAGGCCCCCCTGCGTGCCCTCGGGCGCCGGGGGAACTCTCGACGCCCCCGAAGGGTAATCCTCGCGAGGCCTCGTCAACGGGCCAAGTCACAGCGAGAGGACCATCGATCCCGGGGCGGGTAGGGTCTTCCCTCCCACGGATCGATCCGAACTGGCTAGCTTGGCGGACAATCGACCGGAGCCGAACCCGGGAGGAATAGGAAGACCCCGGCATCGCCCGAACGGTAAAGCTCCGAGAAGTCCGGGGAACCGGTCAGGGCGCCCATCCGAAGAGGGGGGTACGAAACGGACGTCTGTCCCGTGACGAATACCTCAGAGATATTGAGGGCGAGCAGCGCCGCCCGGGTGTCGGTTGAGTAGACTCCCCGCGTGAGGTCGTCGATGGCCCGGGCGTACGAACCGTTCACGGAGAGAGGAAGGACCGGGAAGACCAGGTGGCTCGCCGAATACTCGGGCAGGAACTCTGCGGCGGAGCCGGGGGCAACCAGCACCCGGGAGCAGTCGGGAAGATGGGCGCCGGCCCACGCGAGGGCGTCCAAGTCACCGGTCGTTGCGTTCGCAAAATCGTTGAGGTGGGCCGCCAGGTATCCGGGGGCGTCGAGGGCGGTCACTCCCGCCCCGACCCCGAGGGAGGAGACCACCAGGAGCCCGGCGAGGATCTGGGCAGAGAGAACGGAGGTCGCCTTTCGGCGGGCGTTCCGATAGATCCGATGGGACGGAGCGACCGACGGCGCCTCCGCGGGCGGTTCCGGGGACCCTCGCGACGATGCGAGGAACTCGATCGCGAGGAGGATTGGGAGGAGCGCGAGCGCCTGGTAGCTGAGGAAGAGGAAGTAGGAGATCTCATCGACGTTCGAGACCCCGGCGAGCCAGGGGGTTCCGATCGATGACGGGACGAGCAGGACGAACCCCGCCGTGGCGAGGAACGTCATAGAGGCGGTCATCAGCACCGGGCGGACTACGCTGTCGGTGAGGAGCCGCCGGAGCCGTCCGCCGGGGGTCCAGGCCCAGGCCGCCAGGACGACCAGCCCCCCGACGAGCAGGATCGTGAGCTCGAGGTCGAGCGAAGGGAACGGGGACATCTTCGGCTTCCAGAGGACGAACGGGTCGAGGTCTCCGACGAGCGAGACGGTCGGGGGAGGAGGTCCCACCGGGGACGCCGCGCGAAGACCGCTCCCGACGGACTCGAGGACATGCGACGGGTAGGAGTACCATACCACGAACCCGGCCAGGCTCCGGACAACGAAGGCGAACTCGATCGCCACGATGGCGACCACGCGGATCCCCCACCGGGTCCCGGTGCGGGCGATCCTCGGAGCGAAGGCGACGAGGAATCCGACGAGCAGAAGGATCAGGAGCTCCCCTACCGCGGCGCTCAGGCCGGCGCAGACCCCGAGGAGCGCACCGAACGCCGCCGTCTCCTTCCACCCGGGGACCGGGCCTCGGAGGAGCGACGGGAGCCAACCGAGGAGCATCAACAGGAGCGGCAGGGAGAAGGCGAAGTCGAACGAACCGCCCACGAAGAACCGGGGCCAGCTCCCGACCAGGCCGAAGAACGCGGCGAAGACGAGTCCGGTCCGCTGCCCTCGGTCGGATCCGACCCCGCCGAGCCGCTCGCCCCAGCAGTACGCCCCGATCAGCGAAAGGGCGAGGAACAGGGGAGGAAGCCCGACGGGGTCCGAAACGACCGGCCACCCGAAGAGAAGGGACGGCAGGCTCATCCAGACGGCGGCCCCCGCGGGGTAGATGAGGCCGTAATCGGCATACGGTCGAAGCGTCGCGGGGATCGAGTGGTGATCGAGGATCACTCGGACCATCAGGCTGGCCCAGCTGCCGTCGATCCCGTTCGGGAGGAGCCGAGTTCCCGTCGGAACCACCTCGATGAGGAACAGCCCGACGGTCCCTCCGAGGAGCAGGATGGCGGGCCACGACCGGAGCCACGCGATCGCCGCGGTGAGGGAGCGCCCCCGCGATCTCCCCCAGAGGACCGCCATCGCGATCGCCCCGGAAGCGAGCACCGCCACGACCAACGCTGCGGTGAAGAGGGGGAGCGTCAGGGACGCGACGACGTAGAAGAACGCCCCGGTCAGGAAGAACGCCGAGAGGAGGCGTTCCGGAACGGTGAGTCGGAACGGGCGACCGACGGTCCACTCCGCTCCGCGGAGCAGGGCGAGGCCGAGCGGGACGGCGAGGACGAACAGGAGAAGGGGTTCAGCCACGACGGCCGTCAGGGAAAGTGGCACGTCCGACCTTGTCCGGACGATTCGTCCTAGCCCTTTCAGCCTGTCGCTGGCGCGGCAGAGGGCGATCGGGGCCGATTCGCCCCGGTACGAGTTCACGGGTCGGCGACCGGCGGTTCGGTGGGCGGGGCCGCCCGACCCCACCGCGACGGTGAGCTCGAGGACGTTCTCTCCGACCCCGATCGGCGGGGCGGACTCCTCCGGGGAGGCCGACCCTCGGCAGATCACGCGCCGGCCGCGTCCGGGGGCCGGCCCGACGCCCCTCCAGCCTTCGCCTTCTTGTGCTTGAAAGGTTCCCGACTCGGTGGGCGACCGTGGTCGATCCGAACGTGACTTCCGCGCCACGAGAGCCGTGCCCGTTCGCGGTCGTCGCGCCCACACCGTTCTACTCACCGGGGGGATGCAGTGCAAGGATCCTGGGTGAGATCGAAGGGATGCGCGCGACCCACCTCCCTCCGACCGTCTTCACTTACGGCACGGGCGAGGATCCGCCGGGGTTGAGAACCGTTCGCGCGGGTCCGCGGATACCGGGATTTACGGGGGGATACCACCCGTCCCGCCCGATCCTCGACGTGCTACTCTCGAGGGCGGTCCTCTCGAGCCGGGAGGTTCGTCGCTCCCTCCACGTCCACCTCCACGAGGGCGGGTTGATCGGCCGCGTCGTCCGGCAGCTTACCGGGGTCCCCTACGTCCTGGACCTCCAGGGCTCCCTGGTCGAAGAGGCGCTGAGAGACGCCCGGACAGGCGGCCATCGGTTCGCTACCTTGGTGCTGTCGGCCGCCGAGAGGTTTGCGGAGGACGGCGCGGGATACGTCGTGGTCAGTTCTCCCCAGATCCGTGACCTTCTGAGGACGAACGTCTCGGGGCTTCGAGACCGTCTCTTCTTCATCGACGACGGGATCCCAGACCGGTTCGTCCTCTCCCCCAGGGATCGGGCTCGCTATCGAGGCGAGGTCAGGGCCGAGCTCGGCGACTCCGCCTCCGACTTCGTGATCGCCTACGTCGGCACCCTCTCGGCGACCCAGGGGATCGACAGCCTGATCGAAGCGGCCCCTCAGATCCTACGATCGATCCCCACGGCGATGTTCCGGATCTACGGCCTTCCGTTCCCGGGGTTCAGCCTTCCACGGTATCGCGAGACGGTGCGACGCCTCGGGTTGGAAGCGCGATTCCGGTTCATGGGCCCGGTCCCGTACGACGAGGCCCCCCGCGTGCTCGCGGGCGCCGACGTCGCGGTGACTTGGAAGTCGAATCCGTTCGAAGCGAACGGGAAGATCGCCCTCTACATGGCGGCCGGAGTCCCGACCGTGGCGCTCCGGTCCCCGGTCTCCGAGGGGTACCTGGGCAAGGAAGGAGAGCGAGGCGGCTTGCTGACCGCGGACGTTCCGGAGGCAGCGGGGTCGATCGTGCGGCTAGCGGTCGACGCTTCCCTGCGGGAGAGGTTGGGGACCGAAGCGGCGAACGCCGCCCGATCGCATCTCAGCTGGTCGACACGAAGCGCTGTCATCGTGGAACTGCATTCGCGCCTCACGGCCTCCTGAGAAGGTCTGCACGCGGCCGCGCGCGGAACCGCCGCCCGGTCACTCGATCCGTTCGCGCGGGAACTCCGGAACGAAAAACTCCGGCCGTCGGGCCGCGAGGAGTCCGAGGCCCGCCACCGAGCAGAACAAGCCGAGGACCACGAGGACGGTGAAGGCGATCTGGTCGGTCTCAAGAGCGGAAGAGAGATCGGGCGGATCTACGTGGACCGACCCAGGTCCGGTCACCAGTACGGTCGTGAGCGACGACCATCCTCCTCGGATCGCTTCGAGTGCATACCCGCCGTCGAAGAGCTCGGCGCGGGCGGGGTCGAGCTCCTTCAGCCCATCCAGGAAGACGTTCGTGCCGTTCGGAGAGAGGATTGGGTACGCCGCCGGCGCGCCCAAGGACCAAACCTCAGCTCCGGGCGCACAGGGTCCCGCCGCGATCAGCAGTTGGCTCGCCGGGTCGTAGGAAAGAGACGCCGCACAGGTCCCGGTCGGCACGAATCCCTCAGGGTCCCCGTCGGTCGCGCTGAAGATCGTGACGAGTCCGTCGAGGTACCCCGAGACGAAGACGAGCCCTCCGGCGATATCGAACCCCTCGGAGGAGCGTCCGGTAGTATCGACGGCCAGCAGCGCACCGGTCGTAGCGTTCAGCCATACCGCCTCCGGGGCCGACCACTCGGTGGCGACCAACAGCCGACCGGTGACCGCGATGTGGTCCGCGATCGCGTGGAGCTGGTACGTTTGCGCGACCGCGCCGGTGGTGAGATTGTAGGCGATCGCCTTCGGATGCTGGCCCGAGGCGACGACGATCTCGTCCGGACCGGGCCCCGCGGACAGGGCGGAGGGCTTGGAGAGCACCGAGTAGGTCCGGGTCGTCGTAAAGCTCGAGGTGTTGATCTCGAGTACCTGGGCGGCGGACGGGGCGAGCGCGAAGAGGCTTGAAGAGTTGAGGTCGAACGCGATCGCGCTGACGGGCCCTGTAACCCCGAGGGTTGCGGCTACGGTCAACATACCGGAGCCGCCGACCGAGTACTCGACCAGGGTGCTGGTGCCGGCCGCGGCGACGAGGAACATGTTCGACGGGGAGAGCAGCATCGCGGAAACCCCGGGGGTCTCGGGCACGGGGTCGATCCGGTAGTGGGTCCCCGAGGCGTTACGGATCTCGAGGGAGTCGTTCGAGGAATCGGCGAGGTACGTGACGCCGTTCGCCGGATCGATCACCGCGGCGGACGTACGGGGACCGGAAGCGATGGTTCCACCCAGCGTGGGGGAACCAGCGACCGCTCCGAGCGCCTCGATCGCCACCGCCTGCGACGGGAGTTCTGGGTCGAACGTCGCGACGGTGTGATAATGCGCGAGCAGGTAGATCTCGAGGTACGGGGTCACCGACTCCATGCTCAGGGTGCGGTTTCCGACGACGACGAACGGCACATACGTACGGTTCCAAGCGGAGAAGATCTCCGAGAGCGTGGGGGCCACTCCGATCGAGGCCGGACCGAGGGGTGACTGGTCCATTCGCAACGGCTCCGCCGGGTAGGCGTAGTCGTCGATGAGCGTGGAGAGGTCGAGGAGGACGGGGCGGTTGGCGACGGCCGCGAAAACGCAGTCGGCCGTGAAGACCGTTTCGTTCGCCGATGTACGGGCGTCGAGGTAGTTCGCCACCTGTTGGATCTCACCGGCCGGGTAGACCCGCTGGTTCAGGTTCATCACCTTGAGCTCGTGGAGGTAGGGGCTGTTGTAGGGATTCGTCGGACCCAGGATCAAGAGCCCTCCGACCGCGGACGGAACGGCCAACGCAAGGGCGATCATGATGGCCCGCGCCGGAGCCGTTCGAAAACGGTCCCCGGATGGCATCCGTCTCGTCCGATGTTCGAAGTGGGCTCCCACCGCGGCGCCCGCGAGGACGGTGGGGGTTGAGCTGGCGTGCGGGATCCAGCGACCGATCCGTGCGGCCAGGAAGATGCCGGCCAGGAGACTCACCGGGGCCGAGAACTCGATGAGGTAGTGAATGAAGAACTCGGGGTACACGACGGTGTAGAAGATCAGCAGCCAGGCGAGCCAAGCGAGGAGGAACGGGACGGTCGTACGATCCCTCGCTCCCGAGAGCGAGGGTAGGTCAACACTCTCGAGCCGGAGGATGGCTCCCCCGACGAGAACGGCGGCGAACGCGAGCGCCGCATCGGAGAAGAACGATTCTCCCTGCCCCCAGGACTGGTAATTGATCCCGTAAAGCAACACGAACACGAGCGGAAGCCCGGTGAGTCGGACCGCCCACTTCGAGAGCCGGGCGAGTCCATGGGTCTCGCAGAGCCAAGCAACCGTCCCTACCAGGCCAATCGCCATCGCGGGAAGGGTAAGGACACCGTACGCCAACGAGCCGAAGTGATATGGCAGAGGCACGACGTTCCGGGCGTACGCGGCGCCGAAGCCGTATTGAGTGTACATCGACGCAACGGACGTTCGGACTGCGAAGTAACCGAGCACCCCACCAGCGAGCGCGACGAACCCCGAGACCAGGCCGACCGCGACCTGGCCGCGTTGCCCCGGACGGGCAAGGTAGATCCCGAGGAGAAGGTAGAGCGGCAGGAAGGCGGCGGTGTCGCGACGGGTGAGGACCGCGATCCCGAGAAGGGCTCCGACCACTAGGGCCCATCTCGGAGCGAACCCTCCCCTTCTCCCGAGCAGGATCCACGCGGCGAACACCAAAGGGGCCAGTGACGCGGCCTCGAGGATGACGATGCTATTGTAGTATAGCGAGAGAGGGCTGAACAGGAAGACCGACGCCCCGATCAGCCCGGCGGCCCGGCTGTGTTGGGCGCGGCCGATTAGATAGATGCCGAACGCGGTCGCCAGTACCAGCAGCACCAGCTGGAGGCGCGCGATGACGAGGTTGGGGCCGAAGAGCCAGACCCCGATCGAGAGGTAGAACGGGACTCCCGGCTCGATCCCGGCAAAGTTCACGAACGGGAGCTGACCGTGCACGACCTGGACCGCGGCGAGGAGATAGACCCCTTCGTCGAGATCGCTCCACTGTAGTATCGCAAGCGCCGTGTAAGCCACGGCGCCGACGAGCAGAACGAGGAGGATCGGAAGGGAGTGTCCTAGCCGGTCGCGGAAACGCGGAAGGGGGGACGTCGCCACGGAGGCAGTGCCAGTGCGGTCCATGGGCGGAGGGTCGGGCATGGATCTGCCGCGTCCGGTCGACACGTTCCTAGACCCGGCTCCCGATGACCTGTCAGCGCATATTTAGGCCAACGGTTCATTTCAGGGGGCTCCGGTCCCGAGGCGCTGGTGTTGGGGGATCGGGAGAGGTTGGAGCGCGCCCTCCAATCGAACTCGGGGCGACAGACCGTCCCACGGAGTGGGTAGGAGCGGGTCGTGGGCGCAGAGCCGGCCGACGTGGCGCCCCCGGAGGTCAATCGATCCGTTCGCGACGGGGTCCGGGAGGCGGCGGCACGAAAAGAACGAGCACGCCAATGAGGATCGCGGCGGTCGTGGCGCTCGTTTCGAACACGATCTGGAGGGACCGAACGCTGCTCACGGAGGCGTCGAAGGACGGGGACCAGGTGGTATCTTTGGAGAGCGAGAGCAGGAACCCATCGGTTGGAGAGCCGGGGACCGTGACGTTGATCGAATACTGCCCGGGAAGGAGGGTCAGAGGGGACCCGAGGCTGACCGGTAGGCGATCGACCGTGACAACAGCTCCCGAGCCCCCGAGAGCGATCGTGAGATTGATCAGCGGCTGCAGAGTCCACTGTTCGACCGATCCCGCGCAGGCCCCGGTCAACGAGAGGGTCCGCGCGTTTCCGAGAAAGCTCAGGGAGGCCGGGCAGGCCCCCGTACTGAGGGAACCGAAGTAGGTCCGGTTCCCCAGATCAAAGAACGAGACCTTCCCGCTGGAGTAGGAACCGAGCGCCAAGCTTCCGTGCGAGACCGCGATCCCCTGGACCTGCGGACCCACGCTCGTCGAGCCGAGCACCTGACCGTTCGACTGGTTGAGCCACTCCACGAGCCCCGTCGCCGCCCAAGTGACGACCAGTGAAGTGCCGTCGACCTCGACGTTGTTGGCTTCGAAGCCCAAAGCGAAGGTCGCCGCCTCGAGGCCCGTCGAGATATTGTACACGCTCAACGCGTCGCTCGAGCCCGAGGCAATGAACACTTCGCCCTCCCCAGGATCCACTCCCAGCGCCGCCGGGTTCGAGACCGTCGAGAAGCTGAGCACGGATGCCCCCGAGGACGTGTTGAAGACATGGGCCATCGACGCGGACCGGCTGATTACGAGCGCCACTCCGGGGCCTGGGTCGAAGACGATCGCGGTCGGGGAGCTGCTGAGATTCTCCTCGAACGACCGCGAGGCACTGCAAACTCCCGTGATACTCTCCACGACGACGTGGGCGGATAGCGCCGCAACCCACAGTTGACCGGTGGCCGGATCGAACGCCAGCGTTCGTACCCCGACGATCGGCGCAGGCAACGCGAACTGCCCGCACTCCGCCATCGTGGACCCGTTGTAGAGCTCAATCGTGGAAGAGTTCCAGGCCGAGGCAGCCACAACATTGGCGCGAGCGTCGTAGATGGTCGCGGAGCCGCTCGTCCCGGGGCCGGGGACGGACGCTGCCAGCGTGCCGGCCGACGGGGGTCGTCCCAGGGCCCAGATCTGCACGGCCGACGGGGTGATCTGGTCACCGAACGTCTGGACGAGGACATATCGGCTCTCGATGTACGTGGAGAGATAGGGAAAGTTCGTCTCGAGGGATCGGGTCCGATCTCCGACGACGACCATCGGGACAGAGGTGGAGTTCCACCTTTCGAAGATCTGCGCCCACGACGGAGCGATGTCGTGGGGGCTCGTGCCGAGGGGAAGGCCGTTGAACGAGGCGGGGCGATCGTACAGGTCAACGATGATGGTGAGGTTCATCAGGTTCGGCCGGTCCGCCGTCGTGATGAATGCGAGGTCACCGGTGAAGACGGTGGCTCCGGTCGGTGTCGATGAATCGATGTAGGTCGCCACCTGCGAGATCAGGCTGAGGGAGTATGGCCTCTGATTCGCGTTGTACGCGAGAAGGTCGCTGGCGAGAGGCTCGTTGTACGGGTTTGATGGGCCGAGGACCGCGACGGCAGAGAACAGGCTTGAGCCGACGAGTAGGAGGACCACCGCTACGCCCACGATGGGCACTTCCCGGAACCCATATCGGACCCGACCTCGTCGATCCATTCTGCCATCAGAGGTCGAATCCGAACCGGCCGAAGGCGACGGCCGGAGAATTCGAGCGAGGAAGATACCGCCCCCGATCGACCCGGGAATCGATAGCTCAAGCAGGCGGTGAACGAACGCGTTCACCGTGATGAGGAAGTCGGAGAGCACCACCAGGGCGACCCATCCAAGGCAGAATCCAAGCAGGATCGTATGCACGGCAGGCGAGTTCACGCTCCAATCGGCCCGTGCAAGAGCGCGAATCCCATAGAACCAGGCAAACAGCAGAAGGCCGCCGAGCAGAGCCGCTCCGTAGAACAGGAGGTCCCCGACTCCCCAGGTGAAGTACGTCACGGCCAGCCAAGGCAACGAGACCACGAGAATTCCCGCGAGTTCGGCGAGACGATTCCCCCACCAGGGGCGCTTCCCGATCATCAGAAGAACGGCGGGGGTCAGCAGTAGGAAGAGCAGGAGGGCGGGCTCGAGCACGGCAGTGTAGCCCAGGACGCCGAGTCGGATCGAGAACGGCTGGGCATGTTTGAAGTAGCCCGGACCGGGACCGTACTCCACCCACATCCACGAGAGGGACGTCCGGTCCACGAAGAGCAACAGGACCGTTCCGGCGGTTAGGAGCGTACCCAGTGACACCGCTCCTATACGATACAGGACGGTCGAGAGGGGAGTCCGATACTGCCAGGTGACGACCAGAAAGACAAGCGGTAGGAACAGCACTGAGTCGCGAAGGGTCAGGATCGCGATTCCGAGGAGGACTCCGGCGATGAACAGGTCAACGGGGCGGGCGCGCGAATTTCGAAAGAGGAAATACAACATCCATGCCAGTGGAGCCGCGACTGCCGCTTCCAACGTGATGATCGAACCGTAGTAGACGTCAAACGGATTGAACAGGAAGAATCCGGCCGCGGCCATCCCCGCCCATCGGCCCTCGACGCGGGAGGTGGTGGCATACACCCCGGCCCCGGCGACAAGGAACAGGAGGTCGACCATGAGGCGACCGACGAACAGCGTGGGTCCAAACAGATAGGCACCGATCGCGAGCCAGTAGATCACCACCGGCTCGCGCGCGGCGAACGTTACGAAGGGAATGTTTCCGTGGAG
Source organism: Thermoplasmata archaeon (assembly GCA_049285595.1). Lineage (GTDB taxonomy): Archaea > Thermoplasmatota > Thermoplasmata > Lutacidiplasmatales > UBA184 > Lutacidiplasma. The sequence goes on from JBAQAF010000030.1 coordinate 47,040, forward strand.
CACGGAGACGGCGGCACCGAGGTAGATCGACTCGTCGAGGTCGACCCACTGGAAGGCGGAGGCCAGAATGTAGACGACGGCAGCGCAGGCGAGCAATAGGAACAGGGGAAGATGCTCTCGAAGTCTGAACCCGGTGGGCGATGGAGTCGTATCAAACTCCTCTACCGGGGTCAAATCAGCCATAACCCCAGGTCGCAAGGCGCCGACTCACGTCGGCCGAGGGGATCTGAGGGGCGGCGGTGAGCATCGAAACGATCGCCCTCGTGGCTTGAGTAGTCGCCAGGGACTCCTGCGCGTGCTCAACCGCGTTCGCGGAGAGGCGAGCCCGAGGGGGCCCGGTGGCGTACCGCCGAACCTCGAATTGTGAGGGTCCGTTGCCCGATACGACCCACTCCCTTTCCCCGGAATAGGCTGCGCAACTCGCGGTTCTGCGCGCGTGACTCGGGCGACCGGGTCCGCCATTCTCCATGGACCTGCCGATGGTTCCGTCGCCGGCCGATAGTACGGTCCTCGCGCTGCTCGGCCCCTGCGGATTCACCAGAGACACGCCATCAGTGAACCCCCGTATGCCAATGCCAGCGATCTCCGCGATCGTGGGGGAAAGATCGGTGAGACTCACCCAGTCGTTGGCGTAGGTCTCTCCCGCCGCTTGGGAGGTGGAGTCCGGGAAGTGAATCGCGAGCGGCACCCGAGTCAGCTCGTCCTCGGTCTGGCCGTGCGAATGAAAGAACCACCCGTCCTCGCCGAGGGACTGGCCGTGATCGCTGGTCACAATGAAGAGGGTGTTCCGATCGCGGCCGTGCCGGTGGAGCGTGTCCCAAAGCGACCGTATTCGGTGTCCGACCATGCGACCGCTGGCGGAGTAGAGATCGCGAATCTGTTCGATCCAAGCGGCCGGAGGCTGTTCCGGTCCATGCGAGTACGATCGTCCGTCCTGTGGGACGAACGAGAAGGGAATCGACTTTCCCAGGGGACGTGATACGGACGACTCCGGTACATACGGTTCATGAAAGTCCATGAAATTCACGACGGAGAACAGCCGACGTTCCCCTGGGACGGTTCCGACCCAGGCATCGAACGCGGGCTCGATCCATGGCGAGACGAGAGGGATCTTGCCTCCGTCCCCCCTTCGCAACCGTCGGACGAGGTCGGTGACCGCGAAGCCGATGGCCGGCACGTGTCGGAGAGTCGATGCCACCCCTGCTACGAGCATGCTCTGTCCCCTCGCTCGGTGGGCGCTTCCGTCGGATCGTCCGGCCGATCGGTGAGGCGGGTTCGACGTCGAAAGCCGAAAAATGTTCTCGCTCCAACGCCCCCACGTCGCGAAATCGAATCCGTCGAGAAGACCTGTCTCGGGGGCCAGGACCGAGTTTCCAGAAAACGAGCCTGTGGAGTAGCCGGCGAGCTTGAGCCGCCCCGCGATCGTCGGGCAGTGCATGAGGGGCGGCAGGCCAGCTAGACTATGGCAGCCGTGGTTCCAGGGATAAAGGCCGGTGAACAGGGAGGCGTGGGAAGGGAGGCTCCAGGTCGCAGCGGTAACTGCTTTGGGGAATCGCACGAACTCGGTCGGCGTCTCGGCGACGAGGTCCTCCACCATCGGCCGCCCATCGGTTGGGTTCAACGATCTGGCGCAGTCGGCGATGACTAGGATCACATCCGGAGGAACTGTGCGGGACGGATTGGTCATCCTAGGCTAGTGAGTTGGGTTGGCTTGATAAGCCTGCCCGAACCCCGAGGCCCACCTACCATCCAGACGCGCATAGGGACCCTGGGCCGGTCGATCCGCAGCTGGGAGAACCCGACGCCGAATTTCGCGGGCTTTCAAAGGAATTACCGGTTCTTCCAATTCGCTGCGGGCGTCTCCTCGGGCCCCTCGCGTTTCACAGACTGTGGGACGGGTAGTTATTCATCACTAGAGCAAGTTAGTTAATTCAGAGTGTGCACGTAAGACTCAAAGTGATGGCCGATAGCCCGCCGACGCCCCTCATGCCGTTGACATCTTCCGGGCCTAGCGTGCTAGTCACCCTTCCGGTCTACAACGAAGCTCCCAGAATCCGTGATTCGGTGGAACGCCTCCTCCGGGTTCTCGAAGAGTCGGGGCTACGCTTTCGGCTTTCCATCGCTGAGGATGGCTCCACCGACGGCTCACGAGAGATTATTCGGGAGCTCGTTGGCCTCCACCCCGATATCCTCGTGCAATCCGACCCTGAGCGTCATGGACGTGGCTGGGCGCTTCGTCAACTCTGGTCCAGGATCGACGCCGACTTCTACTCCTTCTCTGACACAGATTTCGCCGCTGACCCCCGATTCCTGGTCGAAGGGATCCGGATCGCGCAGGGGGGTAAGCCTGTGGTCTCTGGCTCCCGCTACGTACCTGGTGCCACGGTCACGCGACCGCCGATCCGACGTACGGTTTCAAAGTGGTACAATTGGCTCGTTCGACGGATATTCCGAGAGCACATTCAGGATCACCAGTGCGGACTGAAAGTATTCAGCCGAGAAGCGGTCCGCACGCTTCTCCCCCGGGCACGGGAGAACTCTTGGTTCTGGGACACGGAGATGCTGGTTCTCGCCACCAGCATGGGACTCGAGGTAACCGAGTTTCCGGTTGACTGGGTGGAACACAAACTGAAGAGAACCAGCATGCTCCGATTGGCCTCCGACGTATACCTACACGGGACCGGAATGCTTCGACTGGTGGGCTATTGCCGGGGACCGTCCAATGGTCACTCCGTGAGGATCGTGCCCATCGAGCATTCCATTGCTCCTGACGAACCACCGAGAGTGGTTGAGATTCATTCCTAACCGCTGGACGCAAGCGCCTCGCAAAATAGGTACAAGCGTGATTGAACCGTTGGCGCGAAGGATTGGATGGTCGCACTCAAGCTCAGCTCATCAAAAGGTCAAAGTAGTCGAGACTACTCGATTCATCTATAGTGAGCGACTTACCCGTCGATGAGACTGGGCTAAGCATTGTCATTCCGGCCTGGAACGAGGAGCGCCGGTTGGGTGAAACTCTCCACCGTTACCTTCCCGCCCTTGAGTCGAGCGGCGTGCCCTTTGAAGTCATAGTTGTAACCGATGGGGTTAAGGATCGGACTCTGGAGGTCGCGGGGCTCTTTGCCCACCGTCACGTGCGCACTCTTGAGTTCCCGAATCGACTGGGCAAGGGCGGGGCCATTCTAAAGGGTGTTCAGGCGTCGGGGTACAATATAGTCGGATTCCTCGATGCCGATGGGCCAATCCTCCCCCAAGACATACTCTCTTTGGTAGAGTCCCTTCACGAATTCGAATGTGTTATCGCCTCCCGGCGAGTTCCTGGAAGTATAATTCTCGAACCTGAGCCTCTGTTTCGACGCCTTGTAGGTGGAGTCTGGGGGTCCTTAGTGAGATCAGTGTTGTTCATTCCAATACGGGACACGCAATGCGGGGCGAAGTTCTTCCGTCGCGCTTCTCTTATGCCTATCCTGAAAAGAGTAGCCGTGACCAACTGGGCCTTCGACGTCAGCCTACTCTATCACTTTGCCATTACAGGTCGAACGATCTTGGAACAACCAGTCACGTGGTCCCATTCTCCCGGAAGCCGTCTCATCGTTACTAGGGCAATTCCAACCATGCTTGCCTCCCTTATCGGCCTCCGACTCATGACTCTGCCAATTACTCGGCGAATCCCCCCCGAGTGGATTTCCAAACTTGCCCAGGGACTTGGAGCGGCGTAACGGTGGCTCTAAGACGTAAGCTTCGTTACTTCCGGTTTTCTGAAGGCAAAGTCGAAATTTAGCGGAAACGCCTCGGTTATGCGGTAGAATCTGCTAAAGCGCGACGGGAACACGTCAGATGAGTAACTCGATCTGAGAATGGTCAAATCTCGAAACCCTGCCCAGAGGGCATCCTTCTTGAGTTGATTCGGTCCAACGCGGTACCACGTCACACTCTCGGACTTCCAAGGAACGTTTGAGAATCTCTTGAAGTAGAGTTCTCCGGCTCTTGGGGGCAAATACGACTGGAGTGGGAGGCGGCTGTGGGGCTCTATTGGAAAGTACATGTTGGGTATCTGTCCAATAAGAGACCCACCGGGTCTGAGGACACGGTGCATCTCGGCGACACAAGCCCTTCGAGACTGGGGGTCAAAGTGTTCGTATACACTCAGTAGTGTTACCACATCGAATACATCTTCTCGAAAGGGCAAGTTTTCCGCGGCAGCCTGAATGATCTGGACGTGCCCGAGTCCTCGACCTCGTACTACGGTTGCTCGATCTATGCCCCAAAAGCGAACGCCTGTCACTTTGGCCAATGCCGAAGTAATCTCTCCGGTTTGTGCACCGACATCTAGGGCGATCTTTGCCGAAGGGGCGAACTGACCAATCAGAGCGGCAATTCTCATTGTCAGTTCTACATTCCGAACCTCGTGGAGTAACTGGGCTTCGAGTAAAGAATCATGAGTGCGGGCGCGTCGAATCTGAGTTGGCGGGAGATCAGAGGACATCGCAAAACCTCGTTTTGCGTCTCTTCTTCAACGACTCTCGCCGATCAATCGCGTCGCTTGTGGGACCAATCGACTCAAGGATCAGTAACGATGACGCAAGCACTTCCGAGGTGACTATCCGAGGTCATCACGTCGCTTACTGAGTTGGAGCGACTGAGACACAGGTGCCGTGCAGTGTTCCGTATGGTCGGAGACATTGACTCCTGCGCCTTCACTCAACAAAGTACACAGAGCATTTCCATAGACCGCAAGAAGATTGGTTTGGTATAGTAAAACGCAGAGGGTGCTTGATGAATTGGACCACGTCAAGAATGGGATTGAAATGGCCATAGTGCCGTGAGCCGTACCGCCTGAGCGCACAGACGCATTCAACAATCCTACCGGTTCAAATGGGCCCGATAAGACCCCTGACTGAAGCATGTTAGAGAGCGCGACTGAGAGTTCAGTTACGTCATGCGTCAGGGGTACTGAAAAGTAGTCAATAGTGCCACTTCCAAGCGGGATCCGAGCGGCATTAGTGTAGCCTCCAGCGGTGCCCCCAAGAACCTCTCCCCCTATGCTCTGTAGAACTTGGAGATCGATCCCATCGTGTCCGAACCCATAGTAATACGTATAATCGTATGCGGTTGAGGTATAGGTCTGATTGTCGTAGAGAAGGTTCTTGGATCCGAAAATTGAAACATTCACAAACTCTGCTGTTCCAGTAAGTCCAGGGTTTTCCGGCGAGTCAAAGCTCAGTGCGACATTTCTCTGACCAGCATAAAACCCAATAGTGTCCCCAAACCAGAGCAGCGTGCCGCCGTCTCTGACCCACGGCGCTACGTAGTTCACAGTCTTGTTATAAACCGTATCCGGAATCACTCCAGTGGGCATGAAAAGGATCGAATGGCTGTTTGCGGGGTCAGTTAGGAACCCTCTTAGCTGTGTGGCGTTCAAAATTATACAGTTTGAGTGAAGGCCCCGACCAGTCAAAACCGCAGCTACGTGCTGAGAGAGTCCGTAAGACTCGGTCGGAGTTGACCAGCTTGACGGGTAGTGTGAGTCGTAGTAGAAGTACAGAGTCGAATCGGACAGGACCCCGTTGGACACCGTGGCAGCCAAACTGAGGTTAGCCTGGAATGAAGACTTCAGCGACAGAGTCGCGGTAAATGTCTGAGCCGATTCCTTGGTTAGTGTCAAGGAGGAAGTGATTCCCGCCTTGGCCGTCGGGGCATACAGGAAGATCTCGGATATGACCAAGAGAAGCAAGATCGCGACAATCACTCCTTGGAATGCCCGCGTCCAGCGGTCCTTAGGATTCAAGTGGACTCCTGTAGCGTCTTGAAATGAGCATGCCCATAGCTCCAGCTCCCGCTAAGGCGACTGCGACTGGGATTTGGAAGAACGGGTCTAGATTTGGGGAAATCTTCGACCATTGTACCAAGCTCGACTCGTACACTCCGAAGCCGATCCAGTGAGACCTCAATACGAAGGGCTGAAAGAAGAACAGGGGGCTTGTGAGTCCGAAGAAGTAGAAGAGGACGACTCCGACTGTGACTGTTGTGAAGGAGCCCCAAGCGAGCGCCGAGCGAGCTGAGTGAACGAGAGTCACCAGGATTAACCAAGGCATTACCCAGATCAGGTACTGAGGCTGGACGAGAGGCACGACTATGTAAGTCAAACACACTGCGAAGAGGAACGTTCCGTCCCAGTATCCGAGACGATCTTCAGTCGATTTTGACAGCGTTGTAGCGGTGCGCCAGGCGACATACCCGAACCCGAGTAGGACCTCCAACGCGGTAACAATGATGATGGTATCTGCGTTCGCAGTAAGGAAAGCGGAAAGCCCGCGGGCACCGTGAATCGTTAGTACCGACCACTGGTTGAACCCCCCAAAGGGCTCACCGCCGCGTCCCGTTCCAGTGAAGAATAGCGAGAGCCATTGACTGATAATCCCGGGCGGCCAAAACACCAGACATAGTACCGCTGAGAAGCCGATCATGAACCAAAGAACCCCCTTCGCGAAGGCAGCCCGTTGCCGGGGCGCAAGGTCCCAAATCAGTACAAAAAAGACTGGGACGAGTACGGCCGGGAAAACTTTCAGAATTGCTCCAAGGCTTAGGGAGATTCCGGAATACAAGAAGTCACAACGTGTCGAGAAGTAGTAAGCTAGGAGCATGAGAAATGCTGGTATCGAGTCGTAGGTCCCGTGCAAGGCCGATACAGTGATGACCAACGGGTTCAGTATCCAGAGTGCAAGGCCAGTCAAAGCGATTTTGGGGTTTTTGACTCGATCTCGAATCAGGCAGTAGATCAAGAGCCCAGACAATACATCGAATACGAATATGAAGGACTTCAGGTAGAGGTCAAAGCCAATACTGGGATAGTAAGGCGATTCGTACCACGCATTAGGGATGGTATTCAGTGTCTGCAGTCCGTTAGGGACTGTCAGGATGGACAACGATCCGAAGAAAAGTGAGTAGCTTCTTCCTAACAAACCCAACAAGTAGACCCACCCGGGGGGGTAGAGCACTAGGTAAGTGTAGGGCGCTTGTCCGTAGGCCATACTTTGAGCGGCAGCCGCAAAGGTCACGGTGTCTTCCTCGGCGGAATATATTGCTAGTGCGTATCGTATCAGAAGACCTATTACAACAATCCAGATCGCAGTCTGGTGGCGCAGCCCCCACTCCCAGACCCGCTGGAATCGAGCTCCAGCCGACTGTCCCAACCTACGATAGTAGGATTGGTGACTCGGAAGGCCGCCAGATTGAGCAATGGATTCAACGCTCGCCATTCTGACGTTCTCTTGCACAATTGTTCGATACGCACAACTGGCTAGGACGTACTCGCAACCTAACCAGCTCGATGCTTAGCGTAGCCTGAGCCCGAGGCGGCGAGATTGTCACTGCGTTCTCGGGCCCTGGTTTCTCGGCACCAATCTGCGAGGGCGGTGATCCCGGGGGAACTAAAGTAGTGTAGGGAGACATTCGGATCAATAGGTCGCTCGTACCCAGAGGGCAGAAAGCGGTCATCCTGTAGGTAGCTTCGGATCTTAGTCGCGAACTCTGCGATATCGGCAATTATCAGTTCATCACACCTCGCTACTCCTGATGCAGCTTCCGGTGTAGCTATGGAAAGGAGCCCATGGGTAAGGTAATCGACAAGCTTCCCGCTCACCCCTCCTTCGACCTCCATTGGAGCAATCCCGATCTTTGAAATGTAAAGGAGGCTATCCAAATCATCGACGGGCCCAAGTCCGACGACTCGTGGGTCAGGTGACTTGAGTTCTGCGGTTCCAGCGCCAGCGAGGAGGACCTTCCAGGCTCGTCGAGTATGACCGATGGCGGGGACGAGAGTCCCTATGATAAAATCCGTCGCCCTGCGGTTTGGCGGGTAGCTGAGATTTCCAACGAAAACTATGGGGACTTCCTCCCTTATTCCTACTTTCTTTCTCCAATCCTCGATTTTGGCCAGATCCGGATTGGTCCTGTGCCGCGGTAGCTCGCACGTGATAACTCTCGTGGGATCTATTCCTGAGTCGATGAAGTCGTTTCTAATGGTTTCAGACACGACCGCGAGCAGATTAGAATTCCAGATTAGTGCCGCTTCGAGCGGACTACGAATCAACCGTAGTACCATCCCCCCCTTCAGATCGGCCACTTTCAAGCCTCTCTTTACTCGGTTCCAGTTGTCCTGCGCGTAGTATACGAGGTTTACCCCCGAAACCTTGGCCCAGATCAACGGGACCCAACCGGAGTAGGCGTCGAAAACAATGAGACAGTCCGATCTCTGAGGGCGGGGCCGCAGGGCTTCTGAGAATACAAACCCGATCTGCTTGAAAGTTGCTCGGAGGATATTGCTTGCAGACGCTGGCACTGAGCCCTGCCGTTTTCCTGCACCGGGGCGGCCCCCCATTCGGGGCGCAATCGTGGTAACAGTCGCATAGGCTGATAGCCCCTCAATGAACCCTCTCGCGTGCGTCGAACCGCCATGAAATGGGTCCTCGACAGGTCGCTGATAGAACACGACCAGATTTGGTCGATCTATGCTAGCTACTACCACATTTTTGGTAACTTGGTTCTGCGCTGATAATGCGTTAGGCTCCGGCAAAATGGAGTCCTGCGCTTCCGGGGACTTCTTCGACGGGGAAGTCGCTGGCCCGTCGCCGCCCGGATTCTTCAAGCCTTCCTCAACTTCGCGTAGACCAAGTGTCCCCAGGTAGGGAAGGGCATGCACGCCAAGGCGAGGGGGATTGCTGCAACCCGACTCAAGACCTCAAATGTATCGATGCGACTTACTGAAGAAATAATGGCATGTCCAAGTTCACTCATGTTTGGATTAGGCGTACGTAACTGAAGCAGTACCTCCGATATCGCAACCTGACCTTCAGCCTGTCGAAAGACCGATTGTGGCCCAGTGTTTTTGACAAACGACCTAAGCGCGCTCCGACTCGACTTCGTACGTATAGAAAAGTCGTGGAGCCGAACTATTGACTCCGCCGGGGTACGCGTCATGGGGTTAGAGACACTATCAGCGTGCACCCGAATCTGGGTGAGTGGGCGAGGGTCAAACGTAAGGATTCCTGGGTGCGTCAAACCCAGGTACAGCTGCGCCACATCACACAGCAAGTCAGCCTGGCTTAGCAATTCTTCACCTGCAACGAGCAGCTGACGTCCAACGGCAATCGAACTGTTGTTGAAGCCGGCGGGAATCCCAGCGAGGGTTCGCATTTCTGACGTTGAGGGACGACCCCGCATGGACACTATCCCTCTTCGTTTCCACTCTGACAGCGCGGCCGCATGCGGCTGGGCGCCCTTGTAAGGAGAACCGTCTTCGGAAATTGCCACGTATCCGTTCTGAAGATAGGTGACACGTTGATCTCGGAATGCCGCCTGCACAACAGCAAGTCGATCCGGCTCGTAACAGTCATCGTCCTCCAGTATAGTAATCACTGATCCAGAGGAGCGGTCTAAACCATCGACTATTTTTCCACCCAGAGAGTTCGCAGATGACTTTACCGTCCGAATATTCAAGTCGCGAGTCGCCTGCGCCGACACATCGGGACTGGTAGGACCGACCACAATCAGTTCGAAGTCCGACCTGCCAATGGATTGATTTTCTAGCGATCGAATCGCTGAAGTAATGTACTTTATGCGGGTATGAAATACAACTATAACCGAAATGAGTGGATTCGGCATTAGTCAGGCCCTCAACCTAGACTTTGATTGATTAAGGTGCAGACCGACTGAGATCTGGTTCATTGGAGATACGCTCTAGTTTGCAACGCGTAATGGGGCGTGATGGATTCAGGGACGCTTTTTTTGTACTAGAGTCTGATTCAGACGTAGCCCCAGCCTTCAAGCCGTCGCCGGACTTCCGGACTAGCCGCGATGTGGTGAGAGCCTATCACTCGCTCGATGACGTCTCTGCCTAGAGTAGCTTCGCTCTCTAAATGCATGCCCTCAGTCGCCCAAACATTTGCCGTCTCAGCGGGGTCACTATCAAGATTAAAGGCCGAGGTATCAGTTGAATGTTGGTCAACAATCACCTTCCAGTCCAACGAGTAGACCGCAGCCAACACATTATAGAGGCCGGGGAGTGACTCGTGGGGAATCCACGCAGCCGCAGCTCGACCGCCCATAATGCCGTCAGAGATGGCTACGACCGGACTCGTTCTGGGACCATCAATCAGTGTTCGCATGTCTACACTGGTTTTCCCTTGGAACTTTAGGCCGGCTAGGTTGCCAACCAACGCCGCAATGTCGGTCAAGCTGGTCCAGCCCTGCCCGACTGACGACTCAAACTCGTCACCGGGGAACCTCACAACCATCGGAATTCTCGTCAATTGTTCATCGACCCTCATGCCATGGAAGAGGTGTCCCTTTTCGAGTAAAGCTTGCCCATGATCACTAGTGACGATGAACAAGGTGTTGTCCCATCTACCCGCGCGTCGGAGGGACTCGACGATATTGCCGACTCGCGAGTCAAGTGACTGGATCGACTTCCGATACAGGTCGCGCAGTACGCGCATGCGTTCGGGCGACGCCTTGAGACCGTTGAATCGGTACGCTGCGCCTTGCTGAGGAACAGAGACCTGGCGCCACCAAGCTCGCAAACCCATCCTGACCGTATTATCTGTTAGATACGGGTCATGCGCGTCAATCAGGTTTATCATCGAGAAAAGAGGAATCTCTCGAGGTTGAGAGACGAGCCAGTTATTGAAAGCTGGTTCAATCCATGGAGAGACCGAGCTCCGAAGGGTTCCCGGATCTACTGTTCGGGCGCTGACTCGGTTGAGGGAGTCGATGATCGCAGGGTATCGAAGCAATAGCTCCACCGAGAGACGTTGCAAAAGAACGGAGCTTGAGGGAGTCGCGGGCGTAGATCTTGGCAGGCCGGTATCGCTCGTTGGCACGAAAGACGTGTGTCGGAGAAATGGTTCCCACCACTCTGAAGTGACCGAATCTTGGAATTGGGAGCTAAAGCCAGTCTCATGCGATAGAAGGGCATTGCCCGAAAGGAGGCTTGTCCTGTACCCCCGCGACTCGAGAGCTTTGGGAAGAGTATGTAGGGTCGGATCGAGAAACAGCCGGCCCCGCAGGTGGAGGTTGTGTTCCCAAGGTGGGAGGCCAGTTAGGATGCTGGCGTGTGAAGGGAGTGTCCATGGCGACGGTGCTATCGCCCTGGGGAACACAACACCATGGTGTATGAGCGAGTCGACCGAGGGCATTCCGGGGACAGGATCCTTCCCTCCCGGGAAGTCCTGAGCCCTAACACAATCAAGGACAATGATCACTACATTCGGGGGAGTATCCATCTAAAGTGATCTCCCGCCTCGAGTTCTGACTACAGGTGACAATGTAATCTTGGGAAGATAACTTGGTCCATCGTAAACACTCAGGTTTCTGGAGCGCCTGACGTGACTCCGAACCCGGGGTAGCCCTTCCCCTGGAGCGCGCCGACCACCACATCGAGGAACTTGATCCCCCGCTTCCGACAGGTTCGATAGACCGTC
>JBAQAF010000031.1:0-32931 GCA_049285595.1 Thermoplasmata archaeon
AGATAACCGGCGAGCGCCCCGGCGCGCCCGAGGAGCGCGGTCTCCTCCTCCGTCGGCGCGTCCCCGATCCACAGGACCGAGGGCCAGCCGTCCGGGATCCTCCGCCGGAGCGCGACGATCGAACCGAGCGTCGCCCGGTCGAGACGGCCGTCCCGTCCCGTGACGAGGACGAGCGCCTCCCGGTCGGCGGTCCGTCGGGGGGGAGCCATCGGGAGGTCGGGCACGGGGGGGACGGCCTCGCCGAGGCGCCGCGCGAGCGATTCGACGGCGGACCGGACCCGCTCCTCGGCCGAACCTTGGTCGAACCGCGCCGGGGCCCGGGTCGGCGCGGCGAGCGAGACCGAGGTGACGCGCGTCGGGGATCCGAGCGCTCCGAGTCGGGCGCCCTCGATCCCGAGATCGTCGGCGTTCCAGAGCTCGACGGCCGTATCCTCGACGGCCCGAACGGCGTCGACGCCGGGTTTCGGCGGCTTCGCGATCTTCTCCCCGACACTGAGGAGCACGGGAGGCCGGCCCCGGTAGGCGGCCCATCCGGTCGCCGTGTCGACGACCGCTTCGAACGACGCCCCGTCCTCGCCTCGGCCGAGCGAACGCGCCTCCGCGATCACCGGCCATCCGAGCACGGCCGCCAGTTCCGGTCCGAGCTGGCCGGTCTCGCTGTCGGTCGTCCGGGCCCCCGCGAGGATGACGTCGGCCCGGAGCAACTTCACGGCGGCCGCGAGCGCGGTCGCCGTCGCGAGCGTGTCGGACCCGGCGCACCGCGGGTCCGAGATCAGCACCACTCGGTCCGCTCCCGCCGCCTTCGTTTCCTTCAGGGGGGCGCGGGCGGCGAGCGGGCCGAGCGAGAGCACCGTGACCCGATCGCCCGCCCGGCGGAGGTCGAGCGCGACGCGCAGCGCCCGCGCGTCGAACGGGTTGAGGAAGAGGGAGGTACCGTCCCGTCGCACGGTCCGCGCGACCGGATCGAACTCGAGGCGGTCCAACGCCGGAACCGCCTTGGCGAGAACGACGATCTCCATGGGAGCGCGGGGCGGACGGTCGACAGGGGGATAAGTATCCCGAGCCGGTCGGTCGGCTCGTGCCCCCGGCGGTCCCCGCGACACCCGCGCGCGACGTCGCCCTCGCCCGGTACGTCCTGGGCGTCGTGATCACGGTCGTCGCCGTGCTCAGCCAGTACTTCGTTCCGCAGCTCTTCCCGGCGACCAGCCTCGTCTACGGGAGCTTCCTGGGCGACCTCCTCGTCGTCTACGGGATCCCGATCGTGGCCTTCCTCTACCTCGTCGGGCTCGGGCCGCTGCGGGAATGGAAGGCCCGCCTGCCGCTCGCGACGCGCGAGGGACTCGCGTGGTACGGGGTGCTCTACCTCGTCTCCCTCGGGGTGATCCTGCTGCTCCTCGTCGTCTACCTCCTCGTCGATCCTTCGGCGTTGACGCTGCTGCAGCAGACGAACCCGGCGATCGCCCAGGCCCAGTCCAACCCGTGGTTCTTCGTCGGCTTCTCCTTCGTGATCGGTGCGATCGAGGAGACGATCTTCCGCGGTTGGATCTTCGGCTTCTGGAGCACCCGTTCGACGCCGTGGATCGTCCCGGCGACCTGGACGAGCGCGCTGTTCGCGGCGGTCCACCTCTACTACGGGATCACGTACGGCATCGTCTCGCCGCTCCTCTACACGAGCCTGTTCCTGGCCGGGTTCGCGTTCGCGGCCGCCTATCGGTACTCGGGCGGCAACCTCCTCGTGCCGGCGCTCCTGCACGGCCAGATGGACGCCACCGCGTACCTCCAGTTGATCTCTCCCGTGGTCGCGTCCGTGATCCGGTACGGGGTCGTGCTCGTCGGAGCGGTCATCGCCCTGGTCGGCTACCTTCGATCCCCGCGACCGGCGGCGCTCCCCGTCCCACCGCCCGCACCGCCGATGTAGCGGGGCGGATCAGGTCGTCGGATGGAGGATCAGTTCGACCCAGAGTCGATCCGGCCCCTCCCAATATTCGACGACGACCTGGGATTTCCATCGGACGGCGTGCACTCGGCGTGCGCCGGCCGCTTTCAGTCGTCGACCCGCCGCGGCCATCGAGTGGACCCGGACCCCGAGATGGTCGAGCCCCTCTCCCGGGACGAACGGGGTCGCGAAGCGGGAACTCTTCGGATACCAGTTGAGCTCCACCCGCTGATGCGATACGGAGTCCTCGAGGAGGACCCAGGTACCGGCCCCCGGAGTCTTCCCCCGCCGCAGTTCGGTTAGGCCGAGGGCCCGTTCGAGGAAGCGGAGGGACCGGGCCAGGTTCGTCACCCGGAGCCCCACGTAGTCGAGGTGCATGCGTTCGAGGGAGCCCCAGGAACTCATAGCGCCAGGCGTTCCCGACGGGGCCGTCACTATGAAGAGAGCTGCCCGCGTCCCTCGCCCGATGCCTCCGAGCGACGACGAGCTGCGCGCGATCCTCTCCGCCGCCCGGACGATCGCGATCGTCGGGCTCTCGGACAAGAGCGACCGCGACTCGAACGAGATCGCGCGCTACCTTCGCGCCCAGGGGTATCGCATCGTCCCCGTCAACCCGATGGTCCCCGAGATCCTCGGCGAGCCGTCCTATCCGTCCCTCACCGCGATCCCTCCCGACCGGACCATCGACATCGTGGATGTCTTCCGCCGAAGCGATCAGGTTCCCCCCGTCGTCGACGAGGCGATCGCTCGGCGGGCCCCGGTCCTCTGGATGCAGCTCGGGGTCGAGCACGCCGAGGCGGCCGCCAGGGGCCGGGCCGCGGGCCTCACGGTCCTCGAGAACCGCTGCATCATGGTCGACCATCGCCGGCTCGGGATCCCCCGCGTCCCCTCCGGGTAGGCGGCCGATGGCGATCGCTACCTCGGGGAACCCGGCCCCGCCGGTGGCCCGGGGGCGGTCCGTCGAGCAACGCGGCGTCGTCCGTCACGATTCGATCGACGCGGAGCGTTGGGTCGTCCATGGCGCCGCGAAGGTGCTGCGCGACGCGATTGTCGGGCCGGCCCGCCTGGACGGGAACGTCTCCATCGGCGGAGCGCTGCGCGCGGACCGGCTCGAGGGAGAGATGCAGCTCGAGGTCGCCGGGAACGTCACGGTCCGCGACACGATCGCCCTGCGAGGAGAACTGCGCGTCGGGGGGACCCTTTCAGCCGGGGAGGCGACGGTGCGGGGAATCCTCCGGGTCGTCGGGGCCGTGACCGTCGATCGACGGCTCGAGATCCTGGGGAGCACCCGGATCCTCTCCGCCCGCGCCGCCGAGTTCCGAGCGACCGGCGTCGTAGAGATCCCTGGACCGGTGCGCGCCGGCGCGGTCGACCTGCACCTCAAGAACGGTTCCCGCCTCGGCGCGATCGAGGCGCGAACGGTCCGGATCGAAGCCCCCGTCCCGAACATCTTCGACTCGCTCGTCGGCCGGCGGACGCTCGTGAGCGTCGACCGGATCGAAGGGGAGACGGTGGAGATCGCCGGGATCGACGTCGAGTTCGTCCATGCCCGCGAGGTAACGCTCGGTCCGGGCTGCCATGCGACGACCGTGGAGGGGACGGTCGTCCGTCGTCACCCGACGGCCCGCCTCGGTCCGGAGTCTCGCTCCCCCGCCCCGCACGGGCTCCGCCGGTAGGCGGCCGAGCGATAGTTTTAACCCGGCGGCCCCGTCGCCGAGCGCCGTGACCGAAGGCGAGGGGGAGCCCGACGGCGGCCTACCGGTCGTCAAACAGGTCCTCGAGTACTGGGAGCGTACGGGCGTCCCGGCCCGCCTGATGTACGGCCGCCCCGACGGTCCCATCTTCCGATTCACGGAAGGGCCTCCGACGGCGAACGGAGCCCCCCACCTCGGCCACCTCGAGAGCCGCACGCTGAAGGACGTGCAACTACGGTACCGCCGAATGCGCGGGGCGCACATCGTGAGCGCGATGGCCGGCTGGGACTGTCACGGCCTGCCCGTGGAGCTCGAGATCGAGCGGCGTCACGGATTCAAGTCGAAGAAGGAGATCGAGGCGTTCGGCGTCGAGAAGTTCTGCGACGAGTGCCGCGCCGGGACCCTCGAGGTCGCCGCGGTCTGGCGGGAGATGAGCCGGCGGCTCGGCTACTGGCTCGACTACGACGGCGCCTACCGCACGATGGACCCCCCCTACATCGAGAGCGTCTGGTGGTCGCTCAAGACGCTGTTCGACCGGGGACTGCTCGAGAAGGGCCACTACGTGCTGCCGTACTGTCCGCGCTGCGAGACGACCCTCTCCTCCCACGAGGTCGCCCAGGGGTATCGGGACACGACCGACCCGTCCGTCACCGTCCGGTTCCCTCTCGCCTCCGGGGCCGGACCCCGTCGCGATCTGCTCGTCTGGACGACGACCCCGTGGACCCTCCCCTCGAACCTCCTGGTCGCGGCCCGCGCGAGCGTCGAATACTCGGTCGTGCGCGAGCCGGACGGGAACGAGCTGCTCCTCGCCTCCGCCGCGCTTCCCCGGTACTTCCCCAAGGGTGCCGAGGTCGTCGCCCGGCTCACCGGCCGGGAGCTCGAGGGGCAGGAGTACCGACCCCCGTTCGATACGCCCGGCCCGGGGGCGGGACGGTACCGCGTCGTCCTCGACGACTTTGTGACGACGGAGGAGGGGACCGGATTCGTCCACATCGCGCCGAGTTTCGGACCGGACGACCAACGCATCGGCGCGCGCGAGAAGGTCGGCGTTTTCGATCCGCTCGACGGGCGCGGCCACTTCACCGAACGCGTCCCCCTCGTCCGCGGCAAGCACTTCAAGGCGGCCGACCCGCTCCTCTCGGCCGACCTCGCCGGCCGGGGGCTTCTGTTCCGGGCGGATACGCTGCGGCACACCTACCCGTTCTGCTGGCGGTGTGATTCCGCGCTGCTGTACCGGGCGATCGACTCCTGGTTCGTGCGCACCTCCCGATTCACCGCGGGTCTGGTCCGGGCGAACGCCGGCGTGACCTGGGTCCCGGAGTACCTGCGGGACGGTCGGTTCGGGAACTTCCTCACCGAGGCGAAGGACTGGGCGCTCTCCCGCAGCCGGTACTGGGGGACGCCCCTTCCGATATGGCTCTGCTCCGCCGGTCACGCGACCTGCGTCGGCAGCCTCGCGGAGCTCGCGGAGCGCCAGGGAGCGCCGTTACCGGTTCCGTTCGATCCGCACCGGCTCAGCGTCGACCGGATCCGATTCCCGTGCCCGACCTGCGGCGCCGAGGCACGCCGCGAACCGTACACGATCGACGTCTGGTACGACAGCGGCTGCGCCCCGTTCGCCCAGTTCCACTACCCGTTCGAGCCCGGGCCGTTCGACCCGGCGTCGCCCCTCGATTACGTCGCGGAGGGGATCGATCAGACCCGAGGATGGTACTACACCCTCCTCGTGCTCTCGGTCGCGCTGTTCGACCGTGCGGCGTACCGGACCTGCCTCACGACCGACTTCGTCCTCGATGACTCGGGCCGCAAGATGTCGAAGTCCAAGGGGAATGCGCTCGAGCCGATGTCTCTGCTCGAACGCCTCGGCGGGGATGCCGCTCGGTGGGCGTTCCTGTCGGCCGACTTCACCGTCGGGCTCCGCCTCTCGGACGTGGGGGTGCAGAAGACAGCCGCCCGCACCCTCGGGACGCTCCGGCACGCGGTGACGTTCTACCTCGAGAACGCCCGGTCCGACCAGCTCGCTCCCGTGGTCGATCGCCCGTCCCCGACGGCGGTCCTGGACCGGTGGCTTCTCTCCCGGCTCGAAGGGACCCGGGGGACGGTGACCGCCTCGCTCGAATCGTTCGACCCCCGGCCGGCGGCGGTCGCCGTCCGCTCGTTCGTCGACGACCTCTCGACCTGGTACCTCCGTCGCTCCCGACCCCGGTTCTGGGGGGAGACGACGCCGAGCGACCGGCGGGAGGCGCACGCGACGCTCTCCTACGCGCTCCTGGGACTTGCCCGGACGATCGCACCGCTCGTCCCGTTCACCGCCGAGTGGATCCACCAGGAGGTCGGGGAACACGGATTCTCCGACCCTGCCGGCTCGGTCCACGGCACCGACTGGCCCGGGGAGCTCGCGACGCACGATCCGGCGCTCGAGGCGGCGATGGAGGCGCTCCGGTCGGAGGTCGAGGCCGGGCGCGAGCTGCGCCAGCGGGCCGGCGTCCGCGCTCGAACTCCGTTGCCCGCGCTCGTCGTCTTTGGCGACGCCGGTGCACCGGCGACCTTCCTCGGAGAGGAGGGGACCATGCTGCTCGCGGAGGAACTCAACGTCCGCAAGGTCGTGCGCGTCCCGATCTTCACCCGCGGCGACTACCCGGACGAGGAGTGGGTCGTTCGAGAAGAGACCGGGAGCGCACAGATGGCGCTCTCGCGCCGACCGACGGAGGAGCTCCTGGAGGAGGGGCTCGTCCGCGAGGTCGGTCGTCGCCTCCAGCAACGTCGCAAGGAGCTCGGCCTACGCTACGAGGAATCGATCCGCATCGAGCTCGCGGCGACCGGCCCGCTGCGGGACGCCCTCGCGCGTCGCCGGGAGGCGCTGGCCCGCGAGCTCCTCGCCGACCCGCTCGATCTCGTCGACGGGCCGCTGGCACCGGGACCCGAGGTCCAGCGATGGGAGCTCGACGGGGTCACCTTCGAGGCCCGCGTCGTGCGTCGGCCGAAGTGACCGGGTCCCCGGCGCGAACGATCGCTCCCGACGGAGTGGCCTCGCCGAACACCTCGGCCTCGAACCGGAAGAGGCGGACTCCAGGGGAGCGCCAGGCCCGGGGCGGGAGGTCGGCCTTCTCGCACGTCCCATCCAGGAGCTGCTCCGCGTCCCATCCCTGCTCCGGAGCGACCTGGGGCACCAGGAGCCCGCTCGTTCCGCGAGCCTCCACGATCAGACCGTCCCGGCCGACCTCGACCTGCCGGATCGCTTCCTCGGGTGTCGCATAGGTGAGCGGTACCGGGACCGTGAGGACCGATACTTCGACCGTGAGCGCGGCAAGTTCCGACGCCCGTACGGGCGGGAACCGGGGGTCGTCCACGGCCGCCGAGCGGGCGGCGCGGTCGATCGCGGTCGCGAGCGGGTACCGGGGGAGCGGATAGCCGATGCACCCCCGTAACGTTCCGCTCGGGTGCCGTCGGATCGTGACGAAGACTCCGCGTGGCTCCTCAAAGCCCGGGGGCAGCGCGGCGCCCGGTGCGCCCGAGCGGCCGCCCCCGGTCGCGGTGACGATGCTTCGCCGGGCGAGCCGCACCGCCGCGATCCCGTCCGGGTCGGTCCGCACGCCCCGCAACGGCGGCGTCGCGCTAAGGCTCTTCGGGCCGCCGTCCCGGGCTGCACCCGAAGACCTACCTCCGCACAGAAACTCGTTCCCCTGCACGGGAAACTCGCCTCATCCACCGAACCCCACGGACAAGAGTTCGGCATGATGCGGAGTATCTGGCGGGCCCGCGGCGTCACCGGACCGTGACCTACCTGACTCAGGAGACTGTGGGGAAGCTCAGAAACTGGATCTCGAACCGGCGAGCCGTGGGTCATCGAGGCGACGCACCGAAACTGTCCGGATCAATCGAATATGTCTTGGAGGGGATTGTCGATCTCCCGCGCCTCGCGCAGCTTCACGCCGCGAACATCGAGGTCGTGGAGGAGACCTTGGACCTCCTCGGGCCCGGAAAGCTCCCGCACGAAATACTCGCCCTCCTTCGCCCACCCCTCCAGTGATTCCGAAGGGTTCAGCAGCCGAACGCCCAACCGGAACTTCGACGCACGCAGGTTCTCGATGCGGTCGAAGACCGCGAGCCGACCCTCTTTGATCACGATCACGAAGTGACCGATCTCCCGAGCTTCGTAGAGATTGTGCGATGAATACAGCACGACCTTATCGCGGCTGAGTTCCAGGATCAGGCTGCGGATCTCCTTGGCCACCCTGGGGTCCAGGCTCGCGGTGGGTTCGTCCAAGAGGTAGATGTCTCGCTCGCGCAGAAATATCCTCGCGATCGAGACCCGCTTCTTCTGGCCCGCGCTCAACTGGCCCAGATAGCTCCCGCTCAGGTCGCGGATCTGGAGCTTGTCCAGCACGCGCTCGATGTCGGCCTCGGTCGCCCGCTCCGCCCTCGCATAGAACGCGAGCGCCTCCCGTACCGTGAATCCTTCCGGCAGCCCGTCCAGGTGGGACAGGTAGTGCAACCGGTCCCGAGCGGTTCGGTGGTCCCCGGGGATCCCGCCGATGAGCACCTTCCCCCGGCTCGGGGAGAGGATCCCCGCGAGCGTTCTAAAGAGCGTAGTCTTTCCCGCCCCGTTCGGACCGAGAACGACGTACACCGAAGGCGCCGTGATCTCGAAGGAGATGTCCTTGAGGACCTCCACCCCGAGGTACCCTGAACTTACGGAGTGGCACGCGATCCGTGGGACACCGGTGGGCGCTTCACTCCCGGCGACCGTCTGCGTCACCGCCGCCATATCTCCCTCCCCTAGGCATTCGACAGGAGCCGTTCCCGACGTAGCAAGTGGCCGATGTTCGCTAACAGATAGAGGACGGTCAGCGCGACCAAGGTCAGTGCGGCTCCCGTCACCAGCAGGAATCCGTGGGTGGAGATCCCCGTGGTCGCCCCGAAGATCCCAATGAGAAGTAGGACGGCCACGGGCGGAAGAATACCAACGAAGGGGGTGATTCCGAGGGGGCTGTTCATCCCCTCGCGGGGGGAGGAAAGCGCCGACCAGTACATCCCCACGGTGGTGGCGAAGGCCCCCGACACGTAGCTCATGGGGATCGCGTAGACTCCCAGGAGGAGGAGGAGGCTCGCCGAGAGACCGTTTCCCCGGGCGACGTACACCCCCACGCTCGCCCCGACGGCGATGACGAGCACGATCGAGATCGACGCCAGCGCGGCCACGATGAAGTTCGTGAAGAGCCGGCGGGGGGAGATTCCGTATGCCATGAGGTACTCGAGGACCCCTTTCGCCCGGTCACTGGTAAAAACAGTGAGCGCACCGGTGGCCGCTATCGATCCGAAGATAGGAAGGATGAGCGGAAAGCTGGAAGCGAATCCGGATCCGCTACCTACCGCCACCGATACGCCGAGAATGACGCTCCATGCCGTCCCGATGGCGAGGACCATGCGACCAGAGCGAAGGGATCTCCGGATGGTCGGACCGAGAAATGACCGGTCGGCACCCTCGCTCGCGAGCCCATCCACTCGCACTGGAATCTTCCCGTTCATTTGAGTAGGAGCAGGCGGAGCGCCCTGCACCAAAACCGAGGGACCTGCAGAACGACCTGCGCACAGAAGCTAACATTCGGGCAAAGCCGCCGTTCCGGCGCACGTTTTATACCGAGGCGGCGGTCCCCGCGCGCTCCCATGCCGTTCCCCGAAGCAGTCGAGCGTCTGCTGAACAAGCGGATCTGCATGAACTGCTCCGCCCGCAACCCGCCGAAGGCGGTCCAGTGCCGACGCTGCGGCTACAAGGGGCTTCGCGTGAAATCCCGCGAACGATCCGGCAAGACCCAGTAAGCCCCCCGCTCACGGCGCGGGGCTCGAGGGCGCCGGGCCGGTGGGATCCTTCCGAGCGATCTCCCGCTGGATCGCGATTCGCTTCTTGAACAGGAACCAGAGATTGCGCACTCCGTCGCGATAGCTCTGCAACTTCGGCGGGCCCGCCCGCTCGCCGTACCGGATCGGAACCTCGACGAACGTGAGCCCGCGGCGGATCGCCTCGATCTTCAGCTCCTCGCTGAGCGCCATGCCGTCTTGGGTCAGCGCGACCCGGTCGAGCACCGTGCGCCGGAAGATCCAGAAACCGGACTGGCTGTCGGCGAGGGTGCGGCCGGGGAGCTCCTTCACCCACCGGTGATAGGCGATCGCGAGGAATGCGTTCAGCATCCAGTTGCCAATGCGGTGCTCGGTGGTCATCGAGCGTCGGTCGACGTACGCCATCCGATCGCCCGAGAGGAAATCGACCCGATCGTCGAGCAACTTCTTGACGAGCACCGGCAACGTCTCCACCGGATACGTCGCGTCGCCGTCCGCGGTGGCGATCACCTCGCCGCGGGCCTCGGCGAACCCGGTTCGATACGCCCGCCCGTAGCCCCGGCGTCGCTCGATGATGACCCGCGCTCCTTCCGCCTCGGCGATCGCCCCCGTCCCGTCCTTCGAGGCGCCGTCGACGACCAGGATCTCCCAGTCGATCGGCGCGTCGCGGAAGATCGTCCGATTTGCTTCCTCGGCCGCGCCACGGAACGCGCGCAGGACCAGGGCTATCGAGGCCGCCTCGTCCAGGGTCGGGATGACGAGCGAGGCGCGCATGGCCCTCCGCCGGAACCGGCGGGCCCCTTAAGCCCGTGCGGCGCGTCCGCACCCCACGACGCCGCGGCGCCCCGTGCGACTCCTCGCCCGACGGTGGGGGAGCTTCCCGACGACCGCCGACGTCGGCGTCTGGGCGACCGGTCCGACCGCGGCGGCGCTCCTGGAGGCGCTCGGGCTCGGCCTGACCGCCCTCATGACCGATCTTCGGCGCGTGCGGCCGCGGGAAGAACGCGCGGTGCGCGCGAGCGCTGCCGATCCGAGCGGGCTCGTGGTCGCGTTCCTCACCGAGCTCGTGCTCCTTCACGCGGAGGACGGGTTCGTCGTCCGCCAGATCCGGGCGAGAACGAGCGGTACGCCGCCGACCGCGGTCGAGGCGATCTGCCTCGGGGAGCCGTTCGACCCGGCCCGCCACACCGCCCGGACCGAGGTGAAAGCGGTGACGCTCCACCAGCTCCGATTCGATCCCCGGCAGGGCCGCGCCCGGGTGATCGTGGACATCTAGGGTCCGCGCGCGGACCGGCTCACGGCATGCGGTCGACGATCGCCGACAGGGCGCGCCCGGGCGACGGAAGTCGGCCCGCCTTCCCGAGGATCCGCTCGAGCGCGGCGAACGTGACGAGCAGGTCGGGCCAGTCCGCGATCCCCATGTGGCCAATCCGGAAGATCTTGCCGGTCAGGGCTCCCTGACCTCCTTGGACGAGGATGTTGTAGTCGTGCTCCAGCGCCTTGCGCAGTTGCGGGTCGCCGAGTCCCTCCGGATTCTTGATCGCCGTGACGGTGTCGGAGGCGTGCCGAGCGTCGGGGAACAGCGAAAGGCCGAGCGCAGCGACGGCAGCTCGGGACGCTTCGGCGAGCCGGTGCGTGCGCTCCAAGCGGCGGTCGAGCCCTTCCTCCTTCAGGAGAAGGAGCGCTTCGCGCAGCGCGAGGAACAGCGGGACCGCGGGGGTCCACGGCGTGTCGTTCTTTTCGAGCGATTTGAGGTGCGCGGCCAGGTCGAGATAGAACGTGCCGGGGTGCAGCGCGGCCGCGGCCCGCTCCGAGAGGTGGACGAGCGCGAGACCGGCGGGGGCAGCGAGCCCCTTCTGACTGCCTGCGACGACGGCGTCGATCCCCCACGCATCGATCGGCTCAGGGATCCCCGCGACGGCACTGATGCCGTCGACCAGGAACATCGCGCCCGATGCACGGATCGCCGGCACGAGGGGGGCGAGGTCGTTCGCGAGCCCGACGCTCGTCTCGTTGTGGACAACGCACACGGCGCGAATGTCCCCCCTCTCGAGCTCGGCACGGACCGTCGCCTCGGGGAGCGGGCTGCCCCAGGGGGCCGTCACGGTCGTGACCGATTTCGAGTAGCGGCGGACGATCTGATCGGTCCGTTCCCCGAAGTTTCCGTTCGTCAGGACGAGGGTCCGTCCCTCGGGGGGAACGAGGGAGGAGTACATCGCCTCGAGGCCCGCGGTCCCGCTCCCCGAGAGGATGAGTTGGCGCCCCTTCGCACCGAACAGTACCGGCAGCAGCTCGCGGATCTCCGCCACGACGCCGTGGAAGAAGTCGCCGCGATGGTTGACCGACGGCATCGACATCGCGCGGAGCACCCGCGGGTGGATCCGCACCGGGCCGGCGATGAGGAACGTCGCGGTCTCGGGGTCGAACGTCATCGCACGCCGCCGGCCGGCGCGACGAGCGCCTGGAGCGGCTCACCCCGCAGTGCGCGCAGGACTTCGTCGACCGTCTCGCTGCCCGCCCGCCGCTGCGCCTCTTCCGTGGACGCGCCGACGTGGGGGGTCGCGAGGAGATGAGGGTGCGCGAGCAGCTCCGGGCGCGTGGGAGGCTCGGTCTCGAAGACGTCAAGCGCTGCGCCGGCGAGATGGCCCGACTCGAGCGCGGCGAGCAGAGCGACCTCGTCCACGAGCGCCCCCCGAGCGACGTTGACGAGGTAGGATCCGACGCGCATCTGCGCGAGAGCTCGCGCATCGATCAGGTGGTGGTTCTCCGGGGTCAGCGCCGCGTGCACGCTCACGATGTCGGCGCGGCCGAGCAGCGCGTCGAGCGGCAGCATCTCGGTCGCATCCCCCGACGTAGAGACGTACGGGTCGAAGGCGAGGGCGCGGGCGCCGAACGGAACGAGACGCCGGGCGACTTCACGTGCGATCCGGCCGTAGCCGACGAACCCGACCGTCTTCCCCGCGAGCTCGTGGCCCTGCGTCCCCCGCTCCCACTTCCCCGCCCGGGTCGAGGCGAGGGAGGGGTACAGCCTCCGGACCAGGAGCAGGTAGAGGGTGACCGTCAGCTCGGCCACGCTCGCGGTCGCCGCCGCGGGGGCGTTGACGACCCGGATCCCGCGGGCCCGGGTCGCCGCGAGGTCGATGTTGTCCACGCCGACGCCGGCGCGCGCCACGAGCTCAAGGGACGGTGCGTTCCCGATCAGCTCCGCCGTCACCTTCGTACGGCTGCGGACGATCAGGCCCCATGCCTCCCCGAGCGGTCCGCCGAGGGACTTCGGTTCGGCGCTCGCGTCAACGACCCGGCACGGGCCGGCCCGCAGCCGGTCCATCGACGGGCCGTCGATCGGGTCCGCGACCACGATCAGCCGGGGCGACGCCATCGAGCGGCTGAGCGACGGCGCGCTCAAAAGCCCTTTCCGCCGCCGGGGGGCGTTAGCGCATCTTCGGCACGGGAGTCCGCTCGAGCGCCGAGCGGACGATCGCCTCGCCGCGGACGCCGCGGATCCACGGTTCGGGCTTCACGAGGACCCGGTGGGCGAGCCCGGGCTCGGCGAACGCCTTCACGTCGTCCGGCAGTACGTAGTCGCGCCCGGCGAGCAGGGCACGAGTGCGCGAGAGCTTCTGAAGCGCGAGGGAACCGCGCGGCGACGAGCCGATCTCCGCCCGGGAGTCGTCGCGCGTGGCACGCACGAGATCGACGATGTATCCCGCGACACCGGGATCGATCTCGACCTCCTCGACGGCGAGTTGGAGCGCCCGGAACGATGGGGCGTCGGTGACCGTCGGCGCGTCAATGTGATCGTCCTTGCGAGATCGGCGGCGCTCGAGGATCGTCCGTTCCTCCTCCGCGGTCGGATAGCCGATCTTGAGGCGGAGCAGGAACCGGTCGACCTGGGCTTCGGGCAGCGGGTACGTCCCCTCGAGCTCCAGCGGATTCTCCGTGGCGATGACGAGGAACGGGCGCGGCAGCGGGTACGTCGTCCGCTCGCTCGTCACCTGGTACTCCTGCATCGCCTCGAGCAGGGCCGACTGGACCTTCGGCGGGGCGCGGTTGATCTCGTCGGCGAGCAGCACGTTCGTGAACAGCGGGCCGGGGCGGAACTCGAATCCGCCCTTCGACGCGTCGAGGATCTCTCCGCCCGTGATGTCGTGCGGCAACAGGTCGGCGGTGAACTGGACGCGCTGGAACCCGAGCCCGAGCGCCTGCGCGAACGACCGGGCGAGCAGCGTCTTTCCGAGCCCCGGTAGGTCTTCGAGGAGGAGATGGCCGTCGGCGATCACTCCCGTCAGGATCGCCTCGACCGCGTACTCGCGGCCGACGACCGCGGCGCGCACCGCGCCGCGGATCTTGTCCGCCACCGCGCGGGCTTCGTTCGGGTTCATCAATACCCTGGGGAGGCACGCCTGCTTTTGACTATTAAGCCGGCGGCGGCGTTCGTCCCTGTTCCCCGGCCGTAACGATCCGCGTCACCGCAGGCGAACGCCCTCTCGGCGGTCTGACCCCGGCCGGGGGTGTCGGGAACCGGGGTTGTCCTCACGTCATCCTCGGCGGACGACCCGTCCGCGTTGAGTCGAGAGGGACCCTTCGTCGGTACCCGGGCACAGCCTGTGGCCGCACCGCGGGAGCGTACGCGGGCGCCCCCTAAGCCGTTGCGGGGGGCTCCGCATCGATCAGGTCGGGCCGGCCGAGCAGCATCGCGACCAAGATCGTGAGGAGGACGAGCAGTCCCGCGCCGAACCCGATCCGCGCGCTCCCGGTCGGCAGGAAGAGCGCGCTCGTCCAGGCGATCCCGAGCGTCAGCAGGACGACGAGCAGCGACGGCGCCGCCCGGACGACCCCCCCCGGGACCCGTCCAGGGTCCTCGGCGAGCCAGGCGAGCAGGGCGATCGCCGCGACGCCGCCGAACAGCTCCGTGGCTGGGGTCGACGGGGCCGTCGCCGCCAGAACGACCAGCGCGCCGAGGACCGGGACGACCGCGGTCGCCGGGGGAACCCGGGGGGCCCGAGAGCGCAGGGCGGCGGTTCCCGCCACCCCCGCCCCCCCGACGAGGAAGGCGAGGTACCACACGAGACCGGAGGTGGACGCGAACAGAACCGTCGCTCCGGCGAGCAGCGCGAGAAGAACGAGCGGTATCGCCCGGACGGTACGGACCGGTCGGCCCGACGGCCCGCTCACGTGCTCCTCCGACGGCTCGGTTCGCGCATCAGACGCACGAATCCCCCGAGCGACCAGAAATCCTCCCAGTCGACGACGGGGGCGTGGACCCACACGCGCGCGAGGTGCTGACGACGCGCGAGCCGCTCGAGCCTCCCCGCGAGGCGCTCATCCGCCGGAGCGAGCGGTCGGTCGCCGACGAGGAGCCGAGTCGGCGACGGGCTCAGCACCACGGTCGGATAGCCGCGACGGCGGAGGTAGAGGACCAGGTCGGAGTCCGCGTCCCCCGTGAGGCTCGAGATCAGGATCGTCGTGATCCCCGGCGGAAAGAACCGGCGCAGGGTCGCCGCGCACCGCTCCGACGGCCCGGCGATCGAGGAGGCGCGGGTCGCCCGGATCGCGTCCTGGACGCGGAGCCGATGCCCCCGTCCGCTCGCGAGCGGCACCGCGTCCACGAACTCTCCGAACGAAGCGTAGCCGATGCGGGCCTTGTCTCGGGCGAACGCTGCGGCGATCCCGATCGCCGCGGCGCGGGCGGCGCCGAGCAGGATCTCGTCGATTCCGACCCCGAGACGCGTCGGCCGCGCATCCAGCAGGAGGAGGACGTCCCCCGTCCGATCGAGCTCGAACTCGTTGACCAGCACCCGGCCCCGTCGGGCGGTCGCCCGCCAGTTGATCCGACGAGGAGGGTCGGTCGGCGCCGCCTCGCGAATCCCGTAGAACTCGCCGGCACTGCCGACCCGGCGGGAGCGGGTCTCTCCGGGAAGGGCCAGGACCCGGTCGAGGCGCGCCGCGCCGAGCCGCAGGAGCTCGGGCGGGTACCGCTCGATCGACAGCGGCGGTCCCCGACCCTTGACCGACCGCTCGACGAGGCCGATCGAATCCCGCCACACGATCTCGGGAGGATCCGCGACCGCGACCGTCGGGTAGGGGGCCCACCACCGGAGGACGAAGCCGACCGCACCGTTCGCCCGCTCCACGGCCGGGGGCGCCGCCTCCTCGAGGTCGGCTGGACGGGAGAACGTGAGCACGACATCCGTGAGGTCGGTCGCGGCATCACCCCGGACGATCCCCCGGATTGTGACCTCCGACTCGGCCCCCCGGGCCTGCCAGACCAGGTTCGCGGGCAGCGCTCGGCGCGGACCCGACAGCGCGGCGGCGACCGGGGCGATGAACAACGGGAGGGCCACGAAGATCGGCGCCGCGGCGCGCAGCGCCACACCGACCAGGAGCAAGAGGACGCCGGCGGCCAAGAGCACGTAGGAGAGGGGGGTCCAACGCAGGCTCGCGTCGGGAGCGACCGAGGCGCTCACGCGGTCCCCTCGATCGAGTCCAAGCGACCGTTCACGTACGCTCGGAACTCCTCCTCCGAGAGCCCGACGAGCCGGAGGGTCTCGGCCGAGGGGCGGATCGGCAGGTCCGGGCGGTCGGCTCCCCGGTCGAGGCGGTCGACCAACAGCAGGATCTCCTCCCGGCCGATCGTCCCCCGGTGGAACCAGGCCCGAACGCCGGCGGTGCGGTCCAACGATCGGACGGTCGTCGGCCGGCGATCCCGGTCCGACCGTCGTACCGACTCCCCGAGGGCGATCGCGGCGGCGGCGACGGCGCCGACCGCGAACGGGATCGCGAGGGCGTAGTCCGGCCCTGCGACGATCGCCACGATCGCCCCCAGCACGGCGAGCACGGGGAACAGGAGCCCGAACGGGGCGTTCATCGGGGAGTCGGCGCGCGCGCGAGATCCGACGCCGCGGCGACGACCGCGACGCGCACTCGGACGGCCGCCTCCGGGCCCATCGTATGGGTCGAGTAGCGAGCCTCCTCGAACAGTCGGGTCAACTGCTCCGCCGCGACCGGCCGGACGCCGAGCGGCAGCAGCTGCTCCGCGCGGATCTCTTCCGGGGTCCGGCCGCTGACGTCCCCCGCGACCTGGACGACCCGGGCGAGGAACTGGGCGTACAATCGTTCGATCACGGCCCGCGGGTCACTGCCCGCGTCCAGGTCGGCGGCCGCCTGCGCGAGCGCGGCGCCCACTTGGGACCGGGAGCTCACCGGGTCACCGAGCGACCCCCGCCGGGCCCGCCGATGCGAGATCGCCCCCCACATCGACGGCACGGCGATCCCCGTGATGGCGAGCGCCACGACCACGGCGAGGAAGAGGAATGTCCCGGAGGGGAGACCGAGCGCCGGGGCCGCGGGGAGGCCGGCGGTCCCCGTCCCTCCGCCACCCCCGGTCGTGTTCCCCTTCCCCGACGTCGTGTTACCGTGGCCCGAGCCCGAGCTACCGGGCCCTACTCCGAGCGTTCCCGGACTGAGATACCCACCGAACACTGCGAAAACGACCATGATCGCGAGGAACCCGACCGCGAACGTCACGATCCCCCGCGGCATCCGTACGCCTCCGTCCCGGATCCGCGAGAAGATCATCGCCCCGAGCGCCGCGGCGAACGGGAGGATGAGCAGGATCCCGAGCAGCGTCGTCGAGACAGTGATCCCCCCTCCGCTGACGATGCCGCCTCCGGCCGGTCGCGTCGCGCTCGAAACGAGGCTCGCCGCGGCGCCGGCGGCGAGCGCGATGGCCACCACGCAGAGGAGGATCGGGGACGTGCGCCAAGGAGGGGCCATGGAGCCTCCAACGCAAGTGAACGGCCGTTCCGCCGATAACCCCTCTGGGTACCGCTACGCCGGCGGCGCCGGCTCCGCGGGCCGTCGAGAGAGGAGATAGAAGCCGCGCCGCTCGTGGTCGACGCTGACGACCGTGAAGTCGTCCACCGTGTAGTGGAGATCGAGCGCGACCCGGAACGCGTCCCGGACGGCGTGGCGCCAGCGCCGGACCCCCGCCGGCTCGTGCTCGTGGATCAGAGAGAGGTCGAACGGGATCTCGAGGTGGGCCGTCGGGCCTCCCGGCTCGACCACCGCGGTGGGCAACCGCAGGCCGCTCTCCCCGGGTTCCGTCTCGACCATCGGCTCCGCCGCCGTCCACCGGGCCCGGTCCTCGGTCGGAGGCGCCTCCGCGGCGGCGAGCCGGGCCTCGACCTGGGAGCTCGCGAGGTTCCAGCGGGTCCGCAGCCGGTCGGTCTCGGTCCCCGCGTCCCCGCTTTCGGGAAGCTGGCCGAAGTAGTGCGGCAGGTATCGCTCGGGGGTGCTGGCGAGCCGGCGGACGTACAGCCAGGCGTTCCGGCTCACGAGCGGATCGAAGACCCACCGGATCTCCGAGAGGCCGAGGCGCATCACCTCCTCCCGCTGGAACGACTTGAGTCGGAAGCCGAGGTGGTGGTTCCGGTACTCGGGTCGGACGGCGGTGACGTGGGAGTAGTGGTAGAGGAGCGAGCCGTCCCAACCGATCGTCGATACCGTGCAGCCGGCGAGGTAGATGTCGGCGAACGCTCCCAGGACGAGTCCCCCATGGTCCTGGATCGACCGGGCGAGCGGCGCCGGCACGACGCCGGCCGCCTCCGCCCCGAGCGCCGCGCGTTGCAGCTCCTCGGCCTGGCGGAACTCCTCGGGCTTTACGAGGCGACGGAATCGGAACCCCTCGGCCCGGCCCGCGGGCGAGGCGCTCGCCATGCGGTGTCGACCGGCGCTCGCTACTTAACCCGGCCGACCTCGGCCGATCCGAGACGCTTACCGGCGCATCCGGAACTCGGCCCGCTTCTCCTCGTAGCGGTCCTCGTCGATCGGGGTCAGGTCCCAGAGGAGGTCCTCGAGCTCGGGGATGTTCCGCAGGAACTCCGCCTTGCTCTTCGTCACCATCAGGTGCTCGAACTTCCGGCGGGCCACGAAGTACGCCCCGACCAGGTAGGCGCCGACCAGCGCGATGATCGGGCCGAGAACGATGAAGATCAGGTTGTAGTTGCTCCCCCCCGGCGGGTTGGTGACCCCGTTGAGCGACGAGAACGGCTCGATCGTCCGCAGCGGCGTGAAGTCGCCGAGCGCGAGGATCGACAGGAGGACCCCCAGGGCGAAGACGACGATCGAAACCTCCGCTCGGTGCTGCCGCAGACCGTAGCGGAGCCGCCGCTCGAACGGCACCGAGGGTGCCTCGTCCGTCATCCCGTTCGCGGGACGCCGACTCGCATAAGAATCTATCCGACGCATTTATCTGGCCGACCGGACGCTCTGGAAGCGATGCGAGGACGCCCCAACCCCCCGGATCTGTCAGTTGGCTCGCCCGGACCGTCGGACGCGCCGATCGCCGCTACCCCCGCGCAGATGGGGGGGATGAGGGGTCGGGGCCCGTCCCGTCCGATCCCCTGGAAGTTCCTCTCCCTCCTCGGACGGGGGGGCGGAGTCCTCCTGTTCTTCGTCGGGACGTTTGTCGATGTGATCGCCGGGTCGTTCCCGGCCGACTGCTTCACGTCCCACTGCTCTGGGAGCACGAGCGCGGGCATCCAGTACGCGATCCTCGTCTCGCGGATGCTCTGGACCATCGGCGCCTTCGGCCTCTCCGCCGGGGGCGGGATCGAACTCCATTTCTTCCTCCAGAACCCCGAGTCGAACGGGCCGGAGGAGAACGCGCGCTACCTCGCTCGGCGCCGCGCCGCGTTCCTCTTCGTCTTCATCGGGGTCGGGATCCTTCTGGTCCTCCTCCTGACGGCGGGGACGACCGCGCCGCTGCTCTGAGCCACCTGCGCGGGCGCTGTCAGCGGCGGGTCGACGGAGGCGGTCCGGACGCGAGAGGCTCCTCGGTCCTCCCGTAGGCCGACGGCGCCCCGCTCGGGGCCGTGACCGGCGGAGGGATCGGGACCGCGACCCGGTCGAGGAAGGGCCTCAGTCGGAGATAGACGAGCGCGGAGCCGAGCAGCACGATCACGGCGGCGGCCAACGAGGCGACCGCCCCAGCGATCGGTCCGAGGCCGAGCAGGAAGAACCCGACCACTCCCACGAGCGCGCCCGACCACGGCCCCCCGCCGCGGAGCCCCGAGACCGGGTCCGGCCGCAGCGAGAGGAGCGCCCCCGCCACCTCGAGCGCGACGAGGGCGACGGCGCTGACGGCGACGGTCGCGAGGGGGAAGCCGAACGCGATCGGCCCCGAGAGGAAGGACGCGACGAGCGCCAGCGCGATGATCCCGCCGATCGCGGCCCGGAAGCCGAGCGCGTAGAACGGCCGCGCCGGCCCGGACCAGAATCGGCTGCGGATCAAGAGGAGCTGGGAACCTTCGGTCCCGGCGACCAACGCGGCGAGGATCCCGAGCGCGCCGATCAGGGCCGCGCTCGCCAGCTCGAGGCGGAACAGGAAGAACGCCACGGCGAGCGGGACCCCGACGAACAGGCCGGCCGTGTAGGCGAACATCTCCTTGCGTTCGTCGAAACGGGTCACCGGCACCTGGGGTTCGGCGAACCGGCCGACCTCCCAGTAGACGAACCCTCCCGAGAGGAGGATCCCGACGAGCGCCCCGATCGTCAGGGACGAGACGACCATCGCTACCCGACCTTCCGCCCGGCCGCCAGGAACCCGGTGTGGCCAAGCATCTCGAACTCGGGCCGGGTCCCGCCGTCGCCGACGTGGATCGGGCGTTCGATCAGCTCGAGCGCGCGGACGTCATCGAATCCGGCGCTGCGAAAGGCACGGACCGTCCGTTCGAGCTGGTTGTACGTCGGGGTGAACGTCGCGGCATACCCCCCGGGAGTGAGGGCGCGGTGGGCCGACGCGAGGACCTCCCACGGCTCGGGCAGGTCGAGGATGACCGAGGCGACGTCCGTGACGTCGAGCCCGTCCCGGGCGACATCGCGTTCCCGGAACGAGACCCGGTCCCCGAGACCGGCCCGGACCACGTTGCGACGCGCGGTCTCGAGGAACTCCGCCCGGCGGTCGTAGCTGGTGACGTGCCCGCTCGGCCCGGCGGCGTACGCGAGCGCGATGGTCAGGGCCCCGCTCCCGGCTCCGGCTTCGGCGATGCGCGCGCCCGGACCTACGCCCGCGAGATACCCGAGGTACGCGGCGTCCTTGGGGGTGACGATCTGGGGACCCCGCCGCAACGAACCGAACAGGTCCGCGAGTGACGGCCGAAGCAGTCGGTACGTCGCGCCGAGCCACGCGAGCTCCCCGCCGGGCGGCCGGCCGATCTGCTCGCTGACATCGAGCACCCCCTCGTTGCCGATCCGCTGGGGCCCCGGCGTCACGGTGATCATCAACGGGGGTGCCCCGGACCGCTTCAGGACCGCGCCCTCCCCGTCACGCCAGACGTCGTCCATCGACCCCACCCTCACCGTCGGCCGCAGTCGGCGACGCCCCCCGGTAGATAACCCACGCTCCCGGGAACCGTCCGCACCGATCCCCCGTCGCCCGAGCGTCGTTGGCTTTAAGGACGCCCCGGTGCTCGGGACTGTTGGTTTCCGTGGGAACCGTCGCCGCGGGCAGCCCCCGACCGGCATGGCGGTGGCCGCGGAGCACACCACGTAGTGCGGGCATAGTGTAGTCTGGTTATCACATAGGCTTGCCAAGTCTATAACTCGGGTTCAAATCCCGGTGCCCGCACCTCCCCCTCCGGCCTCGCCCGCGTTGTTCCAACATGTGGAAAACGGCACTCAATACTGGGTCGGAACCACCCGCACGTCGACCACCATATGCGTGCGCCCGGGTCCGTACGGTTTCACCGTGCGGGGCTCGGCGTCTCCGACCGTTCGCGCCCCGGCGATGGAGATCGCCGCCACGACCTCTTCCGCCGCGGCCGATCGCGCCGCCCGTGCGTCCGCGACGGTGTGCACGTGCAGCCATCCCCCGTCGGGGCGAAGGAGCTCGATCGCCCGACCGACCCACGGGACGGCGCTCGGAAGGTACCCCAGGAACACACGGTCGGCCGATCGACGAGGGAGGTCGATCGTTCGGTTGTCCCCCGCGATGATCTCGACCCGGCCGTCGACGCCGTTGCGCTGCACGTTCTCGGCGAGGTAGCGGACCGACACCGGGCTCTTCTCGACGGCGACGACGCGAGAGGCCCGTCCGCTCCGAGCGATAGGGATGGCGAAGTACCCGATCCCGGCGAACAGGTCGATCACGACCTCGCCGTCCCGAACGAGGCCCCCGGCGCGTCGCCGTTCGGTGCGGTTCCCGGCGGCGAACATCACGCGCGCGGCGTCGAACCTCCACCGGATCCCGTGCTCGATGACCTCCGTCTCGGTATCCGACCCGGCGATCGTTTCGGTCCGGGGGGTCCTCAGTTCGCCGTCGATCGGTCCGGTGCGCACGAGCACCGTGGCGACCCCGAGCACCTCCCGCCAGGCGGCGCCGAGGGTCGGGTGGAACGGCCGCAACGAGTCGGGGAGCCGGAGGACGAGCACCCGACCGAGCCGTTGATAGCCGGGCGGCATCGACCGGGCGACGGCGTCGCCGGCGACGGTCCTCAGCCGGTCGCGCACGCGTTCGGCCGGGGGCCGCCGGTCGGATCCCATCGGTCCGCCGGGCTACGCCGAGGTCCCGCCGGACCCCTTCTCGAGGATCACCTCGAGGAACTGCTTCAGATGGGCGATCAGGATCGGGTTGTCGGTGAACCCGCAGGCGTCGAGCCCCGGGGCCGCCAGGAGCGCGTGCTCGCCGTCCGCGAGCACCTCGGTGGCGAGCAGGTTCTCCCGGGGAACGTACTCCACGCCCTCGGGGACCCGCTGGAGCGGCGCGGTGACGAACGTCACCCGGACCCCGCGCTTCACCGCGTGGGCGACCTTCTTCCCGAGCTCGTCGCGCAGATCGGCGACCTGGGGCGTCGTCAGAATGAACGTTCCTCGCGAGCCGTCGAGCATTTCGCCGATCTTGGCGACGACCTTCTCGCGCTCGGAGAGAAGGTAAACGAGCTGGGGCTCGCCGTGCTCCCCGACCGCACGGTGCAGCAGGGCGAGCTGTTCGAACACCTCCTGGATGTTGCCCTTGAGCGTCTCCGCGACCTCGAGCGGCGCGGTCGGTCGGAAGAGGATCGGCTTGCCGCCCGTGGGGCTCGCGTACCCCTTCGCCGCGAGCGCCTCCAGCACCTTGTAGGCGCTGGTGCGCGGGATCCCCGCCGCGGCGGCGAGCGTGGCGGCGTCGCCGACCCCCCGCGCGACGAGGGCGATGTACGCCCGCGCCTCGTACTGGGTCAGGCCAACCTTCCCCAGCACCCCGGTCGCGCGGCGGAACTCCTCCGAGTTCTGGTTGCCGAGCGCCACCGTGGTCTCCTCGATCGACGGCATCGATGATCGGGGCGGCACGGTGGACCGGCCGCTTAATCCCTCGCCTAGGGAACCGGCTCGGCGAGACGGCGGAGCGCTGCCTCGCCGAGGAGCGCTTCGGCCTCCTCGGTGGTGAGCAGCTTCTGCTCGATCAGCAGCTCGCGGACGGGCCGGCCCGTGCGCTCGGACTCGTGCAGAACCTCCGCGACCTTCAGGTAGCCGAGCCGGGGGGTGAGCACCGTAGCCAGCGCCGCCGACCGTCCGAGCAGTTCGGCGAGCCGCGCCGGGTGCGCTCGGATCCCGTCCACGCACGAGCGGGCGAAGACCGGGAGATACCGGGTCAGGATCTCCGCGGAGAAGAGGAGCTCGTAGGCGGCGAGCGGCGTCATGACGTTGATCTCGAGCTGGCCGGCCTGTACCGCCAGCGCGGTCGCGGCGTCGGCGCCGATCACGTGGAACGCCACCATCGTGAGGCACTCGGCGGCCGACGGGTTCACCTTCGCCGGCATGATCGACGACCCAGGCTGGATCTCGGGGACCCGGATCTCGTCGAGGCCGGTGGCGGGACCGCTCGAGAGGAGCCGGAGGTCGTTCGCGATCCGCACGAGCTCCAGGGCGAGCGAGCGCAGCCACGCCGAGGCGAGGCCGAGCGACCAGCGGCTCTGCATCGTCTCGAACGGGTCCCGAGCAACCGTGAGGGGAAGGCCGGTCAGCCGGCCGAGCTCCTCGACCGCACGCCGGCGGAATCCGGGGACGGAGTTGACGCCGGTGCCGACCGCGCTGCCGCCGAGCGGGAGTTCGGCGAGCGCCCGTTCCGCGGAAGGCAACGCCTCGAGCAGGTGGTCGAGGACCGAGGCGTAGGCGCCGAGCTCGGCGCCGAGCGTCACCGGCATCGCGTCCTTCAAGTGGGTGCGGCCGGCCTTGGCGAGACCGGCGAATTCGGTCTGCTTGCGCCGCAGGCTCTCCGACAGGGTCGTGACCGAGGTGCGCAGCTCGGCGAACGCGAGGAGCACCGCCACCTGGGCCGCGGTTGGATAGGTATCGTTCGTCGACTGGCCTCGGTTCACGTCGTCGTTCGGGCTCAGCCGCTGGTAGTCCCCCCGAGCATGGCCCATGATCTCGAGGGCCCGGTTCGTGAGGACCTCGTTCACGTTCATGTGGAACGACGTGCCGGCGCCGGCTTGGAAGACGTCCACGACGAACTCGGCATCGAACTTCCCGGCGGCCATCTCCTCGGCCGCCTGGGCGAGGGGCCGCCCCCGCTCCGGGTCGAGTCCCCCCTTCTCGACGTTCGCCCGGACGCACGCGAGCTTGAGCAGCGCATACGCGCGGATCAGTTGACGGGAGGCGGTCAGCCCGCTGACCGGAAAGTTCTCGCGAGCGCGCAGCGTCTGGATCCCCCAGTACGCCGTCTCGGGGACCTCCCGCGGACCTAGGGAGTCGGTCTCCCGTCGATGTCCCGGCACGGCGGCGAGGAGAGAGACCCTCGACAAAACGTTTAGGTGGTTCGACCGAGGACGCTCACGAGGTCGACCCGGGCACGGACGATCGATCCCAAGGGTGCCCTCAGCCTTCCGGTGACAGCAGTCCGAGCGCGAACGCGGCGCGGAGCACGCCGATGTGCGTGAACGCCTGGGGGTAGTTCCCGAGCGGCTGGTTCGACGCCGGATCGTACTCCTCCGAGAACAGGAGCAAGGGACCGGCCACGTCGAGGAGGGCGCGCCAGTGGGCCAGTGCCCGGTCGGACTGGCCGCTTTTCGCCAGCGACTCGACGAGCCAGAACGAGCAGAGGAGGAACGCGCCCTCGGGGCCGGCCAGCCCGTCCTCGTCCTCGTACCGCCGGACGAACGCCCCGCGGGCGAGCTTCCGCTCGACGGCGGCGATCGTCCCGACGACGCGCGGGTCGTTCGGGGGCAGGAAGCCGTCGAGACCGATCCGCAGGGCGCTTGCGTCCAACTGGGGCCGGTCGAACACCTGAACGAACGACCCCTGGGTCTCGTCAAACCCGTGGGAGAGGATCGCGGCCCGGATCTCCTCGGCGACCCGCGTCCACCGATCGACCGGCTCGGTCCTCCCGAACTCCTGCGCGAGCTGGATCGCCCGGTCGAGCGCGACCCAACTCATCAGCTTCGAGTGCACGTGGTGAGCGGGCGGCGACCGGATCTCCCACATGCCGCTGTCCGGGAGCGACCAGAGCGTCGAGATGCGCTGGGCGAGCCGTTCGATCGTCGGCCAGTGATCCCGGACAAACGCCGGGTCGAGCCGCGCGAGCAGCTGAGCGGAGTCGAGGATCTCCCCGTAGATGTCGAGTTGCCGCTGGCCGGCGGCGCCGTTCCCGATCCGCACCGGCCGGGAGCCCCGGTGCCCCTCGAGGTGGCCGAGCTCCGTCTCGCTCGGAGGGTCGCGACCGTCGACCGTGTAGACCGCCCGCAGCTCCTCCCCTTCGGCGAGCTGCTCCGCGCGGTCGAACGCCCACGCAACATACGCCCGGGCCTCGCTCACGTGGCCGAGCAACAGGAACACTTGCGCTGTGAAGGCCGCATCCCGGATCCAGACGTACCGGTAGTCCCAGTTCCGAGCGCCGCCGGGCCACTCCGGAAGGGACGTGGTCGGCGCGGCAACGAACACCCCCGAGTCGGCGTACGACAGGAGCTTGAGCACGAGCTCCGAGCGTTCCACCCACGGGTGCCAGCGGGTCGCGACCCGCCGCAGCGGAGCCTCCGGCGGCGAGACCCAGCCCCGCCAGTACGCGTCGGTCACCGACAGGAGCGACGCCGGCGTCGGCTCGGCGGCCGGCGCCTCTCCCCAGCGAAGCTGAGCGAACGACGGCCGGCCGGGCTCGACCACTCCGCTGGAGCGGACCCCGGGCCCCTCCTCGCGCCACGGCCAGGGGCTGGTGAATGCCATGCGCGATTCTCCTCCCTCGGCGAGCGCGAGCTCGGCGCGCACGGTCCAAGTGGGGGTAGCGCGGCCGTAGTCGAACCGTGGGTCGGCCGCGATCGCCACTTCGATCGGAGCCCCCCGTGCGACCAGGCGCCGGACCACCCGGGGATCTCCCCCGATCGAGGTCGCCACGGGGCCCATCGGCATGAAATCCGTGAGCGTCAGCGAGACCCCCCGACGGATCTCGAAGAACGTGGTCAGGACGTTCGTTCCCCCGACGTACTGTTGGTGGGAGATGTACTCGCTCCGGGGAACCACTTGGTGGGACCCCCCCGCCCGGCGATCCAGGAGGCGAGCGAAGACGCTCGGGCTGTCGAAGCGGGGTAAGCACGCCCAGTCGATCGCACCAAAGCGGGAGACCAGCGCGCCCGTAGATTCGTTGCCGATCAGGCCATAGTCGTTGACCGAAGGCCACGATCCGCCCGACTCAGCGGGAGACGGGGGTGTCGGCTCGGGAGGGCTCTGCGCTCGAGGGTCGCGGGCGGGCGAACTCTCGGGCATCACGGTCCTCGGGATGGGGAAGGCCGACGGGAGCGCGTCGGCCGGAACGCGGTGGCCGCCCTGGCCGATCGTTCCGGGAGGTCACCCCGGGACAGCCCGCAGTTATTCGTGTGCGGCTCCTGCATGATTCGGATGCCCCGGCACCGGTCCACGACGTACGACGGTCGAGCGCGGCTTATTCGTTCCCAGAAGCCCGTCCCGGGCGCCCGCCACCGGGGGGCGCGGCCGAGCGCCGGATCCACTCGAACCCGGCCGGCCGGTCGGCACATCGCCGCGTTCGCCTCGGATCTCGACCGCACGCTCCTTCGTCCGCACGGACGTCCCACGGACGCCGGACGGTCGGCCCTCCGGGAAGCCCGAGCGTCGGGGCTTAGGACCCTGCTCGTCTCGGGCCGGGAGTACGCGGAGCTGCTCCCGTTCGTGCGCCGGTTCGGTTCGCTCGACGGGATCGTCGCCGAGAACGGGGCGGTGGTGGAAGCCCCCCTGGGGACGACCCCAGTGATCGTCGGCCGTACGGTAGCCGCTGAGATCCGTCGGCGCGTTCGGGAGATCTCCGGCGTTCGTGCGCGGTTCGGCCGAGTGGTCGCCTCCGTCCCGCTCCCCGAGCGGGCCCGGTTGACCGAGTCGCTTCGGGGCCTTCCGGTGCGCCTGATCGCGAACGTCGATCGCCTCATGGCACTGCCCGACGGGGTCGACAAAGGCACCGGCATTCATCGGGCGCTGCGTCGGCTGGGCCTCGGTCAGGGCGGGTATGCTGCGATCGGCGACGCGGAGAACGACCTCGACCTCCTGAGGGGCGCGGAGCTCTCGGGGGCCGTCCGCAACGCCGAGGCGATCGTGCGAGCGACGGTCGATTACGAATGTCGACGCTCGTTCTCGGACGGAGTCCTTGAATTCGTCCGCGGGCCGCTCGCCGCCCGAATGCTCCATGACCCCCACGCCCCCGGATCTAGCGGCGCGCTCCCCGGGCCCGGTCGAGCACCTCGGTGACCCGCTGATTCACGTCGGCCGTGACCGCTTCCCGGTCCTCCGGCCGTCGGAGCATCAGCGTCAGAACGAGATCGGTCGACTGCGCCGAGCGAGCCTTGGTCGACAGCACCGGGGGGAAGCGGATGTCGAGGCGCGTGCGGAGCTTCGAGAGCGACTTGAGGAGGTCGCTCTCGAAGGACGGGAGATCGACGTTGCCACCGATCGTGACCGGGAGGGTGAGCTCCTTCCAGGCCTGTGGGGAGACGTTCACCACGACGTCTCGGATCATCGTCGCGTTGGGGACCGAGATCAGCTGGTCCTTCTCGGAGAGGAGGACGGTCGTCATCGGGTTGATCTCGAGGACCTTCCCCGAGTAGCCCTGGACCTGGATCGTGTCCCCGACCTTGAACGGCGTGTAGAGGTCGGAGAAGTACTTCGCCCCATAGTTGCCGAGCGGATCGCGCAGGGCGAGGAGGATCGTCGCGCCGAGCAGGACGATCACGATCAGCACGATGTCCGGGTTGACGCCCAACGCCTGGAGCGCCAGCGTGCCCCCGATCACCGCCACGACCACCGCCCCGAGCCGACGGCCCGCGCCGGCCATCTGCGGTGAGCTCTGGCGCAACAATCGGCCGACGATCAGGCTGACCAGCCATGCGAGGAGCACGGTGACGGCCACGATGACGGCGGCGGGGACGTACGGGACGACCCATCCCCAGACGGCTCCGAGCCCGACCATCTACGCCTCCGCGAGCGCGGTCAGCATCTCGCGCTCGGCCGTCTCGGCCGCGTCGAGCGAACATTTCTTCGATGTCGCCCGTCCGTTCCGGGAGAGCCGGGCGCGCAGCGGGCCCGAGCGTTCGTTCAGCAGCATTTCCATCTTCCGGGAGAGCGCCCCCGGCTCGTCCGGGTCGAACAGGAGACCGTTCGTCCCGTCGCGGATCAGCTCCGCGATCCCGGCGCGCACGGTCACGATCGTCGGCCGTCCGTGCAGCCAGCTCTCCACCGCGACCAGGCCGAACCCTTCCCGGACCGACGGGAGGATAGTGAAGCGGCAGCGAGCATACAGGCTGTCGAGGTCGTCCTGCACGAGATGCCCTGTGAAGACGACCCGGCTGTCGAGCCCGGAACGATGCACCATCTCCTCGAGGTGGGTTCGCCACACAGACGACTTCGAGAGCCCCAGCCCCTCGCTGGAGCCGGAGAAGCTCCCATTGCCGACCAGCACGAGCTTGAGCCGGGGGTATCGGGCGGCGATCTCGGCGAACGCCGCGATCGCGACGTCCTGCCCCTTGATCGGGTCCATCCGTCCGACCAGGAGCGCGACCTCTTCCGCCGGGTCGATCCCCCAACGCCGGCACCGGGCGGCCGCGACGGCGCGGTTGGGCCGCGCGTAGTCGTCGGGATCGACGTACGGGTAGAGACGCACGACCTTCCCTTTCGTGCCGAGCTCGGTCAGCGACGCCGCGTATCGGGCGGCGCTCACGACCAGCACGTCGTAACTGTCGAGGTACCCGGTCAGCACGGATTTCCATGCGGCCGGCAGAACGGAGGCGTCGAACGGAATGTGCCAACGGAAGATCTTCGGCTTCAACGTGGCGAGCATCTGCCCGACCGGCATCTGTTGGAAATCGTGGATGTAGAACGCGTCGAAATCGTGAGCGGCGTCGAGCTCTCGGATCAGCTCGGCGGTCCGACGATTGTAGTAGGCGTACTCGGAGAACGCCTCGGACCAGAACAGCTCGTCGTGGGGATTCTTGCCGTCGATCTCGTGGATCCGGCCCCAGATCGCCTCCTTCACCTTCCCATACCCGCCCATCCGCTCCCCCTCGATCGCCACGTTGTGGAGCGTCATCCCCTGCACGCGAACGGTCGAGGGCGCGTGCGGGTTGAGGGCGACCCAATGCGCCTCCGATAGGACGTTCTCCTGGAGCAGGCGGCGAACGAGCGGATAGACCATCCGGGTGACCCCCCCCGGCGAGTACCGGTAGTCGGTCCCCTCCTGAAGCGACTGGAGATCGACCGTGGTCCCGTTCCGGCGGCGACCGGCCTCGGGGCCGAGAAACTGGACGAGGGGCGTCTGCGTGTTGATACAGATGGACAATGGAGCCATCGCCGTAACCCGGGACGGTGCCCCCACGAGGCGCGCAGGGGGTTATGGTCTTACCGAACGCGGTGCGGGGCACGGGTCCGGCCCCCGTCGGCCCTGAGCGATCGCTTGCGCCGGGCACCTGCGCCCGGAACGGTTCGACAATCGTGGAATTTCGACGCCCAGCGCTTCGGCATTCGCCGTCGATTTCACCTCGGCCACGGTGCCCGAGCGGGACGCGGGACAAGGGTTCATGTAGGATGGTAGCGAGGAACGAGCGGACTGCCCGACCGTGACCCCGGCGACCCCGGGGCGTTTTGGTCGGAGCGAATCAACAGGAGGTGAGAGACGTATGGAAAACACAACGGAGCGCGCGATAGGACATCTCTTCGGGCTCATCGGCGGACTGCTGATCGCCCTCGGCGGACTGATCGCGTTGGCGTTCGGGTTCACCGACCTGGTCCTGGGCCGGCTGTTCAGCGGCGCCGGCGCCCTCGGCGAAGCGGTCGTCCTGTTCGTCGTCGGCGGCCTCGTGCTGTTGTTCGCCCACCTCGGTGAGCACGGCTGGAAGGATCGCCCGATCGCCAGCGGAGCGATGCTGGCCGTCCTGGCGGTCGTCGGATGGGCCGTCCTGGGCCTGGGCGGGAACGTGGTCGCGCTGGTCGGCGGGATCTTCGCCCTCCTCGCGGGGGTGCTGTACCTGATCGAGCCGGCGCACCGGGCCGCGACGGCGCTCGCCTCGACGAGCTAAGGCGGGACTGGACGGTGCCCAGGGCGCGGTCCACGGGCGGTGACAACCCCTTCCCCCGACCTTTTCGACACCCCGGGAACGCGGGCGGAGGCCGGCGGCCATCGGCGCTACGGCCCAGCAACCGCACCGGGAATCCGTAGTATTTCGTTAGGCGCGAGAGCGGCCCCATCAGACAAAACGCTTAGTCCCTCCGACGGAGTCGGGAGCCTTCCGCGACGAGCGGGCCTCACCCATGGTCGATCCTTGGCTGCTCGCGCTCGATACGTCCTCGAACGTCGTCTCCCTCGCGATCCCCGCCGGATTGTGGGCGCTATTGTTCGTGCTCGCGTGGGAGCACGGCGAGTTCGCGGAGAGCCTCGGGCTCGGCCGCCGAGCGTTCTGGTTGCTGCTCCCGGGTGCCCTCCTGAGCTCGTACGCCTTCCTCCCTCTCGCGCCGATCTCGAACGACTGGGTCGCCGTCAGTTTTGGCGGAGCGCTGTTCCCCCTCGTGGTGGGGGCGTTCGCGCTGCGCCGGAGCGCGCCGCCGGCCGTCCGAACGCTCGTGCGGCTCATCGGATACGTCGGGATCGAAGCGGCCGCGATGCTGTTCGTCGTCCTCCCGGTGAGCCGCTCCGCAGTCGCACGCCTCGGCGTGGCGACGGGACTCGGGACGGCCGGCGCCTCCGTGCTGCTCGTCGGGATCATCGGCCTCGCGGTGTGCGCCGTGGCCGCGCTCTCCGCCCTCGGCTCGAGCGACCGCACCGATCCCCGGGTCGGTCTCCTTCTCGGAGTGACGACCGGCGTCCTGCTGCTGACGTTCGCCGGCTCGAGCGCCATTCCTGGTGTCGGGATCGTCGAATCGTACCCGTACTACCTTCTCCCGCCGATCGCCGCGGGGATCGCGGCCGGCCTCCTCGCTCCGCGATACTTCCCGGGGGAGGAAGGGTTCGCCCTGCCGAGCGCGCTCCTCGCGGGCACGCTCGGAGTGCTGATCGGCGCCGACCTTCTGCGCGAACCGCCGCTCTACGGGCACGGCGCTGGCGGCCTCTACGTCGTGGGGGGGGCGGGCGTCCTCGACCTCGTCTACCTCTCGGGTCTCCTGGCGCTCGGCGGCGCTTTCGTCGTTCACGTCGCATCGGGCCGAGGTTGGTCTCCGATCGGGGCCCCTCTCCCGGCCCCGCCGGCGTCGCCCGGGCGGCAGCTCCAGGAGGCGTACCGCGCCGGGGTCGCCGGCGACCTCGCCACTTCGCTTCGAACGTCGGTCGCGGCGGCCCGGTCCGCGGCCGACCAGGTCCGAACCCTCTTTGGAGCGGCTCCCGGGACGGACGACCGGCCGTGGGAGCACCTCCCCGTGCCCGGCTGGCTCGTCAGTGATCATGCGAACCTCGAGCAGGTGGCGAGCTCCGGAACGACCGACCCGCGCGAGGGGTATCGCGCGTGGCTGACCGCGCGCTGGCTGGTCGTCGCCGGCCGACAGCTCGCGATCCGACGGTTCGCCTCGATCGGCGAGCGGACCGCTGCCTTTGCCCTCGACCTCCTCCTCGTCACCGTTCCAGCGCTGCTCGTCTTCGGCGTGATCATCCGCTCGACCCCCGGCGGGTTCGACGCCGTCGCCAGCAGCCTCGCGTTCAACACCGCGATCGTCGGGTTCATCGCCGTCGCACTCCTGTACTTCGCTCTTGCCGAGGCGTACACCGGCACGACCGTCGGCAAGGCCGCCCTCGGGATCGTGGTCCGGGACCGGTCCCTCGAACGCCCGGATGGGTTGAGCGCGCTCGTGCGCAACCTCCCGCTCGCCCCGATCCTCACGCTCATCGCGATCGGCGGTGGGGTGGCCCTGGCTATCGTAGTGAAGGGCGCGGGCGCCGGAACGACGCCGATCCTCGGGGTCGACATCCCGAGCGGCCTCTTCGCCGGCGTCGGGATCTTCGCGTTCGTGGCGATCGGCGTCGTCCTGCTCGGCTCGTTCGGGGTGCTCGCGATCGCCCTGACCCTGGAACGCCAGCGGGTCGGGGACCTCTGGGCCGGCACGTGGGTCGTGCGCGAGGGCAATGAACCTACGGCTCCGGCGCCGCCGGTCCCGGCAGCGACCCCGCCCCCGGCGGGAGAGGGCCGGTCCGGCTGAGCGGGATCGATATCGACGAGACGTTCGCTTCGTGTCCGCCCCGGTTCGTGAGGCGCTCGGTCTCGATCGTGATCCGTCCGAGCTCCACTTGACCCTCGAGGAATCGCCGGCGGACGACCTCGACCACATCGACCGCCTTACCGATCGCGTTCCCCCGCGCCTTGACGACCACCGGACCGGGGCCCGCGTTCAGCTGCGTGACGACCTCGAAGACGTACGTCATCGTCGGCTTGAGACCGATGAACACCTTCGCCCCACCGTCCCGATCGTCCGACACCGGCGCTCCGAATCCTCCCTCCGTACAAAGGGGTTGTGCGGCGACGGGTCGGGGGATCGGCCGGCGCGACGGTCAGCTTCGCAAAGGTTATCGGCCGCCCCCCTACGCGCGGTCGAGCGTGCAGGGGTGGCCCAGCTTGGTCAAAGGCGCCAGGTTGAGGTCCTGGTCTCGTAGGAGTTCGTGAGTTCAAATCTCACCCCCTGCATCTCCCGAGCGCCCCCATCGCAATTCGGATCGGCCGCGCCGTACTCCGCGGGCGCGTCCGCCCTTCTATAAGGTTCCGCGGACCATAGCAGACCGACCTGTTCGATGGCCGGCCGTCAGAGAGTATGCGGTAGCTGCGGGAGCCCGGTTCCCGAGGACGTCCTCGTCTGTCCTCGCTGCCACGAGCTCCTCTCGCTGGACGGGGCCGAGGACGGCGCCGTCCGCCGCTCCGCGGCAGGGCCCCCGACGGCCACGGCCACTCCGCCGTCCGACCCCGCGTCCACGTCGCCCGCGAACCCGTTCGCCGCCGAGCTCGGTCGGCGCCTCGCCCGGGT
>JBAQAF010000032.1:0-2426 GCA_049285595.1 Thermoplasmata archaeon
CGTGAGAACCGTCGAGCGCCCCGTCGACGCCGCGTCGGCCGCCCTCGTGGCCGAGGAGCTCGTCGTCCGCCGTCCCGAGCTCGTGACCGTGGTGTTCGCGGCCGACTCGTTCGGCCGCACCATCGCCGGCCGCCTCGCGGGCCGGCGTCGGCTCGGGCTCGTGGGGGACGCGATCGACCTCGGAGTAGGTGAGCAGGGCGAGATCCGCTGGTCGAAGCCGTCGTTCGGCGGCCGGACGATCGCCGAGATCCGCTGCGGGACCCGGCCCGAGCTCGCCACCTTCCGTTCCGGCGGGTTCGCGCTCCCCGAGCGGCCCGGGCCCGGAGGGTTCGGCTGGACCGTACTGTCGATCCCGCTCGCGCCCCCGGCCTGGACCCCGACGGGCGAGGGGAGCGAGCTCAGCGCCGCCGAGGGGCTCGACGGCCGCGCGGTGGTCGTATGCGTCGGCCTCGGTATCGGGGGCCCCGAAGGGGTTGCGCGCCTGCGTCCGATGCTC
Organism: Thermoplasmata archaeon; assembly: GCA_049285595.1. Classification (GTDB taxonomy): domain Archaea; phylum Thermoplasmatota; class Thermoplasmata; order Lutacidiplasmatales; family UBA184; genus Lutacidiplasma. The sequence goes on from JBAQAF010000032.1 coordinate 497, forward strand.
GCCCGATGGAACGCCGGCCTCGCCGCGACGCGCAAGGTCGTCGACGCGGGGTGGGTCCCCCGGCAACTCCAGGTCGGGCTGACCGGTCGCTCGCTCGCTCCGCGACTCGCCGTTCTTCTCGGGATCTCGGGCGCAGTGAACCACTCGGTCGGCTGGCAGCGGGCGGGGACCGTGCTCGCGGTCAACTCGGATGCGGCGGCGCCGGTGTTCCGCGACGCCGACCTCGGGATCGTCGGAACGATCGACGAGGTGCTACCGATCCTCGACGGGCCGGTCGCCCGTCTGCTCGGCCGCTGACCGGGCCGCAACGACCGTTCGCTCCGCGGCCTTGAGGCAGGCGAACAGATCCTCGAGGGTCGCGCGGGCGCTCGCGGCCGAGCTCGCCGCGAGCCGGATCTCGAGACGCGGGCCGTCCGTGGAGAGGGAGACGTACTCCGGCGTGTCCGCCGCGACGGAATCGAGGAGCGCCCGGGCCTCCGCCGCCGAGCCGCAGGCCCGGTGGACGACGACCGTCAGCTGGACGCCCGACGTTTTTTCGCGGGCGGCGCCGATGGCGCACCTCCCGGCGGAGCGGCCCCGGGGCCCCGGTCGAGGGCGCCCGGGACGATCGGGGCGGTCTGCGTCCGGCGGGCCGTCTCGACCGCCGCCCGGTCGCGCAGGTAGCCGAGGACCGCCGGCCAGACGGTCCCGTCCTCCCGCTGCTTCGCCTCGAAGTTGTGCTCGCCGATGAATCGAGCGAACGCGGCCTTGCTGGGGTCGTCCCAGCGGCCGGTGAGCCGGCCCGAGTAGTAGCCGAGGACCGAGAGGTCGTGCTGCAGCGCGGCCGCGGTCTCCCCTTCGATCGGCCGCAGCGTGGTGGGGTCCTCGCGGGAGAGCATCGTGAGGTCGTAGAGACGGAACACCCGCTTCAGCTCCTCGATCGGTGACGGGTGGTCGTCGACGCGGACATCGACCCAGCGGTCGGATCCGCCGTAGCCCCCACCGGCGCGGCTCGCCAGGATCGCCGCCGATTGCATCCCGCGTCGGTCCCCGCCCTCGCGTTGGCCGGCGGAGAGCGCCGCCAAGAGCCGGTCCAGCAGGTCGCCGGGCGTCGCTTCGTAGGTCCGGGCCATCGCGCGCACGACCGCGGGCCCGAACAGGATGTTCCCTTGGCACGCGAAGCCGTCGCCGACCTCGTGACCCGCCCAGTCGAGGCATTTCTTGCCCGTGAACGACGCTGCCCGGCCCTTCGCGTCGACGACGCCGACCTGCCGGTCCTCCCGCCCGGGGTCGGTACCGGTGAGCCGGCGCACGACCTCCTCGGCGGACAACCCGGTGCGCAGGAGCCCGAGCCCGTCGGGGCCGAACGAGGGGTTCGCGAGCGCCTGGGTCGCGACGGCGCCGGCCCCCGCCTCCGCGAACGGGACGACGGCACCGACCGAGATGAACTTCGATTGCACCGCGACGCCCCACGCCTTCAGGTCGCGGTCGTAGGCGACGATCGAGAACGTGCCGAACCGGGGAGCGCTCACGCCCCTCCCAAGGACGTCGGCCTTAAGACGGCGGCGCGGCGGCGGCTTCGGTCAGGCGACGGTCGAGCTCCCCCAGGAGCCGGTCGAGCGGTCCGGCGACGACCTCGCGGTCGCCGACGCGGAACTGTTCCTCGAGTCGACGGAGCGTCGCCAGCTCGGTCTCCACCGGGAGGCCCCGCGAGCGCAAGAGTCCGATCAGCCGGCCGGCGAGGAGGAGACGGTTGCGTACCCGGTCCTCCTCGGGGTCGGGGGTTGCGTCCGCCCGCCGGGCCGGTACGTAGTCGACGAGGCCCCTCGGCCATTGGGTGACCTCCCCTTCGCCGCGGCGGACCCGCTTCGCGGGGGGTTCGGGATCGCTCACGCCTCGGCCGCAGGTTCCGGGGCCGCCGTGGTCGCGGGCCCGCCGGGCCGTTTCGGGC
>JBAQAF010000033.1:0-4710 GCA_049285595.1 Thermoplasmata archaeon
CGCCGGGGGCCTGCCGGGACCGCCGATCGGCGCCGAGCTGCTCGCCGACCGGATCCGGCCGCTCGAGCGGGGCGGCTACCTCCGGCTCGGTCCCGACGGGGTCCGCCTCTCCCCCGCCGGCGAACGACGGCTCGGCCTCGGGGCCCCGACCGGTGCCGTGCGAGAGACGGCCGAGCATCGGGCCCTCCTTCTCGGGGCGTTCCGTATCTTCGCCCGGCGAGGGCATCGTCTCGAGATCGTGCGCCAGGGTCGGTTCGACACCCGCCTCCCGGACGCGCTGTTCCGTCAGGTTCCGGCCCGACTGCGTCAGGGATCCCCGGAGGCACTGGCGCAAGCGCTCGACCGTCTGCGTCGGGGCTGGGCGTGGCGGTTCTTCCAGGGACGGGACGTCCATCTCGAGGCCGAGGTCTCCGGAGCGCTTCGGCCGGCCCGGATCCGTCACGGTCTCGCGAAGGCGACCGCCCGCGGTGCGTTCGCACTGTTCCTTGTCTCCGACGACCGTCGCGCGACCCGGGTCCGCGCGACACTGCGTCGGCTCGGGGCGGGCGTCGACGTCGCCCAGGTGTGGACACTTCGGGCGGCCGCGGCGGCACGTCCGCTCCCGTCCTCGGAGTCCCTCCGACTCCCCGTCGGGGGTCCGTCGCCCGAGCTCTCGCTCGTCGGCGCCGCCGGGGATGCACGGTAATCTCCCGAGCCCGATACGGGCCCGTCGGATGCGCGCGTTCGTGGCGATCGAGATACCGGCCCCCGATGTCGGGGCCGGCGGTCGGGCCGCCCCGGAGCACCTGACCCTCCGATTCCTGGGGAATACTCCCTCCGAGCAGATCCCGTCGATCGTCGACCGTCTGCGGGAGGTCGCCCGGGCGCACGCACCGTTCGACCTCACGATCGAGGGGATCGGGGCGTTCCCTTCGCGCGCGTCCCCCCGGATCGTGTGGCTCGGGGTGGGCGCCGGGGGCGGCCCGCTGGGGGAACTCGCGAACGACGTCCGCCGCGCGCTGACGGAAGAGGGGACGAGGCGCCCCGAGGGGCCGTTCGTCCCGCATGTCACCTGGTTCCGCGTCCGGTCGCCCGCCGAGCGGCGCACGGCGCTCGACCTGCTCGAAGGCCGTCTCGTCGGCCCGCCCCCGCGCTCCGTACGGGTCAACGCGTTCGTCCTGAAGGAGAGCGTTCTCGGCCCCGGCGGGGCCGTTCACCGAACGCTGGCGGAGCTCCTCCTCGACGCCCCGAGCCGATCAGTCCCGACCTCGGCGGCCCGATCGTCCACCAACTTCCGCCAAAGGTAGAGGGTCGCGTAACTCCCCCAGCCGGGGTACCACCGCTCCGCCCAAGCCCGCGCGGCCTCGTCGGGGGCTCCCCGCGGGACCCCCCCGTACCGGTCGAGGGCCACTCGGACCCCGAGATCTCCCGCGACGAAGACGTCCCGGCGGCCGACACCCCGTAACAGCGCGTTCTCCGCGGTCCATCGACCGACGCCCCGCAGGCGCTCGAGCGCGCCGCGCGCCTCCGGGAGCGCAGCGTCGGCGAGGTGGCGGGCCGTCGGGGGCCGATGGGAGGCCCAGATCGCCAGCTCGACGAGCGCCCGCGATTTCGCCGTGCTGAGCCCGACCGCTCGGAGCGCCTCCGGCCCTTCGCGGAGGAGGCGCGAAGGAGGGGGAGGCCACGGCACCGAGACCCCGTCGGCCTCGAGGACGACACCGAATCGTTCGAACAGTCGCGTCTTGATCGCATTCGCCGCTCGGACGGAGATCTGCTGGCCGATGAGCGAGTGGAGGATCGCTTCGTACAGGTTCGCGTCCCGCGGGATCCGCAGCCCCCGAAATCTCCGTTCGGTCCCCCGGAGGGCGGGTTCGGTGCGGGTGCGTCGGTAGAACTCCTCGAGCGGATGGTCGAGGGAGAACAGCGATCGCACGGCCGCCCGGGCCGGGGCCGGTCCGGCGCCCCACGCCTCGATCGACCACCGCTCCCGGCCCGCCTCGACCGAGAGGAGCCACGGACGCTCGGGAGTCCCCCACCCCCGGAAGAGGCGGCGGTCGTCGGCCGCGAACACCAACGCGCGGGAGGAGTACTCGAGCTGGGACCGCGCGGCCGAGAGCGAAGCGAGCCGCGGGGGAGTGATCGAGGTGCGGGTCGGGCGGCGCACGCCGGTTCGAGCGGCCGCGCGGTATGAGCGCGCGGTAGGGCCACCGTTCAATCCGCCGCGCCGTGCGGGGACGTTAAACGTCCCGAGACCCCTTCGGCACCGACCCCCGTTCGACGAGGGGTTCCGGGGGGAGACGATGACGCTCCGCCGACCGATCGGGTGCGCGGTAGTCCTCCTCCTGGTGATCCTGAGCGGGCTCCTCGTAGGAGTTCCGGGAGGACCCGTGCGGCCGGCCGGGGGACCCCCCGCGGCTCTCGTCGTGTCGGACGCTTGCCTCGGCCCCACCGTTCCGGCGTCGCCGACCGGGGTGCTGCGGATCGATGGCGGCGATCTCGCGCCCGGCGCGATCGCGGGGGTCACGGTCTCCTACCGCGTACATCTTGCGGTGCTGGTCGTCAATGAGAGCAGTAGCGTCGCCGTGTACCGGGGCTGCGTTCGATTCACCGCGAACACGACGACCAACGCCCTGGGGTCGTTCGATTTCTCGAGGGGCGTGCCGACCGTGAACTGCACTGCGGTCCCGGGGTACTGCGCCTACTTCAGCGGCCCGTACGGCCCGGCCACGATCTCTGTTCCGCAAGTTCCCCCGGGATACTCGGCCGGGGTGGCGGGCGGTCCCGTGAACTTCTCCCTGACGCTTGTCGACGAGCTCGCCTCGCTCCGCCTCTCGCCGGAGCCGCCTACGATCACGCTGTCCCCGGGCGCCCCCACCGAATTTGCGGTACGGGCCTACATGGCCAACGGCACACCGAGCCCCCTCGACCCGACCTTCTCGTGGACGTTGAACGGGAGCGGATGGTCGTTCGCCAGCCCCCCGAACGGGGCCGAGGCCTCGGTGATCGCCGACCCGGGGGCCGGGGTGGGTACCCTACTCATCACCGCGGACGCGGTCGTCGACGGCGTACCCATCGTCCCCGCGGCCGCCACGGCGACGCTCCTGGAGCAACCGACGGCGATCGAATCGGCGGATCTTGATCGGACGACGCTCGACGTCGGTGCGATCATCACCGCCCACTTCGAGGGCGTCGGCGCCGCCGGATACAACTACACCGCGACCGTGGACCCCGGGCTCGCCCAGCCGGCGATTCCCGCCGCGTGCAAGCTCGACACCGCGACGGGAGGCGACGCGAACGTCAGCTGTACCGCCCAGCTGACGTACCCGACGGCCGGCATCGCCCAGCCCACCGCACGGCTCACGAACGGGTACTCCGCCGCCTCCTGGCAGTTTCCGGATGTCACGATCGACCCCGCCCCCGAGCTCTTGGTCGCCCCGGGGACCCCGACCGGCTACGTCGGCTCCGCGGTGCCGATTGAGGTCGAGGTGGCGAACGGCACGGGCATGGCCCCGTTCTCCTCGGCGTGCCTCGCCCTCGCGACCCAGACCGTCGACTGTCGCTCGACCCCCGGACCGACGTGGGCGTTCGATGCGACCCTCTCCGCGCCCGGAACGTACCCGGCACTGGCCTGGGCGATCGACGCGCTCGGGAACAACGCCTCGACGTCGTTCGAAGTGACGATCGTAGAGGCGCTCTCCGTCGCACCGATCGAGCCGTCCGGGCAGAACGCGAGCGTCGGGACCGCCGTCGCCCTCTCCTCCGCCATATCGGGAGGGGTCCTCCCCGCCCGCTTCTGGTGGAACGCTTCCGGCGTGGACGGGTCGATCCAGGCCGGAAGCGCGACGACCGACGGGCCGCTCTCCGCCACCTTCGCCCCGTCGGCCCCCGGCGCGGTGACCGTTTCGCTCACGGTGATTGACGCGCTCGGCACGTTCGTGGAGATCGAGAAGCTCCTCTCGGTCGGCCCGGAACCCGCCCTGACGATCGTGGCGATCGACCCGCCGCCCGCGGTCGCGGTCGTGGCCGGCACGCCGTTCGGCCTCGCGTGGGAAGCGTTCGACCGGTCGGGCGTCCCGGTGCGCAGCTTCGGGGTCGGGGCCACGATCGACCTTTCGGAGGCGGGTCGCCCGGCCGTCGGCGGGGTCAGCGCTTCGGGGATCGGCCCGCTCGCCTCGCTCGGAGACGGCGCCTTCGATCTCCCGTCCGGAGCATGGGAGGCCGGGGTGGTGGATCTCTCCGTGACGGTATTCGAGGCCGGCACGCTGACGGTCGCCCTCGTCGGCGGGGCGCTGCCCGCACCGGTCGCCGCCTTGACGGTCGACATCGCCCCGGACCGGGCGCACCTCCTCCTCTCCGAGCCCCACGTCGCGAACGCCGGGAGTCGCAGCAACTCCACCTTCTGGCAGGTCACCGACCCGTACTCTAACCCCGTGCCAGGGGCGCTCCTGACCGTCCAGCTCCGCTGGCAGGCATCGAGCCGAACGACGATCGTCGCGGCGGTCGCCGCGGCGAACGGAACGACGGGGGTCTGGGTGAACTTCACCGCCCCGAGCGCGGGCGCCGCGAACGTGACGGTCCTCGACGCCGCCGGCACGGTCCTCCTCGGTCCGATCGCGATCCCGGCCCTCCCCGCGGCCCCCGTCCTGGCAGCCGTGACGGTATCCCTGGGTGCCGCCGTTCCGATCGGGGCACTGGGCGCGGCGTGGTCGGGGATCGTGGCGCGCCGTGCCC
>JBAQAF010000034.1:0-9886 GCA_049285595.1 Thermoplasmata archaeon
GTCGCGGACCGCCCGGGGGCGGACGCGGCGGGCCGCCCCGGCCGGCGCCGACGGGAGGGAGGTGAGCCGATGTCCTGGATGGTCGTTCGCGTGCGCGGCACGATCCACGCCCGGCACGACATCACCGAGACGCTCGCGTTCCTGCACCTCACCCGCCCCAACCACGCGACCGTGCTTCCCGAGAGCCCGTCGATGCGGGGGATGCTGATCAAGGTCCAGGGGTACATCACCTGGGGCGAGGCCGATCCGACGACGGTCGGCGAGCTGCTCGCCCAGCGCGGCGAGCGAACCCCCTCGGCGCCGGCGGTCGACGCCGGAGCGCCCCCGCCCGAGGTGGCGAAGCAGGTGACGGAGCGCGGTCTCATCGGGACCGACGGCTGGAAGCCGCGGTTCCGCCTTCGGCCCCCGAAGGGCGGCTGGAAGTCGACCAAGAAGCCGTTCGCCCGCGGCGGGGCGCTCGGGTACCGCGGCCCGAAGATCAACGACCTCGTCCGGCGGATGATGTAGGAGCGGGGAACCGATGCCGAGCCGCACACGGAAGTTCCGGGGCCTGAGGACCCACGGCCGGGGGATCAAGGCCGGGCGGGGCGCCGGCAAGCAGGGGGGCCGGGGGAACGCCGGTCTTCACAAGTACAAGTTCAAGTCGATGCTGATCTACGCGCCCGACCACTTCGGCCGGCACGGCTTCAAGCGGCCGGAAAAGATGATCGCGCACCCGTTATCGATCAACGTCGGGGAGCTCGAGGCGTTCGTTCCGGTGCTGGAGGCGGCGGGCGCGCTCTCGCGGGACGGCCCGACGTACGTCGCCGATCTCGAGAAGATCGGGGTCACTCGGCTGCTCGGCTCGGGGTCGGTGTCGCGTCCCTGGAAGGTCCGCGTCGCGCACGCGAGCGAGCACGCCCAGGAAAAGGTGACGGTCGTCACCGAGGACGCCGCGCCCGAGGGCGGGGCGCCCACCCCGCAGACTATATAACACGGGCATCGGCTCGCCCGCCGCCCCTATGGCACAAGACGACGAGATCCCCCGCAATCCGCGGTGGGCGGTCCCGCTGATCGTCGTCGGCGTCGTCCTCCTGTCCCTCGTCTGGTTCTGGGACCGGCCGACGCTCCTCGGGCTCGGTCTCGTCGGGGTCGCCGTCGGCGCGATCCTCACGCTCCTGTACCTCGGCCTCTCCTACGACGGGCCGAAGTCGAAGCTGTACGGTCTCAAGCCGGTGACGAGCCGGATGCCCGCCGTCCAGCAGCCGAAGGGTCACGTCCACTTCCGGACCAAGATGTCCTGGACGATCGGCGTCCTGCTGCTCTACTTCCTGATGACGAACATCTACCTGTTCGGCGTCAACCAGGCGACGGTCATCGACCTGTTCGCCAGCTACCGCGCGATCCTCGCCGGGGCGCAAGGGACGCTCATGCACCTCGGGATCGGCCCGATCGTCACCGGGTCGATCATCATGCAGCTGTTCACCGGGGCGAAGATCATCGGCCTCGACCTCACCGACGACGAGGACAAGGGGACGTACCAGGGGACCCAGAAGGTCGTCGTCATCGCGATGATCTTCATCGAGGCGGTCCCGCAGGTGTTCGGCTACCTGACGCCGTCGTCGTCGATCGTCGCGAGCCTGAACCTCGCCTCACCCGGGAACGGCCCGCTGCTCGCGAACGCGATCATCATCAGCCAGCTCGTCCTCGGCAGCTACCTCGTCTTCCTGATGGACGAGGTCGTCTCGAAGTGGGGGATCGGCAGCGGCATCTCGCTGTTCATCGCCGCCGGAGTCTCCCAGCAGATCATCCAGGGGACGCTCAACTGGCTCCCCGGGACGCCGACCGCCGCGATCAGCGCGCAGAACCCGCCGAGCGGCACGATCCCCAAGACGCTCTGGTTCTTCACCCACTACAGCGCCTCGCAGATGGCGAGCGGAGGGTGGGAGAAGGTACTCCTCTCCCCGCCGAATCCGGTCGTGGCGCTCGTCGGGACCGCCGCGATCTTCTTCCTGGTCGCCTGGACCGAATCGACGCGCATCGAACTGCCGCTCTCGCACGCCGAGGCGCGGGGCGCGCGCGGCCGCTACCCGTTGCGGCTGATCTACGCCTCGAACATCCCGGTGATTCTGATGAGCGCGCTGCTCGCGAACGTCTCGATGATCTCGATCCTCCTCTGGTCGAACCCGACCCTCTCCCACTTCCCGTTCATCGGCCACAAATGGTGGATCGGCATGTATCCGACCGCGACGCAGGCCGCGGCGAGCAATCTGAGCCAAACGCAACCGCTCACCGGCGGAGCGTACTACCTATCGACACCGAACGGTCTCGAGTCCTGGTTGCTGCCGATGCTCAACTTCCAGTCGTACGGGAGCTTCCTGTACGGCCACGCCTGGTGGCAGGGCCTGATGCACGTCGGGATCTACTTCGTTGCGATGGTCACGGGCTCGATCCTGTTCGCCAAGTTCTGGATCCAGACGACCAACATGGGCCCGGAGGCCGTCGCCCGCCAGATCGAGGCGACCGGCATGCAGATCCCGGGTTTCCGCCGGGAGCCCCGCGTGCTGCGCCGCGTGCTCGAGCGGTACATCCCCGTCATCACCGTCATCTCGGGCGCCGCCGTCGGCTCGCTCGCGGCCGGCGCCGACCTGATCGGGACGCTCGGGAACGCGAGCGGCACGGGCGTGCTGCTGACCGTCGGGATCGTCATCAACCTCTACGAGGCGATGGGCCGCGAGCAGCTGATGGAGATGAACCCGCTCCTCCGGCGCTTCCTCGGAGGCGAGTCGTAGGGTGCCGGACGACGAGCCGCTCCCGTCCGCTGCGCCGGTCGACGACGAAGAGGACGACGATTCGGACGACGGGGACGACGACGGACCTCCGTCGCCCGCCCCGACCCCGCCCGCGCGCCCCCCCGCGCCGCAGTTCAAGCTCTCCACGAGCCTCTACATCTTCCTCGGCACGCTCGGCTTCCTGATGCTCATCGACCAGAGCGCACGCAACCAGATCGCGACGCTCCTCGGCACCTCGCTCGGGCACAACGGACCCCTCTACTTCGCCATCGGCTTCCACTCCCAGTACCTGCTCGTCACGATGGCGCTCGCCGGCGCGATCGAGATGGGGATCACGTCGCTCGCGTACAACTACACGACCGACTGGGTGAAGGCGGCGAAGGTCCAGAAGTGGAGCGCCGCGTTCCGGAAGGTGCAGATGGAGGCGATCCGCTCGGGGAAGAAGGACCGGATCGAGGCGCTCAAGCCCCACCAGGAGCGGCTCACGCGGCTCTCGGGGGAGGTGTCGATCGCCCAGTTCAAGGGGATGGCGATCACCTACTTCCTCCTCATCCTGATCTACACGTGGGTCGGCCTCGTGATCATCAACGCGACCGCGGCCCAGCAGTCGATCCAGCTCGTCGGCGCGACCCTCGTCCTCACGAAGGTGATCTTCTACAAGATCCCGTGGTGGTTCGCGATCTTCAGCCTGTATACCGTGCCGTTCTCGCTCGTCTTCCGCCGCCTCCTGAAGCAGGTGTGGCTGCGGCGGTACAGCGAGAAGCACCGCCTCGTCGTCTCCCCCGACGCAGCGGCCGTCGGGGGTTCCGCGTGATCCGTCGGGTCGTCACGCTCGGCGGGCCTCCCGGGAGCGGCAAGTCGACGGCCGGCCGCCTGGTGGCAGAGGCGCTCGGGCTCGAGCTCTGCTCGGCCGGCGAACGGTTCCGCGCCGCGGCGCGCGCGCACGACCTGACCCTGGAAGCGTTCGGGGCGTACGCGCAGGCGCATCCGGAGGTCGACCGGGAGCTCGACCGCGCGATGCAGGCGCTCGCCACCCCCGGTCGGATCCTCGAGGGCCGGATCCAGGGGACCCTCTGCCGCCGGGCCGGGACCCCCGTCCACGCGATCGTCGTCACGGCGAGCGAAGCGGAGCGCTCGCGCCGGGTCGCCGGACGGGACGGGCTGTCGGTCGAGGCGGCGCTGCAGTTCGTCCGGGAGAGAGAGGCGAGCGAGCGGTGGCGCTACCTCGCCTTCTACGGCATCGACCTCGCGCACGAGTCGAGCGACCTTCGTATCGACTCGACCGACCGGTCGCCGCCGGCCGTCGCGGAATCGATCGTCCAGTTCCTCCAGGCGGCGGAGGCGGCGGCATGAGCGCCCCGGACCCCGTGCCCGCCCGGCTCGCCGACGGGGCGTTCCTGCTGCTCGACAAACCGCGCGGCCCGTCGTCCCACCAGGTGACGGCCTGGGCGCGCGATCTGCTCGGCGTCTCGGTCGCCGGCCACGCCGGGACGCTCGACCCGAACGTCTCCGGCCTCCTGTGGATCGGGGTCGGGCCGGCGCTCAAGCTGATGCCCCTCGTGCTCGAGTTCCCGAAGCGGTACGTCGGCGCCGTGACGTTCCACTCCCGCGTGCCGGCCCGCGACCTCGAGCGGGTGCTCGTGGAGTTCACCGGCCCGATCTACCAGACCCCGCCGGTTCGCTCGGCGGTGAAGCGGGAGCGTCGGGTCCGCACGATCCACCGTCTCACGCTCGTCGAGGCCGACGGCCCCCGGGCGATCCTCGACGTCGTCGCCGATTCGGGGACGTACGTGCGGACGCTCGCGGTCGACCTCGGCGAAGCGCTGGGCGTCGGGGGCCACCTCGAGGAGCTCCGACGGATCGCCACCGGGCCGTTCGAGGAGGCCGGGTCGGTGAGCCTGACGGGGCTCGCCGACGCCGTCGCGACGTACCGGGAGGGGGATCCGGCCCCGCTCCTCGCCGCGCTCCACCCGATCCGGGAGGTCTGGCAGGAGTTCCCGACGATCGTCCTCAAGGACGGGGCGGCGAGCGCGGTCGCGCACGGCGCCGGCCTCGCTTCGGGAGGGATCCTCCGGGTCGGCCGCGCGTTCGCGAAGGGGAGCCACGTCGCGCTCGTGACGGCCGCGGACGAGCTGATCGCCACCGGGGTCGCCGGGCACGACTCGGCCGAGGTCACCCACGTGCCGCACGGATGGGTCGTCGGCGGCACCCGAGTGTTCGTCGACCCCGCCCGGTTCCCCCCTTCCTGGCAGCACGTCGGCCACCGGAAGAAGGTCTCCGGGCCCGCTCCGACGGGCTAGGGTTATCTTCGGCGCAGCCCGAGCCTTTCCGTGGAAGCTCCGACGGGCCCGGCAGGGCGCGAGGGAGGCCGGGCGTTCGGTGCCCTCGGCCGCTGGATCGTCCGCCACCCGTGGTACCCCGTCGCCTTCTGGGTCGCGCTCCTCGTCGTCACGGTACCGTTCCTCCCGCTCCTCGGCTCGGTGACGACGAACTCGACCGATTCGACCCCCTCGAACTCACCGAGCGCGATCGCCGCGGCGCGGTTCGCCGAGCTGTTCCCCAACTCGACCGGCGGGTCCTCCGAGACGGTCCTGCTCTACGGTCCGGACCTCACGGATGCCCACGGACAACGGGTCGTCGAGAACGTCACGTCCGCGCTGGCGATCGATCGGTCGCTGACCGACGTCGCCGCGGTCTCGAGCGTCTACACCGAGTACACGGGCTACCTGGCCGGAGAGGTCGAGCTCGCGGGAGAGGTCCTCGGGCCCGCGTTCTCCGGGAGCCCATCCCTCCCCGCCGTCGTCAACGAATCGGCGGCGATCCTGTGGGCCCCGCCGACCGAGTTCCTGGCGAACTGGTCGTCCCTGATCGTCAACACGAGCCGGACGCCGTCCGAGTGGGATCTGCCGGCGTTCCACCGAACCGCCGCCAACCTCTCCGGCGCCGCGCTGACCGACCTCGAGGAGTTCTACACGCCGTTCAACGGAACGCTGGCCTGCGCCACGCTCGCCCCGTTCGCGGCGGTCGCGCGGTGCGCGGACATCGCGAACCGGGACGGGACCCGGGGCCACCTCGCCGCCCTCCTCCCCGACCCGTCGATCGGTACCGCCGTCCTCACCGGGATGGGCGTCGAGAACTACTCGCTCGGCTGGACGACGACGCTCGGTGTCGTGGTCGAGGTCCTCGGCAATCAGAGCGGGCTCGCGGCCTCCTGGCTCCTCGAGGTCGAACAGGCGCTCGGGCCGGCCCCGGTCTCGCCGAGCAGCGCCGCGGTGTACGCCGCGATGACGGTGTCGAGCCGGACGCTCGCGACCGAGCCGCTCCCGGTCCCGAAGGGGATCGCCGGAGAGTTCGTGAACGCGGCCGGCACGGCGAGCGTCGTAGAGGTAACGTTCTCGGTCGCGGACGACTCTACGAACGCGAGCGGCGGCGACCCGGTCTACGCCGATCTGCCGACGATCGCCTCCGTCGCCGCCTCGACGGTTCGCTCCTCCGATCCCAGCGACACGATCGCGGTGGCAACGACCGGGCCGGCACCGCTCGACGACCTCTCCCAGGAAGCGGTCAGCTCGTCGCTCTCGCTCGTCCTTCCGTTGACGGTCGGCCTGCTGATCGCGATCTCGATGCTCTACTTCCGATCCCCGCTCACCCCGATGGTGACGTTCGCCGGGCTCGCCATCGCGCTCCTTCTCGGCCTCGGAGCGACCGTGATGGTCGGCACGCTGATCGAGCACGTCGACTCCTCCGCGTTGACGCTCGAGGAGGTGTTCGTCCTCGGCGTCGGCACGGACTACTCGATCTTCCTGGTCGCCCGGTACCGCGAGGAGCTCGTCCACGGGGCTTCGTCGCCGGACGCCGTCGTCACCTCCATGCGCTGGGCCGGCCAGTCGGTGGCGACCAGCGGTTCGACCGCGATCCTCGTCACGGTCGCCCTCGCGCTGAGCGGGGTCGCCCTCCTTTCCCAGTGGGGGCTGGTGCTCAGCTTCGCGATCCTGATCACGATGCTGATGTCGCTCACGCTCGTCCCGGCCGCGCTCACGCTCATCGGCCCCCGGATCTTCTGGCCGTCGACCGGGGAGCGGTTCCGACGCCACGCCGCCGTCGTCACGGGCCGGATCGAGCGGAAGGAGACGTACTTCTACCGGGCCGGCCGCGTGTCGGAGCGGCGCGCCGGGGTCGTGGTCGGCGTGGTCCTCCTCGTCTCGATCCCCCTCGTCGCGCTCGCCCTGAGCGTGCCGATCTCCTACGACTACTACGGCCAGCTGCCGAGCGGCCACAGCGCGACCGAAGGGCTCGCGGAGCTGAACGCGCAGTTCGGTCCCGGGTTCGCGACCCCGTCGTACGCCCTCGTCACGTTCGCGGCGCCGCTCCGGGTGGGGAACGTCACGAGCACCGCCGACTTCCTCACGCTCGCGAACCTGACGGAGATCGCGAACGGCACCGCGGGGATCGCGACCGTCGGCTCGCCGATCGGGCCGGGCGGCGCGTCGCTCGCCGATTGGCTCGACCTCGCGAACCTTCCGCCGGCGCTGCGGACGAACCTGCTCGCGGTGCTGGACGGGTACGTCGGCACGGACGGCCGGACGGTGCTCCTCTCGCTCCAGACGACCGCGACCGGGCTCTCCACCTCCGCGGTCTCGGCGATCGATTCGGTGCAATCGTCGTTCGGCGCCTATACCGCCGCCCACCCCGGGGTGACGGAGATCGTCTACGGGGGAGCCGCCCCGACGATCCGCGACCTCGCGGACGAGACGAACCTCGCCACGGAGTACATGATCCTCGCGGTCGCCATCGGCCTCGTCGCGGTCCTGGTCGTCGTCCTGCGCTCCTGGATCATCGCCCTCATGGCCGTCGCGACGATCGGCCTCTCCATCGGATGGGCGTGGGCGCTCACCTACCTCGTCCTCGACCGGCTCCTCGGATTCCCGCTGTTCTTCTACGTGCGTACGATCCTGTTCGTCCTCGTGCTCGGGCTCGGGATCGACTACAATATCTTCCTTCTGACGCGCGTCCGGGAGGAGCGCCTGAAGGGCCGCTCCTCCGGGTCCGCCGCGGTGGAGGCGGTCGCCCGCACCGGTGGGATCATCACCGCGGCCGCGATCATCCTCGCGAGCGCCTTCGGGGCGTTGATCGTCGCCGAGTTCACGCTGATCCGCGCGATCGGCTTCGCGGTCGCGATCGCGGTCATCCTCGACGCGATGATCGTGCGGACGTACCTCGTGCCGGCGTCGCTCCAACTGCTCGGGGACCGGGTGTGGAGCCTTTCGGGTCGGCGCTCGCCGCCCGCCCCCGCTCCGTCCGGGGAGAGCCCCGGCAACCGACCGCCTACGCCGTAACGAACCGCGCCCGCGCGCGGGTGACGTGGTCGTCGACGGAGGAAGAGTCGACGACCTCCACCACCGTGCCGCCCTGGTCGATCAGGAACGTGACCCGCCGCGCCGACCCCCGGGGGCCGAGGACGCCGAACTTCGTCCCGACCTCCTTCGTCGAGTCGGCGATCAGCGGGAACGCGAGGCCGTACTTCTGCGCGAACGCCTTCTGCGCAGGGCAGTCGTCGACGCTCACGCCGACGACGCGGACGCCGCGGCGAGCGAACTCGGCGAGGTGGCTCTGGAACCCCTTCGACTCGAGGGTGCAGCCGGGCGTGTCGGCCTTCGGGTAGAAGTAGAGGACGACGGGGCCACCGCGCAGGGAGGAGAGTCGGAACGGTCGGCCGTCTTGGTCGGGCGCTTCGAAATCGGGGGCGGCGGATCCCACGGAGATCATACCCCCCGCAGACGCCCGACCCTTCATTACTCCGGCGCGGCCGGGCGGGACGGCTACGTCAGGGCGACCGTCACCAGGGTCTCGGTGGACTTGATCCCGGCCGTGCGCCGGATCCGGTGGACAACGATGTCGAGCGCCTGGTTGATGTGGTCGGCCTCGACCTTCACGATCAGGTCGAACGGCCCGGTCACGGCCTGGACCTCGACGACCCCCTCGATCCCCCTCACGCGACGGATCACTTCGTCGAGCTTCCCCATCTCGGTGACCACGAGTAGGTAGAGCGTCTCCATCGGTCGATCGGCTCGACCACGGTCGTTCCGCTCTTCAACCTAGCGGCCGGCGCCCGTTCCCCCCAAGCGTTATTCCCGCCGGCCGCCGACGTGGGCGTCCATGGAGCTGCGGCTCGACGACTCGCTGTCGGGGCGGCGTCGCCCGGTCCGGCGCGGCGACGGCCCCGCGGTTCGGCTCTACGTCTGCGGTCCGACCGTCTACGACGCCGCCCACGTCGGCCACGCTCGCACGTACCTCTACTTCGACGTCGTCCGCCGGTTCCTGGAGGCCGAGGGCCTCCCCGTCCGGCACGTGATGAACATCACCGACGTCGAGGACAAGATCGACGAACGGGCGGCCGCGCTCGGCAGCTCGCCCCGCGCCCTCGCTCGACGGGAGGAGCGGGCGTTCCTCGGCTACCTCGACGCGCTCTCTATCCGGCCGCCGGACGCCTACCCGAGGGCGAGTGAGTACGTTCCGGCAATGGTCGCCGTCGGGCGGGCCCTCGAGCGGACCGGGCGGGTCCACCGGACCGGGGACGAGTGGTTCTACGAACCGCCGACGCGTCCGCCGGGAACGAACTTCCTCTCGGGGGCGGACCTCGCCGCCCACGCCGTGGCCGAACCGAGCCATCCGTTCCGCTCCGACCGGGGCGACGGCCGCTCCTTCATGATCTGGAAGCGCCAGGAGCCGCCGCGCCCGTCGTGGAAGAGTCCCTGGGGCCGGGGGGTGCCGGGGTGGCACCTCGAGTGCTTCGCGATGGCCGAGCGGCTGCTCGGCGTGCCGGTCGACCTCCACGGGGGGGCCCGGGACCTGGTATACCCCCATCACTACGCCGAGAACGAGGTCGCCCTCGAGCTCGAGGGACGCCCGTTCTCGGACGTCTACCTCCACTGCGGGTTCGTGCTCCAGCACGGCAGCAAGATGTCGAAATCGATCGGCAACCTCGTGCCCCTGCGGACCGCGCTCGCAGCGGTCGGACCGGGGGCGTTGCGATGGTACCTACTCGACCGGCCCCCCGCGGATCGGCTCGAGTGGGACGCCCGCGAGCTCACGCGAGCCGCCACGGAGTACGATTC
>JBAQAF010000035.1:0-7001 GCA_049285595.1 Thermoplasmata archaeon
CGCGCTGATCTACGACAGCCGCGGGCGCCCGACGGTCGAGGCGACGATCACCGTCGCGTCGGGCGCCCGGGGCCGCGCCGGGGCGCCGAGCGGCGCCAGCACCGGAACCCACGAGGCGCGCGCGTTCCCCGACGGGGGGGTTCCGGCCGCCGTCCGCACCTTCCGGGAGCGAGTCGCCCCTCGCCTGATCGGAGCGGACGTCGCGACCCTTTCCGACGTCGACGGGCGACTGCACGCGCTCGATGGGACCTCCGACTTCTCCGCGATCGGGGGGAACACCGCGACGGCGGTCTCCGTCGCGAGCGCGCTCGCTCGCGCCGAAGAGAGCCACCAGCCCCTCTGGGCCGTGCTGGCCCGGCCGGGGGTCGACGGCCGAACGTTCCCCGCGATCGTCGGCAACTCGATCAACGGAGGACGGCACGCGATCGGCGGGCCGGATATCCAGGAGTTCATCGCTTTCGCCGACGCCCCCCGACCGGCCGATTCGATCGCGGCGGCGCTCCGCGTCCACGCGCTCCTCGGCGAGGAGCTCCACCGACGCTTTCCCCACCACGCGCTCGGCCGGGGGGACGAAGGCGGTTGGGTCGCTCCGATCGACAACGTGGCGGCGATCGAGATGCTGGCCGAGGCGTGCACCCGAGTCCGCGACGAGATGCACGTCGCCGTGCATCCGGGGCTTGATCTCGCGGCCAGCGAATTCTACCGCGACGGACGCTACCGGTACCAGGACCAGTCCCTCGATACCGAGGGGCAAGTGGCGTTCGTCGCGGGGCTCGTCGATCGGTTCGGGATCAAGTACCTCGAAGACCCTCTCGATCAGGAAGCGTACGCGGCGTTTGCCGAGCTGACCCGGGCGGTCGGGGACCGGACCCTCGTCGTCGGCGACGACATCTACTGCACCCGCACGGATCGGTTCGAGCGGGGAATCTCGGAGAAATCGTCGAACGCCATCCTGATCAAGGTGAACCAGGTCGGAACGCTGACCGACGCATTCGCGACCGTCGACCGGGCACGCCGCGAACGCATCGCCACGGTCGCCTCGCACCGGTCGGGAGAGGTTCCGGACCACTGGCTCTCCCATGTCGCCGTCGGGGCGGGCGCCCGAGCGCTGAAGTGCGGTCTTCTCGGCGGCGAGCGGGTGGCAAAGCTAAATGAACTCCTGCGGCTCGGCCGCGCCACCGGATCATAGTTCCATGCCCGACGACGACGAGACGATGGTGGAGGAGCAGGGCGGAGCCTCCGACACTCAAGATATTCGGCCGGGCGAGCTCCTGATCCCTGAGGACACGTACCTCACTTCGGGTGTCCACATCGGCACCCAACAGAAGTCGGCGTCGATGCGCCGGTTCGTCTTCAAGGTCCGTTTCGACGGGCTCCACGTCCTCGACGTCCGAGAGACCGACCGACGGATCCGCCTCGCGGCCAAGTTCCTGGCGCGCTTCCCCGCGGAGCGCATTCTTACCGTCTCGCAGCGGCAGTACGGCCAGAAGCCGGTGCGCGTCTTCGCCAAGACGATTGGCGCCGTTTCGTTCTCCGAGCGGTTCGTCCCCGGGTGTCTCACGAACCCGAACCTCGCCGAGTACTTCGAACCGAGAGTGCTCGTCGTCACGGACCCCGCTACCGACCAGCAAGCGCTCAGCGAGGCGGTCTCGATCGGGATCCCGGTCGTCGGACTGTGTGACGTCAACAACGAGACCCGGAACGTGGACCTCGTGATCCCCGCGAACAACAAGGGCCGGGTCGCGCTCGCGACGGTCTACTGGCTGCTCGCCCGCGAGGTCCTCCGGGCCCGGAGCGGCGTCGCCGATCAGGAGTTCACGCCGACCATCGAAGACTTCCAGGCCGCCCTGTAGGCGCGTCCGTCTTCCCGCGCTCTCCGGATAGCGTCATATCGCATCCGCCTCTATCAGCGCCGTGAGCCGTTCCGGCTCGGGCCTCTTCGATCTCCTCACCGAGCACGGGGTGTCCGCCAAGGGCGCTCGGCTCTACTTGGCCGCGTGCCGTTCTGGGGCCCAGACCGCGAGCGAGCTCGCGCGCCTCTCGGCGGTCAACCGCGTCGAGGCGTACCGGATCATCAAGCAACTCGCCGCCGAGGGCCTCCTGACGGCGACCGGGAGCCGCCCTCAGCGATTCGCGGCGCTCTCGCCGGACGCGCTGGTCGACAAATGGATCCGCCGTGCCTCCGACCGTCTCCACCGGCTCGAGCAGGACCGCGAGAAGGTGCTCGCCGACTGGGAGGAGGGTCGGACCGAGGTCGACGAGCAGGACCCGCGCAAGTTCGCCGTGCTCGAGAGCCGGGAGATGATCCGCCGGTTCCTTCGCAAACGAATCGGCACCGCCGAGCGGCAGATCCTCCTGAGCGCCAGCGGGCCGTCGCTCTCCGGGCTCATCGACGGCGGGGTCGACCGGTCGCTGAAAGAGGCGGCGGCGCGCGGGGTCAAGGTACGGGTTGTCACCGAAGTGTACCTTCCCAATCTCACCGAGGCGAAGCACTTCGCGGGATTCTCCGAGCTGCGGCACGCGAATGGGCCGATCGCGAACCGCGCCGTTGTCCTCGACCGGACCGGGGCGCTCGTCTACGTCTCGGGCGAGGAGGGTCTCGGACGAACCGGCGAGGAGCAGGTCGCCCTCTGGTCGTCCTCTCCCTCGTTCGTCCAGTTGGCCCGGGACTATCACCGGCGGCTCTGGGCTCCCGCGAGCCGGGCGGAGTCTCGGTTCGTCGAGCTCGAGAGCCCCCCGACCGCCGTCCTCCCGGTGATCGCAGGGCGCGAATCGGTGCCGTTCCAACGCCTCAAGGAGGTCGCCAAGCTCGGGATGCGCGCCTCGGGCGTCCGAGAGTTCCGGCTCCACCTGCCCGAGCTGATCAACGTGATCGCCCTGCAGCTCGGCCGCGAGATCGCGAAGGAGGTCGAGGGACGGACCCCCGAGGAGGTCGCCCGCTCGTTGGGCCGCTACTACGCGACCCATACGATGGGCCAGCTGGGCGTCGTCAAGGAGCGGCCCCTCACCCTCCAGGTGACCGGATGTTTTGCGTGCACCCAGGACTCCCCCGAGATCGGGCGGGTGATGTGCCCGCAGCTCCTCAAGGCGGTCTTCGAAAGCCGTCTCGGCCAGCATTGGGAGGTCTCCAAGCCCGACCCCACGAAGCACGCTGCGCGCGGCTGCGTCTTCACCGCCACGGTCGCCTGACCGTTGGGAAGTTCCGCCTGGAGAGGCCCGGGCGGGTCCATTTGGCCCCTTCCTCCGTGGACGAGGATCGCCGATTCGGAGCAGACTCGAAGGATGATCGTCGCCGAGTGGCTTCGGTCGGAACGACCGGTCCCAGGCCTTGTCGAAGTGGCCGATGTATCTCCCGAATGGTCTGGAGAAACGTGGCCATCGCCCGACCCCGCGGCTTCGGGACTCTACCGGAGGACCGACCTCCGTTCAGTTCCAAGACGAGAGAATTCGACCTAATGAGGCGATTCGGCCCCCGGCAGTGGTTGGCCGCATCGCCCACAGTACCCCGAGGTCTTGGGGTTGCCCGCACCGCACGCCGCACACAACTTCTCGCTGGGCATGATCCAAGCAAAAAACAGGAGGAAGAACCCCACCGTTCCGACGAGGCTCATAGGGGCTAGGAGGAAGAGGAACGGAAATCCATCGACTCCGTAGGACACAACCCAGGGAGCGATGAGAATCGCCACAACCCCGACCAAGAAGAGTATGGCCCCGAGGAGGGCTAGATTCCTTCGCCTCATCTGGGAGAACGGCCGCGAGGATAGATACGATCGTCGAGACTCCGGACAATTCGAGGAACTCCTTTGAACGCCGATTGCGTCCCGACCAGTCGAAACCCTCCCGAAACCATGCCATGCGGCTTTGAAACCGGATTGACTAACAACAACGATCTTGTTTCACTGCTTCTAAACCGGTTTCAGTTCTCCGCGGGGCAGCCTAGGGACCGAACACCCCGTTTGCCACCGGTTCCGCCGCAAGCGGGCCGAGTCGGCCTCAACATCCTACGGCGTGCTATTTTCGTTCGGGAACCAAACTTAGCCGAGGCTTGCTAGTTTAAAGGCGGGTCCTCGGAGGGGTATCAGAATTGCATCAGCAGGGCGAGTAGCGCGAGGAACGCCGCAACGAATGCCGCCATCACGCCGGTAATGTACGAGTAGCGGTGGTTTCTCGGTTTTCCGAGAACGCGATGAACATACCCGTGTCGGACGATTTCCGCAATGAGCAGAGCGGACACGACGTAGAGGGCGTACGGCAGTACTGGGTTCCCAGCGCCCGGTTTAGGCACCGCATTGGTGGCGATGATTGCAAGAACAGCTGCTGCGAATAGGACTATGCCGTGATGATAGCCTAGGCACCGTGCGCACGCGCCCCGAAGCTTTCGAACTAGATTCTTGTCGAGTCCCGCGAGTGAGAATGCAAGCGCCATGAGCGCCACACCAAAGCCGATGGCGGCGCTCAGGTAGATACCACTCGGTTTCAGGACAAGCGTGACGACGACTTCGATCGCAGGAAGCAGGAACGACTTGAGACGGCTGAATGCGTCCGACTTCTCCCCTTCAGTCGATTTCACGCAAGGGCACTAGTTCCTTCCTAGTCCTTGCGGATTACGTGTCGTAGACCCCTGAGTCCCAGGCAACTCAGCGTTATCAGAATCATTGGCACGAAGAGGAGTAGAAGGAAGAATGGGCTTACCCGCACCGCAAGCCAGCCGATCACCACCGCGGCGACTACGCTAGCGGGAATCAATGTTACCGAATACGCCACCTCAACCCTCGTCGCGACGGTGGTCTCGATTGGGACAGCCTCGTAGGAAAGGTATGACATGGAACGAACCAACCTAGCGGATGGCCGAACCGAAGATATCGACTTCCGAGACCGTCAGGCCGCCCACCCCCGCCGACCGCACGGCGACAGGGGTCGTGTTAAACACGCATTTAAACACTGCTCCCGAGAACCATGCTTTAAACGTATTGGTCGCCGGTGGTCCTTGCCCACGAGTGACTTACGGAGGGGATAGGCGAAGTGTTTGAATTGACCAAAGCCGCAGCAGCAAAGGCGAAGGAGCATCTTCAGACCGCCGATCTGCTTTTCGGCGCTGGTCAGTACGCCCAGGCGTACCTGCATGCCGCCCTCGCTCTCGAGGAGGCGGCGATTGCCGGTATCCGACTCGTAACCGAGGCCGGGTTCATCGAGTGGGGGAGTCCGCCTGCCTGGTTCAAACTGAGGGAGGCGGACCTGTCTAGACCGGGAATCCATTCGACGCGTCTCCGCCTCGGCTTGGTGATGGCCGCGTCGGCCCCGGTGATCTCCAAGGAATTTGGCTCCTCGCCATCGGCTAGTCCCGAGCTTTCTCGGCAGGCCATAGAGGACGGGGCGGCCCGACTCGCTCAATCAGTTCTCGCGCTCAGAGAAGCACCTAGCTTCCAGCGTGTGCTACGAAACGGGCAGGCCCGCAAGGAAGCTGCGATGTACTCCTCCCCAAAGCGCCCTGGTGATCCCCTGCCCGTGCCACCAGATGAGGCAGAGGTCCGCGCCTTGCTCGAATTCGAGCGCCCGCTGATTAGATCGCTTGACCGCGAGTATCCCGACGCGACGGAGATGTCCAAAGTAAGGGGACTCATCCAAGCGATTTTTCTCGGCGACGAGGAGGGGGCGATTTCGGAGCTTACATCGGTGTTGCGTCGGGCGGCCGACGAGGCGCTCAAACCTGCCCCCGGTAGCAGCTCCGAAGCAAGCCGTGAAACAATACCCCTTCCTCTGAAACAAAACCCTACCGAGCAAGGAGGTTGAGTTTCAAAGCCATGCCATGCGGCTTTGGGATTTTATTCAAGGCTCTCGGCGACTTCTGTCACAGCGTGATCTATAGAATCACAAGAGGGCTGAGTCCTGACCGCAACTTGGTCCATTTCCACATGGGGGGCGCCCTGCCCGGTTGAGGGTCCGCCCAGTCCTACGAATGCAGGGTCAATCCCGTGCTCGTGGATCTCGTGGACGATGACTCCGATATTGTAAGCCAAGATCTTGGCTAGCAGTTCGTTGAACCGAGCGAGCGGGTTCTTGGACAGGAGCGATTCCCCGAGCTTCCGCTTGATTGCGGAGAAGGTGGCCTCAACGTTAGATCGTTGGTGGTACTTCGCCGCAAACTGTTCTCGGTTCGCCTGGAAGAGGTGATACGCCCTATCCCACGCGGGAGGGGTCTTGACGCCCCGGATCCGTCGTACTTCGTTTGAGATGGAGTTCACCTTGAACGGAATGTAGGCCGTCGCCCCGAATTCGTCTACCAGCCTGAAGTTCTCGTGAGAAAGGTACGCCTTGTCCGCAACGACTATCTCGGGCGTGAAACCGGCAGACTTCACTCCCGCCAACAGCTTGGCAAACTGCGGGCAATCGGCCCCATTTTCGTCAGTGACGATGACGTCGAGGACGACGTGGGCTTTCACGCCGATGATCACGTGGGCCTTCACCCATCGATGCTTTCGACCAGGATCGTGCTTCTCCGTGCAATAGGACCCCATGCACGTCGTGCAGAATCCGGAGGAGTCCACGGCTACAGTGGCGTCATCCTCGAGTTCCCTGAGGGGTTGGGCGGAGGATCGGATAAGATCCAGCAGCAAGCCGCCTGCATCGGGCCGATTGAACAACCGCGAAGGAACGGCGTAATTCGGGACCTTGCCGATACAGCCAGTTCCGGACCCGTACACCACCCTGAGAAGCCCCTGGGCTCGTCTCGTAGACTCCCCCAGGTGGACCTTCTTAACTGCCATCAACAGCTGAGTCCTAAGCGGGATTGGTGTCCGCCCCATCGCCCCAACTGGCCGAGGTGGCTCGGGAACAATGTCGAGCAAGTTCCAAAGCAGGGGGTCGAAGAGTACATCATGCGTTATCGGATAAGCCCTGCCGGTGAGCTCCCTTCCCTTCCACGGAACTGACGGTAGGCCTCGATCCATTGCGCCCCAACGGGCCTCTTGGTGAGCTCGACATCCTGGAGCCTCACTCGGTAC
>JBAQAF010000036.1:0-109383 GCA_049285595.1 Thermoplasmata archaeon
CCCGAGCCAGGCGCACGGCGGCCTCGCTCGCGTCCACGACGCCCCGCAGCCGCGCCGACTCCGGTTCGACGGATTCGAGCGACGCGACCCGTTCCCGGGCGGCCGTCGCGGCCCGGTCGGCCTCTTCGCGCGCGCGGGAGGACTCTTCCCCGTCCGCTTGCCGCTGTCGAAAGGCCTGCCGCAGGGTCGCGCGCCGCTTCTCGAGCTCGGACCAGCGCTCGTGCACGCGCTCGTACCGCTCCCGAGACTTGCGTTCGGATTCGGTCGCCTCGATCTCCACGGTGAGCCCCCGGCGTTCCTCTTCTGCCCGATGCATCGCGGCGGTCGCTTCCACGCGGTGAGCCCCAAACTCCTCCGGACGTACGGGTTGGTGGCAGCGCGGACAGACGCCGCCAGCGAGAAGCTCCTCGATCTCCGAGAGCTCGGTTCGGGCCTGGGCCAGGCGTTCGACCGCTCCGTGCTCGCGGCTTCGCACCGCCTCCAGCCGCTGATCGATCTCTACGAGCGTCGCCGGGGTCGGAGCGGGCGGCTCCCGGAAAGGACCCTCGGCGGCGGCTCGCTCTTCGTCCTCTCGCGCCGCGTCGCGCTCCTTCTCGGATCGAGTCGCCCGGGCGACCGTGTCGAGAAGACGACGTTCTCCTCCGGCCAGGTCGGCGCGGGCGGTCGCCAACGATCGGATCTCCTCGCCGTGCCGCTCGAACTCGCGCCGGGCGCTGAGCGCCCGCTCCTCCGCCGCGACGAGGGCTTGGTGCCGGGCGTCCACGTCGGCCGATGCGCGTCGGTTCTCCTCCCGTTCCGCGGTCCGTCGTGCCTCCTCCGCGCGCCGCTCCGCAGCGTTCCGGTAATGCTGGTCGGTCGCTGAGGCGTCCGAGCGCTGGTCCCGCTGCAGGCTATCGACCTCCCGCCGATCGGAGTCCCGTTGCTGGTGGGAACGCTCGGCTTCCTCGACCGCGGCCCTCGCCCGCTCGAGTTCCGCGGCGGACGACGCGATCGCCCGTTCGAGCTCGGACCGCTCCACGCGTAGCCGGTCCGCCGTCTCGACCGCTTCCGCGTACTCGAGATCGTAGTGCCCCAAGCGATCGGCGGACTCCCGCCGGTGGCGGGCGGTGGAGCGCAGGTCGGCGCCGAGCTCCTGGGCGTTCTCCGCGGCGGTCCGGTACCGCTCGACCCCGAGGGCCCGACGGATCGTTTCGAGTCGGTCCTGCGGCCGGGCCGAGAGGATCTCGCGCATCCGTTCCTGGGGAACGTAGATCGCCCAACGCCAGAGGTCGGAATGCGCCTGAGGGTTCGGGTTGTCCGGGAAGCCGAGCAGCTCGATGACCCGCTGGCGGACCTCGGTCGCGGAGTAGGAGGTCTCCCGGCCGTCCTCGCGGAAGGTGATCCGCTCCGACTCGAACGATTCGCGCCCCTTCCGGCGGATCCGCCGGAACCGACGGCTGACGTCGTAGCGATGCTCGCCGTCCTCGAATCGGACCGCGACCTCGGCGTGGGCCGCGCCGTGGCGGACCAGGTACGCCGCATCGACCTCGGCGACGCCGAACAGCGCCATTTCGATCGCGTAGAGCAGGCTCGTCTTGCCGGCGCCGACGTCCCCGACGATCAGCGTCGTCCCGGGAGCGAACTCGACCGTTCCGGTCTCGTAGCTGCGGATGTTGCGGACCTCGAGCGAGCGGAGCTGCACCGATCCTCCCTCGGTCAGCCGGAAAGCTCGGCGCGGAGACCGAGCACCTTGCGGGCCGCCTCCAGCCGGGTGGTCGAGTAGTCGAGCCGCGCCTCGCCGTCCGCCTTCGGGATACCGAGCTCGCGCAGGAGCTCCCGGACGATCCGTTCTCCCTCGGGGCCGGCCAGCCAGGGGAGGCCGGGGCGGCTCTCCTCCAGCAGGCGTGCGATCTCTGCCCCCTCGACATCCGCTTCCTCGGCGTGGGGCGCGCCGTCCGGCGGGGCGGGCGTCAGGTCACGGATATCCCATGTGACCGCGCGCCCATCCGCCGTGGCCTTCCGGGCCACGGAGGAGAGCGAAAGGCTCGCCACCGATCCGTCCGTGAGGGTCCCATGGACCTTCGGGAAGACGAGAGCCCCCGGTCCCCCCTCCGCGGCGAGCCGACGCTCGAGCTCGGCCCGGGCCTGCTCTGCGTTCTGCCCCGTCACATCGACATCGACCAAGCGGATCGCGCCCTGGGGGGCGGTGTCGACGAACTCCGCGTGGGCCCGGCCGTCCACGACCTCGATGATCACGATCCCCTGGTGGGTGTTCCCGGCGACCGCGTTCTCGAGGTCGGTCCGACTCGTGCCGAACACCGCTCCCGGATTGACGAGGAGACCGCCGCCCGGACCCTCGCCCTCGTAGCTGTAGTGAATGTGGCCCCCGGCGTAGTATCCGCATCCGGGCGGCAGGTCCTCCCGTCGGATCCCGCGGATATGCTCGCGCAGCGCGGGGGGGAGATACTCTTCCACCGCCGCGTGGAATTGGAAGATCTTGAACCCGGGTTCGGCGCAGAACGCTTCCGCATCGACCTGTCGAAAGTACTCCCGGTCGAGGCCGTGGGAACGTCCCGAGATCCCGGCGATCCGGGCGCCGGTCGGCGCATCGATCAGGAACGGAAGGGTCCATCGGGTCCCTTCGGAGCGGACCGCCTCCGGAGCGACCTTTGCGAACACCCCGGCGGCGGCGAGCACGTCGAGCCAGCTCGTCCGGTGTGCTACGTAGTCATGGGAACCGTAGATGACGTAGATCCGGCGTCCTTCGTCGACGAGCCGCTTCAGCGCGGCCGCGACCGGGGCGACCTCCGTCGGATCGGGGACGGGAGTATGGAAGAGGTCCCCCGAGATCAGCAGGAACTGCGCGTCGCGCTCGGAAACGACGGCGATCGCTCGGAGCACGCTCTCCCGGAGCGCCGCCCGAACGGCCGGCGCCCGGGGCCATGCCCCCACGTGCGCGTCGGCGAGGTGAGCAAAGACGAACCGGCCGCCGGGCATCCGGGACCTACCGCGCTGCCGGGCGGGTCGGAGGCCGGGCCGTCGGGGGGAGCGCGGCGGACGACTCCGCCATCTTCTTCGTGATCGCCGCGAGCAGACCGGCCCCCGCTCCCATGGCGAGGATCCCGATCGCCAAGAGGTCGTCCGTCGCGGGGATCGGGACCGTCCCCGGCTTCGGGGGAGCGGCGCGAGGTTTCGTCTCGGGCGGAGGTGCCGCGAGCGCCGCGGTCCGGGCCGCCTCGCTCGCCCGCAGGTACCCCTGCATCAGGCCGAACAGCTCGGTCGCCTCCTCCATCGTGATCTGGCGGGTGCGCAGCCGCTCGATCAGGTGGTTGTACCGCAGGCGGCGCTGCTCATCGGTCCGCGCGGTCGAGGGTGGTGGGGCGCTCTGCACGGGGCTCCGGCCGCGCCCACGGCGCGCCGGCACTTGAAGGATAGCTCGCCCGCCCGGTTTTGATGGCCGAGCTGTTATAGCGGGAGGCGGTCTTCCCAGTCGGATGCCCGACCCCACCCCCGCCCCGGAGGAGGAAAAGACGGCGAGCGACCGCCATCTGCACGTTCGCCTCGCAGACGAGCGGAGCTCGATCTTCGACTTCATCACGGAGTATCTGCAGGCGGCGGGGAAGACGGCGGACTGGTACTGGCGCACCGCCGGTCGGCTCGAGGGGAACGAGGCGGACAATCTCGAGGAGCTGCTCTCGAGCGCCTTCGAGGCCGGCGCGTTCATCGCCCACGATCACCCCGAGGACGTCGAGTTCCTCTGGGTCAGCGAGGAAGACTGCGAGAAGGAGCGCCGCCGCGAGGAGCACGGCGACCAGCGCGAAGCCGCGAAGAAGGATCGCTCCAGCCTTTCGCACTACGCGTAGATCCGGCGCGTCCGACCGAGCGCGGCGGGGATCGCACCCCCGGGAACCCCGAGCCTAGATCCCGATCACCGAGTGGGCCACGATGAGGGCGACGAACAGGATCGAGATCGTGTTGACGACCTTGATCAACGGGTTGATCGCGGGTCCCGCGGTGTCCTTCGTGGCGTCCCCGACGGTGTCGCCGACGACCGCCGCCTTGTGAGCGTCCGAGTGCTTGCCGCCGTAGTGGCCGCTCTCGATGTACTTCTTCGCGTTGTCCCAGGCGCCGCCGCCCGTCGTCATCATGATGGCCAGCGGGAACCCGGAGAGGATGACCCCCAGCAGGAGGCCCGCGAGCGCGACGGGTCCCAGAACGAAGCCGACCGCGAGCGGGGTCGCGATGCCGATGATCGCCGGAACGGCTAGCTGCTGGATCGCCGTGACCGTGACGATGTCCACGCACTTGCCGTACTCGGGCTTCCCGGTCCCCTCGAGGATCCCGGGGATCTCCTTGAATTGGCGGCGTACCTCGAAGACGATCGCTTGAGCCGCCACGCCGACCGCGTTCATCAGGAACGACGTGAAGAAGAACGGCAGGATCGCGCCGATGATCAGGCCCGCGACCACGAGCGGGTTGTCGATGGTGAGGTGCGAGGTGAACGTCGTCCACAGCTCGTTCTCGTGCTGCGCGGCGGCGAACGTGTAGGCGGAGAAGAGCGCCAGCGTCGCGAGGACCGCCGAGCCGATGGCGTACCCCTTCGTCACCGCCTTCGTCGTGTTCCCGACCGCATCCAGGGGGTCGGTCACGCCGCGCGCCTCGGCGGGGAGGTTCGCCATCTCGGCGATCCCGCCGGCGTTGTCCGTGATCGGGCCGAAGGCGTCGATCGAGATGATCATGCCCGTCACCGCGAGCATGCTCGCCGCGGCGAGGCCGACGCCGTAGAGCCCGCGAGCCGCGACCACGATGTGGCCGTTCCAGCCCACCGCGAAATAGCTCGCGAGCGTCGCCGCGACGATCACGATCCCCGAGATGAACACCGACTCGAGGCCCACGGAGAGTCCCGTGATCACCGTGGGACCCGCGCCCGCCTGACTAGCTTCCGCGATCCGATGGACAGGGGAGTACTCGGAGCTCGTGTAGTAGTCGGTCAGGACGACGATGAGGGCCATGACGACGAGGCCCGCGACCGTCGCCACGAAGACCCCGACGCTCGCGTTCATGAGCGTCGCGTCGAGGAAGTAGAGGCCGATGACCCCGACGATCGTCGTGGCCGCGAGGCCCTGGTACAGCGCGCCCATGATCGTTCCGCCGGGGCGCATCCGGACGAACGCGACGCCGACCAGCGTCGCAACGATCGCCCAGCCGCTGATGATGAGCGGGTAGAGGATCGCGTGGGGGTAGAGGGCGGTGAAGTTCGCGACGAGCCCGTTGTGGAGGATCAGGTAGGCCAGGAGCATCGTGCCGACCGCGGTCACGACGTACGTTTCGAACAGGTCGGCGGCCATCCCGGCACAGTCTCCGACGTTGTCGCCGACGTTGTCCGCGATGACCGCGGGGTTGCGGGGGTCGTCTTCTGGGATCCCGGCCTCCAGCTTCCCGACCAGGTCCGCGCCGACGTCGGCTCCCTTCGTGAAGATCCCGCCGCCGACCCTCGCGAACAGGCTCATCAAGGAGGCGCCGAACAGGAGGCCGACCATGTCGAGAACGTTGCCGCCGAAGGCGATGTAGAAGCCGACCAGCTCGAGGAGCGCGAGGCCAGCGACGGAGAGGCCTGTGACGCTGCCGCCCCGGAAGGCGTAGCGCATCGTCGCGCCGAGGTCGCCCTTGCGCGCGTGGGCCGCGGTCCGGACGTTCGCCCGGACGCTGACGTACATCCCGATGGCGCCGGCGAGGGCGCTCCCGGCCGCCCCGAGAAGGAATCCGATGGCGAGCCGGGGTCCCGCCCCGGTCACGCCGAAGGCGAACAGGATCACGAAGGTCAGTACGATCGCGACCGAGAAGACGGCCGTGTATTCCCGCTTGAGAAAGGCGACCGCCCCTTCCCGGATGGCGGCAGCGATCGCGCGCATCTTCTCGTCGCCCTCGTCCTCCCGCAGCAGGAGGAGCGTCTGAACGCCGGCGTAGCCGAGCGCGAGGAGCGAGGCGAGCAGGACGAGAAGTTCCAGTTGATTGTTCGCGAGGACCATCGTTCTCCCTCGAAATTCGGGGCCGGCTCACGGGCTCCGCAGATAAACTTTGCGCGGGGAGGTCGGGGGGGGTCTACCGCCCACTCCGCCGAGAGTTCTTTATGCCGGGGGGAAGAGCCGGTCCGGTATGCAGGGTGCCTCGTCGACCGACGGCTCCAGTCGGCGCGCCCGCACCATCTGCCAGTTCTGCGGCCGTCCGATCGACCTGGCCCGGATGCGGGAGCATTTACGCGGCGAGCACCAGGCCGACTCGACGAAGGTCGAGGCGATGTATCTCAACGCCCGGGTCCAGGCGCGCAAGTCGCAGCGCTCCCGAACGTAATCGACGGCGCCCGGGCCCTCAGGGGTCGAATTCGCGCTTTCGGATTCGCTCGGAGATGTAGGCGAGGAACTCCGGTCGGGAGAGGGTCCGGCCCTCCTTGACCCCTCGAACGCGCACCGCCACGGAGGCATCGGCGGCCTCTTTGTCCCCGACGACCGCCACGTACGGGATCCGGTCGATCTCCGCCGTCCGGACTCGCTTCGGGAGCGACTCTTCGCTCCCCGCGACCTCCGCCCGCACGCCGACTGCTCGCAGTACCTCGAGCAGCGACCGGGCGGCTTCCAGATGACGGTCGGCCACCGGTAGCACCCGAACCTGGACCGGGGCGAGCCAGGGAGGCCATCGGCCCCCGCAATGCTCGATCAACACCCCAAGGAACCGTTCCCAAGTGCCGAGGATCGTCCGGTGGATCACGACCGGCTGGTGCAGTTGACCGTCCGAGCCCTGGTACTCGAGGTGGAACCGTCGGGGGATCTGGTAGTCGAGCTGGATCGTTCCGGTCTGCCAGGGCCGTCCCATGCTGTCGCGGATATGGATGTCGATCTTCGGCGCGTAGAACCCTCCTTCCCCGGGAGAGACCCGGTACTCGACTCCGGAGTCCTGGAGCACCCGCTGCAGGGTCGCTTCCGCCCGGTCCCAGTCGGCCGCCTCACCGAGGAACGACGCCGGACGGGTCGACAGCTCATACGACCACTTCAGGCGGAACGTCGTGAACGCTTCGCGGATCCAGTCGAGGAGGATCTTCAGCTCCGACTCGATCTGTTCCTCCGCGACGAAGACGTGCGCATCGTCCTGGACCAGCTCTCGGACGCGCATGAGGCCGTGGAGCGTCCCGCTCGGTTCGTAGCGGTGAAGCGGGGCGAACTCGGCGAGCCGCATCGGAAGCTCGCGGTAGCTGCGCGCTCGGGAGCCGAAGATCAGCATTGCCCCGGGACAGTTCATCGGCTTCCAGCCGAACTCCTGGTCGTCGATCACTGAGACGAACATGTTCTCCCGGTAATGTTCCCAGTGTCCACTCGTCTCGTACACGGACCGCGCGAAGAGGAGGGGAGTGCGGATCTCGGAGTAGCCGGCGGCGCGGAGATGCTCGGTGACGTACTTCTCGAGCTCGCGGACGACGATCATCCCGTGGGGTAGCCAGAACGGGAAGCCGGGGGCCTGCTCCGCGAAGAAGAACAGCTGCTGCTTCTGCCCGATGGTCCGATGGTCCCGCGTCGCCGCCTCGGCACGTAGCTTGAGGTACTCTCGCAACCCCTCCGTGGTCGGAAACCCGACCCCGCGGATGCGTTGCAGCGGGGAGGCGCCCTCCCGTTCGGGAGTGATCGCGGAAAACCCGAGGAGATGCACGCCCCGGAGCCAGGAGGTGTCGGGAACGTGGGGCCCGCGGCACAGGTCCGTGAACCCTCCGGTGTCGTACACCGAGACAGGCTCCCCGACCGGGACGTCGGCGATGTATCGAAGTTTGTACGCATTGGAGGCGAACAATCGTTCGGCCTCCTCTCGGGAGAGCTCGCGCCGCCGGAACGGCTCGCGCGCCTCCACCGAGCGGTTCATCGACCTGCGCACGGCGTCGAGGTCGGTCGGAGTCAGCGGGCGGACGTCGAAATCGTAGTAGAATCCCTCGTCGGTCGGGGGGCCTACGGTCGGACGGGCCTCGGGGATCAGCTCGGTGAGCGCCTTGGCGACGAGGTGAGCCGCGGAGTGCTGGAGGACATCCCGACCCCCTCGGTCCTCGAAAGTGAGGGGGGCGACCCTCCCCCCTTCTCGGAGCGGGGAGGAAAGGTCGACCGGACGCGCGTTGATCGAAGCGGCCAGGAAGCTCTTCGATCGATCGGGGGCCCACCCGGAGAGCACTTCGCCGACCGAAGTTCCGGCCGATACCGAGCGACGACTCCCGTCCGGGAGAATGATCTCGAGAGCGTCGGGGTCGGGCATGGTCGACTCAGTTGGACGACCGACGGCCGACCAAAAGACTAACGGTGGTTCGGGGGTGGTCCCCGCCAACGGGAAGTATCCTGAACGCGACGCATCGATTCGATTCCTCCCCGCCCCAGCGACAGGGAGACTCATCCTCCCCGTGCGATAGAGCGCATCATAGTCGCGGGTCGCTATGGAGGCGATTCGCCCGAGACTATTCCGGGATCGACCCCGTGCTTGATCTACCTCGACCGGTGCTCGGAAGGTGTCGTCTCGGGGGACCTCCGGGCCCCGATTCCTACCCCGCGGACTGCGCTCAGCTCGCCCATCATTCATCACGTTTCAGCTGGTTCTAGTCTTCATCATCGCGCGGCGGGGACGGTTACGGGTCCTCAGGGGAAGGGGTGGGTCGGTCCTCGTCTAGGATCGCGTCAATGTGAAAGATCCCACCGGCGGCACCGGACTCCGAGAGCCGGCGCGCGTCGCGGGGTTCGAAACTTCCGTCCACCCACGTGGGTCCTTCGGCCGCCAGAGAACGTACGAGTCCCCAGTCGGCCGGAGTTCCCCGAGGGGAGACGATCACGTGAGCGAGGCCGACCTCCCTCACAGACCTGGCGAGCGCCAGGGGGCTCGTCGGGTTCCATCCGGACGTCGAAACCAACGCCCCGTTCTCCAGCACCAGCTCGAAGGCGAGCTCCGTGGTGAGCCCCCACGCGCGTTCGAGCTCTTCCGGACCCTCGAGCATCGCGCTCGACACCACCGCGCGTTGGGCCCCCGCAACGATGATGTCGATCGACTGATCCGCGTCGCGGACTCCGCCGTCGACCCAGAGCGCGATGTCGCGGGAGAACTCCTGGATGTAGTCCAGCTGCGGCTCGGTGCGCTCGATCCCGTCCAAGTCGACGAGGTAGAGCAGCGAGTAGTCTCGGGTCAGCCGGTCGATGACATCGAACGGATCGAGCGGACCCCCGCTCGGTGAGAGCGCCGGGATCGGCCCGTTCTCTCCGGGGCGGCACACCTGGCCCCGCCGAAGCAACATGCAGGGAACCAGCCCCCCGGGCGGTACCTCGGGCGTGGGCGCGAGGCGAATCGAGGGGGGCGCGGTCGGTCCGCTCATGGACGTGCCACCCCCCGCAGAGTATTTCGGCTCGCCGGGCGTCCGCCCGACGCCAGGAGGTAGAGGGCAGCTGACGGTGGACCGTGCCGGCGACGGCCGGCCGCTGAGGAAAGTCCCCTCTCCGGGAAACGCGGGGTCGGGTGGGAGCCCGACGGGCGAGAGTCCGAGCTCCGGAGCAGAAACGACACAGCCCGGTGGGACGGTGAAGGGGCCGCCCTGGAGGCTCCACCGGGAAATGTTGAAACGGCCGACTCCCCGGGAGCAAGCCCTGAGCGACGGGATGAGGAGTTTCCCTGACCGTCGAGGAGAGCGCGCAGTCGAATGCTGCCTGAACCAGAAAGGGGCTTACTACTGCCACCTGGCCCGGCCGAGGTAACCCTCGGCCGGTTATCGCCCCTGGACTTCCCGTCGACGATGCGCTCGTCGTGCTCGCCCTTCGTCGGGAATGCCGGCGCCTCGACGCTCTTGGCCTCCGTCCCCGGTTGTCACGGCCGCCCGCCGCTGAGTCGATTCACGCGGACCCGGTGGGCCGAACCGCCGCGGGGGCGAAGGCGGTGGGTTCTGGGAGCCGAAATCCCCCGTGACCGGAGGCCCTCCCGTGGCGACAAAGTCCCCGGACGGAGTCGAACTTTCGATGGCAGGACTTTGCTCTGCACCGCCAGATCTCTGGTGCTTCGCTTCTCCCGACATCCAGGGATGCGACGTGCGCCCCTTCCCAATCGAGGCCGTGGGAAACGAGGTGCAACCGAAGACCCCGTCGCGTAGCGAGGCCGGCGCCGCAATTGGGGCAGAGCAGAACCATCCCCATCCGAGGAAACGACGGCCCCTCGTCCTACTTGAATGTCTGCTTACCCCAATCAAAGGGGATCGCTCGAGTCGGCCCCGCGACGGGGGAGAGTTCCGCCGATCGGCCACCGAACCGTCGTTCGACTCATACGTGTTTGGCCTGCCAGCGGACGCTCGAGACCCACGTGACCGTGGCGGTATGGTGGGGATCGTCGTTCCAGGCGACGAGCCAGAACGCCCCCGGCGGGCGAACGCCCCAGGCAAAGCCTCCGTAGTACACCCCGTCGGTCGCGTTCTCCGACTGCGGCTCGGTCGTATTGTTGCGGAACTCGTAGTACTGCACGCCGTCCATCAGGAGGATGTTCACCGGGGAGTTCAGGGAAGTGAAATTTCCCATCAGGGTCCCGTTGAGAGTGGTCGTGAACCGGACCGCGTGAAACTGGGCGGGCGAGAGCGTCCACACCTCCCCGTCCCCTACGACCACCGAGGCGGGGGCGGGGGAACTGGACCCAAGGGAGAACGTTCCCCGATCCGCGATGACCGCGATGATGACGATCAGCAGGATCGCCACCACGACAAAAACTCCCCACGGGCGATGGACCGGGACCGGCTGGTGGTAGCCGTGATGGCGGCTGTGTTCCTTCGGGTCGAGTTCGGAGATGGACCGAGGGCGAGCCCGACGCACGGGCGTATTCCGTGCGTCCATCCCGGCCGGACAAGCGACCTACCGTCTTGATGGTTCCCTCCCCGTGGGACGGGCTCCATCCGAGAGCCCCCGATCCAGCGGAAAAGCTCTCAGAGCCCTAGGTCGCGCCCGGCCCGGGGGTGCGCAGATCGGGTGGCCGGATCACCTTACGCAATTGGGCCGTAGAAATCCCGTAGATGCTGGCGAGGACCAGCGCGACCCCCGCCGCCTGTCCGAGGTCGAGTCGCTCGCCCAGGAAGATCGCCGAGGCGCCGAGCGCGACCAGGGGGACGAGGAACGAGTAGGCACTGAGCGTCGCGGCGGGCACCCGCCCCAGGAGGTCGAACCAGACGGCGTACGCGAACGCGGTGCCGAAGACGCCGAGCCAGACCACGGCGACCCAGAGCGACGGGCTCTGCGCGGGGAAATTCCGGGGATCGATCGCGACAGCGAAGGCGAGAAGGACGATCGCCCCGGCGAGAAGCTGATAGCCGTTCACGGCCGACATCGCCTCGGGAGGGAACCTCCGCTGGACGAGGACGGTCGCGATCGCCCAACTGATCGCCGAGCCGAGGAGCTCGATCACGGCGAGGAAGGGCGGTCGGGTCGGGCCGGCCGCCCACGGTTGAGAGACGAGCAGGACGCCCGTGAAGCCGACGGCGATCGCGATCCAATGGAGCGGCCCCAGCCGCTGCCGCAGCACCGGAACGGAGAGCAAGGCGACCCAGAGCGGGAAGGTGTAGATCAGTACCGCCGCCTGACCCGGGGGAACGCGCTCGGCCGCCAGGAACCAGAGTCCGAGGAAGATCGCGGTATTGGGCACCCCGATGAGGAGCGCGGCGAGGCGGTCGGGTCCGGAAAGAGGCGTCCGCGGTGGCGCCGCGAGATAGAATACGCCCAACGCCAGCGCTCCCGACCCGGCGCGCAGGGCGGCGAGCCACATCGGCGAGGCCGAGCGAAGGCCGATGCGAACGAACAAGAAGTTCGTTCCCCAAGCGAAGATCATCAGGGCCAGAAGGACGACGCTGCGTCCGCTCCACGGGCGGGCCTCCACAGCCAAGCCGGGCCCGGCGCCCGATAGCCGTTACGGAGACCGTGCCACCGCGGCCCTCCGGAGCCGAGATCGGTCGTCGGCGGCGCCCCGGCCAGCCTCTTAAGCCGGGCGCCTTGAGCCAATGACGATGCTCCTGAACGGCCGCGACCTAGTATCGATCCGGGACCTCTCCCGCGAGGAGATCGAGCATCTTCTCGCGAGCGCTCGGAAGATGATCCCGTATGCGGAAGGGTCGAAGGTCACCAGCCCGCTCGCGGACAAGATCGTGGCGATGGCGTTCTTCGAGCCGTCGACGCGCACCCGGCTGTCGTTCGAGGCGGCGGTGCAACGACTCGGGGGCCGATGTCTCACGATCGCCGATGCCGGGGCGTCGTCGATGCGCAAGGGCGAGAGCTTGTACGATACGATCCGAATGCTGAGCTCCTACGCGGACGCGATCGTCATCCGACATCCGAACGAGGGCTCGGCGCGACTCGCGGCCCGTGCCTCCGAGAGACCCGTGATCAACGCCGGAGACGGAGCCGGTCAGCACCCGACCCAGACGCTCCTCGACCTCGCGACGATGCAAGAGGCGTTCGGGACGCTCACCGGGCTGAAGGTCGTCCTTCTCGGGGACCTCAAGTACGGGCGCACCGTCCATTCGCTCGCCTACGCGCTCGGACAGTTCGGCTCCGAGATCATTCTCTGCTCGCCGCCGTCGCTCCAATTGCCGGAGGAGCATCGGGAGGAGCTGCGCCGACTCGGCGCTCGCGTGCGGGTCGAAGCCGACGTCCGGAAGGCGATCGCCGACGCCGATGTTCTCTACGTCACCCGGATCCAGAAGGAACGGTTCACGGACGAAAGCGAGTACCAAGAGGTCGCGGGGAGCTATCGGATCGACTCTGCGCTGCTCGGCCAAGCGAAGCCGCGGCTCATCGTGATGCATCCCCTCCCTCGGGCCGGCGAGATCGCGCCGGAGGTCGACGAGACGCCCCATGCCGCCTACTTCCGCCAGGCGTTCCTCGCGGTGCCCGTGCGGATGGCGCTCCTGACCGAGGTGCTCGGTCCGCCGCGGCGGGGAGGATAGATGCCGGTCCGAGAGCTGAAGATCACCCCGATCAAGAACGGCACTGTCATCGACCACATCGGCAACGGTCTCGCTCTCGAGGTCCTGCGGATCATCGGCGTCGAGTCGCTCGACAAGGACTCGACCGTGAGCGTCGCGCTGCATGTCCGATCGGGGAAGCTCGGCTGGAAGGACATCGTGAAGGTGGAGAACATGGAACTCTCCTCCCGCAAGGTCAACGCGATCGCGCTGATCGCCCCCACGGCTACGATCTCGATCATCCATGACTACAAGGTCCGCGAGAAGCGGACGGTCGATCTCCCGCCGCGGATCGTCGGCGTCCTTCGATGCCCGAACCCGAACTGCGTGTCGAACCTGCCCGAGCCGATCGAGAGCGAGTTCGAGGTCACGGAGCGGCGGCCCGTCGTCCTCCGATGCGCCTACTGCGAGCGTCGCGTCGAGGATTTCCTGCGCCATCTCGCCTAGTCCCGGTGGGCTGCCGTGCTGCCCGCTGCGCTCTACGGCTTCTTGGTCGTCTTCGCGGTGATCGGCGGACTCGAGCTCGTCGATCGCACGAGCTTCGCGCTGATCGCCATCGCCGCGCGCAGCCACCCCGGCCCGACCTGGGCCGGCGGCGCGAGCGCCTTCGTCCTTACGACCGGGATCGCGGTCGTGGCCGGGACCGCGCTCGCCACCCTGCTCGGTCCGCACCACCTCGTCTGGCTGCGGGTCGGCGGAGGGAGCTTCCTGATCGGCTACGCGCTCTGGTCGTACTTCCGGGGAACGGACGAGGAGATCGAGGCGCACGAGCAGGGCCGCCGTTCTACGTTCCTCGCCGCCTTCCTGACGATCTTTCTGCTCGAGCTGGGCGACACCACCCAGATCTTCGAGATCGTTTTCGTGACCGACTACGGATGGTTGGTCGTGATGCTCGGGGGGGCGGTCTCCCTGGTCTGCGTCGCCGCCTGGGACGTCCTCATCGGGCGGTTTCTGGGGGCCCGGATCGCGCCCGACCGGCTCCGGGGCGTCGTGACCGTCGTGATGGTCGTGGTCGGCGCGTTGACGATCGTCTACGGCTTCGCCCCGACGTTCTTCGCCTTCTCCTGAGCGGCCCCGGTCGCGGTTTCGGTGCGCGGGGGGAACGGTCCCCCGCCCCGCCCGCTCGCCGGCGCGATCGACTCGAGGTTTCCGATCCAGTCCGCCCAGCCGGACGGCAGCGCGGACGCGGCGTCCGGGACGCAGAGGCGCTCCTCGAGCGCCTTCCCCTCGTCGACGCCCCCGCTGGAGAATTCGAGAAGCGCCAGCCGCACCATCGCTTCGGCGCGGATCCTCGGGATCGACTGGGCCGCGGGTAGGTCGGCGATCGCCGACCATCGGTCACGGGCACCTTCCGTCTCTCCGGCGAGCGCCATCCGGCGGCCGTCGAGCAACCAGAGCCTCAGGAGCCCGGGCGACGGAGGAAGCAGATGGATCATCTCGACGATCTTCCGCCCGCGCGCGAGGCGATCCTCGAGCCCTTTGTTGAGACGCTGGTCGAGCAACGTCTCGGCGATCCCGAGCACGTGGTACAGCTCGACCGAGAGCAGCTTCTCGCGCTGCAGCGAGGCGAGGCTGCGCTCGCGCATCGCGCGGGCCCGGCCGAACTCCCCTTGGCGCTCCAGCAGACGGGCCTCGAAGTCGCCGGCGAGATGGTCGAGGTCCCACCGACGCGACTGGACGAGCAGCACGCGGGATGCCCGCAGGAACCGGTCCGCGAGATCCTGGTCGGCCGCGTCGCCGTCGATCCGGGAGAATCCCATCGTCAGGAGTCCGAGCGCCTGCAAGTACCGTTCGGGCAGCTTTCGGGCGAGCACCGCCGCTCGGTGCGCCTCGGCGCGGGAGCGTTCGAGCTGGTTGCGCTCCCGGTGGAACTCCGCGAGCAGCACCTCCATCAGGACCTCGATCTCGGTCAGCCGAGCTTCGTGGCAGCGCTCGGCGAGCTCGACGAGCGTCGTCATGAGCGAGTGTCGGGGGCCGACGACGCGCATCGCGAGCAGGAGC
Organism: Thermoplasmata archaeon; assembly: GCA_049285595.1. Taxonomy (GTDB): domain Archaea; phylum Thermoplasmatota; class Thermoplasmata; order Lutacidiplasmatales; family UBA184; genus Lutacidiplasma. The sequence continues at coordinate 14,975 of JBAQAF010000036.1, forward strand.
GGTTCGACCAGCTCCCCCAGCTCGGAGGAGGGAAGCTCCGCCGCGATCGCCCCGTCGATCGCTTCCCGGACCTGGGTCTCGGCTTCGAGCGGTCGCCCGACGTAGAAGAGGGCCCGGGCATAGAGCAACCGAACCTCGGGTTCTACCGGTCGGCGGTCGTTGGGGGGCATCGAGGAGAGGCAGGCGACCGCGTCCGTCAACAGATCGGCGGCGGTGTCAAAGGAGAGGAGCTGGACGGAGATCTCCGCCGCCTCGAGCAGCGACGCCATCGCCATCGGTCCCGGCCCGGCCGCGAGGTAGTGCCGGGCGACCTCGATCCGTCGGGAGAGGTTCGGCTCGGGCGAGAGAGCGCTCAGCGCCTCGGCGATCTCGTGGTGCATCTGCCGTCGGTTCGCTTCGGGCAGAAGTTCGATCGTGAGGGAGATCCATGGTGGGTGGGGGATCGTGAGGCGTCCCTCCTGCGCTCGAAGGAGGCCGACGCCGGTCGCGGGGAGGATCGCCTCCGCCAGCTGCGGGAAGTTCAGTCGGGAGACTCGGGCCAGGACGACCTCACCGACATTCCCCCCGAGCAGTGCGATGTAGCCGGCGACCTTCTGGCTCGCCGCGGGAAGGTTCTCGAACAGCTCCTTCAGACGGCGGACCTCTCGGGGATCCGCCGCGACGTCCTTGGTGCGCACCCAATCGACGTCCCCGCGACCGAACAGCCGCTCCTCCCAGAGCGTGGCGCCCGCCACCGTGGTGTCGAGCGAGAGCGCGATCAGGAACGGACGCAGGCGCGCCCGTTGGGTGAGCGAGACGATGAACTCCCGGCTCTCGGAGTCGAACAGCGCCGCTTCCTCGATGAGGAGCGCTACGGGGTGGGGATGATCGGGCCGGAACTCGGGCAGGAGCTCCCTCCAGTATCCCTCCGGATCCCCTTCGTTCGCCGAACGGCCGCGGATCGGCTGGCCGAGGAACGTCGTGCGTTGGCTGCCCCCACGGCCCCGTCGACGGCGGGGAAGGCGGTCGGGATTGAACGCGATCGGAGCGAGCGGGCCGTCGCTCGGCGGTGGCACGTCCCCTTCGGCCTCGAGCGCAGAACCAGGGAGTGGTTCGATCATGCCTCCCACGGGCTGCCGGAGCCCATCGAGGGCGCCGTACGGGACCGACCGGTTGTGGTAGCTCCCGCGCAGTTCCACGATGCGGGCGGACCGAGTCCCGAGCGATTGTCGGAGCTCCCCGAGCAGCCGCGACTTGCCGCTCAGCGGCGGCCCGGCGATGACCAGCGTGCGCCCGGTGAACTCCGTGACCCCTTCGAGAGCCCGGAGGATCGGTGTGGGAAGAGAAGGCACCCGGAATCCCCGTTCTCTATCTTCGCCCCGTGGATTTAATGGTCGTCATATGGGGTTCAGTCAGCGTTTAAGAACGGGTCGGCGTTGGGCGCGCCGTGCCGCGGAATCTCGCCGCCCGTCGAAGATCGTACCTGAAGAAGGCCGTCGCGCCGGTGGACGTAACCCGGCCGGGGGGGATCGGTGGGCTCCTTCGTCAGTTCCAGACGACCTCCATCCAGGCTCGGAACCTCGGCCGGTGCTTGGAGGTCTGGGAGAACGCCCTCACCGACCCTAAGCGGCCGACGATCTTCCTAGGGCTTTCCGGCCCCCTGATCGCGGCCGGGTTGCGCAAAGTCCTTCGCGATCTGATCGAATGGGGCCTCGTCGACGTCGTCGTCTCGACCGGCGCGGTCCTCTACCAGGACCTGTACCAGACGATCGGCGGAGAGCACTGGATGGGCACGCCCTCGGCGGACGATGTGCAGCTCCGGGACCTCTACCTGGACCGGATCTACGACACCTACGTTGATGAGCTCAAGTTCGAGGAGACCGACCGGGCGATCGGGAAGATCACGGAGGAGTTTCCGGCGCGGCCGGCGTCGTCCCGAGAGTATCTCGCGTTTCTCGGCGAGAGATTCCGTGACTCCAGTTCGATCCTCGCGACCGCGACCCGTCGGGGTGTCCCGGTGTTCTCTCCGGCCCTCATCGACAGCTCGATCGGCATCGGTCTCACCCTCCACTACCAGGCGAACCGCGGCCGCAAGAACCGGTTCATCCTCGACGCGGTCCGGGACAACTACGAACTCGTTCAGATCCTCGCCGCGTCCCCGCGGACCGGCGTGATCTACATCGGGGGAGGGACCCCGAAGAACTGGATCAACGATGGGATCGTGATGGCGAACTATGCGTTCGGCCGGGAGGGGGAGGGCCACTTCTACGCCCTGCAGATCACCACCGACGTCCCGCACTGGGGGGGTCTCTCGGGCAGCACGCTCGACGAAGCGCAGTCCTGGGGAAAGATCTCCCGGACCGCCACCCGATCGATGGCCCACGTGGATGCCTCGATCGGTCTCCCCCTCCTCGCCGGAGCCCTCTGGGACCGTCGAAAGGTCTGGAAAGGCCGCCCGAGACTATCGTTCGACTGGACCGGAGACGAGGTCAAAATCCGGGGTCGCAGGGGCTAGTTGAGACCCTATGCCCCGTGAACGCGCGCGAGAGTGCCCAAAGGGGGGGGTCGATTTGGAGAGCGCTGTGCGCGGCCAGTTGGCGGAAGTTTCCCCAGTTCCTCGTCAATAGAAAACTGGTCTAGATGCGCATTGGCCCGCATCCATGCGGGCGGTATATCTGCCCTCAGGGACCCCTCCCAAATCGTACCGTTTAAATAGCCACTTCCCCGGGAGCGTTTCGGAGGTGGCCAGTCTATGTACATGCCAGCAGTTCCGCCCGTACCGCGCGAGCAGCTTTAGGGCCGTTCCGCGGACTCGGAGGATCATTTCGATCCTCCGTTCGCCTGTGACTCCTGACCTAGGGGTTGGGTCGAGGCGAGTCCCTGCCGCGTGATGGACGCCAGCGCTAGATTCAGCTTGGCCCCGACTTCTGATTCAAACCGCTCTCGCAAGACCCCGAGATGAAGATCCTCTGCGATTTGAACCGCGGAATCGTAGTGGTGCCGAGCTTCGTCTAGGTTCTTGATGTGAATGAAGACCTCGGTCAGGTACGCGTGGGCGATGAGGAGGGAGTCCGTAGGCGGGAGCCGACTTAGGACCTCTACACTGCGCTGTCCATACGCAATCGCCTCGTCGATAAGGCGTGGGTCCCCGCCTTGGTCCACCTGCCTAAACTCGGACGAGCACTGAAGGGCAAGGGTGTGACCTAGAACTAGATCATTTCCCAGCCGCTCTGCCAAGGCGCTTGCTTGGCGCGCATACGAACTACCCTCCGCCCAACGACCCCGCTCGATGGAGATGGCTGCGAGGCCGCTGAGAGTGTAAGTGAGTTGGTTCAGATAGCCAAGGGCCTCGGCTTCGGAGCGTATAGTATTCATTTCGCTCTCCGCCAAGTCCTGCCTCCCCGAATCTGAGTATGCCCGTGCACGACCCAAGAGTAGATTGAACACGATGTCCATCCGGCCTGCCTGTCGGGCCTCAGGAAGCGCGGCTTCGATGACTCGCAGAGCTACCTCGGGGCCGCTAGTACGCTCCGCGAGACGCGACCACGCCGCTATGCCTTCCAACGCTAAATCGGTAGCTCGTGCCTTTCGAGCAAGCTCAAACGCTCGCTGGTATTCTGTAGCGGCGGTCTGGCTGTCTCCGGCACCCTCATGGATTCTAGCCTCGCTGAGAGTGAAATAGGCCTGTAACCTGCGGCTGATGGGTCCAATCTTTATCGCCGTTTCGAACTCCTTCCGCGCCAGATCAACCTGGGCAAGTCTGATGTAAAGATCGACGATACCCAGAAGTGATTCACAGGTAACCCGGGGATCTTCATCCGACTCGCTAATCGCCTTCCGCAGGGTCTGGATCGCCTCGGCGTAGTCTGAGTGAGCCCGAAGCAGGGATGCTTCAACCAGGAGGACGCGCACACGAGTGGGGCCGCGTGGGACCGCGGTCGAGAGGTGTCTCAACGCGTTTCTCAGGGTCTCCGAATAACCCAACCGAAGAACGACTCGCTGCTGTTCGTCCAGGAGGTGCGAGGCTCCCTTCCAGTCCTCACCTTGGACCAAGTGCAAGAATCGCTCACGAAGTGTTTCTGGCCGGTGACTCCTTCCGTAGAACCGTGCGAGTAGCAGGTGAGCGTCGCGTTCGTCACCGTGATTCACCCGAGAGAGAATCGCCGACCGAACCACTTGAAGGACTTCGATTCTCTCTTGCAGGGTCTTGTGCAAGATTCCCATGCGTAGGAGTTCTTGGAGACGAACTCCGCTGAGACCTGCTTCATCAGTGAGTACCGTCGCGGGCAAAGGTTCGTTCGCAAGAACGGCGGGAAGGACCGCTCGAATCTCTTCAAGAGGAAGGCGTCTTACTACCGCTTCAGGCAAAGTGGCGGCGTCGGCGTGAATCTCGGGATTTGAGACCGCGAGTTGGAGTAGGAGGGGTGATCCCATTGTCGACTGATAGACTCCCTCGAAGCGGTCGGCTAGGCCGCCCCGTCGGTCAGTCAACTCGTGAGCCGCCGCTCGGTCGAGACCCCCGATAGTGATTTTCTGCACAGAAACCGTACCGGCATCGAACAGGGTCGCGTCCTGACCGACAATATAGAATCGATTCCGGCCCCGGCCCACAAGTGAGGTGATGAATTCTGTCAGAAACTGGCGTAAGTCGGGGCCCGCGGTATGAAAGTCGTCTACTACTCCCACGAGCTCCTGCGAGCCTAGAGCCCGTGACGCTAAGTCAGCAGTTTCCCGAGCCACCGGATTGCGTGGCAGCTGAGCGTAGTACGCGAGCTGGGGATTCCCTAGAAGTGAAAGTGCGTGCGATAGTGCCGAAACGAATTGCCGCGGCGAGCTTGCGGGCCTGACGGTAAACCAAAACGGGACCCTGCCGCGTTTCGCGTGACGAAGATGCCGGCTGACGAGCGCGGTCTTCCCCATCCCCGGGGGTCCATCGATTAGCGTGACTAGGTTGCCTGAGTGACCGATCTCACTTAGCAAATCCAGCTCGTCTCTGCGCCCCAGGAACGGATGCGGCGGGGGTGGAAGCTCACCCGAGAGGATCGGAACTTCCATAGTCTCTTTCTTGAGTCTCGACCGCCCGTCCTGAGTCAGACGATATGTGAGCTGCTTTCGCCTGCCATCTCGGACGAGTCCCCTCCGAGCCGCGAGTAGCCCGCCCTCGACCAGCAGGTCCAACGGTCGGGACATGGAGCAGGGGTGGTACCCTAGGGCCTTCGCTAACTCACGCTGGCTGATCCCATAGGTCGCTTCCTCGGGCGGCTCATGAGTCTGAATGTAGTCGAGAATCTCGATGGGGAGATACGTCTGAAGCCCCATCGAAAAGTGTGAGGGACCTACCGGTACTTGAACTTATTTTGTACAATATATTGGCGGACCTTTAAGTATGGAGTCGGACAAACATTGAGTCACCATGCGAGGAATCCTGGAAGGCGGATCGCGCCTGGGAGGCATCGCTTCGATGCTCCAGGTCGCGGACGTTTGCCACCGCTGCGGTCAGGGTCACCCTGAACCGCGTGTCTCTCTTCACGCGAAGACCCCGCTCGACTGCCCGTCGGTCGTACACGGTAGCTTCCCGGTCCTCCCAGCCTTCGACACGGAGCTGGAGGAGCTCCCTCCCAGTCCTGCATCCCGGCGGATCCGGGAGTTCGAGCAGCCGGTGCCCGCCACCTCCATGGCCACACCGGTATCGATCTCTTGGAGCCGCCGGGGGGACGAATCCCGCGCCCGACCTCTCTCCATCCCGTGGCTACCCTTGCCCGACCTCGGGGAGGTGCTCTGATGCTGCGGACCGTCCGCTCGGACCTCTCGAACGAATCGATCGACTCTCCGCAGGGTCGATCCGCGTCGAGCCAACTCTTACTGGCGGTGGCCCCTCCCCCCCGACCCCACAACGCCCACGCGCTCTCGGGCTGGCCCACCTGGCTGATCCCGGCATACCGCGCGGGAGGCCACCGCCCATCCGTCCGTCTCCTCGAGGAGGACCGGTGATCGCACCGATCCTCGTATCCTGAACTCACGATGACAAGACCTCCGGGGGGTACCCGGCCCCCCGGGGGTCGACTTTGACCGAGCGACCCAAAGCCGAACCGTTCCCGAAACGGTAACCCGAGTCGAGCGCAAACCAGAGATACCCCGTCCCCGTCCGCGCCCCGACGGCACATGGCGGAGACGAACTGTTCGGTCTGCGGCGGGCCTCTCGAAAGCGGCTTCGTGACGACCTCGAACGGTTCGGGCCTCTTCTGGTCCCACGAGGCGTCCGACTCGCGGCTCCGGCCGAAGGGGCTCGAAGTGATCGTCGGCACCCGCTTCAGCGGGACGTACTCCGCGAACGTCCCCGGCGCGCGGTGCCCGAAGTGCCGGACGATCCTCGTCCGACTGCCTTCGGCTTCGAAGTAGGCCCTACGCTCCCCGCCGCCCCGGCGACCACCAGGGGTCGGACGAGCAAGGTCGGCGACGCGATCGACTCCGCCAGCGTGACGGTGGAGCCGAGCGCCTCGATGTTGCGGAGCAGGGACGGTCGGCCGGGAGGCGCCATCACGACCCCGCCCACCGTGCCGCCCCGGACGGGCTCTGCGAGCTTTCCGTGCCGGATGCGGTATCCGATGCGGATCTCGCCCCCGAAGGCGCCCGAAATGCCGTCCGGGACCGCCCAGCCGAGCTGTTGAACCCAGATGCCGTCCCCCGCGGCCTCGATCAGCTCCGCGTCGCTTCCCCCGTCGCCCGCGGCGACGGAGAGCGTCGAGCTCGTGACCCTCGGGGGATGAAGGAACCGTCGCCAGTCGAAGAAACCGTTCGGATCGCTGCCGCGCGTTGCGCTGGCGGTGGAAGGGACGTCGAAGGCGGCCGCGTGCGCGGCGTCGTACAGAAGGCCCGATACGCTCCCGCTCGAGACCAAGGGCCGGCCGGCCCGAACGCTCCCCTCGCCGTCGACGGGGGAGGAGGAGGGAGCCCAGGGTCGCAGGCCGTCGTCCTGGATGCTGACCTGCTCCGCGGCCACGACGTCCCCCATGTTCGGCGCGATCTTGCGGAGCCGCGCGGCTCCGGTGAACCGGTATCCTACCACCGGGGGGACGATCCCGGCCAGCACGCCCGCGGGAAGGACGACCGCGAGGTCGCCGCTCGGCGGAGGGACCGCCCGACGTACGTCCGCTGCGTAGGTGCACCATGAGTTGATGTCGGCGGGCAGGCGCTCGGTGTCGAGGCGGCGGGAGCTCGAGTTCACCCAATACTCGCCCGGCGGAGCCCCCTCGGGGCCTCCGAACGACTTCACGGCGACCTCGAAATCCACGAGCGTATGCGCGAACGACGCCTTCAGACCTGCGGAGTTCGCGATCGTCGTCTCGGAAAGGGTCGCCCGCACGGAGCCAAAGCTCGGCACGACCTCCTTGCGGCCCTCGAACCCCCGGAGGAGCTCGGCGATATGAGCCTCCACCGCCCCCAACGGATCTTCCCAGAGCCGGTGGTCGATGATCTCGGCCCGCTCCCCTAGGATCGGAGAGTTGCCGGGGAGCTCGACCTTCTTGGCCGGGAACTCCGAGAACCGGGCGACCGACTCGGCGTCTGCCACGGTCGCGCGGATCCCGGCCTCCGTGAGGTCGGTGGACGCCTGGAACCCCGTCCCCGTCGAACCGTTGCGAGCTCGGAGGATCCGGATACCGTATCCCTCGAGGGCGATCGGACCGCGGACCATCTCGACCGAACGGCCTCCGAGATGGATCTCGAACCGTCGGGTGCTCTCCGCGTACACTTCCCAAGGGGCGGAGGCGTGGATGCGTTCCGCCACCCGGAACGCCGTGTCCACGGGACGGGACGCGGCGCTCATGCCGGCCCCACGACGGCGGTAGAAAGGAGCGGCACCCCGCCGGTGCCGACGGGAAGGAGATAGGTCGATCCTTTCCCGCAGAATCCGGGTTCGATCGTAAGGCCGTGGTTGCGGCCCACCCCGCGGATCGCCTTCATGAAATCGAGCACCTTCCCGGAGAGCGCCATCGAGGAAACGAGACCGGTGATCTGGCCGTTCTCGATCCGATGCCCCCGCTTCACCTTGAGCTGCATCTGGCCCCCGAGCGGGTCCTCGATCCCGCTCGTTCCACGCTCGAGCAGGATGCCGGTCTTCGCCTCCTTCACGAGCTCCTCCATCGACCAGTCTCCGGGAGCGACGTACGTGTTGGTCATCCGGACGAACGCCCGGCTCAGGAAATCGGCGCGACGGGTATTTCCGGTCGCCTTCGTTCCATACGCCGCCGCCGTCTCCCGGTCGTGCAGCGCGGCGACGAACCGTCCGTGGTCGACGAGGACGGTCTTCTGGCCGGGGTGGCCCTCGTCGTCGCAGTAGATCGACCCCCACCCCCCCGGGAACGACCCGTCGTCGGCGATCGTCAGGAATTCGGGGGCGACCTTCTCGCCCAGGATCGGCTTCAGGTACGAACGGTCGCGGACGAACTGGTCCGCCTCCGTGCCGTGGCCGAACGATTCGTGCGCGAAGAGGCCCGTAACGCTCCCATCGAGGAGGACCGCCATCTCTCCGACCGGCGCATCGGCTGCGGCGAGCATCTCCTTCGCTCCCTTCGCGACCTGCACGGCGGTCGGTTCGGTGATGAACTCGAGGATCTCTCGACCGCCGACCCCGCCGCGGCTATCGAAATCGAACTCCGCGCGGCCGTTCTCCATCGCGATCGCGGAGAGGCCGCCCCGCACGCGGCTCACTCGCTGGAAGCAGCGCGCGCCGGCGGTATTGAGGTAGAGACGTTCGTTATCCTCCCAGCCGATACCGATCTGGGCATCGGAGACCCCGGGCACGGACATCGCCCAGCCTCGGGCGTCCTTTGCCAGGGAGAGGATCTCCTCGACCGGGACCTCGCGCATGGGGTGAGCGGTCGAGGTCGTCCATTCCTTCTTGGTCGTGGACGAGACCCCCGGGACGGGGTGGTGGCCGCCGCTCTTGGCGGCCGCCTGCTCGAGCGCGGTGACCGCCCCGCCGAGGCCACGCGCGTCGAGCGATGAGGTCGCCGCTTCCACCCAGTGCCGGCCGTCCCAGATACGGAAGATCGCTCCCCCGAGGCGCGCCTCGACGGACGGCGTGGTCGACCGGGTGTCGAGACGGAGCCCAGCCCCGGCCGCCCGCTCGGCGAGCACGTCGGCGAACGGCGCCCGCTTGCCGAGTCGACCGAGCGCGGTCGCGATCTCTCCTTCGTGGTCCCGAAGGTCGGCCATCGGGCAGGGGCATCGGAGCCCCTCTTATACGGGTGCCGGGCGGAGCGGCGCCCGTCCGAGGCGCTCGAACGCACCGGCACCCTCAGGGCGCGGTGCGAGCCGCTATAGCGGCCCGCGAGTCTCGGACGCCTGTGCCGGCGAAGACGGCGACCCGGGATTTCGGCCTCATCGGGTTCGATCACGTAGACCTGCGTGTGAAGGATCGCGCGAAGGCACGACGGTTCTTCATCGAGCAGCTCGGCATGGACGTGATCGGCGAGGGGGCCGACCACACCTACCTGCTGTTCGGCGACCAGGTCCTCGGCCTGAAGGACTCGAAGGATGGGGAGGTACTCTCGGGGATCGATCGGATCGCGATCCGCGTCAGCGATTGGACCGGGCTCCGTAGCCGGGTCAGCCGGGCCCGAGTGACGATCATCGGGGAGAAGGAGCGGGAGGATTCTCGTTCGCTGTTCCTTCGGGGTCCCGAAGGGCTGCGGATCGAGCTGATCTGGAGACCCGACCCGCACACCCACCTCTGCCGCCACCCGCCGCCGCCCGCGCCCCCGGCGGAGCCCGACGAGGAGTGATCGTTCCGCGCCCTCAGCGCCGCCGCACGCGCGGGGTGGTGGCGGCGGGCGCCAGCTGCCGCACCGGGGTGAGCCAGTTCTCGTACTGCGGCGCCTCGCCTCGGACCGCCTTCGCGAAGACGCCCATGATCTCGCGGGTCACGGGGCCGGGAACCGGCGGACCGAACGAATAGACGCCGATCTGCTTGATCGGGGCGAGCTCGGCGTACGTCCCGGAGAAGAACGCCTCGTCGGCGCTCAGAAGCTCGTTGACCGAGAGCAGCTTCTCGACGGTCTCGTAGCCCAGGTCGGTCGCGATCTTGATCACCGAGTTGCGGGTCACCCCGAGGAGAATGTCCGACTCGAGACCCGGGGTGTACACCTTCTCGCCGCGGACGACGAAGATGTTCTCTCCGGTTCCCTCGGCGACATAGCCGTTCGAGTCGAGCAGGATCGCCTCATCGTAGCCGTCCTGCATCGCATCGAGACCGGCGAGGTAGCTGTTCACGTAGTTGCCCGACGCCTTGGCGAACGACGGGTTCGCGTCCGAGTGGGGCTTTCGAATGTGGGAGATCTTGGCTCGGACTCCGGCTTCCGACGCGTCCCCGAGATACTTCTTGGCGGGAATCGCGGCGATGGCGAGCGAGACCTTGCCCTTACGGTTCTTGACCCCGAGCGCCGGCTCGCCGCGGTAGACGAGGGGGCGGATGTACGACGGCACGATGTCGTTCGCTGCCTGGGTATCGACGATCGCGCGGGCGATCTCCTCCGCGGTGTACGGGATCGGCATCAGGTAGATCCGGGCCGAGGCGACGAGCCGCTCGACATGCTCTCGGAGGCGGAAGATCGCGGCCCCCCGGGGCGTCGGGTAGGCGCGGATCCCTTCGAAGACGCCGACTCCGTAGTGAAGGGTGTGGTTCAGGACGTGTACCTTGGCGTCCGCGAAGTCGACGAGCCGGCCGTCCATCCAGACCTTCTTTCCTTCCGCCGCCATCATAGTACAGGTACCTCTGACGGAGATCGGCGACCTCCTCGCGTTCCCATGGGGGTCCTTCGTAAAAGGCCTATCCCGGGTCAAACGCGGCAGATGACGAGCGATTCGTCCTCCAAGTGGTCGATCTGAGAAGTACGCTTAACCCGGTTTCACCGGCTGTCCAATTCGACGAGCTAGTTCGACGATCACGGGAGAAAGGAAGGAAAGGGTTAGTCTTGCGAGACCGGGTGTCCCGACTTCTCTAGCTGGCCCCCGGAGGCGGGGTCGGTGGGGAGCCTCCCGTGGCGGGTGGAGGGGCCGGAGCGCTACTGCCGGGCGCGGTCGAGGCGCCCTGGTTCCAGGCGGTGGGCGAGCTGCTCGTTGGCTTGCGGCGGCGGCGCATCATCACGGCCGCGAGGGCGAGGATGACCAACAGGATGATGATCGCCGCGATCAGGCCGTACCCCTCCGTCGGAGGCAGCCCGAGGACGGTCGGCGCCTTCGATACCGAGATCGACAGCGTCTTCGTGACGGTTCCGCCGACCGCATCGGTGATCACGACGGTCGCGGTGAACGTCCCGGCGCTACTGTAGGTGTGGGACGGCGTCGCGCTGGTCGAGGTCCCGCCGTCACCGAACGTCCAGGCGTAGGTGTACGTCGGGGTTCCTCCGGTCGGGGTCGCGGTGAAGCTCACCGAGGTGGTGGTCGTTGGAGAGAGCGTGCTCGCCGAGATCGCCCCGGTCAGATCCGGGTTGATGGTGACCGAGGTGGTGGCTTCCACCGTGAACCCGAGCGAGTCGGTGACCGTTACGTCCACCGTATAGGTTCCCGTGCCCGCGTACGTGTGGCTGGCGCTCGCGCCGGTCCCCGTGTCGGAGTCTCCATAAGTCCAAGCGTACGAGGCATACGACCCTGATCCGCCCGCGGGCGTCGCGGTGAACGTCACCGCATCCCCCAGGTCCGTGGCGGCCTTGTTCGGGGCCGCGGTCGCGGTGAGCCTCGGGTCGACGGTCACGGTGAACGTCGTCTGGTTCCAGGAACCGATCGAGTCGGTGACGTTCAGGGTGACGGTGTACGTCCCGGCGGCGGCATAGGTGTGGGTGGGGTCGGCGGCCGCCGATATCGGAGAGCCGTCCCCGAAGTTCCAGGCGTAGGTGTAGCCTCCGGTACCAAGGGTCGCCCCCGCCGTGAACGCGACCGCGGCGCCGACCTCTGTGGGGTTCTCTACCGCCGACGGCGCAAGCTCGGTCAACTGGTCCACGACGAGAGTGGTTGTGACGAAACTATAGACGTCGAAGAAGTCCCCGATCTCGGCGTAGACGGTGTAGGTGCCCGGCTCGGTGTAGCTGAAGTTGGCGTACGCCGTGTACGCGGCGGTGGTGAAGTTAACGTCCGTCTCATCCGAAATCACGTAGTTCGGACCGGAGTCGAACAGAAGGACGGTCTCGACCGGTCCCGAACCGTCCCCCTTGAGGTTCGACACCGAGACGTTGACGACGAACTGAGTGTCTGCGGGGCTCGGAGTGATCCCGACGAACGACGGGGACGGCGGTATCTCCAGGACCCACGTGTCGTTTTCGCAGAACTGATAGCATATGCCTCCGACCAGCGCCGGCGCGACGACCGAACTGTTGGGGTCCATCGCCCCGCCCCAACCGGCCAGAGGACCCGGAATGGACTCGAAGAAGTCCGACGCCTCCCACGTACCGTTGTAGAAGTACCACGTGTCGTTGAGGTAGCCCCCGGGCCCATCCCCTCCGACCATCACGATCGCGTTGATTTGGCCGTCCCAGGTCATGGAGCCGAACCCACGGGCCGAGGGGTACAGATAGATGCAGCCGAGGATGTCTATGCACTCCCGCGAACTCGTGGTAATGTTCCACCATCCGGTCGAGTTCAGAATGTACGTACCGTTGGTAACGGAACTGTTGGAGACGTCGAGACCCCCAAAGTACACCATCTCCCGACTGATGGGGTCGTACGCCATCGACGCGCCCCAGAGGAAGTCGAAGGGTCCGGCGCCGATCACTCCCCACCCCCCGTCGTCCGTCAGTTCCCAAGTGCCGGTCCAAACAATGGTGCAGTTCGCGAGGGCGCAACCGTCGACGAGGATCATCGACTGGAGCGCGCCGTCCCACGCCATCGAGGCGAACGCGGTGCCGTTGTAGCCTACGAGAGCCGCCGGTGCTCCAACGAACTGGGTCCAGTTGAACCACTCGGTTCCGTAGAAGCCCCAGGTCGAGTTATCAACGACGTCGCCCGCGCTCACACCGCCGACCATGATGACCGCGTTGAATTGCGGATCCCATGCCATGCTCATGCCGTAGGCGGCCGGAACGTACCCCGCGATCTCGAGCGTGACGTTGGCCCAACCGTACTGGTCGTAGACCCACGTCTGATTGCTGGGGCATTGATAGGAACACCCGCCGAAGTAGACCATTTCTTGTAAAGCCGGGTCGTAGGCGACTGCCCCGTAGAACGCGGTGGGGCCGGTGCCGCCATAGAACTGGTCGTTGGTATAGAACGTCTGATTGAACCAGGAGATCACCCCGGAGGCGGAAGGATTGACCTCTCGCGCCGGACGAGACGTCGAGGCGGGCGCTCGGGACGAGGCGTGATGGGTGGTCGTCGGGAGGCCAGCGCATCGCAGCGAACCGCTCGCGGGGGAACTGCAGCGCATCGGCTCTCCGTGGGCCGGGCCGGCGCCAGTGGCGAGAGACGCGGCCGCCTGTTGTGTCAGAGTCGTCTCCTGACTGTGAGCAGCAGGGATTGCACTCACGACGGAGGACGACGCCCCGGTTCGAGAGACGGAGAGGGCTCCCGAGTTGGCGGACAGTATCACGAGGGCGATGGCGAGTACGGCGAGGGCTACGCTACCGATTTTACCGGCGGGACGCATACCCGCGCGACGAAGAAACTACTAGTTGAAGGTATTGGTACTTCCCAGAGCGACTTCTTCGGTCGGTCGACCTTCGAGCACCGTGCGTCGAGAGCTGATCCTCGAGCGACCGATCGAGGAGAACTGACTCTCTCCCGCCGTGATCGGCCGAAGCTCTTCACCGGGACCGTGAGGTGACTCTCGAGCGGATCGGATCGCTGGCTCGAGGAGCCGGGCCCAGCTCAGTCGAATTCCGGTTCGTCGCTCATTCGCTGAATCACGTGACGGCACGACGGGCATTGGGCCATTCGCCACTCCGCCTCCACGGGGACGGGGGTCGCACAGCGCGGGCAGACCGTGGTGGCGCTCGACGGTGGTTCCGCGCCTCCAGATCCCATGGACGTCGCTCCCCGGAGCTGCATCCCACGCAGGACGTAGTACGTCGATCACCACTTACGTAGCGCCTGGGCGACCTGCTTACGGGCTGCCCGGGTCTGGTGCGGAGGAGCGTTTCGGTCGTAGGCCGTGCACCCGCATGCGCGACAACGGCCGTCCGGGCCATGCAGCCTCTTCTGATGCAGGCAGCCGGGGGTCTCGCACTCGGTCGTCACGGGTACTCGCCTCGCGCCGTGAGATTCCCCGAGGGTCCCGACGGTCCCAGCCGGTTCGTGCCGACGAGGATCGAAGAGGCCCGGCCAGGCGCCGCTGCGAGAGAGGAGACCCTTCTGGCCGTCTGGTGATCCGGGAGGGGCTCCGGCTCGCACGTGAATTGTCGTACAACGCTTTCGGCAATGATGACCCGGGTCGCTCTCGGAGTTTTGAATCGGATACCCATGGCGCCACTCTGGTAGACGTAGAAGGGTGGTTGAACCTGATAAGGACGGCTCAGGGTCCGAATCGTTCTCTGTGCCGCGAATTCGTGGCGTTCTCCGGCATCAAGACCCACGACCTACGCGGACTCCGCCTCCGGTCGCCCGAGTCGGCTCGAACTGCTAGGCGGTTTTGGGCCCCCGGCGTTTACGCGGCATCGAGATCAGCATGGACGTGTAATGCGTTCCCCCCGTATTCTCCTCGGTCAGGACCCGATATCTTCGAGCGCGCGCGGCGGCAAGCAAGGCATCGAAAGCCGACTTTGTGAGGAATCCCCAGATTCTTGGGTCCGATAGGATGAACCATCGGATCGCCTCGCCTTCCTTTCCTGCGGGTGATGCGGTCTCGCGGAGCTCCAGCTCGAAGCCGGGAGGGGCCCAAAGGACGCGGTCTTGGACCCGGTCCGCATGGACGAACGTGACCCCCGTCTCATCAAGCTGCAGCTCCTCGACGTCGGAGAAGGTAACCTTGCGCGCCAGCCCCGTGACCAGGATGAGGAGCAGCGAGAATCCCATGAGGACGATGACGCCGATGTCGTCGCTCGCGTTCGACCGTCCCGGCGCCCAGACCGTCGTGGCGGTGAGATCGATCACCCCGAGGACGAATAGAATTCCGCCCACCATCCGCATCGAGCGAAGCAGACGAGCGCGGTTGGTGACTCGCTGATTCATCCGGCGCACCTCGGGAAGGTCGAATATTGCACGGAGGTCGAATCGCTCCCCACCCGAACTCGGTGGGTTTGAAGCTCCCATAGAAACTCCGAACCTTCCGCGCCGAGCGTACTCGGATACTTGGTTCGTTCTCCTTCCAGGCTCGAGCCCATAGGAATGGCGCAGAGTAACCGCGGGGCGGATTGGAAAGCCCCATGAGCAGGCACGTCTCGAATCAGTGGATGAGACTCCAGAGACCGCCCCCTTCGAGGGTGTAACCTGGAACGGCCCGCTCGGCGGTGAGATGGCCCGCCCACCAAGAGTATTAATTCCGGATGGACGCAATTCAATCATGGAATGGCCCACGGTATTGAGACTTCTCAACTGAGCAGCCGTATCGAGAGCACCCTCAATTCCGACCCGGAGCGGCCCTGGTGCGTTCATCGGCTCTACGAGGAGCTCGTGGCGGCACGGGAACCCGGGAATCGCGAGGTGCTATTGGAGGCGACCCAGCGGGCGGCAGACGCGCTTGTCGTCAACGGGAAGGCGCATCGGGAATTCGTTTCCGCGATCGGGATCGGAGTCCATTGCGAGGATGCACTTTACTGGTCGAAGAGATCCATCAAGCGGTCGTTGGCGGATTTCGGGCCGGAGTATGAGTCTCCCACCATTCTCCGTAGGCTCGCCTCGCACTTCCAGTGCCACGGGCTCTGAACAGCACCCCGCTCGGATCGAGCTCGAAGGCGGGTTCGGTCGGTAGGGCCGGGCGTTGAGTCCGTTCTCCCGCGACGACCCTCCAGCCCCGAGACCTCGTCGAGGCGCCCTGGTTGGCCCCCAAGTATTCGACCTCCCGCACGGGGCGACTCTGTGAACGTCGTCGCAGCCTCTCAGTCCAGGTGCCGGTGTTCGGTGAACCTCCTAGACCTCTCCGAGCGAGAAACTAGCTTCAAGAGCAAGGAATCCGTCGCCCAGAGCGGTCGACTGTGGAGTCATCACCTCGACACGTCGAACTGGCCTCAGTCGAAGTAGTTGGCTACGCGGAGGCTTTCCAACATCAGATCGACCGAACCGGAACAGTTGACCAAGAGGCGCGATGAGCGGGGTCCCGC
Source organism: Thermoplasmata archaeon (assembly GCA_049285595.1). Lineage (GTDB taxonomy): Archaea > Thermoplasmatota > Thermoplasmata > Lutacidiplasmatales > UBA184 > Lutacidiplasma. Next base: position 31,198 of record JBAQAF010000036.1, read on the forward strand.
GGAACATGATCTATTGTCCGAACTGCGACCGCCCTAACCCGCCGGATCGCACTACCTGCTGGGGCTGTTCCGCCTCACTCGCCCGCACGGCAACTGTCAATCCAGCTCCCCCAGCGTCTCGGCTTCCGTCGGGTGTTCCTCCGGCCGGCTTGCCAGCGCTTGGCCGGCCCCTCTCGCCGGCTCAACCTCGCGCCCCTACCCTACCCCCCTCCCGACCTCCTCCACCCGCGTCCTTCCGCACCGCTGGGGAGACGTGGAACCCGCCGGTGGCGCGCACGACCCAGAATCTGCCTTCGGACATCCCCTCGCAGCAAGCAGCTCGCGGCGCGTTTCGAATCTTCGTGGCTGTCCTGCTCGGGCTGGTCGCTGTAGTGACGGTGTTGGTCATACTCCCGATTGAGGTGAGCGCGCTGGCGAGCGCCCCTCCCACCACCGTCGGGACCCCCGCGATCAGTCAATATTTCGAAGTTCTTGAGGCGATAACGTTCGTCGGCATCGCGCTCGGAGCGGCGCAGTTGTATCTGCTCGCTACAGGGTTTGGCATGCTCGCGGGTGGCGATGAGGAATTCCGAACTCCGGCGACGATGATCTGGGTCGGCTTCGTCGGGGTCATTTTCGTGTCCGTGGCGGTTCTGACCGAGTTTGGAGGGGGCTTCGCGCTCCTCGGCCTGCTCGCGATCGTCGTTGGGGCGATTTTCGCGGGCGTCGGGGGAATCGGAGTTCTGATCGGATTCTGGCGAATGGGAGTCACGTACGAGGTGGGACGGATGAAGCTCGCGGTGATTCTTCTCTGCATCCCGTACGTCGACGCCCTGGGCTATGCGTTCCTGCTCCGAGGAACGTACCTCGTTTGGAAGAGATTGGCCCGAGAGTCGTCCCCGACTAACTTTTTCTAACGTCGGAACCCGAGGGACGATCGATCGCCTTCCCCGTAGGTTCGTGCTTCTACGAATCGGACCGGTCCTCGTCCGAAAGTAGGCGGGAGGCAATCGTCCATTCCGTGAGACCGAGGCCAAGGACGACGACCCCGGCCATCAAGAGGAGCAGCAAGCCAAGGAACGGGACCTGGGAGGTCCCATAGATTCCCGCCAAGATCCAGGCCGTCGCCGCTGCACCCACGATCGCGAGCGCCGCCTCGGAATACCGGGCGTAGACTGCCGGAAGTACTCCGAGCACGACGAAGAGCCCAATCCCGGCGTATCCCCACCCGGTGTCGCCGAGGTGCGAACTCGATATCGCCAGCGTGGCCAAGGCCCCCTCCATCAACAGGAGCCCACCGAACAGCGCCACGGCCCCCCGGATCCTGGGAATATCCTCCATCCGGCCCAGCCTACCGGAGTCCCGAATGTCCTGCGTTTCCTGAGACGTGACGTCGGTAGATGTGGGGTGGGCCTCCGTCACAATCGGCTGGAGGTTGGTCTTCCCTCCGATGCCACCGGAATTCCATCAAGGCTTCTCAATCATTCCCATTTCAGCGCCGCTATGTCCACCAGCTCCGGGATTTTTGGGTGCGAGTGCAGCAGGCGAGCTCTCGTGGCCCTCCTGCGCGAATGGCTGTGGCCGACATCGACAGGTTGCACTAGTCCGAATAACCGCATGGCGCGCCCCTCCGATTTCGGACACCTTATCTCCTCGGTTCGGCATCTTCATAGACGTGAATCAAGCCGGCCCCGCGATGAGGACTCCCTTCTTCGGGGACATCGGTCGGGGTCCGTGGGTGACTGTGGTATGGGGTGACTCCCGCGCCGCGGTCCATCGCGTCAGTTACGCGATCGCGCACGAGATCGACCCGGGCTTCGCCTGGCTGGACATCTGCAACCTGACCGACGAACCACTGGAGCCCGGCCCGGTCGAACTGGGCTGGATCCCCGACGGCCGGCTCTTCATCACGAAGCGTCCATCGGAGGCCCGACCTCAGCGTCCCGTGAGCCCGGGAGTGATCTGGCAAGTCGTCCGTTCGGACAACCCCGAACACGAGTTAGCGACTTTCAGGGACTTCCTCCAGCTCCCCGAAGTCACCCAGAAGATCGTTTCCATGGGGGGCCCGGCCTCGGGACGCCGTGCTGTGGTCTTCGGTAATGCAGAACGAGTGCGAGAATACTATCCAAAGTCACTCGAGGAGATTCGCCCTTTCTTTGCGGCTGAGGTAGCCTCGGGACTGGTCCCGATCTACGGAGTCACGGGTCCCAGCGGCCCGGCTCGTATGGCGGCCGATTGTGTGTTCGAGGTGCAGACCCCGGATCTTCGGCATTGGCGAGAGGGAGCTCTCCACTGCGAGAAGGCCCCGTCAGGAGCGTCCTTCCTCGCAGGCGATCGGACGCCGCTAACGTCCGAGCCTATCGCGTCGACCTTTACTCGCGACCGGGACTGGAAGTAGCGACTCGGACCACCCCGTCCGGATGAAGACGCGGACCGAGCCCCGCAATCTCGAGGTTGACGACGGTCTTGCGATGGCGGATTCCGGCAGGAGAGGTTCGTTCCCTCGTTGCGGAGATCTCGGACCAAGGTCGAGGAGCACGCTCGTTCATGAGCGGCTAAGGCTCTGGAACCTCACCCGGAACGCCACGAGCCCTAAGGCAAGACCCACTGGGATGCCCACGGCCGCTCCGTCCACGGCTCCGTCCCCGATGACCGACGTAAGGGGGAAGCAGTTGTGGACCGGCTGGCAGGAAATGGCCCACGTGATCGCGGCTGCTTGGCTCCCAATGAGGCTTCCCAGAAAAATACTGAACACAACCCCGATTGCCAGGTACTGCGCGGCCAATCCTCGGCGTGCGATGTCGGGACTCCCAATGGACCCGCCACAACAGAGTAGGGCGGCGAGAGTCGCGGGAGGGCACAGTAGTGCGGTGAGCATCGCGGCCGTTCGGTTAGTGTCCGTCGGCACGCTATGCAACCACCAGTTTCCGATGACCACCGCCTCGTATCCTACGACGGCAAAGGCAACAATGCCCGCAAGACCACCGATCAGAGCGAGCGGGACCGTCTGCCGGAGTCGTACACCGGCGTAGGAGAGCACCGCCGCAACGAACGCCGAGATTGGTGCACCGAACTAACCCATTACCGTTTCGAGATCGAGTCCCTGTGGCGAGAAGTCTCCGGCTTGGGGGCCTAGCCAGCCCGACAGCGAGACCGCTTTCAATGCCAGGTTGCCCGCGAACCAGCCTCCGACCAAGGCGATGATGACTGACGTGTGTATCAGCCACGAGTGCCTCGGGCCGGCCGTCGCCATCGGGCGGAAAGCTCCTGCGCGAATACCCCACGACGTCCCCAAGGATAAGATTGGTCTCCGCACGCTCGGCGCCGCCCGCAGAGTGGATCGAGTCCGCTTTAGAACGGGCGACCGGATTCGAAACTGGTGGGAGGTCCAGGACGGCTTCGACAATTCTACATATACATATGCATATGTTGCTATTCCCAGCCCCGTCCGCGCGCCTCTCCCCGATCTCAGTGGGGTGTTAGGTGGAGGTTGTGCCGGTCCCCTCGCCCCCGTGCATGGATCCTTGCGTGGCCTGTTATCGCTAGCCGGGGTGGATTGGGGGAAGTCTACACTTTTTGGGAGATTCCAGCGTCGCAGACGCCCTCACGCCGTTCCGCCGTTCGCGAGCTGCCCGCCGCCAGGGCAGGATCGGGGCCCCGCGAGCCTCATTGACTGAAATCTTCTCGCGCCCCGGATTCGCCGGGACGCGACCTTTGGCGAGGAGCCCTCAGTGGATGGACAACTATGGTGGCAGTATTACGTGACTGACGTGTCTAAGGGTTGTTTCTAACGAAATCCGAAGATCACTCGAGGAATCGCCCACCCCGCGCCGAAGGTGGGTGATCGGGGGGTCCAGCCGGGCGGATTGGGGGCGACATTCATGGCTGTATAACTCGTGTTATACGCCTTTACCGTCAGAGACTGACGTGAGCGAACCCTTTGGAAGGGTGCCTGCCCAGGGGGATAACATGTTCGTTTAGTAGTGGTCGTAAAGGTTTATGCATTACATTGGAAGGATTGACCGCCAATCGACGGGTTCGGAGCCAAGATCTGGGCAATCGGGGCCCCGGAGGGGTGGGGTTTTCGTGCAAGTGGGGGCATTTGACCTCATTTGTGGCATTCTGCCTTCTATGTAACGTGTGTAGCGTAACAGGTGGTTCATAGCCATCGTTCATGTGAATTTGGTCGTCTTGAACCGCCACTTGCCTTGGATTTGCCTCGGATCGTCTGTGAGCAGCTCCTCGCAACCGTTCGTCTCGAGGGTCGAGAGCATCGCCAGAACCGTCAGGCCAGGAGTCGGTCCTCCTCTCTCCAGACGGCGGAACGCCTCGTCCACGGCGCGGGAATCGACCCCCAGCACGGTGATCCGTCGACGTAAACGGCCCAGGGCGGCCATCCGATGGGCACGTCCTCGGGAGCTGCTGTGCGCCGCCAGAAAGGCCAGCTCGAGGAGATTCACCTCGGTGGTGGCGACCTCCTCGCCTCTCCACTTCTTCAACAGCTGACGGACCCGTGGGTTTCCCTCGAGGAGCGCCAGGAGCGCCGGGGTGTCGAGCGCCTTCACTTTCGCCGTCCTCCCGAGCGGATATCCTTGAGGATCGCACCCTCGCCTCGGCCGGGGTGGCCCCAACTGCCCACGATCTCGTCGATTCCCCCTCGCTGGTCGAGGAGCCTCCGGAAGAGGGCAGTGAAGCTCTCCCCGGCTCTTTTCTCTCGGGAGAGTAGGTCGTACACGGTCTTCTGAACCGCAATATTCCGCGATGGCATGCATATGCATATGGGTATGTGGTAAATGAAGATGTGGCCCGAACGCGATGCGACCGGCCGGACCCGTCGGGCCGACCCGGGGTGGGCCGACGGAAACGCCGGAACCGCGGGACCCTGGACGTCCGGCAGAGACCCCTCTCGGCGGAGGGTCGCCCGGAAGAGTGGGGAACCGTGTAGGGCGGAGCTCTAGAGGTCGGAGATGGGCTTGCCCTGCAGCTCGGGAGGGATCGGAACGCCGAGGATCGCGAGTACCGTGGGAGCGATGTCGATGAGGCGTTCCTCGGGGCCGCGAGTACCGCGACCTACGGACGGGTCGGAGAGAGCATAGACTCCCTCGAAGGAGTGAACCGAGTCGTCGGGGCCGGTGTCGTTCTCAGCCAGGTAGAGGCTGTCGTACCCGATCGTTCCGGCAGACCGCCAGGCCGCGTTGTCGAAGTAGACCATCAGGTCGGGGGCGTCGCCGCGGACCTCCCTGTAGATGTTCTTAGGAACACGAACGTCCACCGCCAGCGGGCGGCCGTCTGGTTTCTTGAGAAGCTTGAGGTCGCCAGAGAGTTTCGCCTCGAAGGCGGGGAGATCGGCGGGGGCGATCGTGCCGCTCGGCTCCCGACCCTTCACATTGTAGAAGATGCGCGCGTAGTAGCCGCCGGCCCCCCAGGCGGACGTCTTCGACCAGTCAATCGCAGCCTGCTCGATCGGGGTGCCCGCCTTCGGCCGCGGACCCTTCAGCGCAAGGTATCCTTTCTGGATGAGCCACTCGTTGATGCAGAAGCAACCCTGCATCGCCTGGCTACCGTGATCGGAGACGACCAGGATCCGGACGTCGGAGTCGACCATGTCGAGCAACTGGCCGATCTCCGCATCGAGCATCGCATAGTACTCGTCGACCAGCGCGAGGAATTTCGGGTTCTGCTCGAAACGGGGGTGCGCCGGATCGAAGAACTTCCAGAAGGTGTGGTGCAGGCGATCAGGACCGATCTCGTGGATCGCGAAGAAGTCCCATTTCTCCTTGGCCCAGAGGTGCCGGGCGACGGCGAAGTGCTTCTGGGTCATCTCGAACAGCTCGCGCCCGATACGATCGCGGTCGTCGGCGCGGAACGTCACATCGAACGTGTAGCCACCCGCCACACGCTCGATCTCCGGTCGAAGGAACGCAGGGGTGACGTAGTCTTGGGCGTTGTCGGGGGTCAGGAAGTCCGAGATGTAGATCCCGTTGACCTGGGGAGGCGGATACCCCGGGGGCATCCCAATGATGCACACTCGCTTTCCGATCCGGGACAGCCGGTCCCAGACCATCGGCTTGAGGATCGTCCGAGAGGTTGGGATGTACTGGTCCCAGTAGGTCCCGGGTCGACGGTGACGGAAGCCGTACACTCCGAGCGTTCCCGGGTCGACCCCCGAGAACATCACGGCCCACGCGGGCACGGTGATGGGGGGATCGATACTGCGGAGTGTACCGCACCGGGAACGGGCGAGAAGTTCCCGCATCCGGGGCATCTTGGGCAGAAATCGCTCGTACAGGAGCCAAGGAGAGACGGAATCGAGCCCCAGAACGAGAACTCGGGCCCGGGAGTCAGCCATCGGAGCGCGCAGGGGGCGATTCTAATAAGATTGCCACCCGGGGAGGGAGGGGGAACTCGCCTTGTTCTCTCCCCTGCCGGCGCGCGTATTGCTCCAATCCACCCCGTCAGTCGGTACCGAGGGGGCACGCCGGCAGGACCGCCTCGAGCGGGGTTCCCTTATACCCCGGCACCCGTAGGTACGGCGCATAAACGGCGCAGGAGTTGAGCTCAATGGAGGCAACGACCGCCCGTCAGCGGTCTCGAGGGCCGTTCTTTCCCGCGGACGTCGTCCGGGTCACCCGGCCTCGCGCCCGTGGAATCACCGAGGTTCTCGACCGACTGTCCGGCTTCCACCCGGAGGAGCTCGGCAACCTCGCGCCGTACATCGATGTCGCCCGCATCGGGTGGGGTCTTCCGCTCTTGGTCGCCCGGGATCGGCTCAAGGACCGGATCCGTCGCTACCACGACGTCGGCATCGACGTCTCCACCAGCAGCGAGCTCGTGGAGCTGGCCGCCGTCCAAGAGCGGATCCCGCAGTTTCTCGATGAGGGGAGAACGCTCGGGTTCGACATCATCGAGGTCTCGGCGGGGCCGGCGGGAGCGGGGGACGCTCAGCTCGAGCGGGTCTCCAGGGCGGTGAACTCCCGTAGCCTGGGACTCGTCATCGAGGTCGGCGGTCGGGACCCCTCCCAGCAACTCTCCTTGCAGGAGCTGATCTCGCAGATCGGCCGGGCGAGGGCGCACAGCCCACGCCGAGTTTCCCTCCCCGCGCCGGAGGGGGGTCGGGCCGGCGGCATCTACGACGCCGACACGGGGATCAAGTACGACTGGCTCCGCGCGATCGTCAACGATCGGCCCCACGAAGACCTTCTGTTCGAAGCCCCGTTGGAGGCCCAACAGTCGTACTTGCTCCGCGAGCTCGGCCAGGACGTGAACCTGGGTGGGGTGGCGATCTCCTCGGTCGCCCAGCTGGCCACCGAGCGCCTCGGCATCGTGTCGGGCCCGACGACCACCGGGGGGCGAAGCAAGGAAATCGGGGGACCTCCTGCGGCGAAGTTCCTCTTCTTCCTCCTCGAACGCCACCGGGGCCTCGACCAGGGGCAGCTCGTGAAACTGTCGCGCCTTCCCCGCCGGACGGTCCAGAGCGCCCTCGAGTCCCTGCGCAAGCAGGGTCTCGTGAAGGAGTCGATCGTTCTCCACGACTCCCGCCGCCGAGAGTATCGCATCGTGTAGTTCCGAGGGGGTCGCGCTGAGAATGAACGGCGTCCCGGACGAGCTGGCGGGGCGCGTCGTCGTAGTTACCGGGGCGACCTCGGGGATCGGGCGCGAGATCGCGATCGGTGTCGCCCGTCTCGGGGCCACCACCGTCGTGGTCGGGCGAGGAGCCGATCGGTCGGCGACGGCGGCGGAGGAAGTCGGCAAAGCGGCGGTCTCCCGCCACGTCGAGTCGGTCGCGGTGGCCGATCTCGCCCGCCGGGCCGATCAACGGGCGCTCGCGGACGAGCTGCTCCGACGCTACCCCGAGATCCATGTCCTGGTCAACAACGCCGGGGGGATCTTCGCTCGGAGGGAGGTGACGACCGACGGTCTCGAACGAACGTTCGCCCTGAACGTCTTGGCGCCGTTCGTGCTGACCGAGCGCCTCGCCCCCCGCCTCCGGGAGAGCGGCGAAGGCCGGGTCGTGAACATCGCGTCGGCCGCGCACCGGCGCCAGCACGTCGAGCTATCCGACCTTCAGACGAGTCGATCGTACCAGGGGTGGGGGGCGTACGGCCGATCCAAGCTCGAGTTGATCCTGCTCACCGGGGAGTTCGCGCGGCGCTACGGGGCCAACGGCCCGACGGTCAACGCCGTCCACCCCGGGTTCGTGCGCTCCGGATTTGCGCAGAACAATCCGGGGGGATTCGCCGCGCTCGTGAAGATCGCGGGCTGGATCGGTGGGCGGAGCCTGGTCCGAGGGGCGGTGACGCCTCTCTTCGTGGCCTCCGACCCGTCGCTCGCGAAGGTTTCGGGGGAGTATTTCGCCGATCGGAAGGTTCGCCGGGGTTCCCGCGCCTCCAGAGATCTTAGCGTTGCGACGCAGCTGTTCGAGCGCTGCCAGGCCCTCGCGTCCGGGGGAACGAACTGAGAGCCGGAGAGGAGCGTCCGGGCGGACCGGAAGCGCTCCCGCTCCGTCCCACGACTCGTCTAGCGCGTCCGAGAGCGGGAACGCGGTTTCGTAGTCGGTCGCTTCGGCACAGGCGCGCGAGACTTCAGGGTCGCGCGGACCAGGGCGGTCGGAACCTCGAGGAGCCAGAAGATATTCCCGTCCGGATCGGCGAACTTTGCCATCGACCCCCAGGATTCCTTCTTCGGAGGAACGGGGAACTGCACCTTTCCCTTCGCCATCCGGGCGACCAGTGCGTCCATCTCGTCGGTGATGAAGGCGATCCCGGTGTCCCCCGGCTCGAGCGGGGCGAACCCTTCGCACAGATGCACCACGAACCGGTCCCCCGGCGGTGCGACGAGGGTGGCGTGCCCCGAGCCTCCGAGGGTGTACGTGGCGAATCCCAGGTTCTTCGTCCACCAGCGGGCGGTCACCTTGGCGTTCGAAACCATGACGGCGACGTCGGCGAGTGCGATCATCGCGCCTCCGACGGGCGACGCCCTCATGAGGTGTGGGGTCGCGCACTTTCGGGACCGTGGGAGGTCCCCGGGAAGACGCCCGACCGTTCGAACGCGGCCACGGCGGCGCCGATCAGTGGTGCTTCTTCGCCGAACTGCGCTGCGACGACCTCCGCCCGAGCCGCCGGGGGCTGGCAACGGCTCTGGACCGCCTCGTGGACGACGCGCACCATTCCCGGCCAGCCGGTGATGACCCCGCCCGCGAGGAGAAGACGAGCCGGGTTGAACGCATTCACGATCCCGACCGCGCCGTCGGCGAGGTACGATTCCGTCTCCTGGACGATGCGGTTCGCCAACGGGTCCCCCGCTCGGGCCGCATCGAACACCGTACGCGCGGTGATGTTCTTCGCGGATCCGGCGAGCTCTACCATCGGCCCTCCCGCACGTTCCGACTGGGTGGCGGCCTCCTGAGCGCGCTCCGCGATCGCCCAGCCCCCGACGTACGCCTCGAGGCAGCCGCGGTTGGGGCAGTGACACCGTCGTCCCCCCGCGAGGATCGTCATGTGGCCCACCTCCCCTGCCGCGTATCGTGTCCCCTCCGCGAGCCTTCCCCCGATCACCGCGCTGCCTCCGACCCCGGTACCGAGGCTCAGGCAGAATAGGTCCTTCCAGCCTCGACCCGCGCCCAACCGCCATTCGGCGACCGTCGCCGCCCGGGCATCGTTCACTACCAGCACAGGGAGGTGGAACTCCTCGGCGATCGTCGGGCCGAGCGGATAGTCTCGCCAACCGAGATTGGGCGCGTAGAGCACGGTCCCGGTCGAAGTATCGACCTGCGCGGCGACGCCGATCCCGATCGCCTGGGGTCTCCACTCCCCGGAGGCGAGGCAGGAGCGAGCGGAGCTCAGCACCGTCGCCACGACACTCCGGGGTCCGGCGTTGGCGTGGGGATACCGACCGCTGCGAAGGAGCACCTGGCCGTCGGCGCCGACCAGCGCGCTCGCGATCTTGGACGCGCCGACATCGATCGCGAGGACCGTGCGGGGCCCGGTCTCACTCTTCGGAGACCTCACCGCGCGTCTCCGACTCGGCATACTTGTGGACGACATCCACGAACGTGGAGTGCGACCAAGTGAGGGGCGTCGCGCTCTTGGCCTCTCCGCTCACGTGATCGACCTGCTCGGGGAGCAACCCGGTGGGGGTCGCGCGGTCGGCGACCCACTCGATCAGCTCCCGGCACCGGGTGCGGTCCCCGAGGCGCAGGCGCGCCTCGGCCAACCAGAGCGTGCAGACGATCCAGGGGTTCTCGCTGCCGTAGTAGGCGTCGCCCTCGTAGCGGGCGAGCCCTCCGATCCCCGGGACCCAGAGACGCTTCTCGACCCCGTCGACGACCGCCCGCGCCTTCGGATCGCCCCAGGGGAGAAGGCCGAGTTTGAGGGCGAGGAGGACGGAGGCGTCCTGCTTTGCATCGCGGGGCGCGATCGAGCGGACGAATCGACCGAGCTCCGCGTCCCACAGATGCGTACGGGCCGCCGCCATCACCTCGTCGGCCGCCTGCTTCCAGACGGACGGGTCCTTCCCTATCTCGGAGGCGATCCGGGACGCCCGTTCCAGGGCGTGGGCCACGGCCGCCGCCGAGTACGTGTGGATCCCGAGGCGCTCCTCCCAGAGATCGAAGCTCGGGGAGGGCAGGCCGGTCGCCGGGTCCCGGAAGCTCGCGAGGAACGTCGCCGCCCCCTTGACGAGCGGCCAGTGACGGAGCAGGACGTCCGGATCCCCGCCGCGCTTGAAGTGGTGCCAGGCCGCCGCAACGACGGTCGCCGTCTGGTCGATCTGGAGGAACGGGGGGGGATGCCAGGTGCTGCCGATCGCCCCGTCGGGGAAATGGCGGTGGAAGAACGAGCCGTCGGGGTTCTGGCACTGCTGCGCGAACGTAAGGAACTGAGCCGAGTTCTCGTAGAGGCCGGCCTCGTCCATCGCCTTCGCGATGTACCCCCCGTCCCGCCACCAGCAGTAATTGTACGTGTCGCCGGCCATCGCGAGCGAGCGCGTGTCGGGCGAGGCGATGATCGCTCCGGAGGTGCCGGCACAGTGGCGCATCACGAGCACGCTGGCCCGGTAGAGCTCCTTTGCCTTCGCGCTGAGGTCCGCGGGGGGATGCGGCAGTCGGCGCCCCACCCACGTCTCCCAGAACCGTTCCGACTCGCGGACGAACCGGGTGGGGCCCCCGTGGCGGACGTAGTCGCGGATCTCGTGGACCGCGGGGAGGCTCCGCCCCGCGGCCATGAACAGTTGGATCTCCGTCTCGCCGCCGTCGGTCGAGGGAATGTCCCACTGCATGACACTGTCCGCCGCGCCGTGCGCGACGAGCCGCCCTTCCAGATGGCCGTCCTCGGCGTCGACGTACGTTCCTTGAAGTCCCTTCAGCGTGTGCTCCCCGCAGACCGCGTGGGTGAAGGCGGGGTTCGAGAAGAACTCGAAGAAGAACCCCCGCTTGTAGTGGACGAGCGACGGGATGCTCTCGTCGACATAGGCGGTATCCTGGTACATCGATTCCGCGATCTGGAAGGCGTGGTACGCGAACAATCGGACGGGCCGGGGGGGATCGGTTCGGATCCGGAACACTCGCGCGATCAGGTCGTGGTTCGGGTGGACATGGTCTCGAACGGAGATCGTCACCCCGTGGGCGTTCCAGAGGGATTCGGGGAGGTGGCCGGCCCCGTGAGGCACCTGGGCGACCTGGTACCCGTTACCGCCGCGCAGCCAGGCGAACCTCGACGCCGCCACGTCGTACAGACCGAGGCGGGCCTCTCGGAGCTGCTGGAACTGGCCCGGGAACGGATAGAACAGGTCGTTCCAATCGCCGTTCTCGTTGACGGTAAGGAGGAGACGTCCGTTCCCGGCGAGCTGGGTAATCACCGGGAGTCCTCCCTCGGGACCGCCGGGCGAGGCACCGTCACGGCGAAGACGAGGAGCCGCGGAGCGTCTTTAACGGTTCGTTGGAACCGCACGGACGGCGGCGTGGGTCGGCCGACCGGACGACCTCGAGCTTCGCGGAGACGGTCCGGAGGCTCGAGCCGGCGCGAACGCTCCCACGGGGCGGTCGGTACGGTCGGTAGGGGGGTTCGGCGGCCAGGGGAGCGATAAACGGGCCGTTCCCCTCCCTTCGACACGCGTAGGACCGGTGGAAGGGCGTGGCGCAGAGCGGTCGCGGTTCGAGCTTGGGCCTTCTCATGTACTCCCGGAACGACGTCGACGGCGTTCTCCGTAACGTGCGAACACTACGCCCCTCGATCGCCGAAGTGGTCGTCGTGGACAGCTCCGATCCGCCGCAGCGCGCCCGACTCGCCGAGGGCCTCCGTCCCCCCGGGGAGAGAATCTGCCCGGCCCCCCCGCTGGGGAATATCGATCTCCTTCGTCCGTACGGCCTCGCTCAGATGTCGACCGACCGGGTGCTCCAGCTCGACGCCGACGAAGTTCCGAGCCCCGCGTTGGTCGCCCATCTCTCGGAGCTCGACGCGGCGGAGGCGTACGTGCTCCCCCGATGGGAGGAGGGCGCCCGCGGGTACACGTATCATCTGCGCCTGGTCCGAAGGACGCACGTCCGGTACGCGGGTCCCAGCTACGGATTCCCCCAAGTCGACGGAACCACGACGGTGCTCGCCCGCCCGTTCCGTCTCGTTCACTCCGCCGCTCCCGGGGAGCGCTACTGGTCCGACGGGGATCGGCGACGACGGTACCTCCCGTCCGACCTCCTGGAGCGGCCGTACGACCGACGATACCTCCGTCGAACGGTCCGGGGGAGGGCCGGCCCAGCCGACCCGGCCCCGGACCCTGCCCGCCCTCGGAGCGAGCCTCCACTCTCCCCGGGGGCGACCCGGTTGGTCCTCTGGATCGAAGCCGCGCGTTCGTTCCTGACCTCGGGGTCATGGGGGATCGCCCGGATGCGCCTCGAGCAGGGACGCCAACGCCGGATCTTCTGGGAACGGTTGACCTCGGACCAACAGCGTTGGTTCACCGACACGGCCCCGAGCGTGCGGACCGCGGGCGGTCTGGTGGGGTTCCTCGGCTTCGACGACGTCGCCTATGTGGAAAGGTTGAGCCGAACGTTCGGCCCCGAGATCGACGGTCCCTCGTTGCTCGATTTTCTCCTGCACGAGCGATCGAGGACAGGTCGGCCCTGGGACGGCGCCAGCCTACCGCCGAAATTCCATGTCACCCCGGCGTGAACTTCGCAACCCACCTCCGAGCTGGGAGCGAGGTTCTCGGTCCGGCTCATACGCCGAGACTAGTTCCTGATGGGTCGGAAAGCCCACTAGCGAAACTCTCCCAGAATCCCGCCGGGCACGAATCGCCTCGTTCGGGCCTCGGAGGGGATCTCTGAAATCCGGGGTCGGAACCCTCGCGAGGACCGCGGAGGAGTCGGTTCACCGGGCGAGGCATTTGCGATACAGTCGTGCGGGAGAGTCGCGGAGGGCCCGGTGTACCTGGGGCGCGGTCAGCCCGGCCCCTCGGGCGACCGTCTCGGCCCGGCCGTAGTCCAACAGATGGCTCGTCTCGTGGGCGTCCGAATCGACCACGAGGTCGGCGCCCACCCGCAGGGCGATCCGGGCGACATGGCCGTTCGTTCGGCCGTGCAGAGACCGGCCCGACAGCTCGATCGCCGTGCCGTTCGCACGGGCGATCTCGGCCTCTCTCTCCGACAGGAACCCCGGATGGGCGAGGACGTCGACCTCTCCGGACTCCACCGCCGCCCGATTCGTCCCCGGGGGGACCCGTTCCGCCGTCGTTTCGCCGTGAACGATCACGATCTGAGCCCCCGCGACGCGCGCCCGGCGCGCCGTCTCGGCGATCCGCCGGGGCGGGAGCAACGTGAGCTCGACGCCCAGGAGGGTGGCGATCGACCCGTCGTCGAACGCCCGGGACTCCTGGATCAGCTGGTCGAGGATCGGGGTCGGGTCTTCCAAGGCGACGTGGTCGGTGATCGCGAGGACCCGATGGCCGAGCTGGGACGCCGCCCACCACATCGAGGTCGCCGACTCCGTCCCGTCGGTGAGGTAGGTATGCGAGTGGAAGTCGAACCGGCGGGCAGGGGCGACGGATCGGGATCTCGGCACGGAACCGGGCGCGGCAGACCGCTCGGCGGCTTAACTCGCCGGCTCACTTGAGAACGGGAACGCCGAGCCGCTCGAGGGCCCGTCGGCGCAGATCGGTCAGCGCGTTCATGTAATTCGCGTAGGCGTCGTACGGGCTCTCGTAGCTCGAAAAGTACTGATGGACGCCCTGATCGGCGCCGTGGCCGGCCACGTACATGTAGTAGAAGTGGTCCGACGTGAGCAGGCGGCGCCAATCGGTCAGGATCTCGCGGTCGCCGCACTGTCGCGCGAGCGCCCCGACCTTCTTCGCCGCTTCGAACGCGGAACGCTGCAGGTCGTTCCCGAGCCAGGCGCCGAGGTCGCGGTGCTGATCGGCCCAGCTCATCGTGTACGGCACGCTGATCGGGGCCCGCGGGGGACCGTCGATCGCTTCGTCGACCGTCGCCCACCCGAGCTCGGGGTGGTGGGCGACCTCGCCGGGGAGCGCGCTCAGGAATTCGAGGATCCCCGTCGAGGCGGCGTGGTGCTCGCCGAACGTCTCGAAGTCCATGAACAGGCCGACCAGCTCGCCCGGCGTGGACGCGATCCATCGGGCGTACTTCTCGGCCGTCAGGGGGAACTCGTTCCATCCCTGCGCCGAGAAGCGGAATCCGACGTCGTCGCTCAGCGGGTAGTGCCGGAGGAGCAGGCGGACGGTCGGCGCGGGGGCGGCGCAGTAGCGGAACGTGGGGGCTTCGCCGTGCAGCGCGCCCTCCCATCCCTCGGCGAGCATGCCGCGGAACCGTTCCGCCTCCGCGAACCGGGCAAGGTCGTCCGAGTACGCGAGCTCGGTCATCCTCAGGACCTTGGGAGCCGCCCCGAACTCGCTCTGGAGGAGGGCCCGGTGCATCGCGACCTCTTCCGCCAGCTCCGGCGGGGGAAGCAGGAAGGCGAGCGAGTGGTAGTACGTCTCCGAGAGGAGCGCCACGCGCTGGGTACGCACGAGATGGCGCAGCCGATCGAGCACGTCCGGCGCCGCGAGGCGCGCCTGCTCGACGAACGTGCCGGTCACCGAGAGGCTGAGCCGGAACTCGGGATGCTCCTCGAGGCTGCGCAGCAGGCGGTCCATCGCCGGCCGGTAGCACCGCTCGGCGATCCCTCGAAAGATCGAAAGGTTCCGCTCGAGGTCGAAGTACGACCGCCCCGAGCCGAGGTCGAGATACCGGAACCGGGCGAGTCGCCACGGTTGGTGGAGATGCAGGTAGAGGACGATCTTCACGGCGGCTTGGGCCCCGCCCGGAGCGCGTCGCGGTACGTCTCGACGGTCTCGAGCGCCCGCTCGGGCCACCCCGCGCGGAGCGCCTCCCACTGCCCCTGATCGCTCATCGCACGCCGTAGCGTGGGGTACTCGAGCAGTTCCGCGATCCGGCTCGCGAACTCATCCACGTCCCAGAAGTCGACGCGGAACGTGCCGCTGGAGATCTCCGCGACGCCGCTCGTCTTCGACACGATCGTCGGCACTCCGGCGGCCATCGCCTCGAGGGCCGCGATGCCGAACGGTTCCACCACCGACGGAAGCACGAAGACGGAGCTCCCGGCCAGGAGCAGCTCCCGTTCCTCGTCGGAGACCTTGCCGAGGAACATCACCCGCTCTCCGATGCCCAGCCGGGCCGCGAGCTCGACCAAGCGGCCGTACTCCGGCCCCTCCCCGGCGATGACGAACAACACGTCGGAGAAGGCGCTCGCGACGACCGCCGCGGCGCGCAGGAACGTGTCGACCCCCTTCATCACCGCAAGACGGCCCACGTAGAGCACGACCCGCCGCTTGGGATCGATCTCGGCGAGTCGCTCGCTGGGTCGCACGGCGTTGTAGATCACCGTGACGCGGGCCGGCTCGGCGCGATACCGCTGAACGAGCTGAAGCTTGAGGTGTTGACTGACGGCGATCACGCGCGTCGCGGCGTCGATACCGGCCTGTTCGCGCTCGAGGATGTGGGCCCAGGGATGGCCCAGCGAACGATCGTACTCCGTGGAGTGCACCGTCATGACGAGTGGAACCCCCAGCCGCCGAGCCAGGGCGCCCCCGCCCCGGGTGCCGAACCAGTCGTGGACATGGACGATGTCGGGCTTGGAGGACAAGCGGAGGCTCCCGACCCAGGCGTTGTACCCATCGATGCTGTCGCCGAAGGGGGAACCCGGGAGCTCGCCCGACCAGTACGCCGGGGGGAACTCGGGGGGTTTCCCCTCGACCGGTTCGCCGGGGTGCCGGAACGTGACACCGCCGACCGGGGTGAACGGCCCGGAGAACGGGGAGAGGAACGTGACCCGGTGGCCCAATTTCGTGATCTCGCGGCAGATCTCGTAGCAGTGGACCCCGAGGCCCCCGGAGTGGCTCGGGGGGAACTCCCAGCCGACCATGAGGATCTCCAACGGTCGGCCCGGTCGGCTGGAGACCCGCTTCTCGGGACGGCCCCGCCCACGTTCGGAAGAGGGGAGCCGCGCGACCCCGCGATCGAGCGCCTCGACTCCGTCGGATTCGGAACGACGCTCGCGACGCACCGCGGGTCGTCCTCTGCCTCGCCCGGAGCCCCGGCCCCGAACGGCGGACCGCGCGCGGCGAGCGGGACGGGAGTTCTCCGATGGTGCCAATTTCTCCCTCTCCTCGGCGCGCGGCGGCGCGGCGGCCACCGGGCCGGGGCAGATGAAGCCGCCGACACCGGGCGGGGGGGCTCACCGCTCGTCGCCGACCGCGACGCCGCGGCAGGCGAGTTCATCCGGACAGTAGATAAGGAGCCGCCGATACCGTCGGGTCGTAGGGGATGAAGCTCCCCTTCAACCGCCCGGCGCGGGCTGATAGCTTCTACTTCGCCGAACCGCGCCCCCGAGGGCGAACGCATGGTCGAGTGGACGCTACTGTCGATCGTCGTCGGGCTCGCGGTCATCGCTTCGCTGTTCTCGTTGCGCCTCGGGGTCTCGGTCGCCATCCTCGAACTTCTCGCCGGCGTCGTGGCAGGTAACTACCTCGGAGTATCCGCCTCGGGGGCCGATTGGCTCCCGTTCCTCGCGGGGATCGGCAGTGTCGTCCTCACGTTCCTGGCGGGCGCCGAGATCGACCCAGCGGCGATGCGCCGGACCTGGAAGGCGTCCGCCAGCATCGGTCTCCTTTCGTTCCTGGCCCCGTTCCTGGCCGCGTGGGCGTTTACCGGGCTGGTACTGCGCTGGTCCTCGCCGGCGTCGCTCCTCGCCGGGGTCGCGCTCTCGACCACCTCCGTCGCGGTCGTCTACGTGGTCCTCGTCGAGACCGGAGCGAGCTCGACGCCGACCGGGAAATTGATCCTCTCGGCGTGCTTCATCACCGACCTCGGCACGGCGCTCGCCCTGAGCCTTCTGTTCGTCCATCCGAACGAATACATCTTCCTCCTGCTCGCCGCGGTCGTCGCCGCGACCCTCACCGTTCCGAGGCTGTTCGACTGGCTGTTCGCCCAACTGAAAGGGCGGGCCGGCGAGCCCGAAGTGAAGCTGCTCTTCTTCCTGGTGATCGTGCTCGGCGCGGTGGCCCAGCTCGCCGGCGCGCCGGCGGTCCTGCCGGCGTACATCCTCGGGCTCGCGCTCGCCTCGGTGCTGGGGCGGAATCGAGACGTCCTGCTCAAACTTCGGTCGATCACGCTCGGGTTCCTGACCCCGTTCTTCTTCATCAACGCCGGACTGAACGTCTCCGTCGCCGCGCTCGCCAGCGGGGCGTTCCTCATCGTCGTCCTGTTTGGCGTCAAAGTCGGAGCGAAGCTCGCCGGCGTCCTTCCGGTGACCCGCCGTTTCGTCGGGCACGACTCGGCGTACATCTCCCTCCTGATGAGCACGGGTCTGACGTTCGGCACGATCGCCTCGATCTACGGTCTGGACGCGGGGATCATCGACCGGTTCCAGTTCTCGGTACTCCTGACCGTCGTCATCGCGACGGCGATCGTACCGACCGTGATCGCGCAGACCTGGTTCCGGCCCGCGGCGGAGAAGCAGCCTACGTGAGCCGCTGCCGGGTCCCTCGGACCGTCCCGTCGATCGGTGAACCCCGATCGCGTCGGAAGCAGGTCGGGGCGTGGTCGTTGACGATTCCGATCGCCTGCATCCACGCGTAGACGATCACAGGGCCGACGAACTGGAAGCCCCGTGCCTTCAGGGCTTGGGAGATCGTCTGGGAGAGATCGGTCTGGGTAGGCACGGGACCGGCGTTCTGGATCGGCGCGCCGCCGACGAACTCCCAGACGAACGCGGAGAAATCGATCCCTTCCTTCTTCATCGCGAGGAACGCCCGCGCACCCCGGATCGTCGCTTCGATCTTCCGACGGGAGCGGATGATCCCCGGGTCCCCGAGCAGACGTAGCACGTCCTTCTCCTGGAACCGCGCCACCCGCTGGGGGTCGAAGTCACGGAACGCGGCACGCAGCGCCTCGCGCTTACGTAGGACGATGAGCCAGGAGAGCCCGGCCTGAAACCCGTCGAGCATCAGCTTCTCCCAGAGCTTGCGACCGTCCCGCTCGGGAACCCCCCACTCCCGGTCGTGGTAAGACCGCAGGAGCGGGTCGGTCTCGGCCCAAGCACATCGACGAACCGGGGAGGACGGCCGGGGAGTCATGTGCGCTTCCTCCTGACCCGCGCTAGAATCCGGCGAGGAGCTCCGCGATCGCCGCCTTCGGGTCGGCCGCGCGGGCCACCGCGCTCGCGACGAGCACCCCGGCGCTGCCCAGCTCGATCGCTCGATGCACGTCGTGGCGGTCGCGCACTCCGGCGCCGCACAGCACGCGGGTCTGGGGAGCGACTTGGCGCACGGCGAGGACCGTCTCCGAGACGACCTCCGGGCGCGCCGAGGAGACGGAGCGATCTCCGCCGATCAGCTCCGGCGGCTCCACCGCGAGGTACGCCGGAGCCACCGCCGCAAGGGCGCGCGCCCGGTCGACCGTCCCCGCGCAGACGACGGCGACCAGGCCGAGGGCCTCGAGCCGTTGGCACGCGTCCTCCACATCGGGACCGCCGATCGGGTGCTCCGAATGATTCAGCAGACTGCCGCGGGCACCCGCCGCCCGAAGAGATTCGGGGGGAATCGAGCCGGTGCGGGCCCCGGCGTCCACCGGGTCGACGTGCTGGGCGAGCACAGGGCAACGGACGGCAGCGGCGACCCGCGCGAGATCCGGGGCTGCGGGGGCGACCGCCGTCGGAACCCCGGCCGCCCGTCCGAGCCCGTCGAGGATCGTCGCCATCTCTACGGCGCCGTTCCCGAGGCAGTTCGGGTACGTCTTCAGGTTCAGCAGGAGCAGCGGGGTGCCGAGCGCCGCGCGCTCAGTGGGTCGCGGCCGCTTTGGCGCGCTTCGGCCGAGAGCAGATGGCGTACTCGTCCCCATCGAAGAAGACCTCCCGGTCGGGGTGCTTGCGCTGGAGTTCGGAGATTCGCGAGAGGACGTCTTCGAGCGTGGTCGACTCGTCATTCGGATCGATCCTCAGGTGCACCGTCTTTTCGGGCCGATCCGTCGTATGACCCGTTCCGGGCATGAGGCTCCGGGGAGCCGCCTAGACGTAAGGGGCCATTAAGGATGCGAGAAGCCCCCCGACCGCTCCCTCGCGACGGACGAGCGAGTTATCCAACGCACTTCGCCCGGCTCCCGGCGGGGAATCCCGCCTGGGTTCCCCCGCCGGGAATCGGGCAATTCGTAAATAGCGTGCGAAGCTGGCTCATGGGAGGGTTGACGATGGCGGAAGGTCGCGCGAAGGAGTCCGAGGAGTCCGGCAATCTCACCGAGGCCGAGATCGCGGTCCACTGGAAGGAGGAGGAGTACTTCCTCCCGTCGCCGAAGTTCACCGGTCAGGCGAACCTCACGGATCCGGCGATCATGGAGCGGTTCGGGCTCGATCGGTTCCCCGAGTGCTTTCGCGAGTACGCCGACCTGCTCACGTGGGACCAGTACTGGCACACCACGCTCGACACGAGCACTGCCCCGTTCTACAAGTGGTTCGTCGGTGGGAAGCTGAACGTCTCGGTGAACTGCATCGATCGGCACCTGCCGAAGTACCGGAACAAGGCCGCGATCATCTTCCAGGGGGAGCCGGAAGAGGAGCCCCCGATCTCGATCACGTACCAGGAACTGTGGATCCGCGTGAACGAGTTCGCGGCCGTGCTGCGCGATTTCTGCCACCTCAAGGCCGGCGACCGGGTGACGATCCACATGCCGATGACCCCCGAGCTTCCGATCACGATGCTCGCGTGCGCGCGGCTGGGCGTCGTTCACTCGGTCGTCTTCGGCGGCTTCAGCGGCGAAGCGGCCGGCCACCGAGCCGCCGACTCCGGCAGTAAAGTGATGATCACGATGGACGGTTACTGGAGGAACGGCAAGGCGACCGATCACAAGGCGGTCCTCCAGTCGTCGATCGACGCCGCCAAGGCGGACGGTCATACCGTCGAGAGGGTGCTCATCTGGCAGCGGTACCGCGACCGGCTCCTGACGACCGTTCCCATGACGCCCGGACGCGACTACCTCGTCCAGGAGCTGCTCAAGGAGACGGTTGGAAAGCGGGTCGATCCGGTGTCGATGCCGGCGGAGGCGCCGTTCTTCCTGATGTACACGAGCGGTACGACGGGAAAGCCCAAAGGCTGCCAGCATTCGACGGGCGGCTACCTCGCCTACGTCGCGGGGACGTCGAAGTTCATCGAGGACATCCACCCGACCGACGTCTACTGGTGCATGGCCGACATCGGCTGGATCACGGGCCACTCCTACATCGTCTACGGTCCGCTCGCGCTCGCCGCGACGACCGTGATGTACGAGGGGGTGCCGACGTTCCCGGACCCCGGGCGCCCGTGGCGGATCGCCGAGCGGCTCGGCGTGAACATCTTCCACACGTCGCCGACGGCGATCCGACAGCTGCGCAAGCTCGGGCCGGACGAGCCGAAGAAGTACAACTATCACTTCAAGCACATGACGACGGTCGGGGAGCCGATCGAGCCGGAGGCGTGGCGGTGGTACTACCATTCGGTCGGCAAGGACGAGGCGGTGATCGTCGACACCTGGTGGCAGACGGAGACCGGCGGGTTCCTCTGCTCGACGAAGCCCGGGATCGACCGGATGAAGCCGGGGAGCGCCGGCCCCGGGATGCCCGGGATCCACCCGATCATCTTCGACGAGAACGGCCATGTCATCACGGCCGGCTCGAACAAGGCCGGCAATATCTGCATCCAGAACCCGTGGCCGGGCCTGATGCAGACGATCTGGGGGGATCCGGAACGGATGGTCCGGCAGTACTTCCAGAAGTACAACAAGAACCCGAAGAGCAAGGACTGGAAGGATTGGCCGTACTTCGCCGGGGACGGCGCGCTGATCTCGGCCGACGGCTACTACCGCATCCTCGGCCGGATCGATGACGTGATCAACGTCGCCGGGCACCGCCTGGGGACGAAGGAGATCGAGTCGGCCTGCCTGACGGTCCCCGAGGTCGCCGAGGCGGCCGTCGTGCCGGTCGCGGACGAGCTCAAGGGACGGGTCGTCGAGGTGTACGTCGCGGTCAAGCCCGGGACGAAGGCGACTCCGGCCGAGGTCGCCCAGAAGGTGACCCACGCGATCGAGACATCGATCGGCAAGATCGCCCGACCGAAGACGGTCCACATCGTCCCGGATATGCCGAAGACGCGCTCCGGGAAGATCATGCGCCGCGTGCTCGCGGGGATCTCGAACCGATTGGACACCGGGGACATCACGACCCTCGCGAACCCGGATATCGTGGAACAGATCCGTAAGCAGGTCCAGGGCGATGCGCCGGTCGTTCTGAAGAAGGGGCCCGCGGACATCGAGGCGTTCGGAAAGGTCGACTAGATGCCCTCGGGGGGGGCCGGCGTCCCGCCGGCCCCGCGATCGCGGTGCCCTCTCTGCGCCGGGGAATTAGGCCCTCCGGTGAGCCGGGGGGTCCACTGCTTCGTGACGTGCCTCGGCTGCGGGGAGGAGTTTCAGCTCGACGATGCTCGGCTCCCCTCCGCGGGCGCGTGACCCGCCGCGGGGGCCGCGCGGCTCAGAGGCTCGAAGACTTCGGCACGATCCGCGGGGCGTACGCCGCCACGCGCAGGAGGTGGATCGACACGATCACCAACCAGAGGAGGAGCGGGGCGACGATCAGCCGCTCCATGCCCCCCATGCCGAGCCCCGCGTAGATCTTGGCGACGAACAGGAGCAGGGCGATCACCCCGATCAGGCCGGAGAAGAGGGTGTACGACCGGTAGCCGTCCCAACGGGTATCCCGGAACATCGCGAAGCCGAGGACGATCAGAGCGAGGTTCCCTGCCGCGAACGACAGGAGGGCGGAGATCGAGTGGACCTGAAGGTTCACGTTCTCCGGCGAGAGGCCGACGCCGATCGCTCCGATCCCCGTGAGCACGAGGAGGCCGAGTCCGATCGAGCGGCTCGACCGGTCGGGGAAGGCGCTTCGGATCAGGAGCACGCCGAGGATGGCGAGGAGACCGAGAACGATGATGGAGGCGTTGAAGACGACATGCCACGGGGAGCATACGTACGGGGAGGTCGCGTTCGGCCAGGCACCGCACCCGGTGTTCCCGAGGTCGCTGATGACGTTCTTCGAGAGGCTGTACGGCGTTGTCCAGCGCAGCTCGACGACCCCCATCACGACCACGAACTGGACCGCGGCGATCAGCCAGACGATCGCCGCGTGGTGGACCGATCGGTGGACCAGCGGTCCCAGCCGGGGCTCGGCCGATGCCATCGAGGGGCCGTCCCTAATCCTCGCGCGCGTTGCGTTCGTAGGAGGCGTCACTCGTCTTCTTGAGACGGGCGCCGTCGCGGTCGCAGGTCGGGCGCGCGCTGGGCGGAACGTCGATCACGTAGCCGCCCCCGCACTTCGGGCACTCGTAGTACGTCATCGGATCCCTCGAGCGCAGCAAGAGGGGCGGCATATAAATGGGTCTGCTTCTAATCGAACTCCGCTCTCGAAGAGCACGGGCGATCCATGTCGGTGAACCGCGCGGGATCGCCGCGCGCGGACCCGATGCCCCGGCGGACCCTCCGCTCGACGACGTCATCGGTCGACGCGGGAGCTCGGCAGCGGTTCCTCGACAACGATGCGTACCGCGCGGGGCGCGAGTGGATGCGCTACGAGGGGACGCCCCAGCGCGATCTGTTCCGCGAATTGCGCTGCCGCTTTCTCCAGCGGCATTCGGCCGACGCTCGGTGGGTCGCGGATCTCGGGTCCGGACCGGGCCGGTTCACGAGCGCGCTCGGCCCGGAGGGGGCGCGACGGGTCGCGCTCGACCTCTCGCGGGAGATGCTGACGTACCACCCCACCCCCGCTTCCCCGCGTCCCTCCGACGCCTCGGCTCCGCTCGACCGGGTGGTCGGTGACGCCGTCGCGCCGCCGCTCGCCGACGGGGCGTTCGGAGCGGTCGCCCTGCTCGGAAATGCGGTTGGGTTCGCCGGCGGTGACTCCGAGCGGGTGATCGAGGCGGCGGAGCGTCTGGTCTCGCCCGGCGGATCCTTGATCGTCGAGATCGCCCCGGGGCCCGGCGAGCGCTCCCGCTATCTGGCCCGGCTCCCGGAAGGGGCGGTGGGTCGACTGCTGGCGGCCCCGCCCGCCGCGGTGGTCCCCCGGATCGAGCGCGAGGGGTTCGAGGTCGAACCAACCCGCCATCGATCGGATTCGTTCCGCCGATGGGCCGCGAAGGAGCTGCACCGTCGATGGCAGCGGCCGGGGTGGACGATTCTTGAGACGCTCTCGATCGCCCCGTGTCTGGGGGCTGACCCGGTCGCCATCGCTCGCGTCTTCGCCGACTCTAAGGCGCGGGACCACCTGTTCGACGTCGAGGAACGGGTCGGGCGAAGCCCCTCCCGGTGGACCTCGGCGGCGGCCGTGCTGACCTCTGCTCGACGGGACCTCCGTGGACAGAATTAAGACCCGTGGGAACCCATCGTTCGGACCGGGACTCGATGCCGAAAGCGTCTCCGGCCGCCCGTCCCGCCAAATCTACGGCGGGGGCCACCGTCGCCGGTAAGGAAGATCTCGTGATGGCGAAGGAGGATGCCCTCCTTCAGCTCAAGATCGGCCGGTCGGCGCATCTCTACGCGGTCGGGATCTCCGCGGCGCTCGCACTCGATGGGATCCTGGTCCTCTTTCTGTTCTCGCACCTCCCGTCGCTCCCGTTCGCCGCGACCCGCCTCGCCGCGCTCGGTCCGACGTTCTACCTGCTGATCCCCGCTCTCGCCGGACTCTCCATCGCCGCGGTCGGCCTCGTGACGAAGTGGGAAGCGTTCCAGCTGTGGCCGTGGGAGCCACACTTCTCCACCACCGTCGCCGCGGTCGGGCTGAACGTCGTCATCGCGGTCGTCTACTTCTTGCGCGTCGCGGGAACGGCCCCGTTCGCCCATACCGCCCTCTTCCCCTGGTTCCTGCCGCTCGAGTTCGCCGGCATCTCGCTCGCCTTCCTCGGTCTTGTGATGACCTGGAACGAGTGGACCCCGCAGCAGTGGGCGGCGGCCGGCGCCGCCGTCCTTCCGCTCCTCACCCCCCTGCTCGTGTACGACCGTCCGACCAGTACGTCGACCGAGGCGGACGCGGTCGCGGTCGCATTGTTCCTCTCGGCGATCTTCTACCAGACCGCCGGCTCGTTCCTCCACCTGCTCTCCTCGGGCACCGGACCTCACGAGAACGCCCTGATCGCGTCCGGCCAGAACCGGATCGTCCGGCTCGCCGACGAGACCCGACAGAAGGAGGAGGCGCTGCGCTTCCGCGAGGCGGCGATCGTCCGCCGCGAAGCGGACGCGGAGACGACCGAGGCCGGCTTGCGGCGCCAGGAACTGCAGTTCGCGGAGGCGCGCAAGGAGCTCGACGGACGCACCGCGAAGGACCGCGGCCGCAGCGAGGAGATCGACCGCCGCGACCGCGAACTCGCCGGGAAGCTCGCCGAGGCCGAGTCATCGATCCAGGCCCTGACGAACCGGACCAACGCCGTGGAGCTACGGGAGCAGGAGATCGCACGGCAGCTCCCGCAGGTCACGGCCCGGGAACAGCGGGTCGCCCAGAAGGAAGGGGACCAGGCGCGGCGCGATACCGAATTCTCCCATCAGCAGCAGGAAGTTCAGCGTCGCGTCGATGCCGCCGCCGAGACCGAGACGCGTCTCGAGTCCCGCCGAAAGCAACTGGACGAGAAGACCGCCGAGCTGTTGCGGCGGGAGGGGGAACTGACCGCCCGCGGTGGGGGACCGGCCGCGAGCTCCAAGACGACGGCCGCGGGGGGCGAGGTCGCCGCCCGTGAACTCAAGCTGCTGCAGCTCAAGGCCACGCTCGACGAGCAGAACATCATTCTCGGCCGCCGCGCCCGCGAGGTCGCCCAGCGGGAGAAGGCCGCCTCCGACGCCCTCAAACAGGCGACGGAGAAGCTGGGCCTCCTCGCCGCCCGCGAAAGCGGGGTGGCCCAGAGGGAAGCGAGCCTCGCGGACCGCTTGAAGGCGGCGGACGAGCGACGGGCGCAGTACGAGGCGGCGGCGACCGAGTACCAGGACCGGCTCTCCGACTTCGGCCGAAAGCAGGTCGACGTCGCCCAGCGGGGCGCCGACCTCGACCGGTCGCTCCAGACGGTCACCGACCGAGAGTCGACCATCTCCGACCGGGAACGTCGGCTGCGCGGCAGCCTGATGGAGATCGACCAGCGCGAGCGGGACCTGATCGCCCGGGAGCGCACCGTCGAGGCGCACGAGGCGGAGATGAGCCTCCGCCGCCAGGAGGCGGATCGGGAGGGCGGTCTCACCCTCGCCGGTCTCGCCGCGGTCGCCGCCGCCGGTCAGATCGACCTTCCACCCCCCCGGCCCGGCCCGAGGTCCGCCGGCGGACGCCCCGCCCGACGGGGGGCGGCGGAGGGGGAGGAGGGCTCGACGAGCCCGACCGACCTTCTTGCGCCGACCTCGAGCCGACGCTACTCGGACCGACTGCCGTCCGGGACGCCCCGCCTCGACGACCTGCTTCTCGGGGGGATCCCTGCCCGGAACCATGTCGTCCTGGTCGGCGATGCGTTCGTCGGCAAGGAGGTCGTCCTCTACGCGTTCATCGCCGAGGGCCTGAAGCGCGGGGAACCGGTCGTCATCGTCACCGCCTCCCGGTCGCCGACCGAGATCGCCCAGTCGATCGGCGTCGTACTGCCGCAGTTCCTCGAGTACGACCAGCTCGGCATGGTCACCTGGATCGACGCCTCGACGACCGGCGGCGCCGCGGGCCCCCGGCGGCTGGTGACGAAAGGGTCCGATGACCGGGCCGGGATCCTCTCCTCGCTCGTCCAGGCGGCCCGTCCGATCGAGGAAGAGAAGAAGGGGCCGTTCCGCGTCGGGTTCCTCGGCCTCTCCGCCGTCTTCGCCCACGCCGACGAACGGGCGAGCTTCTCGTTCCTGCAGAACGTGGTCGGGATCCTGAAGCCGCGCGAGGCGCTCGCGATGTACTCGCTCGAAGGCGGGGCGCTCAGCGAGCCGCAGGTCGAGTCGTTGCTCGGCCGAATGGACGGGGCGATCGTCTTCCGCCAGGACCGCGACCGGACGTTCCTCTCCGTGAAAGGATTCGGCGACGTACAGACCCGGGATTGGGTCGAGTGCCGCGCGACGAACCGCGCGCTGATCGTGGGATCGTTCGCCCTCGAGCGGATCCGGTAGTAGTCCGGGGGGCCTCCGCGGCCGTTCTCCGGCGCTCGCGTTGGGAGCTCGCGCCGTACCTTCCGGCGGCTCTAGCGTAGTCCGGCGTACTCGGACCGGTCCACCACATGGCGGGGCGCCTCGCCCGAGAAGAACCGCCCGAGGTTGCCGAGGGCTGCGGAGAGCGCATAGGCTTCGACTGGGGGCGCGAACCCGGCACTATGCGGGGTCCCGAGGACGTTCGGCAGGTCGAGGAAAGGGAAGCGGAACTGCACGGAACCGTCGGCGTACCCCTCCTCCCACCAGACGTCGAGGGCGGCCCGGAACTCCGGGTGCTCGACCAGGTGCCGGTAGAGCGCCTCCTCGTCGACGGTTCCCGCCCGCCCGACGTTCACGAACACCGCGTGCGGACGCATCGCGGCGAACTCTTCGCGGCCGAGCGAGCCGCGGGTGATCCGGGTCAGCGGTCGCGCGTCGAAAATGATGTCCCCTTCGGCGACCGCCTCCCGCAGATGGTCGGCCGCCCTCATCTCGTCACACCCGGGGCCGAGAACTCCGGTGCGATTGAGGCCAACGATCCGCATATCGAACCCCCGAAGGCGGGCCGCGATCGCCCGCCCGATCTCCCCGTACCCTAGGATCACGGCGGTCTGCCGCCAGAGCGGTCGGTTCTCGGGGGCGGGGCGAAGCCGTCCGGCCGCGACCTGCGCCCGAGCGGCGACCAGGGAACGGGCCGCGCCGAGCGCGAGCGCGACCGCGTGCTCCGCGACGAACGGAGCGTAGCCGCCGACGTTCCCCGCGACCGTGACGTTCGGCGGGATCCGGTCGAACGGAAGGTCGTCGACCCCGGCGAAGATGCGTTGGACGAATCGAAGCCGGGGGGTCGTTGCCGGGTCCCAGGAACGCGCCTCGCGCGCGACCGAGCCCAGCAGGGCCGCCTCGATCTCCGCGAGATCCTCCGGGGTCGCTTCCGCGATCTCGACCGACCGGACGTCGGGGAGGCGCCGGGCGACCTCCGTCCGCAGGGAATCGCGGGGGCGCACCGCGAGGAGCAGCCGAGGACGGGCGGTCGCCATCGAACGGCGAACCCCGCGAGGTTCATCCGTTCCTCCCACCCGCTCCTGCGGTCGAGGGCGACGTCTTTAGGACCGCTCGGGTCACGCCGGCGCGATGACGGGGTCCTCCTTCCGGCTCCAGCACGTCCAGATCGCCGCTCCCGCGGGGTCGGAGGCGTCGGCCCGCGCGTTCTTCGTCGATCTTCTCGGGATGGTCGAGGTGCCCAAGCCCCCCCATCTCGCCCGCCGCGGCGGGATATGGCTCGAGCTCGACGGCTCGCAGCTGCACATCGGGATCGACACCGACTTTCGCCCGGCGGAGAAGGCCCATCCCGCCTTCGAGGTAGACGACCTCGACGCTCTGCGCCGCCGCCTCACCGCGCGGGGGGTCGAGACGTGGGAGGACGAGGTCTACCCAGGGCGTCGGCGGTTCTACGCGCGGGACCCGTTCGGCAACCGGCTCGAGTTCCTCACCCGGCCCGGGGAGTGATTCCGGGTGCCGAACCTCCACGGAGCGGTCACCCTCGACCTCTGGCACACGCTCGTCTATCTCACCCCCAGCGCCGAGGAGTCGTACATGAACGCCCAGATGGACCTCGCCGCCGAGGTCCTGGACGACACACCCACCCCTCCGGGGTCGGCACGCCGCTCGCGGATCGAACTTCGGACCGAGTTCCAGAAGGTCTATGCGGGGGCGGTCGCCGCGGCGCAGCGGGGCGTGAGCGTCCCTCCCGCGGCCCAGCTGACGCTCGCCGCGGAGGCGACCGGGCGAAGGGCCGCCCCCGATCAGTACGTCGAGGGACTCCGTCGCCTCGTCTCACGGACACCGTTCCAGATCGGTCCGGGCGCCCTCGCGACCGTTCGGGCGCTCCGGGATCGGGGATGGCGGACCGCCGTGATCTCGAACACGATCGGGGAACCGGGGGCGACCCTGCGCCCGATCCTCACCTCGATGGGGTTCGATGAGGTCGTCGAGGAATACCTGTTCAGCGACGAGCTCCCCTGGACGAAGCCCGACCCGGCGATCTTCCTCGAGGCGCTGCGACGCCTGGGCTCCGACCCGTCCCACGCGGTCCATGTCGGGGACGGCTGGCCCGATATCGAGGGCCCGAAGAGGACCGGGATGAAGGCCGGGATCCTGTACACCGGACTTCAGACCTACGGAGCCGAGTACCAGCGCCTCTTCCTCCCCCCCGGATGGGCCTCCCCGTCGGCCGAGTACCGGATCGAACGTCTGGAGGAGCTGCCGCCGCTCGTCGATCGGATCCTCGGCCCGCCGCCCGGACCGTAGACGTTCGCCTACTCCGCGCCCATGTGCCGAGGCTGTGGGATCGACTTCGGCTGATCGGCGTCGGTCGGCATGCCGGTCTTGCCGACCACGATGTCGCAATCCTTCCAGCTGACCCCGACGGTCACCCGAGGGAAGGCGACCTTGAGCGTATAGTTCGCGAGCTTTCCGAGCACCAGGCCCACCGACCCGGAGGCGAGGTTCGGATTCATCGTAGTCAGGTCTCTCGTAAGGATGACCCGGGTCTCGCCAAAGACGATCCGCTCGAGCTCCTTGCGGTCCTCCATGGTCCAGCGGGGGCGTAGCACTCGCGCCGAGACATAACCCTGCCGGAGGCGGGCCCGGAGCCCCGAACCGAGGGGAAATCAGGTCGAGCGAGACTGTAACACGGAAATCCCGTCGAAAACAGGGATTATCTACTAGGAGCGCGTGGTGCGGCCTAGCATGCCGGCCTCGGATTCGAACATGGAAACGGCTAGAGGAATGCAGGACGCTCCTCCAAGAGTGGAGGAGAAGCCCGAATGGTGGGCTAGCCCAGCGGTCATCGGACTGATGGGTTTCGGCCTGACGACGATCATCGCAGGATTGAGCGACCTACCCAAACCCTACGGGATTGGCTTTGGCGCCGGTGGCGCCTTTGGATCCAGTTCCAACTGGGTCGTCTTTGGTATGGCGATCGCTTTCGGAGGCATCGTACAGCTCATCGCGGGGGTCATCGGTCTCCGGAAGGGCAATCTCTTCGCCGGTTCGGCGTTCGTCGGCTACGGGGCGTTTTGGCTCGCCTTCACGCTGATGCTCACGAGCTACATTAGCGGTAATCCTGGGCTCCCAGTAGCATTTTTTGGAGTCGCCGGATTCGCATTTGTCTGGATGATGTTCACGTTGACCTTCTTGATCAACTCGATGAAGCATGGATGGGGGATTTTCTTTGTCTTCCTGTTCCTGTTCATCGCGTTCGTCCTGCTGGTCGCACAGTTCTGGCAGATGGGCGGCGGACACACCCCCTCCAACGGCGAGTTCTGGGCGACGGGCTCTGAGATCATCCTCACGGGTCTGACGGCTTGGTACGTCGCGACGGCGGACCTGACCAACTGGAACTACGGCCGGAAGGTCCTGCCGGTCTAAGCGCGACCCACACAGCCGGGACGAACCCTTTCTCCCTCCGTCCGGAGCACCGGGCGGAGGGGGTCCTGTATTGGTTTTTTTGGCGAGTCGGGAAGAGTTGCCCCCCGGTCCCTGAGATTCCCGCTCCGGGGAGGCGACGGGAGCGCGGGTGATCAGGCGACCTTGGGTCGATACCGCAGAACGAGCTCGAGGCCCCCGCGGACCAGGAGCACGGCGAGCAGGAAGAGGGGGATCAGGAACAGGTCCCCACCGGGCCAGGCGTATCCTCGGGCCTCCCCGGCCCAGAAGGCGGCGAAGGCGAACAGCATCGATGTCCCGCCGAGCTTGAGCCAGGGGACCTTGATCCGGCGCACGCGTTCGCCCACGGAGAGGGCCACAACGACCAGCAGGACCCCTCCGGCGAGCGCTCCGAGGATGGCCGAGCTCCCGTAGCCCGCGGCGGTGAGGGCGAGAAGGACGATGACGACCTCGGTCGCCTCGACCGCCCCCACGGTGAATCCGCCCACGAACTGCGCGACTCGCCGGGGGCCCCCCGGCGCTGTCGTGGCCGCAGCGCGAAGACGACGATAGGTCCGCAGCGTGCTCCGGAACAGGAACACCCCGAATGCCGTCAGCACGACCGCGGCGGCCCAGAGGAGGTACGCCCGGGGGGCGAGGAGGAGGGCGCGACCCGACACCAGGGCGACGACCGCGATCGTCGCGCACCCGGCCACCGCTCCGGCGGCCCCATGGCGCAGGCTCGACTCGTCCGCCCCCAGGGCCAGGACGAGCGCGACCACCTCGGTCATCTCGAGGACCGTGATCAACAGCGCCGCGAGGATCACGGGGACGTAGAGGGAGAACATCGGCGCGGTCCGGCGCAGGAACCGCCCGCGGGCTTATCCGCTGCGGGTCACGCCGCGGTCGATTCGGTGACCTGCGCCCGCAGCACCATCAGCTGCTCGCGAAGCGCGTTCACGACCCGGTGGACGTCGTACGTCTGCATCGGACCCCACAGCTCGAGCGAGAGGGAGTGTTCCCGTTCCCGGTGGAGGCGACGCAGGACGGCGTCGACCCGCCGATCGCCGTCCCCGGAGAGCCGCACGAGGAACGCCCGGGCGCTCGCGAGGTCCTGCCATCGGTCGCTCTCGAGCGCCTTCAGAAGATGCCCGACCGGCTCGGTGAGACCGGGGTGAAGCGCTTCGGGCAACGGCAGCCAGCCACCGGGATCGACCTCCCAGTGGTCGACGTGGGAGTACCCGCACGCCTGGAGCGAGTGGAGCATGGCGGCGGCGAGATCGAGCAGGCTCTCCTCCTCCTCGAATCGCCGTTCCTTGAGGAGCGAACGGATCTCCGTCACGAACTGGAACCGATGGGGGGCGATCACCTCGTGTCCGAGATC
This sequence comes from Thermoplasmata archaeon, assembly GCA_049285595.1. Classification (GTDB taxonomy): domain Archaea; phylum Thermoplasmatota; class Thermoplasmata; order Lutacidiplasmatales; family UBA184; genus Lutacidiplasma. The sequence goes on from JBAQAF010000036.1 coordinate 62,688, forward strand.
GATCTCGATCCGGACGTGGCGGAAGCCGCGCTCCTGCTGGTGGCGAGTTCTCGGCGGCGCGTGGTGGCCCGACGGGCGGTGGCCGGCCCCCGTCCGGGGCGGGGGGTTGGACGGGGTGCGGTGCCGCGCCGACCGCTCCATGCCCCCCTACTGGGCGAGCCCCCCTCCTAATCCCTTTGCTGGACGCGGCGTGGGGCGCCGGCCAGAGTTCCGATCAGTGAGAGACCGAGTGGGCGTGCGGCTGGCCCTCGGACGTGTCGTCCAGCGCGGCCGCGCAGATCAGCTGGGCCGCGACGCGCACGACCCCGATCGACTCCGTCGCGCCGGCCCGTCGAAGCTTGGCGAGGCTGCTCTCCGCCGTCGCGACCGCGACGATCCGCAGGTTGGGCTGGAGCGCCCGCGCCGTGATCACCGTCAGGAGGTTCGCCGCGTCCGACTCCTGGGCGACGATCAGGGAACGGGCCCGGGCGACCCCGACGAGCGAGAGCTCTTCCTCGACCGACGGGTCGCCGTGGTGGACCCGGAACCCCTCCTCCTTGAGTCGATCGACGGCCGCCGCGTCGGAGGCAAGAATCACGAACCGCACTCCGGCCTCCCGGAGCGCGATCGCGGTGGCGTGCGCCTCGGGGGTCGCCCCGCAGACGATGACGTGCCGTTCGAGCTCCTGCATCTGGGACCGTTCGAGTCGCTCTCCGATCCGGGAGAGCCGCCGCTCGAGGAACGGTACGAAAAGCACCACGATGGCGGATAAGAACGTTCCGACGCCGATCAGGATCAACAGAACCTCGAACCACCGGGCCGCGTCCGTCATCGGCTGGTACGTCGCGCCGATCGTTGAGATCGTTGCGACCGTGAAGTAGACCGCTTCCCCCCAGGAGGTGATGTGGGGGGAGAACCGGTTGCCGAGCCACTCGGCGCCGACGGTGCCGAAGAGGATCGAGACGAGGCTCGCGACGACAAGCAGCAGCTGGGTGCCCTCCGGACCGGTCGCCGAGCCGATGTAGAAGCTGGCGCGGTAGGGGTAGATCGCCCCGAGCAGCACCGCCGAGGCGAGCGTCGAGGCGATCGAGAACTCGTTCGGGCTGAGCAGGGCGATCGCACCCGCGAGGATCGGTACGGGGATGGAGAAGATCCAGGCGACGGGGCTGCGCCGACGGATCCGGAACGACAGGACGAACAGGAGCAGTCCCGCGACGACGTCGAACGGGGGGTCGTAGCCGGCGAGCGGCGTGTGATACAGCTCGTTCGGCAGGCGCGAGGCGGAGAGGAGCCCGAAGAAGATCATCAGGAGGCCCACCAGCGCCGCCGCGAGGCCGACGTACGGGGCCCGAGCGGCGAAGGAGGGGAATCTGGTCTCTGGCCCTGGGGACGGCTCCGAGCCCATCGCGGCTCGGTAGTCCCGCCGGTAGTAAAGTGCGACTCCCACTCTCTAGGCTGGCGAGGAACCCCGCCGGTGATCCGACTACCGAGGGGGGGTCGCCCCGGGAGCGTCCGAACCTTCGTCCGGGTCCTCTTGCCAGGGGGGACGGGCGGCCGCGGCCGGCGCGGCGGCCGTCGGGGAGACCGGCCCCGCAACGTACGGTGTCACGGGTGCCGCAGGCGGCGGCCGACGCCGAGAGAACGCCGCGACCAGGAACCCGAGTACCGCGAGAACGGCCAGGCCGGCGATCAACGCCCAGCCGACGAGAGGGATTCCCCAGGGACCCGTCGCCGACGTCGTCGGAACGGCCACCAGAACGATATGGAGCTCGGCGGTGGTGCCGCTGAGGACGCTGACATTCTCGTAGAACGTCACATACCCGGGCGCCTCGACGACCACCGATTGGATCCCGGGAAGCTGCGAGGTAAAGAAGCCCAGTCCGTGGAGGGGAACGAGGCTGGCGTCGATGTACACGTAGGCGCCGGCAACGTTGACCGTGCCGTCAAGTATCCCATAGACGATCGAGAACTGCAACGAGACGGTCGCGAACGTCGAGCTATTCCCGATCCCCGCGGAGGGAGTGACCGTGTAGTTCGCGGCCGTGGCCGTCCATGCGTACGCTCCCGCGGGGAGCTCAAAGACGGTGAGGTTGAGGAACTCACCGGTGGAGATGTAGCGCTGATCGAACCCCGGCCCGGTGATCTCCACCGACCAGGATCGGGGAGCTCGACCGACGAACGACTCGTTGAAGGTGACGGCGGGCTGGAGGAGAAAGGCGATGGGGGGGACCGTCGCGCCGTCGTTCCCGACCACGACCGTCCCATTCGGGGTCGATGTGTTGTACCCCCGCGAGCTCGTGTTCCAAGTATACGTTCCCGGATTCACTTCGAACACGATCGTCGCACGGGTGGAATTGATGGTCGCGAGGAACGCGGGGCCGCCGAGCCCGATGCTGACGTTCCAGGTCCAGCCCGGCAGGATGCCACCTTCTACGAACGTGAGCGCGACGAGCGGCGTGAAGAGGATCGTCACTTCGGTACCTGTGCCGTTCACAGTGTAGTTCCCGGCCGTGGCGCCGGTATAATTGCTCGGGAGCAGGACCGTGTAGTTGTAGGTCCCGTTCGGCGAGTAGAGGGTCAGGCTCGTCTGGTTCGTGCGGTACTCGACGCCCTGGACCTCGACCCCCCAGACGACACCGCTCGCGAGGCCGAGCTCGTTCACGTCGACCGCGAACGCCATCGAACGGACGAGCGGCACGAAATCTCCCTCGTACGTGATGCGATCCCCGTCGTTGTACGGCAGGCGGCCGAGGGGGTTCGCCGCGGTCCCGTAGTTGGACCAGTAGTTGCCGCCCTGGTACGTCGTCCCGATGATGCTCCCCGATAGGTTGGATCCGAGGACGGTGTCGATCGTGTCGGCCGGCGCGGAGGGTACGTTCCACCGGTCCTCGTAGACGACCGCGCTGCAGAGGATCTCGCACGACACCGGATCGATCGTCGGGGTGTACGCCGGCGCGGGGAGGGCGAAGTAATTGTTGTAGATCAGGTCCCCGGACTCCGCCTCCCAGATCCCGGTCGTATTGTTCCCCGAATTCTCGACCGCGCTTTGGTTCGTCGCGGGCGCGGTGGAGTTGAGGAAGCTGTTGCCCCAGATCGTGTTGTGCGATCCGCCGTAGAGCGCGAGGGAGATCCCCTGGTCGTAGAAGGTGTTCCCCGCGACCAGGTCTCCGGTCGCGTTCCACAGGATGACCGCGCCGAGGGGGCTGAAGCCGACGTTGGCGGAGAGCCAGCCGCTGATCCCGGGAGAGTCCTCGAGCGTGAGGTTCGTGACGTTCCAGAACTCGGCCTGGAGGTGGTTCGCTCCCGGGAGCCCCGCCCCGGAGAGGTTCGCCGCGACGTCGGCGGAGTAGACGATCGCCAAGCTCGGTGGGGTGACGTGGACGAACGAATGCGTGTCGATCAGAAGGATCCCGGGGAACACGGGGAAGAAGTAGTCGTTCATCGCTCCAAAGATCGCGTCGATCGGGTGCGGTTGGTTCGACTCGAGGATGTACGGGCTGGCCACGGTCCCGGCACCAGACGCCGCGAGGTCCGACAACTCCGTGTCCCCCCAGGCAACGAGGGGCGTGTAGATCCCGAGCGCGTTGGAGCGGACCATCGTGGCGGTGATCGAACCGGTCGAGTTGCCGACCGGGTTGAACGAGCGGTGGATCGGGCGGAAATCGCTAAGCATCCACTCAAAGTAGAAGTTTCCGACGTCCGGGAACGCGACGATCGCGGGTCCCGTGGTGAAACCCAGCGTCGGGACCCACTGCGCGGAGCGGGGGTTCAACGCCGTCCCCGGGGTTACGAATAGGAAGGCGTTCGCCGGGGTGACCGCCGCGGAAAGGGTCCGGTAGCCGGGGTGCCCGGAGAGGTTCCACAGACCTCCCAGGAACGACGGACCGATCACCAGGTCGGCGTGAGGGATCGTCGCGCCTCCTGCCGTCGTGTTGTAGAAGACGGCGACCCCATCGCTCGTCTCGCCCGTGTCGGAGCCGGCGTCGTACGCGGAGGGAACGGGGGCGTACGCGCTCGCGCTCGAATTCCATGTGTCGAGCGAGAATTGAGCGTTCAGTCGGACGAACGTCGTGGTGTCCCCGTCCCCGTCTCCGACGAGGACGAGCTCGAGGTCGTTCGGTAGACCCAGCGGGTCGTTGGCCGTGCCGTTCGCCTGGAACTGGGGTACCGGGGCCGCGAAGATCGGGGGCAATCGATCGGAGTTGAACACGACGTTGTCGAACGTGCCCGACGCGTGAACCGACGGGGCCCGGAGCGTATAGTTGAAGAAGATCGCCGGCCGATTCCCGACGTCCGTCGCGTTGAGGTAGAACGTCACGGTGAACGGATAGTGAACCGTGAACGTGGGGCCGGTCGCGTAGTAGAAGATCGGGGCGAGGAGCGTCCCGTTGGCCCCGTGGGAGTGGAAGACGTTCGACGAGATCAGGCCGGCAGGGCTCGACATGTTCCAGATGTTGTCGCCGAATGTCAGCGTCCCATTGCTCGAAGTGTAGCTCACGAAGTTCTGGGCCCAGAACTCATAGCTTGACTTCCCGAACAGCTCGACGTGCGTGGCGACGGCGTTCATCTGAACGCCGAAGATGTCGGGGCCATCGCCGTCCAGATAGACCGACTGTGCGCTCGTGATGGCCGCGGTGCCTTCCACGCTCGTGGTGTTGAGGACGGTCGGGGTGACGGTCCCGGATTCGTTCTCCAACCCCAGGTCGGCGACCCCCATCGGAGCGGGGGCAAGGTCGTACGTCGGGGCTACGGGTCCGACCCGGCCCGGATCCGCTGCCGCGAGGTTCGGGAGGTGGGCATCTTGGAACGGCACCCCGCGCTCGCGAAGCGTGGTCTCGATCGCGCCGATGCGGGCCTGCGCCGACGGATGGGCCGATAACTGGGGTCGAGCGGCATCGGACGGAGGTACCGCGGTGGACGGAGTCGCACGCGGGGTCCCGACCCACGCCGGTCCGGGAACCAACAGCAGCACGACGATCGCGATGACCGGGACGATCCAGAGCGAACGAGTGCGACCCACGGAATCTCGAAGAGGGCGACGCGGCCGCTTCCTCATAGAGATTTGGTCCGAACTCGAGAGCCCTCACCGCGACGGGATCGGGGGGGACTCCTGCTTCAGACTCGTTCGACCTCGGCGGCGCTGGACGAGGGCGCTCGTCCCGCCGGAGAGAGAGCTCAGGGCGAGATCCAGCGAAGAGTGGAATCGGTAGGGTCGGTCCGGGACTCCCTCACCCCACGGTGGAATTCGGGCAGCCAAGGGACGCTCGAAAGGGCCTCTTCGACGGCGGGGAGCCGCGCCGCGTTCCGCCGCCAGCGGTGGGCTGCCAGGCGATCGTAACCGTCCACAGGGGTCGCATAGCCGACGGTGAGGACCAGGGCCGCGCCTCCGACAAGGAGGAGCGTGAAGCCGACCAGCTCGATGAGGAGTCCAAGGCCGACCAGATCGAGAGTGCTCGTGAGAAGTCCGAGGGCGACCACTAGGGCGGCCCCGAGGGAGAAGAGAGTACCCCAGAGGAACGGACCGAACGCGTAGGCATGGACCCGAGCGACCCGGCGGGACTCGTCCGCGACCGTGACATACGCTCGCCAGATGCCGGCGAGGGCGGCGTCCGGCTCGGGGGACTTGTTCTCGGAGAGGTGCGCGATCACCGTACGGGCGAGATCCAAGTCCAGCCGCTGATAGGTGGAGATGTCTCCCCCGAGCATCGTGGCAAGGGCAAACGTGCCGACGGCCCCGACGATCAGGGGGGTGGTGACGACCCACGCCGAGAGGGAGAGCATCCCGTTGTACTCGGCCACCAACAGGAGCGCGTAGACCAGGGCAAACAGACTCGCCGTAGCGACCGCGAGCCCCCCGGGAGAATCCGGAGGGGGCAGGCTGATCGCCGCCAGCGAACGGGGACGGGGAGCCCATGCGGGCGCCGCGGGCGTGGCGCCCGCCGACGACTCGGACCAAGGCTGACTGGGCACGGAACCCACGACCTTCCCCCGGGTTCTTAAACGCTCCGTCGAACGAGAACCGGGCGGCGCGCGGCCTCCGAGCGCTACGGGAGCGATCGGATCGAGTCGCCCACCCGGATCTCGCCGGGGACGACCACTCGAGCGTACCACCCTCGTCGACCGATCATCGTTCGAAGGAACTCCGCGCCCCTCGAACGACCGACGTACGGCAGGAGCAACAGATTATCGCACGGGTCGCACGGCTTCGAGATTTCCACGGTCGCCTCGCCGACGCGAAGTCGGCAGGGTGGGGAGAACTGTAAATTCGGTATTCCTCGGGTGGTCACGTTCTCCCCGAGGTCCCCGAGTCGGATCGGCCATCCTTCCCGGCGAAGCTCCTCGATGTTTTCCATCGGAATGAGCAACAGCGCCATCGCCTCGTCGCCCGCCCGCTCTTGGGACCGCCACCGATTGAAATCCCCGTCCGCCCCACGGGCGCTCACCTGGAGCGAGGGTACCGACGGTTTGGGGAGACCGCGTTCCCCGGGGACCTCGGGCTTCCGGTGGAGGCCAGCGACCGTTCCCGATACGACGCGCGCACTGATCGCCTCCACGAACGCTCCTACGGCCGTTTCGGCAGAGGGGAACCGGGGGAGGACGCCGGAACGAAGAGGAGCGAGATCGAGTTCACGCAATGACGAACGTTCCGTTCCGTCAGGCGTTCGCCGTTGAAGACGTGGCCGAGGTGCGCCCCGCATCGCCGGCACTGGATCTCGGTCCGATCGCCGTCGGCATCAGGAATATGGGCGACCGCCCCTTCCACCTCTCGATCGAAGGCGGGCCAGCCGCACCCCGAGTCGAACTTGGAATCGGATTCGTAGAGCGACGCTCCGCACCGCTTGCAGACGTAGGTGCCGCGCGCGAACAGCCGATCATACTCACCGGTGAACGGCGCTTCGGTGCCTTTGTGGACGATCACCCGCTCTTCGGCATGGGTCAGCTTGCGCAGCGGGGTGCCCGGACTCGCGCTCACGAACGTCTTGAGCGCGGCGGCCTATTTGGCGGGCTCGGCTTCGATGGGGGTCGCTCCCGGGGGCCGTGGCCACCATCCGAGCGTTGTGGGGTTATATTCGCGCGGGGTTCCGACGAACGATGTCGACCTCGACAGCACGCCGACCGTTATCCGATTCCCGCATTTCGCTCCGTTCGGTATCGTTCTTGCTGCTCGCGGCGGTGGTCGTGAGTCTAATCGCTTCCGCCGGCGCGGGAGTCATGGCGATGCCTCACCCTTCGGTCGGAGGCCCGTCCCCCGCGGGGTCCCTCCCATCCTCCGTTCGCTCTACGCCGACGGTTCGCTCGCCGTCCGCGAGCGCAGTGGTCGCCGTGGACGACCTGCTGACGGACACCGTCACGACGGGGAACAACCTCCCCTCGGAGCAGTTCGATCCCCAGAGTGGAGTCTACGACGCCGGCAATGGCAATTTCTACATCCGAGGGAATTCGGGACAGACCCTCTCCGTCGTCAACGGCACCACGGACCGCGAGGTCGCGGTCCTCCCGGTCTCGGCCGCTGAGGCCGACTACGCCCAAGTGCCGAGCCTCGCGGTCGATCCGCTCTACGGCACCGTGTTCGTCACCAATAGCAACCCCGGAAACGTCTCCGTGATCGACGGCGCCACCGAATCGGTGGTCACCTCGATCCCGGTCCTCGGGGAACCGACCGGTATCGTCGCCGACCCGACGTCCGGGGATCTGTTCGTCGCCGATTCCTCGCTGAGAAACGTCACGGTGATCTCGGGGCTGACCAATTCGGTCATCACACGGATTCCGGTCGGCACCGAGCCGAACGGGATCATCTACGACTCGACCGACCACCTGGTGTTCGTCGCGAACTTCGGGTCGTCGAACGTCACCGTGATCGACGCGGTGACGGACGAGGTGGTGACCAATCTCGCTACCGGTCACGAACCGCTGGCGATGGTCTGGGACCCGACGGACGACTATCTCGATGTCGCGAACTACGGCGGGTCGAGCGTCTCGATCTTCTCCGCGTCGACGGGCGCGCTGCTGTGGACGTACCCGCTCGGCTCGGGGACGCCGATCGACCTCACCTACAGTCCGGCCGGCGATCGGGTCTTCGTCGTGAACTTCTTCTCGAACAACGCAACGGTCATCGACCAGTCGCCGTACGGCGGGGATGGCAGCCTCGCGCTGCCCGGAACTCCGCAGTGGGCGGCGTACGACCCGACCGACCAGCACGTCTTCGTCGCCTGCCCGCAGTCGTACGCCGTCAGCATCCTCGCCGCCTCTCCGGCCGGATATGTCAGCAACGTCACGATCCCCGACTTCCCGACCGCCGTCCTGGTGGACACCGCGAACGGACGTGCCCTGTCGGTCAACACCGGATCCTCGTCGGTCGATGCCAACGCGACCGTCCTCGACCCGACGACCGATCTTCCGATCGCGAACATTCCCCTCAGTCTCAATCTCGCCGGGATCACCGACGACCCAACGCTGTCGACCCTCGAGGTCGCGGACGAGTACGGGAACAGCGTCTTCGGCCTGGCGGCGTCGACCGGCCTCGACGCGTACTTCGACCGCGTGGGGAATCTGCCGATCGCCTCCGCGTACGACTCGAAATCCGGGAACCTGTTCGTACTGAACCGGGAGGGCTCGAACGTGAGCACGATCGGCCCCGCGGGTACGATCGTCGGAAGCCTCGCGACCGGCGATCTCCTGACCGGGGTCACGGTCGATACTCGGACCGGGGTCGTGTACGTGAGCTCGGACGAGGGGAACGTGACGGTGATCGACGCCGCGAACCCGACGGTCCGCACGTCGATCCTCATCGGAGCGGATGTCTCCCTCGGGTCGGTCCTCTACGATCCCCACTCGAACGAAGTGTACGTTTCGAACTGGGAGAACGGCACGATCGCGGTCATCGACCCCGCCACGAACTCGACCGTGGGCCCGGCCATCCCGGTGGGTTCCGAGCCAGCGACGCTGACGTACGATCCCGTCAACCAGACCGTCTTCGTCGTGAATCAGGGCTCCGGCAACCTGAGCGTGATCGACACCGCCACCGATGCGGTGGCGCGCACGGTCGCCTCCGCGGGGACGACCGCCCTCGTCTTCGACCCCTCGAAGAACGCGATGTATGCGGTCGGCGAGTACACCCCGGTGGTCACCGCCGTCAACGCCTCCACCTACGTGAGTCTCGGCGCAGGTCTGGAACTCGGGAACGTCCTCGTCGGAGGGATCGGCTACGACCCGTCGGACCACCGCATCCTCGTATCGGACATCTACAACGGGTGCCTCCTCGAAGTCGGAGCGCCTTCCTCGAGCCCGAGCGACTATCCGATCACGTTCACCGAATCCGGCCTCGGGGCCGGCACATCGTGGTCGATCACCCTCACCTCCGTCGCGACGATGAGTTCCGTCACGTCCACGATCGACTTCTCCGAGCCGAACGCCACCTACGACTTCACCCTCGGCGCGGTCGCGGGGTACGTCGCGCTGACCCTCCCCGGAAACGTCCTCGTGAGCGGCGCCCCGGTCACGCAGGCGGTCGACTTCTACGCGAAGTTCGGTGACACCCTCGCGTCCAACGCGAGCACGATCGTACTCGGAGGCTCCGTGACGCTCACGACCTCGCTCACCGGCGGCCTCTCCCCGTACACGTTCGTCTACAGCGTTCCGGCTCCGTGCGAGAGCGCGAACACGCCGTCGATCGTCTGCACCCCGGCGGCGCTCGGAACGTTCCACGTCCACGTGAACGTCACCGACCAGCAGGGCCAGGTCCGGATGGCGAACGCAACGTTCACCGTCCAGTCGTCCGCTCCGTCGCCGACGAGCCCGAAATCGAGCCTGCCTACATGGGAATGGTTCGGCCCGCTTCTCCTGGTCATCGCGGCCCTCCTCGCCATCGCCGTGTGGTTGACGCGTCGGCGCAAGAAGGAGGAGCCCGCCGCCTCGGTCCCGCCTCCGTCGGGCGGCGCGACGAACCTGCCGCCGCGCTCCGGTAACGGGAACGCGCCGCCGCCGTAGACCGGGGCGGGCCCGGCGTCGGCCGCCGCCGGCTCAGTGGACCCGCTCGAGGAGCCGGGTGTAGACCTCGAGCAGGTCGAGCCCCTTCGTGACCGCGCGGGCCGACTCGGGGAACGACTGCCGCGCGGCCCAGGCGCGCATCTCCGCCGGTCGGGAGAGGCCGAGGAACGGGACGGCCAGCTGCAGGAAGATGCCCTGGAGTCCGAGTCCGGCCGTGAATGCGAGGAACGCATCGATCCGTTCGGTGAGGAACGTCCAGACCGCCTCCGAGTGGTCCGCGTTCAGCACGAACGAGCTCCCGAACAGTTCGATCCACGGTCCCAGGAGGATCTTCCCCGAAAACAGCGCCTCGAGACCCTCGCGCACCCACTCGTCCCGGGCGACGAGCCCGAGGGCGGAGGCGATCTGGCGCTGCGCATCGGGCGAGGACGCGCGGGAGTACCGTTCCTGTAACGCGGCGTACTCTGCGGGAGACCCTTGGAGTGCGACGGCAAGGAGCACCCCGCGCACCGACTCGGGGGGGAGGGTATCGAGCTGGGAGAACTTCTCCGACAGCCGCCTCGCGAACGGCGGGTCGAGCCGGACGCGGGCGATCGTGATCGATTCTCTCAGGGTCCGGATCCGGTCCGGCTCGCCGGCGACGGGGTCGAGGCCCAGTCGTTCGGACTGGGCGACGACGACGGACCGGAACGCCGCTTCCCAGCGGGGGACTCGATGGATCACCGGGTACAGGGATCGGAAGGTCTCGGTCACGGTCCCTACGACAAATGGGTCCGTCTCGCCTTCGAGTCGGCCGAAGACGGAGAGGTAGGTGTCGAGGTCGTAGGTGCCCGACAGGAAGAGGGCGCGGACGTCGTCCAGGATCCCCCAGCGATCGACCGGCTCGAGCGTAGAATATCCCGCGAGGATCCGCTCCCGGAGGATCCCTTCGTACTGCACGCGATAGAATCCCGTTCGACCCGGGTTCACGATCGGCACGGTCCCGTCGCCCGGGAGGTGGAGCGCCGGCCCGTCGAACAGAGCCCGCTCGGTGCGGTTCCCCCATCGGACCTGGAGCGGGATCGGCCACGGCTCCGACGGCGTCTCACCGAGCGAAGAGAATCGGCGTTGCTCCAGCCGGAGCGTGCTCCCTTCGAGCGTCGCGGTGACGACCGGGAACCCGGGCCGGTCCACCCACTCGGTGAATACCCGCTCGACCGGTTCCTCGGAGGTGGCCGCGACGGCCCGCCAGAGGTCGCCCGATTCGGCGTTCCCCTGGGCGTGGTCGGCGAGATAGCGGGAGACGCCCCGGCGGAACGCCTCCTCTCCGACGTACGCCTCCGCCATCCGCAGCACGCTCGCGCCCTTGCCGTAGCTGATCTCGTCGAAGATCTGCCGGATCTGGAGCGGGTCGCGTACTTCCACGCGGATCGGGTGGGTGTGCGGGAGCCCGTCCCAGCGCAGGGCGTTCGCGTACTGGGTCGAGAGGAAATCATCCCACGGCGACCACTCCGGGAACAGCGCCTCGGTCGCCTTCACCGCGACGAGCGACGCGAAGCTCTCGTTCAGCCAGAGATCGTTCCACCAGCGCATCGTCACGAGATCGCCGAACCACTGGTGCGCAACCTCGTGGCAGATCACTTCGACGGTGCGCATCTTCGCGGAAGCGGTGGTCCGTTCGTCGTGGAGCAGGAGGTACTCCTGGAAGGCGATCGCCCCCCAGTTCTCCATCGCGCCGGTGCCGAACGCCGGGACCGCGATCAGATGGAGCTTTGAGAGCGGATACGGGATCGAGTAGTACTCCGAGAAATAGGCGACCGACCGTTCCCCCTGCTCGAGTGAGAACCGGGTGCCCGCGGAACGACCCGGGGCCGTGGCGACGATCACCTGGGGTGTGGTTCGCGTCCCCGCGAGCTCCTCGAACGGCCCGATCCCGAGATACAACAGGTACGTCGACATCGGCGGGGTCGGGAGGAACCAGACCCGGCGCCGGCCGTCGGGCATCGGCTCGCTCCGTTCCACGGCGGTGTTGGAGATCACGGTCGCGGCGGGAGGGGCGGTGACGTCGAGGACGAAGACGGCCTTCGCGTCGGGCCGGTCGAGGCACGGAAGGAGTCGCCGCGCCCCCGCGGGTTCGAAATATGTCGTGTAGGCCCGCCCCGGGCCGAGGGGCGAAACGTAGAAACCCCGAAGCCCGGGTTCATCGATCGATCCCGTGTAGTCGATTACCAGCTCCCGGGCGGCGACCGGGATGCTCGGGAGCGTGAGTCGGTTCTCCTTCGGCTCATGGGCGAACGGGATCGCCGTCGAGTCGGCCGAGACGGACCGGATGTCGTGGCCTACGCTGTCGAGCTCAAGGCGGGAGGGGAGGGTCCCTGCGGAGATCGCGAGGCGGCCAACAAACTCGAGCGCGTCGTCCCGGACCGCGATCGAGAGCCGATAGTGGAGGCCGTCCATCGTTACGTCCCGAGCCGCCGGGACGGAAAGCCGCGCCGGGGGCGGGAGTGGCCCCCGCGCCGGCCGTCCGCGATCGGACTAAGCGTCGAGCCGGGGTGGGGTCGCGGCGGGCTCCCAACCGCCGCCGCCCCCGCAGTGGTGACCGGAGCCCTGGCTGGAGAACCGGATGCGGACGTCCTGGTCGTGGTGGGAGATCGTCACCGTGCCGGAGCTGGGGGAGGCGGAGTAGCCGGTGACGGGGGTGACCGTGAACATGTAGGTTCCGCTCGAGAGTCCCGAGATCACGATGTCGCCGCTGCTCGAGCAGTAGCTCGAGCCGACGTTCACGCACCAGATCGTGCCCCCCGGCAGACCGCTTTCGTGGAACGTGAGAGTAAACGTGGTAGGCGTCGGAGACCCCTTGCCAAACGTCACGCTGACCGTCACTGCGGCGCCCGCGATCGTCACGGGAGAGGCGGGTGTTTCCGAGGTGACCGAAAAGCCGTTCGGGCCGGAGACCGTGTAGGTGTACGTCCCGTTCGGCTCGGCGAACTGGATCGAGTCGGTGGTACTGCTCCGCGTCGTGTTCCCGACGGTCACGCTCCACGCCGTGGACTGGCCGCACATTCCGCTCAAGCCGGTCTCCACGAACGTTAGATCGAAGGTGGCGCTCGAAGAGGCTGCGAACGTCACGTCGACGACGACCGGACCGGCGCCCACTGTGACCGGGGAGGCAGGTACGGCCTCGACCACGTGGTAGCCCACGGGCCCCCCGGGCGTGTAAGCATACGTCCCCGGGAGTTTCCCGAAGAGGATGGACGCGGAGGTCGTGGTGAGCGTTCGGGCGCCCAGGGCCACCGACCAAGCGCTTCCTGCCGGCAGGCCGGTCTCGTTGAAGACGACGGCGTAGGCGGTCGCGATGACACTGACGTTGTGCGAGTCGGAGTTCGGGACGTAGACGTAGGTGTTGGCGGTATCGTAGACGGTCGACGAGGGCTCGTGCCCGACGGTCACGTTCCCGAGGTCGGAGGTACCCTCGACGATCGTCACTTCCGATGCGCCGAGATCCGTCACGTACACGAGGTCGGTGAAGGCGTCGTACGCCGACCACCCCGGGCCAGCCCCCGTGGCGACGTTGGCGACCCAGGTCGTCCCGTCCAGCACGCTCACATCGCTCTCGTTCGAGTTGCTGACGTACAGATCGCCGTTCGCCGGGTCGAATAGGACGAAGGACGGGTTCGCGCCTGTGGTGACGTTCCCGACGCTCGAGTCTCCGTCCACGACCGTGACGTTCCCACTCTGATTGTTCGCCGCGTAGACGTCTCCCGAGGACGGGTCGACCGCAAGGGCATCGGGTTGACCGCCGACTCCTACGGTGCCGACCATCGATATGCCGTCGAACACGGTCAGGGCCGAAGCGCCGTGGTCGGCGACGTAGACGTAGCCGTTGGACGGGTCGAACGCCACCGCGCCGGGATCTTTCCCTGTAGCCAGATTCGACACGAGCGCCGTGCCGTTCAAGATCGCCACCTTGTTCGCACCCGATTCGGTGACGTAGACATCCCCGTTCGCCGAGTCGTACGCCGCGGCGCTGGGAAGGAGCCCGATGGTCACGGTCGTCAGGAGCGTCGTCCCATTCAGGATGCTGACCCCGCCGCCGGGGGTCTCGAAGAGGTAACGGTCGACGACGTACACGTAACCGTTCCCCGGATCGTAGACTTCGTAGGTCGGATCCCCCACGGTCACGCTCGGGGTGCTGAGCGCGACGTTCGCCACGACCGTCGATCCGCTCAGAACCGAGACGTTGTTCGAGATCTCGTTCGCGGCGTAGACATAGCCGTTGCCGCTATCGAATGCTATCGGGACCGGACCCGAACCGACGGGCACCGAAGCGAGGACCTGGGGCGGGACCTGTTCGAACGGGGGGAGGTGCAGCGGCACGAAATTCGGCGTCGCCGCGGCGTGGAAGGGGGTCGGGGCCGTGAGCTCCCGAACGGGAGAAAAGTAGGGGGTGGTATCGAAGCCTGCGGTCGGCCCGGTCGAGGCGATCGGCGCGGCCTGGGTCGCGGGAATTAGGGCGGTCAGCGAGAGGGCTAAGACCAGCGCGGAGACCCAGAGGACCCCCCTCGCTGCGGCGTTCCGTTCTACCCGGGAACCGAACATGGCGGTGCTGGATATACGTCAGCCAGATGAACCTGACGGCCACCTCCCCCCGACCGAGATCGGGAAGGGTCACCGAGAGCGGCGATCTCCCCCTCGTCTACAGGCGATCGAGGCCCGCATCGTGGGCTGCCCTCCGCCCACACGGAGCTTCGGGGTTCGGCTCAATGTGATCGCCTAGATGAAAGGGGGGCCGCCCGCTGGGAGTCGTCTGGGGGGTGCCGGTCGTCGGCCGCGGTAGCTGAGGTCCCCGGCAGCCCAGGGACGCCGACACGGCGGAGCGCGATCTCAAAGTAGAGAGTCGAGACGGCCGCAGGGTCCAACGGCGGTGCGGCCCGAGGAGGCAGGAACGCCCGGAGGCGGCTCAAGATCGCCTCGGACGCGAGCGACTCGACCGACTCCGTGCGGTCCGTGTCGAAATGGGTCATTCCGTCGACGACCACACGGAGTCCCGAGGGTGCCGGATAGACGCGCACGATGAACTGGGCCATGGCGGCGGAGCGGCTCGGTGCGCCATACCCCTCCCGGCCAGGCGACGAAACGGCTGCCGGGTCGCGGCCGAGGGGCGGCCTCAGGGAACCTTCGGCCGCTGCTCGAGCTTCCCGGTCCGTCCGAGCGTCATCTGGGGCCGTCCCCGGTACTCGGAGACCCACCCGTCGAGGATCGCCACCCGGTCTCCGTCCGCGACGAGGTCGACCTCGGATCCCCAGAGGACGAGGGAGATCTCCCCCGTCGCGTCTTTCAGCTTGCCGTTGCGCACTTTCTTCGTCCCGCCGTCCCGCGTCTCGATCTCGCGGACCGGTTCCAGACCCACGACCGTCGCTTCGATGGTCGCGAGCTTCGAGGGTCGAAGGTCGCTGATGAACGTCGATGGGGGTTTGCTGTCGGGCATCGCGGCCGCCAACCCCCGGGACGGGATAGGAGTTCCGTCGCGCGGGACGATCGACGCGATCGGGCGCCGCTTCGAAGTTTCCAAGAGTAGAATGAAAAACAGGGAGGGGGGCCGCCGGAGGGCGGCCCCCTAGGGAAAGGTTTGCCCGACGTTACGCCGCGGATCCCCGGAGCACGGCCAACCGGGCCGTGGCAGGGAACAGGTCCGCACCGCCGGAGTTCACCGGCACGTGGTGGGCAGGAGGCGTGTAGACGCAGACCAGCGCCACCGACGCCCCGCTCCCCGAGATCGCCTGGCTCCCCGAGGTGGGCGTGCAAACGGTGTGCGCAGGGGGCAGCACGGTGAACGTGTACGTCCCGTTCGGCACCATGAATCCCAACGACGCGCCCGTGGTGTAGACGGTCCTCGAATGGATCCCGTGGCCGTTGACGGGCCCCGTGATCCGGACGCCCCACCGCTTCCCCGGCTGAACTCCCGTCTCGCTGAACGATAGCGAGTAGGTCACGAGGTGGAAGCGGACGTGCAGCGCGGTGGACCCCGCGATCGTCAGCGCACCGGCGGAGGGGCTGGGCGAGTAGCCGGGGACCCCGGGCACGGTGAACGTATACGACCCGTCGATCACAACGATCTGGGCGGACGTTCCCGTGACCTGGATGGTCTGACCGAACGGATCGGTCGTGGGCGACGTCCCGGCGATGACCACGCTCCAGGAGGAGCTGGGGGGCAGGCCGGACTCGCGCACCGTGAGGAACGCGTAGCCGGTCGCGAGGCGATAGGTCACGCCGACCGTGATCGGGTGGTCGGTCAGGTGGAACGTCCCGGAGTGCGCCGTGTAGCCGACGGGCACAACGGGCGACCAAGCGTAGCGTCCAGGCGCCGGGAAGACGCTCAGGGTGATGAAGTTCGAGGTCGTGTTGAACGACACGACGTTCGACCCGACCGTGATGTCGAGGCCCCAGGCGGTGCCCGGAACGAGGCCGTGCTCCACGAACGTGACCGCCGGTCCGACGTTCGGCACGAGCGGGGCGAAGTCGCCGCCCGCGTAGATGTAGCTGAAGTAGTAGTAGGACGGCCCGTAGATCTCGACGATCAGGGTGAGCGCGTTCTCATCGTACGGCAACTGGGCGTAGGGGTTGTTCGCACCGTTGTACGGGTTGAAGGCGAGCCCATAGTCCCACCAGAAGTTCCCGCCCTGGGTCGCCCCCCCGATGATGCTCCCGCTCAGGGGCACGTTCGGGAAGCCGGCCGCGTAGTGGACGATCGAGGCGGCCTGCGGGGAGATGTTCCAGCTGTTCGTGACGTAGTAGAACGGATAGCCCGAGTACATGTTGAGCGGCAGCAGCCACGCGGTGGTCGGCGTGTTGAAGCTGTTGTCGTAGATCAGGTCGCCGTCCTCCGCGAGTTGTAGACCGATGCCGAACACCTGGTCGAACAACCCTTCGCAGTTCCCGACGTTCGGGCAGCTGGCCGGTTGGGGGGTCTCGGTGAACGTGTTCCCCCAGACCGTGTTGTTCCCGCCCGCCGTGTTGACGGGTCCGAACAGGGTCCCGCCGTCGAACATCAGGAGCGCCTGGCTCTGCGTGTCAAAGTTGTTCCCGGCGATCAGGTTGTCGCTCGAGCCGTAGAAGATGACGTTGAACGAGTCGAAGCTGATCGGGTACCACGCGAAGTTCGTGAACCAGCCCGAGATGTTCGCAGCGTCGACCAGCGCGACCCCCGAGACGTTCCAGAACCAGAGCTGCAGGTCGTTGGTCTGGGGCAGCTCGTCGCCCGGGAACTGGAAGTCGTTCGTCGCGGCCGAGAAGTTCGCCGGCTGGAACAGCTCGGTCGAAACGGTCGTTCCCATCAGGAATACGCCCGGGAAGACGGGGAAGCCGTAGTCGTTGTAGAGCCCGAAGTCGGACGAAAGGGCCGCGCTCTGGTCGTTCGGCATCATGTACGGGCTCGCCGACGTTCCGGAGCCGCTCGTCGCCAGCGCAGCGACTTCGGCGTTCGAGAACGCCCAGAGGGGGGTGTAGACGCCGAGCGCCATGTCCGAGGACAGCGTCACGGTGAGCGTCTGGGGACCCGCGACGGTCAGAGACTGCGAGTCGGGGTCGAAGTTGGAGAGCTCCGTCAGCAGGGTATACGACCCCGGCATCAGGTAGAGGGTGCTCGCTGCGATCGTCGGAGCGAACTCGGATTCCGCCACGATCGGGGTGCTGAAGCCCGCCGCCCCGTTGTACTCGAGGAAGTTGAACGCGTTCGACGGGGTCACGGCGAGCGTGATGGCGTCCGAGCCTTCGGGAGCGCCCGTGCCCCAGAGCCCCGACAGGATCGAGGGGCCGGTCGTCATCGTCCCGTACTCGGCAAGGCCGCCCGGTCCGCCGGGGGCGTTGCTCCATGCAACGTTCGCGCCGGTCGCCGTCTCGCCGGTCTCGCCGCCGTAGTTGTACGCGGCAGGGACCGCCACGAACGTCCCCGAGGAGAGGTAGGAGAGACCGAGGGTGGCGTCCGCCGCCCCGAGGTCGACCTGGCTTCCCCCGCCGGGACCGCAGATGTCGAGCTCAAAGTCGTTGGTCAGGCCCACCGGATTGTAGCTCTCCCCGTTCGCCGTGTAGTTGGACGGTTGGGTGAGGGGTCCAGGGAAGCCGACGTTGGTCGAGTTGAAGATCGCGTAATCCCAGTTCGGGGCGGAGAAGTCCTCGCCGGGGATGGCACTGCTCACGAGCGAATCGCTGAAGCTCATGTTGTCGCGGCCCGCGTTGATCCCCGAGTTCATCGTCAGGGTCAGGTCGAACGGATAGTAGACCGGGAACGGAACGACGAGTTCGGCGTAATAGTAGCCGAGCTCGCCGTAGTAGTTGGTGCCGTCCGGGCCGTGCTCGTAGAACTCGTTCCCGACGTACGACCCGCCCGAGAAGTTCCAGATGTTCGTGATGAGGACCATGAACCCCGAGGACGGGTAGTATTCGACGACGTTCTGGGTCCAGTACGAGAAGCCAGACTGTCCGAAGAGCGTCACGTTGGTCAGGACGGAGTTGAGCTGGATGCCGTAGCTGTCCGGAGAGCTCTGATAGAGATCGAGCCCCTGGATGCCGGTCGCGTTGGCGTCGACCGTCCCTTGGACGGCGGTGGTGTTCAGGATCGTGGCGATCGGCGATCCCGTTCCCGTCCCGCTCAGACCGTAGTAGGCGACTCCGATCGGGGCCGGATCACCCGAGTAGAGGGGAGTGACAACCCCGCTCTCGCGCGCCTGGGCCTCCTGGGCAAGGTCCGCCGAAGGTCGAGGGAGGAATACGACGTTGGACTTCAGGCCCGCCGCCCGTGTGGCGGCCAAGGCGTTCGCGGCCATGGCGGAAGCTACGTTCGAGCCACCGATGCTCACGTCCGCGCGCGAATTCTCGAGCGAAGGCGGAGCGGCGGCCTTGCTCACCGGAACGATTGCCGTGCTGGTCGCTCCCGCATGGCTCGGCGACGCCGTGGCGGGTCCGCCCACCAGGCTGGTCACTCCCAAACCCATCCATCCGACTACGGCAAAGGCAACTACCGCCAGAACTAGTGCTTTCGACTCCAAGATCCCCAGCCCCCTGAGGCAGGGCCGCAGAGTCGTATCCTCGTATAACCTTTCAGGGAGCGATCCGGCTAGAATTCATAGCGTTCCGAACCGCCTGGCTCCCCGCGCCCCTTGAAGAAGGACCCCAAAGAACGCTCTCGTCCATGGGAAGCATCGGGCCGAGGGGCGGTGGAATCAGGCTGCGGCCCCTCCGGACGAGGAAGGGGCGATGCTCCGTTGGCTCGCGATGCATCGGTCGCAACGGCCCACTCCGTTCGCCGTTGAGACCGTAGGCGCTCCGAGCGGGTTGGTCTCCTTTCGGGCTCACAGGCTGTTCGCTCAGGCGGAGGGAGCCGGCGGCCCGTCCGGGTGAGCGTCCGTTCTCTCTTCTCCGTCGTGGAGCGGGAGCTGGTTGAGTATCATTTGTCAGAAACGTTCCTAAGTCGTAAGTAGCCTCATTCCGGTCCCAACGAAGTGCCTCCGCACGGCGGGGGTCGTTGGAAACAGGTCATGTCGAGTTGGAGTCGGACCATCGGAGTGTTCGCGTTGTTGATCCTGATGACGCTCGGGTTTGGCGTGGGAGCGATCGCCGGGGAGGCGTTCTCTGCCCCGACGTCGGCTCACGCGGCGGGGTTCTCCGTGAGCGAGCTGTTGCAACCTTCGATCGGGTGGAGCGTCGCTCAACTGAAGGCGTCCGCTCCCACCGCTGCCCCCTACGACGAGCCTGGCCTCGACCTCTCGGGCGCCGCGTATCTCGGCGCTCCTCACCTCTCAACGCCCGCGAATCCCGCGGGCTCGATCGACCTACTGATCACCCTGGCGTTCTCGAACGAGTCGCGGTTGAACGCCCTACTCGCCTCCCTCTCGAACCCCTCCTCCGCTCAATACCATCACTACCTCACCGCGAACCAGTTCAACGAACAGTTCGGGGCTTCGTCGGCGGTGTACAACTCCCTCGACAGCTACCTTGCATCGTTCGGTGTGAGCGGTTTGACGACCCACCCCGATCGGCTCGCCCTGTCGTTCGAGGCGACTCCGGCGCAGGTCCAGTCGATCTTCCACACCACGCTCGGCGCCTACGTCTCAGCCACCGGCCTGCCGTTCTATGCGCCCCGAACCGCCCCCGCGCTCCCGTCCCTCCTCACCCCCTACCTCGTGGACGTCGAGGGGCTGAGCAACTACTCGCAGTACGAGAACCACCTCGCGCCGATCGCTTCGTTGGAGGCGTCCGCCGCGGCGCTCGCGGGCGACGCGGCGACCGGTGGAGCGATCCACGCGGTCAGCGCGATCAACCCCCACGAGACGCCGCTCTCTCCCGGCGGCGCGAGCAATCCGTTCGCGAGCACGACCGTCACCTCGAACGGTCTGACGAACTCCTACGACCAGCCCGTGATCCTGAACCTGAACGGCAAGAGCGGCACCTGCGACACGAACGACTGCGGTGAGTTCGTGCAGGCCCCGGACCTCCAGGTCGCCTACAACGAGACCGGTCTGTTCCAGCAGTACGGCTATCCGGTCAACGCGACGGTCGCCGCGGTCCTCTGGTCCGATACGATCTGCCACGCCAATACGGGAACGTGCAGCGCCGACGCGTACTACAACTACTACTGTTCGACCCTCACCTCGGGAAGCGCCGCCTGGGACTTCTTCATGCCGGACGTGAATTCGTTCTGGAAGTACTCGATCCCGGCCGGCGAACCGATGCCGCGGGCCGTCTCGATGCCGATCACCGGCTACACGTATGCCTACCCTACCGGTTCGCAAGGGTACTCGGCGTCCTGCGATGACGCCGAGGCCGAAGGAGAGAACACACTGGACGTCGACATGCTGGGGGCAATGGCCCCCGGCGCGAACATCTTCCAGGCGTTCGGAGGATCGTCGAGCAGCACGGCGATCGACACGGTCGTGGCGGATATCTTGAGCCCGGCCACGGCCGAGTTCTCGACCACGGGCGGCTTTGACACTGCGGCCAACGTCGGGGACCTCACGAACGTCAGCGTCATCAGCAACTCCTGGACGACGTCGGGGACGCTCCCGGCGGCGTTTACCACCGACCTCAAGACGGCACAGGCCCGAGGGATCACCGTACTCGGAGCCACGGGCGACTCGGGAACGGCCTTGGCGCCGCCCGCCGAGATCGGTGCGAACACCTACGGAACGGTCGCCGTCGGCGGAACGACGGACGCGTTCAACACGACGACCCTCCTGCGGGGAGCGCCCCACCTCGCTTCGGCCGCGGCTCCGTACTACGGCGTCGGGCGGGGAGAGATCGGCTGGTACGAGCCGAGCGGAAAGGTCGACGGGTTTACCAGTACGTATGGTGGTACGGGCGGGGTCGCCACCTCCACCACCTACTACCGAGCCTCCTGGGTCAACGGCTCGAGCGACGCCCTGGGCGTAGCGAACGCCGTGCGAACCGGGAACTACCGACCCGCGCCGGATGTCTCCGCCATCGCCAACGACACGATCGTGGACCTGGACGCCGGACCGTACTCGCTGAACTTCACCTGCTGGATCACCACGAGTTGCACCGCGACCTCGTCGATGGCGGTGGGCGTCACTTCCGGTTCGGCGCCGACCGTCGGAGGTACGTACTTCATCGGCACCAGTATCTCCGCCCAGGTCGTCGCGGGCGAGATCGCTACGATCGACCACTCGCTCTACACGCAGCACCAGGGGTGGCTCGGCTTCCTCGACCCGGCGGTCTATCCGATGGGTCAGAAGCAGTACGGCAGCGACCTGTCCCTCAAGTCGTTCTACGACGTCACGACGTACACCGATGCCGGCGGTCTGACCGCCAACTACGAAGCGAAGGTCGGCTACGATCTGGCCACGGGCTGGGGAGTTATCGACCCCGGAAACTATACCCGCAACACGCTGACCCACCCGATCACCTTCACCGAGTCGGGACTTCCGAGTGGGACCCACTGGTCGGTGACGCTGACGCCCCGCGTCGGCGATGCCAGTTGCACCGTGAGCGGCTCGGTCTGCACGAATCCGACCGTGACGTCCTCGACGACATCGACGATCGTCTTCAACGAGGCGTACGGCACCTTCGGGTACAAGATCAACCTCGTCGCGGGGTACTCCCCAGCGCCCGCCTCGGGGACGGTCACGGTGAACGGCGTGGCCGTCGGTGTGAGCATTGTCTTCAGCCAGGTCACGTACGCGGTCTCCTTCGGCGAATCCGGGCTCCCGTCCGGCACGCTCTGGACCGTTACGCTGAGCGGCACCCCCCACAGTTCGACGGGAACGACGATCTCGGTCAGCGAACCGAACGGGACCTACGGCTACTCGGTCGGCGGAGTCGCCGGATACTCGGTGAGTCCGTCGTCCGGCTCGGTCACGGTGAACGGAGCGAGCGTATCGACTGGGGTCGTCTTCAGCCCGACGACGTACTCGGTGGCGTTCAGCGAGAGCGGGCTGCCTTCGGGACAGACGTTCAAAGTAACGCTCGGCGGAGTGCCCGAGTCGCTCACGACGAATGGGGGAACGGACACCCTTTCGTTCGCCGTCGCGAACGGCACCGACGCCTACACGATCGCCGGCATCGCCGGTTTCAGTCAGGCGACGCTCCCGGCCAGCGGAAACGTCCTGGTCAACGGAGCCGCGGTGACCGAACCGACGCTCGTCTACACCCAGGTCTCGTATTCGGTGACGTTCACCGAGAGCGGACTCCCGGGGGGAACCTCCTGGACGGTCACGCTCAACAGCCTCCCGGCGAGCTCGACGGGAAGTTCGATCGGCTTCTCCGAGCCGAACGGGACATACGGCTTCGCCGTGAGCGGCGTTGCCGGCTACACGGCGTCCCCGGACGCGGGCTCCGTCACGGTCGACGGCGCGGCGACCGACGTGGCGATGGTCTTTACGCCCGTGTCGTACGTCGTCGCGTTCTCCGAGAGCGGCCTGCCTGCTGGGACGACGTTCCAGGTCACGCTGAACTCCGCGCCGGAGTCGATCGTGACCGACGGCAGTACGGACACCCTCTCGTTCTCGGTCGTGAACGGCAGTTACGGGTATGCGATCGCGGGTATCTCGGGCTACCACCAGTCGACCCTCCCCGGGACCGGAACCGTGGTCGTCGACGGTTCGTCCGTCAGCGAACCGACGCTTCTCTATGGATCCGTGACCTACTCGGTCGGGTTCACCGAATCCGGCCTCCCCTCGGGGACCCTCTGGTCCGTGACGCTGAATGGGGACACGGAGAGCTCGACGGGGGTCTCGATCGGGTTCTCGGAGTCGAACGGGACGTATGCGTACTCGATCGGCGGGGTCGCGGGCTACACCGCGGCGCCAAGCTCGGGGAGCGTGGACGTGACGGGAAGCTCGGTCTCGACAGGGATTGCCTTCACCCCAGTCACATACACCGTGATGTTCAGCGAGAGCGGCCTACCGGGCGGAACCCTCTGGTCGGTGACCCTCCAGGGGGACACGGAGACCGCGACCGGACCGTCGATCGTCTTCACGGAACCGGACGGCACGTACGGCTACACCGTCGGGGGCGTCGCGGGGTACTTCGCAGCTCCTAGCTCGGGTTCCGTGACGGTCGACGGCGCGGACGTCTCGGCGGCGATCGTCTTCACCCCGGTGACGTACTCCGTCACGTTCTCCGAGTCGGGTCTCCCCTCCGGGACGCTCTGGTCGGTGACCCTGAACGGCCGAGCGCAGAGCTCCACGGGTACGGCGATCACCTTCACGGAGCCCAACGGGACGTACGGGTTCAGTATCGGCGGGATCGCCGGCTATCGGGCGACGCCGAACTCGGGCTCCGTCTCGGTGGACGGGGCCGACACCTCCGTGGCGATCGGCTGGACGCAGGTCACGTACACGGTGACGTTCACCGAATCCGGCCTTGCGTCGGCTACGCTGTGGTCGGTCACCCTGAACGGGGTCACCCTGAGCACCGCGGGGACGTCGATCATCTTCTCGGAGCCGAACGGGACCTTCGGCTACACGGTCGGCGGCGTCGCCGGGTATCGGGCGGCTCCGAGCGCGGGCTCGGTCACGGTCAACGGAGCGGACGGTTCGGCGGCGGTCGTTTTCACCCAGGTGACGTACGCCGTCACGTTCTCCGAGAACGGCCTTCCGGCCGGGATGACGTTCCGGGTGACGCTCAACGGGGTACCCCACTCGCTCACGACCGACGGGCTGACGGATTCGCTGACGTTCATGGTCCCGAATGGGACCTATCCGTACAGTCTGAGCGCGATCGCGGGATGGCACCAGTCGACCCTTCCGTTCGCCGGGAGCGTGGGAGTCATCGGCGCCGGGATCGATGAGCCGACAATGGCGTACACCGCCGTGACGTACGCGGTCAGCTTCAGCGAGACCGGCCTACCGGGCGGCACGCTCTGGTCGGCGACCCTCAACGGGAACACCCAGAGCTCGACCGGGACGACGATCGTCTTCTCCATCGGCAACGGCACCTACGGCTTCTCGGTCGGGGCGGTCACCGGCTACACGGCCCACCCGACGAGCGGTCTCGTGAGCGTCCTGGGTGGCCCGGTCTCGGCAGCGATCGCGTTTACCCCCCCCAGCCTCTACGCGGTGACGTTCACCGCGCTCGGGCTCCCCGGAGGTACCGACTGGTCGCTGACGGTCGATTCGACGACCGGCTCGACGATGCTCAACTCGCTCGTCTTCTATCTGCCGAACGGGACGTTCAGCTGGTCGGTCGGCAGCCTCCCTGGCTACACGGCGACCCCCTCCTCCGGATCGGTCACGGTGAGCGGCGCGACCGTGTCGGTCGTGATCGACTTCACGCACAACGTCTACTTCGTTGAGTTCACTCAGACCGGGCTGCCCGCAGGCAAGGAGTGGGCCGTCTCTCTGAACGGGACGCTCCAGACCGGGACCGGGGCGACGATCGCGTTCGTCGAACCGAACGGCACCTACACCTACCTCGTGCACAGCTTTGGCGCGTACCGGGTGACGAACATCGCACCGGAAGGAACCGTGACGGTGCACGGCGCGGACCTGACCCAGCCGGTCCTGTTCGGCCACGGGACCACGTACGCGATCAAGTTCCACGAGAAGGGGCTCGCCCCGGGGACCGCGTGGTGCGTGACGGTCGGGTCGCCGACCTGCTCGACCGCCGCCACGATCTCCTTCGCGCACCTGTCGCCCGGGACGTACGCGTACTCGGTCGCCTCCGTCGGGAGCCTCACGACCATCGTCAAGCTCGACACGGTGGTGGTGCCGGCGAGCGGTCCGACGACGATCGTCCACGGCGAGACGTTCCAGGTGAGGTTCGCGTTCGCCGTGACGTTCACGGAGACCGGCCTCGCCAGCGGCACGGCCTGGAAGGTCTCCGCCGGCGGCTTGAGCGAGACGTCGACGACCCCGACGATCGTCCTCTACCTGATCAACGGCACCTACACCTACACGGTGGCCCACGTGAACGGCTACGTCGTCACTCACGCCTCGGGACACCTCGACATCGCGGGAGCTCCCGTACCGGTGGCGGTCACCTTCACCGCCGTGGCAGGCCCCCTGCCTCCGGGCGGCTCCAGCGAGACGGTGGTGCTTCGCGATCTGCTGCGGGCGATCGATCTCGTCCGGGGCATCTGATCCACACCGAGACCTGGAACGTAGGGGCCCCGCCGCCCCGCGCCCTTCGGGCAGGAGGCGCTGATCGCCTCCCCGACGCCCCTCCCGCCCCTCCGGCGGGGGAGCTATTGAACCCCGGGCGCTGACCCGATCACACTCCCTTCCGGGCGACGGAGCGAGGAGTTCAGATCACGATGGGGAAGCTACGGCCCGGGATTCCGCCGAGCGAGGCAGCCGCGTGGCAGCGGACGTACGAGAAGAGCTCGTACCGCGATCTGCCGTGGTTCTCCCCCCGCCCCTACGGCTGGGTACGCGAGAACGTCGTCGCGGGGGTCTTCCGCCCAAGGAGCCGGATTCTTGATCTTGGCTGCGGCGCGGGGACGAACAGCCTCTTCCTGGCCCGCTCCCGCTTCCGCGTCAGCGGGATCGATCTCGCCCCCGGAGCGATCGAGGCGGCCCGGGCGCGGGCCTCCCGCGCCGGGCTTCGCGTCGACTTCCGAGTCGGGGACGCCCTGCGTCTTCCGTACGCCGACCGCACGTTCGGGGGTGCGATCGATGTGGGATGCTTTCACACCCTGCCTCTCCGCCTGCGGAGCGCGTACGCGACCGAGCTTGCGCGCGTGCTCCGCCCGGGAGGAGCGTATCTTCTCTCCTGGGTCGCGCGCGAGTACCAGGAGTCGATGGGACCGCCGCATCGCCCGTCGCTCGAAGAGGTGGCCCTCTCCCTCGAGTCTCGATTCCTGTTCCACCGGACCGAGTATAGCGTGGGGTGGCGCGGGCGTCTACCGGCCTACCACGCCCGGCTCGAGCGACGCTCGACCCCGCAACCGCCTCCGAAGTAGCCGTTTCGGCTCGGAAGAGGCTGCGGCGCGCTGGCATTATGCGGACCAGCCGCCCTGCGGGACCGTGGCCGCGGAGCTGCGGATCGGCTGCTCGTCGTGGACCTCCGACGCGTGGTGGGGGAAGGTCTATCCGGAGGGGATCCCCGACGGCGAGCGGCTGCGGCACTACGCACGCAAGTTCAACGCGGTCGAGGTCGACTCGACGTACTACCGACCCCCGGCCCCGTTCGTCGTGCGGGCCTGGAAGAGCAAGACGCCGGACGACTTTCGATTCACGCTCAAGCTGACCCGCGAGTACGTCGATCCGAAGAAGCCGATCGACCCGCAGAAGCTGCGCGAGTTCACCGAGACCGCGAAGCTGCTCGGCGATAAGCTCGGACCGATCCTGCTGCAGTTCTCGCCCTGGGTGAAGCCGGGACGCGCTACCTACTATCTCACGGAACTGCTCGATGCGCTCGACCCGTCGCTGCGGTACGCGGTCGAGCTGCGCGACGCCGGTTGGTTCGAGCCGGTGCGCCTCGAGGCCCTCTGCTCGGACCTGTCGCGCCGCAAGATCGCTCTGGCCTGGTCCTATCTGACGTACGTCGACGTGCCCCCCGAGCTCACGACCGACTTCGTCTACCTGCGGTTCATCGGGGATCACACGACCGTACCGGCCGAGACGCACGGGGAGGTACGGATCGACCGGTCGACCGAGATGCATCGCTGGGCCGACCTCCTGAAGGCACGCACGCCCGAGATCGCGAGGGCGTTCGTCTTCTTCAACAACCACTTCGCCGGCTTCGCCCCAGCGTCCGTCAGCCGATTCCGGGAGGAGATGGGCCTCCCCGCCGGAGATTGGTCGCCGGGGCCGGCGATGGACGGCCAGACTCGTCTTCCCTAGAACAGGCCCCGAGTTCGAGGAATGCTTGGTAACCCGGAGGTTCCCCCGACCTAGCCTCCTATATGCGGTCGCTCCAGCCCCGCGCCACTACGTCCGACTCCCCCCCGACCACGGATCCCCCCACGCCGACTCCGAACCCGTCCGTCCGGTTCGAGCTGCTCGTGGTCGTCGGGATCCTGCTCGCCCTGCTGATGGGGGCGCTCGACAGTTTCGTCGTGCTGACCGCGCTCCCCACGATCCTCAACCAGTTCCACCAGCCGAACAGCGGCACCTTCGTCATCAGCGCGTACGTCATCGCCTCGACGACCGGGATCCCGATCTTTGCGAAGCTCTCCGACCTCTGGAGTCGACGCAACGTCTTCCTCGGGGGCCTCGCGATCTTCATCGCGGGTTCGATCCTGGCCGGCCTCAGTCAGAACCTGAGCGAACTGATCGTCTTCCGCGCGGTCCAAGGGTTCGGGAGCGGCGATTTCTTCCCCGTCGGGATCGCGATCATCGCGGTCACCTTCCCTCCCGAGACCCGGGCGCGGGTGATCGGCGCCCTCTCGGGAGTGTTCGGGATCGCCGTGGTCGCGGGGCCCCTGATCGGGAGCGCGATCGTAGGGTTCACGAGCTGGCGTTGGGTATTCTACGTGAACATCCCCGTGGGCATCGTCGGGTTCGCGATCATCGCCTCCGTGCTCGGCCCGTTGCGTCCCCCCGTCGTTCGGCGGTTCGACACCGTCGGGGCGCTCCTGCTGACCGGGTGGGTCGCGGCCCTCATGTTCCCCCTCTATCAGATCGCCGATAACGGCTGGACGTGGACGGAGCTGCCGGTGGTCGGGCTCTTGCTGACCGCCGGAGTGCTCGTGGTGGTGTTCCTCGTCTGGGAGTTCCGCAACGAGAACCCCCTCGTACCGATCCGGTTGTTCGGCCTGCGGGTGATCGCCGCCGGCGGTGGGGCGACGTACTTCATCGGGATGGTCTTCTTCCCCGTCGCGACGTTCCTCTCGCTCGTGGTCAGCTTCGCCCTGGCTCCGGCCGGGGCCAACACCGCCAACACCGTGCGCGACATCCTCTACTTCCTGGTCGTCCCGCTCGTCATCGGGGCGGCCCTCGGGGGTCAGCTGCTGACCCGGCTCTCCTACCGGGTCGTCGCGCTCCTCGGGATCGTGATCGCCATCCTGGGGATGGTCGACCTGTCGATGCTCTCCGTATCCACCCCGCTGTGGAAGTTTGCCTTCGGGTTCATTCCCACGGCGGGGGTCGTGGTGGCGCTGCTGCCGCTCGGTTTCGGCATCGGCCTGACGTTCCCGGTCTTCCTCCTGGCGGCGCAGAACCAGGTCTCCACGATCGACGTGGGGGAAGCCGGCGGCCTGATCCAGTTCCTCCAGTCGCTCGGCGGTGCGGTCGGTCTCTCCGTTCTCGCCTCGATCCAGGAGACCCGGTTCGCGACCCTCGATCCGTCCCCGAGCCCGGCGTGCGCCTCCGCCAGCCCGCCGTTCCCCCTCTGCAGCACGTACATCACGCTCTACCGGGGCTCCCTGATCAGTTCCTACGACCTGACGTTCGGCGTCATGCTCGCGTTGCTCGTCGTGGCGCTCGCCCTCGGGCTCTTCCTGCGGGGACGACTTCCGACCGCCCCGGCACCCCCGACGCACTGAACCCGGGGACCGGCACGTGGACCTGTTCACCCACGTCGTCTTCGCGTACCTGCTCTCGTTCGTCCTCTGGGGACCCGGGGCGCCCCAGTTCATTGCGGCCGGCGCTCTCGCCGGGGGCCTCCCGGACGGGGACGCGCTCCTGTTCCCGCTCTCCCGCCGCTTCCCGATCCTTCGTCACCACGGGATCACCCACTCGATCCTCGGCGTGACGATCGTCGCTGGGGTCGGCTGCTTCCTGGTGCCGTACCTGCCGTATTTTACCCCCGCGTCGACCGTCGGCTACTTTGTGGCGATGGAGATCGGCGGCCTCTCCCACGTCTTTCTCGATGGGTTCACGCATTTCGCGGTCCTGCCGCTGCTGCCGTTCTCGCTGCGCCGCCTGCGTCTGGATGCGGACGTGGCGATCAACGTGACGATGCTCACGCTCACGGGCGTGACGCTCGTCACGCTCATCGCGGAGCGGGGCCACGTCCCGTTCTCGCTCTGGGTGGAGACGACCTGGATCCTGACGGCGATCTACGGCGGCTACCTGCTGTTGCGGGGTGTGGCGCGCTGGCGGGCCGGCGTCGTTCGGAAGCGGGAAGGATTCACCGCCGTCGCCCCCACCTCGAACCCCCGCGTCTGGACGCTTTTCGACCAGGAAGACTCACCGGCCCGGTACCGGCTGCGGTTCCGGCGCTATCGCTTCGGGGAGGGCCGCGCCGCTCCCGAGCGATCGTTCGAGGTCGCGAAGGTCGCGCCTTCCCCCGGTCCGGTCGGTTCCGAGCAGGAGGCCCTCGAACGGACGTACCTCGCCGCGATGGAGCACAATCAGTGGATGGCGATGCGGGCCCACGTCGGGGAGGCGGTGCTCCGCGGGGGTGCGTACGAAGTCCTCTGGTACATCGTGGAGGTCGCGGGGTTCGGCCGGACGTTCGGTGTGCGGGGCCGGATCGACCGGGTGACGGGAGCCATCGAGCTCCACTCCGGCGTGATCCGCCGGCCCTCGGCCGGCTCGGATTAGATCGGCCCACCCGAAGAGGGGCCGGGCACGGCGGTGCCCAGCGGGCTCGGCGAGAGGCGGAAGGCGATCGCGAGCCGGCTCCATGCGTTCATGGCGACGATCGCCCAACTGAGATCGACGACCTCCCGGTCCGTGAACTGCTGGCGGACCTGCTCGTACATCTCCTCGGAGACCCGCGCGCGCGGGAGCTGCGTCAGCGCATCGGTCCAGGCGAGCGCGCATCGCTCTCGTTCGGTGAACGCCGTCGACTCCGCCCAGTCGCTCAGCTCGAGCAATCGGCCAGGGCGCTCTCCGTGGGCCACGGCCTCCGAACAGTGGACCTGGACTCGGTACGGATTCCCGTTGAGGATCGCCGTCCGCACCCAGACCAGGTCGATCAGGGCCGTTCCGAGCCCGCAGCGCTCGAGATAGCTCTGGAGGCTGGCCAGCCCTGGGTTCGGCTCGGGGGTACGGTCGCAGGGGGGCAGGGGATTCGGAGTGGGCGCAGGAGGAGCCGCCGCGGGAGGATGGGATCGCTCGCGCCGAACGAGGGGGACGATCGTCGTCGAAGGTCGGATCGGCTCCGGAACCGCATGGTTCCACTCCAGGGTCGCACCCCCGAGGGGACGCCCCCGGAACGGACGGTCGCGGGGACTGAGCCCAAAGCGACGGCCCCGTCGAGTGATGAGGTCGATCGACCGGGGACAGTTCGATCTAGGCACGGTCGACCGCCTCCCCCCCGGACCCCCCGGGGACCAGCCCGGCGGAACGGAGCGAGCCCCGCGAGGAGCTCGGGAGGAGCCCCTCGAAGACCATCAGGACGATTCGTCGAAGTACGGGCCCACTGGGGTTCTCGGGGGTCTGCATCTGCGATCCTCCACGGGACCGGTCCCGGTTCCCCGGGTCCGATTCCGAGCCGAAGTGGGTAGAGCTTGCACGGTCCGGGAGATAAATCCTCGGTTGGCGGCCGGGAATCGGCGACGTCTTCGCACGGGCCGAAGGCCCGACGGGCCCGGAACCGCCGCCGCCCGTCGGGGAGAAGGATTCGGGCTTATGCGGAGCGGTGTTCTGCGAACTTGCGATGGAATCCCAGGCGAGGAGAGCGGAGGCGTTCCGGGCGCTGCACCATCGTCCGAAGCTGCTCGTACTTCCGAACGCCTGGGACGTTGCGAGCGCCCGTCTGTTCGAACAGAGCGGATTCCCTGCGATCGCCACGTCGAGCGCGGGCCTGATGGTCTCCTTGGGGTTTCCGGATGGGGAGGAGATGCCCCGTCGTCAGTTGGTCGCGGCGGTCGCTCGTATCGCTCGCGCTCTCTCCGTGCCGTTGACGGCCGACGTTGTTTCGGGATACGGGGCGAGCGTCGCCGCCGTGGTCTCCACCGTGCGTCAGATGCTTCGGGCCGGAGCGATCGGGATCAACCTCGAGGACCTCCGGCCCTCGGGCAAAGGACTCTACCCTCTCCCCGCTCAGGTGGCGAAGATCCGCGCGATCCGGCAGCTCGGAGAGTCGCTCGGGATCCCCCTGGTCCTCAACGCCCGCACCGATGCCTACCGGCACTCCCCCGGGGGCGAACCGGCGCGTCTCCGGGAGGCGATCCGGCGGTCGATCGAGCTCCGTGACGCGGGGGCGGACTGCGTCTATCCGATGGGCGTGAGCGAGAGTTCCTCGATCCAAACGTTCGTGGAGGCGCTCGGCTGCCCGGTGAACGTCATGATCCGCCCCGGGCTCCCTCCCCTACGAACCCTCGAGCGGCTCGGGGTCAAGCGGGTCAGCTTCGGGCCGGCCGCCTCCTACGCGGCGATGGGGTTCCTTCGGCGGGCAAGTCGGGAGGTCAGAGAGCGGGGGACCTTCCGGATGCTGATCGAGGGGGCGCTCACCTATGAGGAGCTGAACTCCCTCGCTCGTCCCGCGGTGGGTCGGGGCCGATAGGCCGCGTCCGGGAGCGACCCCTCAGGGGAACGCGGAGGCGAGGATCGCGGCGACCGGCTCGAAATCGGGAAGAGGACAGCGGGCGTCCGTTGGAAGCGGGCCGTCCGGCGGGGCCTTCTCCACCCACCGCGTCGCCTCCTTCCAGCGGCGGGGACTCTCGCCTTCCACGCGTAGGATGGTCTCGAACGCGAACCGCCCCTCGGGCGGAGCGTCGGCGAAGGTCACGAAGAGGATCGCTCCCTCTTCCACGATCGGCCGGACGACCGGGGCCACGGTCTCGGCCGGATAGAGTGCGACCATCCGCCGCGCGTTGGAAAGGGCGAGGACGATCGGTTGGCCTCCCGTCGGAGCCCCGGCCAGGCGGCCCCGAGTGTGCAGTGGCAGTCGGAGGAAATCTCCGAGACGACGGACGGTCGGAGGCGGTACCGGCCGGTCCGCACTCACCTCGGGGGAGGGCCGGCCCGCCGGGTCGTTCGGAGCCAGCTCCTGGGGGAAGACGACGTTCGACCGATCGGAGCTGACGAAGCCACGGCCGAGAGGATCGGCCTCGGCGAGGACCTCCCCCCGAAGCCGGACATCCGTCCAGATGAACTCGGGGTCGGTCTTCGAAGCGAGGGCAGAGATGAGCCAGTTGAGCAGCGGGCGACTCTGCCCGCAGAGGATGACGGCGGTGGGCCGCCCAAATATCGCTGCGGGAGGCATCTTCGAGCCCGTCGTTGAAACCGTATCGAGCGGCATCCTACATCGACTGTCGGGTTCCCCGGCGGCCAACGACCGTTGCGCCGTAGAATCGCCCCGATCGCCCGGCTCGAGCTGGAGCGCGACCACGAACCGTTTCCGGACCTCGCTGAGGTGGGGCGGGATCATCCGACGGTCGACGTTCGGCCCTCACGAGGCGCCGTCACCAGCCCGTCGACGAGGAGTTCGTCGAGGCGGTCGATGCAAAGGACGCCCGACGTGGCGACCGTTCGGGCATCCGTCTCGGGATACATCCCTTCCGGATACCGCGGCCAGAGCCCCCGATAGAGCGCAGCTCCGAACCCGGCTCGTTGCGCGCCCACTACGTCCAGTTCCCATCGGTCGCCCACGTGGAGGATCTCGTGGGCCGGCACTCCGAGTCGTCGGGCCGCGAGTGCGAAGATCGCTCCGTCGGGCTTGGCGGAGCCGACCTCGCAGGAGGTGATGATATGCTCGAACGCGAGGCCGGCTTGGTCCCCCAGGAACTCCTTCCAACTGTCGGCGCGCCGGGCCGTGTTGGTGATCATGATCACCGGGATGCCCCGACCACGAAGGGACCGAACGACCTCGACCGCGTCCGGGCTGACGACCGGGGGATACTCCCGGAGACCGTTCGCAGAAAATCGCTGAGCGGCCTCGAAACTGGGGAGCGTGCACCGGGCGTTCAGCCGCGACGCATACCGCTGTAGGAGGATCCCGGGGTCGACCTTTCCGGTGTTCAGACCGATCGCCTCCAGATCGGAGTGGACCTCGACCATCGCCGTTCGGATCTCCTCGACGGTGGGCGGGGATCCGTCGCTATGTTGCATCGACTCGCCGAGAAACCTCACTCGAGAATCGTCCCACCGGGCCTCTTGCCCCCGCGGGTGGTAGATCGTCGTGAACCAGAGATCGAGGGAGACGGCGCGGTAGCTCATGTGCATCGAGCGCCACCGCCCCCACAAGTTTGAGCCTGTCGACCGGCCCCGCGTTCTAAGGGCGTTTTCGGAGAAGGAGGAAACGTGGGCCTCCGCACTCGGTCGGCGGACCTAGAAGTACCCCTCCAGGTGGAACGACGGGTCCCGCCGGTCGCCGATCGACCCGAACGTGTGTACTCTGATCCCATCGCTCTTCCCCGATCGGTGCGAGCTGATGAACCGGCCGGCCGAACTCGGCGACCCCGAGGCACCCATGCACCCCACGTTCGCGGCCGCGACGCGGCTGGCCGAGGCGGGTCCCTCCCACTCCGACCCGAGCCGATCCCCATCCGGGTCGACGAGCGGAGTTCGTAGAGGAACGACCTCGCAGCGGGAATCCCCCTCGATCGCCCCGAGACTCCACCCTGCAGAGTCTCTCCCGGGCCCTGCACCCGTTGACCGCAGCGTCGGGTCACTTCGGCGGCGTTGCGGAAGATACCGGTTGGAGGTAGATCCCCGTGAACTCAAGGAAGAGGTCCCGCCCGAGATCCGCCGATACGAGCTCGGATGATCAATCAGCCTCCATCTAGAGCCAGTCGAATAGCGAGGGACTTCAGCACCGAACCGCCCGCGCGCGTTACAATGATGGACGACAGGCTTGCGAGGGCCGAATGGAAGATGTTTCCGGCTGCAGTCGGGTCCCCCAGGACGGTACGAGCCGCAACGTACCCCCGATGAGAACCTCACCGTTCTGCCTCCAATGTTCACGCCCATCCGCGCGGGACCGTTCA
Source organism: Thermoplasmata archaeon (assembly GCA_049285595.1). Taxonomy (GTDB): domain Archaea; phylum Thermoplasmatota; class Thermoplasmata; order Lutacidiplasmatales; family UBA184; genus Lutacidiplasma. The sequence continues at coordinate 96,910 of JBAQAF010000036.1, forward strand.
CGATCCACTAGAGGATGGACTCGCAATTGGCCCAACGACCCGGCGCGATCACTGGGAGAGCCTGTCACTTGCGGACATGGGATGGGGCGCGTCGCGCGAGCGGGGGAAAAAGGGGTTGGCCCGTCGGGGGCGGGTACCCGACGGGCCGGAGTGGCCTAGCGCGGAGCCTCTCAGCAGAACGCGCCGAAGTGGAACGGTTCTGGGGTCTCCGTTCCCGAGAGGTCCGATGTGGCGATAAAGAACGCGTGGTATTGGTCGTTTCGCCCGGCGTAGGTGATCTCTCCAGGGACCGGGGTGCCCGCGGCGGAGAGGCCCAGCGTACCGATCACGGCGCAGTTGTACGCATACGCGGTGATGTTCACTTGGAATGCGCCCGCGCCCCCGAGCGCTTCGGTCCCGTTGGAGGTCCCCCGCGCTTCTACTCCGGTGGACGAGACGACGGCCCAGTTGTTCGAGTTACCGCAGAGTACCACCAGGTTGAACGACAGATCGGTCGCCGCACCTGCCTCGCTCCAGGTCGTGACGATCACGGAGGCGGGAGACTTGAGCGCATTCGCCACGGTTACGATGCCGGTTGTCGCGGGAGTCGCCAAGAACGAGCAGTTAGAAACGTACTGATTGAACGTAACGTTGTAGACTCCCGTCCCGGGCGTCGTTGCCGAGACGGCCCCGTTGCCATGGATCACTCCTCCCCCAGTACCGACGACCGCGAAGAGCGAGGGCGAGCAGACCGCCACCACCGAAAAGCCCGCCGCGGTGGGCAGCGTCGAAGTGATGTTCGTGACTGATACCTGAACGGCATGGGAGTTTCCAGAGACGGGAGTGACACTCGCAACGCTCGGCCCGGCCTGTCCTACCGAACCCGCGAGTCCGACCGTGGCGACCAGCGCACAGCCCGAGACGTCGGCGCTGAAGGTGACCTGATAGGTGCCGGTCGACTTGTTCACGGCCGCCGTAGCGCCGTTCGCGTAGACCAGGGTACCGTTGTGGTTCACCACGGCCCAGGACACTCCACCGGCTTGACCGGTAGGCCCCGCGGATCCGGTGGGACCGGGAACGACAAAGTTCAAGGCGAGCGCGACGAGCGCGATCACGATCGCGACCGCTGCCAGAGCCGTCGCGAGCCCCGATCCGCCCCCGCCTCCTCGCGGGGAAGGAGCGGGCGATGGGTTGGTCGGCGGAGTCCATGCTGCGGGAGGCGTTGCCTGTGCCATACTCCATGGACCCAGTTCCCCTCCTGAAATACGTTTGGGCGATACGGAATCGGCCCTCGGTCCACTCTCGCGCGCATCGTCGCCGAGCCAAGTCGGTAGCCTTCTCGTCGGGGGCAGCGATTCGTACCTCGGCGGGGCGATCGGGGAGCGTTCGAAACCTCCCGGCCAACCCATTTCGGAGGTGGGCCACGCCGATGCTTGACTATCTATGACCCGGTTGGCCCGCGCGCTGAGGAAACTCGTTCACGACGGGCAGGGGGGCCATTCCGGCCCTCCCTGTCCTGAGAAGGGGTTATGCGATTCGCTCAGCCAGGAGAACGCGCCGTGGTCTACGGGCTCTCGACTCCCGAGAAGCTCGCATCGGGGACACCCGCCGGCAGGCCGGGGGTCGCCGTGTAGACGATGCTGAACGTCGCGCTCGCGGGAGTCGAGTCATCCGACCCCGGGGGCAGGTCGACCCCAACGTACTCGGTGAAGGCGCCACCGGGGCTGAGGGTGACAAAATTCGAGCTCGAGTCGGTAGGGGTGCCGTAGTTGGGCGCGCCGATCACGTAAATGGTACCATCCGACGCGATCCCGGACTCCGTGACCACGCCGTAGCAGCTCACCTGGCCCGCGACGCACATCCCGTTCGCGCCCGCCGTCTCCAGCTGGGCGCTCACGTTAACCGAGACCGAGCCGGCATTGACGAGGTTGAACGCAATGAAACAGTACGTGCTTGGGGTCATGTTCGACGTTTCGAAGGTTAAGACGTTCATCGCCGCATTCTCCCCAACGATGCTGGCGTTCCCCGGCGCGCCCGGGATGTTGTAGAAGTAGAAACACCCATCGCTTCCCGCCTCGGTGATCTGCAGGTCCATCGTCGCACTGTTCGCCGTCCCGTTGACCGCCGCCTGAGCCGTGAACGCGGAGAACCCAACTCCCGCCATGCACACGACTGCGACCGCGGCGACCAATCCCACTAGCCAACGTCTCCCCATTTGACCAACTCCGAGGCTTTCGCCTCTCCCCGTGGTACGCCGACCTATTACTACGCATTTAGGTAGCAATGGGCGAAATCGTCCGCATGAATGCGCGTCTCCCGGACCCACGTTCGCTGAGGGACGGGTCCGATCGAATATCACGGGGGGAGCGAGTCGAGATCCGCGGAGGATCCGCGACTCCGCGCTCCGGATCTCTCCACGCCGGCTTAAGCTCTCGATAGTTTCCCCCGAGGGTGATGCCAGCCCCCCGCTCCCGAACGGGTGTTCTCTTCCGAGATCGCATCGGGACGCCCGAGGTAGGCACCGCTCCCCGAGTCCTGCTGCTAGGAAGCGGTGAGCTCGGCCGGGAGATCGCGATCGAAGCGATGCGACTCGGTGCGGAGGTCGTAGCCGCCGACCGGTACGCGCATGCCCCGGCCATGCAGGCCGCCCATCATCGCCGTGTCCTCACCATGACGGACGCCTCGGCGCTGCGTTCCCTGGTGGAAGAGGTCCAGCCGGACGTGATCGTCCCCGAGATCGAGCAGATCGCGACGGCAGAGCTGATGCGCCTTGAGCAGGAGGGTTGGACCGTAATCCCCAACGCCGACGCGGCGCGTACGACCATGGACCGGGAGCGGATCCGCGTTCTCGCCGACTCGACAGCGCACGTTCCGACGAGCCGGTACGTCTTCGCGGACAATCTCGAGGAAGCGCGCGACGGCGCCCAAACGACCGGGTTTCCGTGCGTCTTCAAGGCGATCATGTCGAGTTCCGGTCACGGAATGACGGTGGTCCGGTCGGACACCGAACTGGACCGTGCGTATGCGGACGCCTCGGAGCACGGGCGCGTCGCCAACCCGCGGATCATGATCGAGGAGTTCCTTCGGTTCGACCTGGAGGTGACGATGCTCGCCGTGCGGCATTATGATGCGGACGGGCGACCGCGCACCTCGGTGATGGCCCCGATCGGTCACGCCCGGCCCGGTACGCTCTTTCACGAGAGCTGGCAGCCGGCCGAACTTCCTCCGGCGGTAGTCGAGAAGTTGGAACGCGTTTCGGTCGCGGTCACGGATGCCCTCGGGGGATTCGGCGTCTTTGGCGTGGAGTGTTTCGTCGTGGGCGACTCGGTCTACTTCAGCGAAGTCTCTCCGCGTCCGCACGATACCGGATTGGTGACCCTCGGTAGCCAGTGGAATAGTGAGTTCGCGCTCCACGCGCGAGCCATCCTGGGGCTGCCGTACGTCGGACCGGAGCCGACGGTTCCCGCGGCGGCGCACGTGATCCTTGCGTCGGCGACGGGAGTCGCCCCTGAGTTCGGAAATCTGTCGAAGGGTCTCGCGGAGCCGGGAGTTCGGATATTTCTCTTCGGGAAACCTGAGGCATATCCGGACCGCCGGCTGGGAGTTGCGGTGGCTCGCGGCGCAACGATCGCCGACGCTCGAAAGAGGGCGGAAACATCGGCTCACTGGGTAGAACAGAGCATCGGGTTCAGACCGGCCGCCTCGGCCCCCCTCTCCTAAGCACCGTTCACGCATCAGATTCGGAGAGCCGGCCGCGCGGCTCCCCCCGGAGCCGGCACGATCGGGGCGAACGTCGTACTGTTCGAAGGCAAATGTTCGGGAACTTCCCTTGGGCGAAACGTCCAACCACAGATCGGCCCCGCCGACTTCGATGATACAGACCTTGGAGGCTCAAGGTGCATCGAACCGCGCGTGCAAGTCACATTGAACCCAAGGAGCCGGCTCACGGCCCTAGGTTCAGCGGTCCATCGCAACGCTCGAGGTCATTCCGGACGCGCCCAGAGCGACGGGGCCGAGGACGGGGATGAAAGTCCCAGAAGGTGACCGACGCCGCCTGGCCAGGCGATCGATTCTGAATGCGCCGACGATCTCTGAGGCGCTCGAGGAGTGTCCCGGGCGTGTTCAGGGGCGAAGTTCACGTGGATCGTCTGCATCGCCGAGATCGGTCTCGAACTCCTTCCGTCCCGTCTGTCCTACGCATCCTCCACCCAAACCTCTTACTCTGTCACGACCTGCGGGGCCATGACGCCCTCCACGCCCGCGCCGATCCCTCTTTCCGCGCCCGGGTTGATCGGGCCCAACTCGATTCTGAATCCCCCATGGAGTGGACCTCGCTCCAACCGACGGGGGCGCGACCGCTCCTTTTCTCACGTACATCTCGATATCGATCTGCGGGCAGAGTTCCCCGAACGGACTAGTCTCCCGTCCTGGAAGCGTCTCGAATCTATCTTCCAAGAACACAAACGAGCGAAAGTCTCCGATCTCGCCTGGCTTTCGGCACACACCCTGCATGCGCTCTCAGTCTGTCGATTTCGGCGAATCGACCACTGGGAGCTCAGCCCAGGGGGATGGCTTCCCCCACCTGAGTTCTCCTCGCGAGATCCGAACGGTGCAGAGCCCGTGGGACAGTTGCTGAACGCGCTCGAGGGCGAAACGACGTCTTCGTTCGCCGCGGCCCGATCGTTTTCGATCCGCACCTCCGACCTTCACGGGAACCGCATCGATGTGACGATCCGGAGGGTGCCGCGGTTTCGGCGCCACGCTCTCTCCATTGATCTGTGGGGCCGATGGACCAAGGCCACGGTGCAAGAGATTGCCGGAGCGCTGGCGGAACGGATGCCTGTTCTAAGCACGGTCGTGACGAAGCACATGTACTATCAGGATGGCCGCAAGTAGCCGATCCTGACCCGACTACATCCACGGCGATCGCCGTGCGCGATCTCGGGCATGGTCGACCTGTGAGCCATCGGAAAGCGGCGGTCGTGAAGGGCACATGAGCATTGGACACTTGGAAATGGATCGATAATCGTCGACTTTCGCCGAAGTTCGGCCCGAACCCGCCCACACGGGTTCCGGGAAGTGTGCTCAGATCCGGGGATCGCCGCAAATGGACCCACCGCTCGAGTCATGAGTATGGCTTATGTAGAATGGTGAATGTAACAGTTCGTATGACGCTGGTTCAGGCCCAGATTCCGGAGTCGGAGTACCGCTTATTGAAGCAACGGGCAGAGGCCGCCGGACAGCCCATGAAGGAAGTCGTCCGCAAGGCGCTTCACGCGTACCTCGCCGAAGAGGTCACCGACCCCACGAGCCAGATTTTCCGGATGTTCCCGCTTGGAGCGAGCGGTAGGAAGGGGCACGATTCGGCTCGGAAGCATGACGATGAACTCTACGGTCCGGTGCGATGATCTTCGTCGATACAAGCGCCTGGCTAGCGTTAGCCGACTCTCACGATAGAAACCATGGCTCGGCCTCTGCGCTACATCGGCGTATCGCGAAGGGAGAATTTGGCCAGCAAGTCACGAGTAATTATGTGATGGCGGAGGCAGTTACAATGATCCGACGTCGGATCGGGCTCGAACCCGCGATCGCCTTGTCAGAAGCAGTTCGAGAGGGAAATGGCGTTGGCTTGTTCTGGGTCGAGCCTGTTCATCATCGAGAAGCGGTGGAACTGATGGCGAGCCATTCCGACAAACAATGGAGCGTCACCGACTGTTCAAGTTTCGTCATCATGAGATCACTGGGCATCCGGGATGCGTTCTCCTTCGACCAGGATTTTGTTCAGGCCGGGTTTACGGCGCACCCTTAGCTGAGCGGTGGAAACATCTGGACTAGGTCTATCAGGCTCCTCCAAGAATCGAGTGATTCTCGGATCGACGAACTGGGTACCATCAGGATTGAACACGGAGGTAGAATTCGGAGACGTTACGCATGTGGTCCAACTCACGAGTAATGTAGAGGTGCGCGCTCAGCCGTGTAGGTCCATGAGCATATTCCGAGTAGCCCAATGGAGCCTGAAGTACGAACATGCGCATGAACACGACGAGGATGTCCTGTCCAAGCTGCTTCAGCACGTGCGGGAAGGTCACCCCAGCATTCTTTCGGCCCGTACCTGGGCCGTGAGATACGGCTCGAGTCCCGCCACCCCAGGTCGGATATGGATGGAAGAGTTCGAGAGCCTATCTTCCATGGAGGCCGCGGACAGAAAGGAATTCACTCCTGCGTGCACTCAGATCTGGGACCGAGTGAGGAGCATGTCGGTGCCAGGAACCTACTCCACCGCCATCTGGACCGACAACCACCGGAAGTTCTGGAAGTAACTCGGGACCGCCGGCCCATCGGCCTCGTGGAATCCGATCAACTCGCATCCACGTTCCGCGCCGGACTTGCGGCTGCGTTCCCTATGTGGGCCGACCTCAGATCAGCGGCTTTGCCCGAACTCAACTGGGCTCAATGTGTATGGAGCGTTGAGTCGAATCTAGTCAAGATCCCCGACGGTGAGAAGCTCAAAACGGACCTTGCGGTGAAAACGCCGGCCGGCGCAATTGTCTGCTCAACCAGGATTGAACCTAGCCGCCACCGATTTTCGTGCTTCCGTCCGACCGGAGTCGGGTTGCATTCTGTAGTACGTCGAATAGGTCAGACACTCTCGTTCGGCCAGGAGCCTATCGACCCCTGAACCGCGCTCCGCAACCCACGGTTTCATTGGGAGTGGCGGCTTACCCTCTGTAGACGATCCTGAGTTGAGGGGGGCCGTGTCGATGACAACGAAGACGAAGCTAGTGACCCTCCTCGTCGTCGTTGGTGTTGCGTTCTCGCTCACGGTCGGGTACTGGATTGCGGTCCAACCTCGCGTCAGCGCTGCTCCGCTCTTCGAAGCCTGTACGAAATCTACGGCATTGCCTGCACCGACACGGATGCTGACCGCATCGAATCCTACGATCCTGTCGGCGGGCGCCTCGTACAATCTGAGCGAGGGTCCTCTCCCGTTCTGCGTTGTAGCCCCCGTCACGGTGCATGGCATCTGGAGTTCCACCTCCCGCCTCTCCTTCGGGGTCGTGAACCTAACTGAGGGAGCGGTCAGCTGCAACTACCCGTGCCTCCCGAACGGCTATGTCCGAGCCGGAAACTTCAACGATACACTGATTCCCCCGGGCCTCTATGCGATTGATTTTGTGGGTGACGTCTATGGATCCGAGGATGCCGTCGTGACGGTGGCTCAGTCGATCGGAGTAGATTTTGACCCGGTCGTCGAAGGCGTTCAGGGAGTGGAGTCGGTCGAGATCCTCTCCCATGCGTACCTCGCATGGACCCTGCCGCTTCCTGCCGGCGCGAGGGACATCTGGATTCAAGGCTCCTCCAATACGACCGCCTGTTCGAGTGAGATGGCGATCCTCCCGCCGAGCCTCTTCGCGGCGTTCAAGACCGATCCTGCCGCGATTCAGGCGCCCGGATCGATCGTCCTGGGGGGCGGATCGAGCAGCCCGTGCCCAGTGCTCCCGGCGTCATTCTACGTTGGACCGGGCTGGTCGGGTCCTTGGAACATTACCGCGAACGATACGCTCGTCTTTTACAATTTCTCGCACAGTTCCGGTCAGTTTTGGGTCTCCGCGGACATTCGGTTGATCTACCTTCCATCCATCTGACGCTTCGCGAAGATCTCGAAGAGCTGGCCTCGCCCGGGGCGTAGGAGAGGTTGGTGCGCGGGACTCGCCGAAGTCCACGCCTCTACGGTCACCGACACCAGCGAGGAGGTCGAGCATCACCTCCTGGCGAGCCCCGATCTCTAGGCGACCGAGCTCAGACCAGGGGCAGCCAACTTCATTCGGTTCTAGTGCCAGAGTGCGCTGAGAGAAGTGCGCGCCCCCTCAGTAAAGTGCTCCCTCCCAGCTCCTCCAAGAGACGATTACCTGTTGGGAACTGTAGGTGGGATTCGAAGGGAACTCGGCTGAACCGCCCGTCCCAACCCCACCCGCGACAAATCGACTACTATCGTCCGGTGGGCATGTTCCAAAGGGACTTTCTATCATCGGTCGATTCCGGAGGTTCGGAGCCCCGGAATGCGGCTTCCGTTCAAATGGTACCCTGCGTCTTCCCACCGATGGACCCGGCGGCGACTAGCATTTGTCGGGATCTTCGCCGCAATCCTGGTCGCGATATCGATCCTCTCAGTCGTTCCGGAAACGCGGAGCACCTCGGGGGAGGTGAGGACCCTCGAGGGCGGAGTAGCATGTGGCGGGCCTTTCGTACCCGGGCAGGGGTGTGCGGAGGTGGAAGTCCCGCCCCAGTCGACAGGAACTCTTACCTGGCTCGACGTGAGCGGCGGTCTCGTGAACGTGTCCCTTGGGGGTTACTGTTACTCCACAGCATCCGCGGGCTCCTCCTGCTCGATCCAGTACGGCGGTCTCTGGCCGCGCCCGATACCGCTCGCGATCCAGATAGTGAACTCGACCGAGGGTCCCCAGACAGTCGAGTTCCAGGCAGTATTCCATGGCCCAATTCTTTAGGGAGAGCGATCTAGGGAATCCTCGAGTGGGGGAGCTCGAGTTCAACTTGGATTGAACCTAACCCTGCAATCGGTCTGGCATGGCTGAGGACAGTCGCCCGACCGGCAGCGGCTCAACGTATGGTACACCTCGTCGAATTCGCCCGAGTTGCCCGGGGGTCTCAGTGCAATATCTCTGAATTGTAGAAGTCGACGGTCATGGCAAATGTCACCCCTTCGCGTGTGCCGCTTCACGAGCCGGGCTGTCGGGGTGAGTAGGTGAACTCCCGCCCTCGGAGGCTCTACGTCCACCCGGGTAAGCTCGGTCGAACCGAGTCGCTGAGATAGGGAGTCAAACCGGCAGCCTAGAATCTGGGACTGCCTGCTTCCCCACGATCTATCTCGCGGTCCCCAGCGACGCGAGAAATTCCTGGTCGGGGTCACGCTCAACGGGTCGGGGAGTTCCATCGGCCTCGCTTAGCGATGTAGTAGCGCCTGGGGGGCTCACCACCAGAGGGCCTGAGGGCGGTCGCCTTCTAGCGAGAAGGACGGCGAGGACCACGATGATGAGCGAAAGTACGGCGTTCCAGAGGAGGAGGTATAGGCCGTCGTAACCCGGAAGCCCCAGCAAGCCCTCCCCGAGACCCGGTGTCACGGGGGAGGATGGGTGGGAGAAGTTCAGGGAGACGGTCACGACGAAACCATCCACGCTGACGAAACCGGATCCCGGGCTGGCCAGAAATCCCGCCGACCCTGAGGCAGTGAACCAGTAGGTTCCGTTCGTCTCGGAAAAGGTCGTTTCGCTTGCGTAGACCGTATCAGAATGGCCATCCAACGTGACCGACCAACCGGCCTGCGCCGGCAATCCGGTCTCGGTAAAGGTCACTGAGAACGTGAGGTCCGCATACAGCGGGACGGTCACCGAACTCCCGTCCACGATCACGTACCCTGAAGCGGGCCCGAACCTGTAGCTTTCAAACTGGGATATGGAGTAACCATAGGTACCGTTCGGCTCGAGGATCGAGATGGTAGCTAAGGGTGAAGACTCGGGGGTGCTGTCGAGGAGGACGGTCCAGTCCGTTCCCGTCGGCAAGCCGGTCTCATGGAAGCTCAGCGTGTAGACCGAGATCGTGAAATTGATGGAGACACTCTGGGCCAGACCCGCTACCGTCACGCTGCCGTCGGGCGGAGTTCCGGAGTAGCCTGGGCTCGGACCGACCTTGAACGAGTAGGTTCCATTGGCCTCTCGAAACGTCGCAGAGGAGGATGTCGTCGCTTCGCTAACTCCTCCCAGTGTCACGGACCAACTCGTGCGCGTCGGTAAGCCACTCTCTTCGAAGGTGACCGCATAGGTGCGGAACGCCTCCAATGTGAAGACGAGCGGAGCCCCACGAACCTCTGCCATCCCGGCGGACGGAGTCAAGCCAAAGCTGGTCAGAGGGGGGACGCGGAACGAATAGGTGCCGTTCGGCATCTCGAATCCAATCTCAGTCCCCGAACTCGAATTGGTGGCGCTGCCGAGGGTCACCAACCACTCTGTCCCCAGCGGGAGGCCACTCTCGACAAATTCGACCGAAAAGACAGGGGTGGCGCTGATGGTGAGGTTGATGGGTCCCTCCGTTACGTTCACAAGTCCCACGGCGGGATTCCACAGGTACCCCGGGGAGGACGAATTGACGGTGAAACGGTACGAGCCGTTCGATCGATAGAACGTGATGTTTCGTGTCGTCGATGTGTGATCCGTGCCGGAGAGGTTGACCGTCCACGATTTGTCGGCGGGGAGGCCGTTTTCCTGAAACAGAATCTGGTAGAAGGCCGCCGAGAAATTGATCTCGGTCCGCGTCGAGTTTCCGCGCACATCGAAGGACCCTGACGTAGGGGTAACATTGTACGGTCCTTGCGCGCTCACCGCGAACGAGAGTGTGCCGTTCACCGCGGTCAATGGGATGCGGGTGGTGTTCGACTCTATCGAGCGATTGCCCGCGGTCACCCACCAGGTGCTGTTGAACGCGAGCCCATTCTCCACGAACCTTGCTGAGTATCCGTTGCCAAGCACGGAGAGATTGCCTGACCATGAACTGGCCGCGAACACCTCTCGGGTCGCCGGGTAGTAGAGAAGAGACGTCGGGGGGTTCGGACCGATCGGCCACTGCGCGACGCGGCGGTTAGTCGAGTCGGATATGGCATCCACTTCCGTGGTAAGATTGTGGTAGCCGCGAGAGAGTTGGTTTCCGACGAGAACCTCGTTGAGAAGGGGATTGTACGCCAGACCAAGTGGGTGCCCGCTCACGTTGAACTTCGCCACGACGGAATTGGTAGCGGTCGAGATTATGCTCACGTCGTTCGATCCGGTGGGGGCGACGAACACTTCGTCCTTCCCAGGATCCCATACGGCGGACCGAGGTGAACCTCCGACGGAAATCTTCGCCACGACTCGGTTGGTAGCGTCCGAGATGACGCTTACATTACCGCCCTGCCATATCGGAACGAAGATCTCGCCAAGCGCGGAATCGTACGCCGGGACGGTTCCGTTGAGGAATGTCCCGTCCGGTCCGAGAGCAATCTCTGCGGAGATTGTGTCACTGCTCGCCGAGATCACCGCAACGTACAGCTGATTCCCGGTGACGAACATTTCATTCTTCGCAGAGTCGTAGACGATGCCCACGGCTCCGCCCGGCACGCCCAACGAGTATTGTACAGTGTCTGTTGCCGCTGAGACCACCGTGACGTTCGTTGACGTGGTAACGAAAATCTGGTTCGTAACCGGGTCGAACGCAACTCCGTACGCTGGGCACCCGACGTACACGGTTGCCACATCGTTGAACGTCGTGGCGTTCACAATTCCCAGGCCGCCGAGATAAGGCGAAACGTTGCAGCCCGCGTCCGCGACAAACAATTCGCCGAGCGCGGCGTCATAGGTTTCGCCAGCTGCCCCCTGCGTGGGGACTCCGGCAATCTCGCCGAAGGAAAGGTTGGAAGCTTCCGGCCGGGGGACGGCGGAAGCAGCGTGGGACGTAACGTGTGATGACGCGGTCCAGGGAGGCGTAGGGGCGGCGATGCCTACCGATCCCCGGAGGGTTGTTGGAGACGGTGAAGGGTGCGGAACCACCGGCGTAGCTCCAAGGACCGCCTGAACGACTCCCAAGCCTCCGATCAGCAGTAGTCCGCCAATGAGGACTGCACCGAACTTGCTCAGACCCGTCCTCATAGAATTCCGGTGGACTGCCACCCGGTGACATGAAGTGATTGGTCCATCGCTCAATGCAAAACAGATGCACTGCCCCGGCGTTCGGTGGGAAGCGGCGGCACCGGCACCGACTTTCGAACCGAACGCTCAGCAGACGTGCCTCAGCCGATTAGGTAGGATGGCTAGGGAACGATGTTGCCTTCGCGAGTGGAGTGTGAGCTCCCCTGCGTCATCTTCCAATCTGTTCAAGAAATCCGATAGTTCGCCAGATACTAGTTCGGATCGCACTGCGACAGATGCGCGGCGTCCCAGGGGAATCCGCCTCAGGCGGTGGGTTCAAGCAGGTTTGCACCTCAATCGCCGGCTGCTGACGACTTACACACCGGGCTCCGGGAGGCAGAGGATCAAAACAGAATCGTGCTCAATCCAAGGGCATTCCCGGCACTGGCAAGACGGCGGTCTCGGGTCACCAGCGTGTGACCCGCGGCCAGCGCATGACCCGCAATCATAACGTCGGGAGCGCCGGGAGAGTGCCCAAGTCGTTGAAGTTCGCCCCGAATCTCAGCCGACCTGCGGGCGGAGTCCAGATCGAACGGTTCCAGGGGGATCTGCCTCAGGAGGATCTCGATTCTGACTCGCTCCGACTTGGACTTAGTGAACTCAACACCAGAGAGCGCCTCAAAGACGGCGACCGCGCTACTGACACTTGCGTAAATGGGTTAATGTCCGGCCTCTGCTATCGCCCTCCTCATGGGACGATGGGCGCTGCGCCGTCGTGACACGGCCACTCTCGAGGAACGTCGGCTGAACGGACTCACCCTCC
>JBAQAF010000037.1:0-1955 GCA_049285595.1 Thermoplasmata archaeon
GTCCTGGTCCCCGCTGTCCATGGCCGATCACACTCCCCGCTGGTCTGGTTGCGCGGCCATCGTAGCGGGCGCTCCAGCGACCGAGGCCGTCCCGGGCGTTGTGGCCAGACCGGCCCGGAGGGTCCGCGCAGACTCCGGTCGGGGGCCCCCTTCGCCCCAACGGCAGGCGTTCAGGCGACGACCCGGGCGGTGGAGACCGACTTGAACGCCGGCGGGCTGATGCAGATCGCGGGCAGGCGAAGCTCTCTCTCGATTGCCTTGCTGGCCTTTGCGGGCCCTTCGCTTTCGGCTTGATCCTCGGCGAACAGAGTGCCCTCGCTGACCGCGGTTTGCAGCGCCACCGGACTGTCGCTGCGCAGGAAGCGACTCGTCGCGAGTACCGCGGCCTGCAGCGCGGAAATCGCGGCGGCCGCTGGGACGATCTGCTGGCGATTGTCGTTTAGGTCGCGCAGCCACAGCACGTCGAGCGGGCCGGCTGGGGGCTGTGGGATCTGCGTGTATTCCTCGACCCAGAGCCGAACGATCGGCTCCAGCTGCGTGGCGATACTCGCCTCCGCCGCCGCCTTCGCGATGGGGCCCGGCGCGGTGCGGGTGAGCCCCGCCGCGCGTTCGATCCTGAGGACCAATTGCGACGCCCGGGCGTTCACGCCGGTGCACACACGTGTAGCTGCGCTGCGGAACGCAGATGCGCTCGGGGCGTGGCGTGGGTTGAGCGTGATCTGCGGGATAGCCACGCGCGGCACCGCTGTGGCGGTCCAGTGGTATGACACCTCCGCTGGTAGCACGTCAGCGCAGCCGGTGATGGTCTCCGTCTGCTCGCCGGTCAGTTCGCGGTGTGCCGGTGACATCCATGCCAGACGAAGGGTGTCGCGGATCGTTTCCCTGCGAATCGGACGGGACGCTTCGAGCGCGCAAAACCCGCCCGTGGCAGGAGACTGCGCCTCCCACCAGCTGTTTCCGGGGATTTGCACGACCCGCGACGGCGCGCCCGTGGCGCCGTCGCTCAGTTGTTCCACGAGGTCGGTGTGGCAGCGCGTCGCCGTCGTGCAGGCCTGCGTGAAATCCCACGCCCGCACATCGTGCTGATCCAGGCGCGCGTTTGCCACGCCGCCAGTCACTGCGTCGGTGAAGCCCGAGGCGATCCACTGCCCTTGCGGCAGCGGCCCGGTCGGCGCCACGGCAACCGGGGGCGTCTGAGCCGGCGGCGCTTGCTCCGATCGGCTCAGCCAGTGCCAGTTGGCGACGATCGTGCTCAGCGCCGACGCAGCGCTCGCCTTCAGCGACGGGCCGCTATCCACTTCGATCGAGACGATGTCGCCCGCCCTACGAGAGACCAGTTCCGTTTGCACGTCGCGACGGCCGGCGTATGCGTAGGTGTAGCTCTGGCCGGCGGCCGCCACGCCACCCAGACTGAGGCCGTGCGGCGCAACCGAGCGCACGACGTCGCTCGCGCCCCGCGGCTCGTGCTGATAGCGCAGAAGCCGAATCGGGCTCTGCGTGCCAGCGCGTGGGCCGACGAACGTCTCGACGGATGCCGGAGTGAAATCCTCGATCTGTATCTCGATGGTCCCGGGCGGCGGCAGCACCTCACCACCGGTGATCGACGAGCCTGAGCTGGTCAGCTGGTAGTCGGTAACCCCCGGGTAGGGGAGAGTCATCGATATCCGCCACTGCGCAGGAGTGACGGTCGTGAACGGCCGCCCACCGGTTACCGGCGACTGCGGCAGCCGCATCACGCCCGTCAAGCGGAATGGATCGCCCGCACCCGAGCCGCCGCGGCTATTCACGATCACAGCGACGACCGCCCCAACGACAGCCACTGCGACCAGCAGCAGCAGCCGTGCCGGCGGGCGCCGCCGAGCGGACGTCACGGTTGCGGGTGTCCAAGCCTCTTGGTCTGCGACGCGCGGATCCGCGGCCGAGCCGCTCGGCGGCTCGCCCTCGGCAAAGGGATC